>QCOD01000001.1 GCA_003209955.1 OCS116 cluster bacterium AG-430-B22
TCTACAATTATGAAAGTAGGTGCAAAGCTAGCATCATATATTTGCCAAGCAATTATTCTCATAGTTGCCGCTGAACTCAAAACAATTACCGCAGCAAAAAGAAAAGAAATATTTTTAAAAATACTACCTAACAAACAAAAAATACTTACACTTATGAAAAATGCTGAAAAGTCTCCAATTTGAGTACTTCTACCAATTCCTTCAAGATATATCATCCCAAGATCATTTGACGCTTTTGAAGGATTGGTAACCCAGGCGTAAGCTTGAATTAAAAATATTAATCCTGGAATTAAACTTAAAAGTCTTGCAGAAATTTGTCTCATATTAGCCTCATAAATTTTTTTTAAATTAAACTATTAGTAAAGACTATATTAGACTATTAAAAGTAATAACAATTTTAAATTAAAAAAAATGAATAAAAGAGCTTTAATTACAGGTATAAGCGGACAGGATGGATCCTATCTATCACAAATTCTATTAGATAAGGGTTATGAGATTTACGGAGCTGTTCGAAGAACCTCAACTATAAATACTGGAAGGTTATTTGAGTTAGATATTTTAAATAAGGTTAATTTAGTTGCAATGGACCTTGCAGAAATTACAAATATCCAAAGAGTAATTGAAGAAATTAAGCCTGATGAGATTTATAACTTAGCTGCGCAAAGTTTTGTCCAGACATCTTTTGATCAGCCAATCTATACGTCTGAAATTGATGCAATAGGTGTCACAAGAATTTTAGAAATAGTAAAAATGCTAGGAGGAAAAACTAAATTTTATCAAGCTTCCACTTCAGAAATGTTTGGTAAAGTTCAATCTTCACCTCAAAACGAAGAAACGCCTTTTTATCCAAGAAGTCCATATGGTGTTTCTAAATTATATGGCCATTGGATGACTATAAATTATAGGGAGGCTTGGAACTTACATGCATGTTCAGGAATACTTTTTAATCATGAGTCGCCTTTAAGAGGGGTAGAATTTGTTACTAGAAAAATTACTTTAGGTGTTGCAGAGATTGCAAAGAAAAAAAAGCAATGCATTAGTCTTGGCAACTTAAATGCCAAGAGAGATTGGGGTTTTGCAGGAGATTATGTTAATGCAATGTGGCTCATGCTGCAAAATGAAGATCCAACTGATTATGTAATTGCAACTGGAGAGACACATAGTGTGAGAGATTTTGTTGAAAAGGCGTTTAATGTTATTGATATAGAAATAGAGTGGAGTATTGATAACGGAGTTGAGTTCGGACGTTGTAAAAAATCTGGTAATATTCTTATAGATACTAATAAAGATAATAATAGGCCCGCAGAAACTGATTATCTTCTAGGAGACGCAACTAAAGCAAAAGCTGAACTTAAGTGGAAACCAGAAGTAAGTTTCAATAATCTTATTGAAATGATGGTTAAAAAAGATATGGATAGAGTAGAAAATGGTAACTTTAGTTTTTAGCTATCCAGTTTTCTTTTTCTGCATTTCTTCATAAGCTTGTTCATACTGTTCTGTTAGCTCATTTACTAAGTCTTGAACAGATGGATCACTTTTTATGCTTCCAATACCTTGTCCAGAACCCCAAATATCTTTCCAAGCTTTTGATTTGGTGTTTCCCCCTGAGCCAAAATTCATTTTAGATTTATCTGCTCCAGGTAGATTGTCAGGATCTAAACCTGCTTTTTCAATAGAAGGTTTAAGATAATTACCACTAACACCAGTAAACAATGATGAGTAAACAATATCTGAAGCCGATGATTCAATAAGCATATCTTTATATCTTTGATCAGCATTTGCTTCTTTTGTAGCTATAAATCTTGTTCCAATATAAGCTAGATCAGCCCCTAGCGCTAAAGATGAAGCAATTGAATGCCCATCTGATATTGATCCAGATAATAATATAGTTCCATCAAACCATTCTTTTACTTCGCGAACTAAAGCAAAAGGTGAATGAGTTCCAGCATGGCCACCAGCTCCAGCACAAACAAGTATCAATCCATCAACCCCTTGTTCAGCAGCTTTTTTTGCATGTCTAACATTAATAACATCATGAAAAACAACTCCACCGTAACTATGTGCTGCTTCAACTATTTCAAGAGGAGGTCTTAAGCTTGTAATTATTATTGGAACTTCATGTTTTACACATGATTCCATATCTTGCATTAAACGGTCATTAGAGGCATGACATATTTGATTAACTGCAAATGGAGCTGCAGGATTATCAGGATTCTCTTGATTGTGTTTATCTAATTCCTCTTTTATTTGAATTAACCATTCATCCAATACTTCTTGAGGTCTTGCATTCAGAGCAGGAAAAGAACCAACAACGCCTGCTTTACATTGACTAATTACAAGCTCTGGTCCTGAAACTATAAAGAGCGGTGCTCCAACAACTGGTATTCGTAATTTGCCTTTAAGATGAGGAACTAATGCCATAATAATCTCCTATTAAATAATTAAATTGAGTTTTAAATATGTTTCTATAGATTTAAATAATGTTTTTACATAATTATTTTATCTTTTGAAAGAACAATAATGTTAAAAATTGATCGATCACAATCTATCTCAAATCTTGGTGCAAGAGTTACAGGTATAGATATATCTAAGGATTTAAAATCTCAAGACAAAGAACTCTTAAAATCATTATGGTGTGAGTGCTCAGTATTAATTTTTCCTAATCAAAAATTACATCACAAAGATTTTGAGAGATTTAGTTTAATATTTGGAGAATTTGGAGAAGATCCTTTCATTGATTCCATTGATGATCATCCAAATATTATCGAAGTAAAAAAAGAGGCAAACGAAAAGGCTTCACACTTTGGTGGCTCTTGGCACTCTGATTGGTCTTTTCAAAAAAAACCTCCATCTGCAACTTTGCTTCATTCAAAGATAATCCCTCCAATTGGCGGAGATACTCTTTTTGCAAATACAATTGAAGCTTATGAGGGTTTGCCTAATACAACAAAAAAAAATATTGATAATCTTAAGGTAATTCATTCTGCGGCTTTACCTTATGCTGATGACGGATTTTATGCTTTAGAAAAAGAAAAAGATAGGTCAATGAAAATTAGACCTTCGAAAGATGCTAAGAAAACTTTTACGCACCCTCTTGTGAGAACTCACCCAGAATCAAAAAGAAAGGGTCTATTTATTAATCCAGTTTATTCTTTATTTATAGATGGCCTAGAAAAAAATGAGTCAGATGCATTACTTAATGATTTATTTTCTCATATGACACAGAACCAGTATATTTATAGACATATTTGGGAGGAGGATATGTTAATTATGTGGGATAATAGGGCAGTAATGCACCAAGCTACAGGCGGATATGATGGTTATGATAGACTATTGCATAGAATAACTATTGCTGGAGAACAGCCTTCATAAAAGTTTGTGACTATCTAGAATAAATGCATACATGAATGCAGCTTCTTCTATTTGATGATACCTACCTGCTTTTCCTGCATGACCAGCTTCCATATTTGTTTTTAAGTATAGATTATTTTTATCTGTCTTTAATTCTCTTAATTTAGCAACCCATTTTGCGGCTTCCCAATATGTTACTCTTGGATCAGTCAGACCTGCTGTTACTAAGAGCGAGGGATAATCTTGCTTTTTTACATTATCGTATGGAGAGTATGATTGAATATTTAAAAAATCATTTTTGTTTAGAATTGGGTTACCCCATTCCTCCCATTCAGGTGGTGTTAATGGTAGAGATGAATCTAGAATTGTATTTAAAACATCTACAAAAGGTACATCAGCGACTGCTGATTTGAAAAGCTGAGGTGCAATATTAAGTGTTGCACCAATCAAAAGCCCACCTGCACTGCCTCCATGAATAGTTAAATCACCTGATAATTTAGAATTTTTTAAAAATTTTGCACAGCTTATAAAATCTTTAAAGCTATTTTTCTTCTTTTTTAGTTTTCCGTCTAAATACCATTGGCGTCCCTTTTCCATACCCCCTCTAATATGAGCAATTGCAAAAATCATACCTCTATCCACCAAGGATAATCTTGCAACTGAAAAGCCTGGTGTCATTGACATTCCATATGCTCCATAGCCATAAAGAAGCGTAGGTGCGCTATCTTTAATATTTTTTAATTTAAGCAAAGATACTGGTATCTTTTTTCCATCATGGCTTTTTACAAAAATTCTTTTAGTTTCATATTTATTTTTATTAAATCCTGATGGTACTTTTTGTTGCTTAAGAATTCTTCTCTTCTTTGTGTTTAAATTGTATTCATAAATAGTTGTCGGTACATTCATAGCAGAGTAATTGACTCTTATTTTTTTGCTTTTGTATTCTATTCCTTCATTAAAACTCAATTGATATGCTTCTTCATCAAATTTAATTTCCTCAATTTTATTATTTTTTTTATTTATAAATTTCACTCTTGGCAAACCGTCTTTTAGCTCTTGTACTATCAAAAATTCTTTTAAATCAGCAAAATCAGTTATCAGAACACCCTTTTTATGGGGAATTAATATTTTCCAATTTGTATTAGGATATTTCTCAACTCCATCTCGTTTTTTGTTTTCCTCTATATATGAAATTTTAAAATCGATGGCATTGTCGTTATTGTTTAAAATAATAAAACGTGACTGCTCTAGGTCATGATCAATACTATATTCAAATCCTTTTTTTCTTTTGCAGAACAGCGATAACTGTTTATCATTACCATCTTTATTTAAAAGGTATATTTCATTAGTCTCGTGATCACTTATGTTTAAAACTAGATATTTTTTACTAAGAGTTTCACTTATATTTAAGAAATATCCAGGGTTGTTTTCTTCATAAATTAACTGATCATCATTTTGCTTAGAATTTAAATCATGAAACCATAAGCTTGAAGGCCTATGATTCTTATCCATTCTAATATAATAGAAACCAGATAAATTATTTGACCAGATTGTAGCCCCGCTCGTATTCTTAAGGGTATAGAATTTCTTTTTTTTATTTTTTATATCAAAGGTTTTAATTGAGTAAAATTCCGATCCTTTATCATCATAACTATAATTAAATATTGTTTGATCATGTGAATATGAAACTCCTCCAGGTTTAAAATATTTGTATTTCTTACTTAAAATATTCCAATCAATTATTGTACGATAGCGAGACTTAGAATTATTTGATAATTTTCTTTTAAGTATTGAATATTGTAATCCTTTTTTTGTTTCTGTTAGATATAAGTATTTCCCATCCTTAACAGGAAGGGATCTATCATTTTCATTAATTCTTGATTTAATTTCTTCAAAAATAATATTTTTTGATTTTTTTAAATGTTTTAAATTTTTATCTGTCCATTTATTTTCATTATCAAGAAATTTTTTAATGTTTGGTTTCAAAATAGAAGGATTTCTGAGTACTTCCTGCCAATTATCATCTCTTAACCAAGAGTAATCGTCTTTAACAACTAAGCCATGGACTTTTATTTTTTTATTTTTTTTTCTGGCTTTTGGAGGCTCTAACCTCTTTTTAGAAACCATGATTAAGAACTTTTATTCAAATACAATAGATACTGTTTCAGCAACCATTGCAGGCCTATCTTGTCCTTGGATTTCAATACTTATTTCAGAGGTTAATTGTGTACCTCCAGCCTTTGCCTGTGCTTCTAAAAGCACAGATTTAGCTCTAACTTTTGAATTTACAGGGACCATATTGGTAAATCTAACTTTGTTGGTTCCATAATTTATACCTCTAGTTACACTTTTTATGGTGCTTATTTGAGATGTAAGCATAGGAACTAGAGACAAAGTTAAAAATCCATGAGCAATTGTAGGCATTCCTAGCTCTGTTTCAGTTCTTTCAGGATCTATGTGTATCCATTGATGATCTCCAGTTGCATCAGCAAAATCATTTATCCTATTTTGATCAATTGAGAACCACTCACTAACTCCAATTTCTTGGCCAACACAATCTGCCAATTCGGCAACATTTTTAAATTCTCTCATTATAATCTCCTTTAATCTATTTCAATGGCATCATAATAAACTGTAGTACCATTATTTTTTAAATCTGGATAAGCTGAACCAGCTGCTTTAATTATTTGTTCTTTCCACCAATCCGAACCAATCATTTCATCTGTAAATGCACCATATGCACTATGATTTTCAAATTCTATTGAGTAAAAAGCCGTATCCATACCTCCACCAGACATAGCTCTCCATAAGCGTGGGTTTCTTGCGCCCATTTTTTCATGAATTGGAGCAGAGGCCTTAGAACCTTTTATCAAATTTTCTATTGCTTCGGGAGTTCCCTCCCAACTTGTAACAGCTATAACAGTCATTTAATTATCCTTTCTTATACAATTTTAGAGCTTTTATTGCCCCAGTATCGATCTTTTAATAATCTTTTATAGAGCTTTCCTGTTGGATGTCTAGGAAGTTCCTTCTCGAAATCTATAGATTTTGGACATTTAATAGAAGATAAGTTTTCTTTGCAAAAGTTAATTAATTCTTCCTCTAAATTTTCTCCACGCTCTGACCATTCAATTGGCTCTATAACTGCTTTTACTTCTTCTCCAAATTCTTCATTTGGAACACCAATGACAGCACAATCAGAAACTTTTGGATGTGTGATTAATAAATTTTCGGTTTCTTGGGGATAAACATTTACTCCTCCTGTAATTATCATAAATGCTTTTCTATCAGTTAAATAGAGATATCCGTCTTCATCCAGTTTTCCCACATCACCCAGAGTTGACCAATTACTATGAATGGTATGTCTAGACTCTTTTGTTTTTTTTTCATCTTTATGATATTTAAAATCACTATCACCCTCAAACCAAATCGTTCCTTCTTCGCCAATAGGCAATTCTTCACCTTCATCGTTGCAGATGTGAGGAATGCCAACAATTGGTTTTCCAACAGTTCCTTCATGAGCCAACCATTCTTCTGAATTACAGGCAATAAATCCATTGCCTTCTGATCCGGCATAGAATTCGTGAATTATCGGACCCCACCATTCTATCATCATTTTTTTTATTTTAATTGGACAAGGTGCTGCAGCATGGATCGCACATTTATGAGATGATAAGTCATATTTGTTTCTAATATCGTCAGGAAGTTTAAACATTTTTACAAACATTGTTGGAACCCATTGGCTCATCGAAACAGAATATCTTTCAATAAATTTTAAAGAGCTCTCAGCATCAAAGTTTTCCATAATGATGTTTGTTCCACCAAGATAATTCACACCCATTGTAAATCTTAAAGGGGCAGCATGGTATAAAGGAGCAGGTGATAAATATACTGTATCTTGATTTGTTCCATAAAGACCTGTTACTACTTGCATCAAATCTTCTGATTGTTCTATAGGAATATTTTTAAGAGGAAGTTTAATTCCTTTTGGTTTTCCAGTTGTTCCAGAAGAATAAAGCATATCTTGACCCATAATCTCATCATTTATTGGAGAACTGGGCAAGGAAATTAGACTTTCTTCCAGACTATTCCAGCCGTCTATTTCTCCATCAATTATATATCTGTCAGGAATATCATTTATAAGATTTGTTAGCTCAACTACTACATGTTTCAAAGCATTTGAAGTAATTATTAACTTAGCCTCACAATCACGAATGATATATTCTACTTCAGAAGCAGTTAATCTTGATGAAATAGGTGTATAATATAATCCTGATCTTTGAGCTGCCCATAAAATTTCAGTAAATCTTACATTATTTTCCATAAATATTGCTATGTGGTCGCCTGAATTTAAATTTTTTGATCTAAATAAGTTGGCAATCTTATTTGATCTTTCATCAAGCTCTTTATAAGTTACAACTTCTCCCGAGTTTGCCATTATAAAAGCAGGTTTATCAGGATTATTTTTTGCATGTATATGTGGGTGCATTAAAAAAACCTATTTTTATATTATTAATTTTATCTGTATCATATTATAGAAATTATTAAAAAAGAAAGTCTATAATATAGATAGATTGGAGAAAAACATGAATTTTGATACTTTGTTATATGATATTGAAGATAATATTTTAACTATCACACTTAATCGCCCAGATAAATTAAATGCTTTTAATTTCCAAATGCAAAATGATCTCATCAAGGCATTTGATGAAGCAGATAAAGACGATAATGTAAAAGCGATCATAGTTACCGGAGCAGGTAGAGGTTTTTGTGCAGGAGCAGATCTTTCAGCAGGAGCAAGAACATTTGATTTTGAGAGTCGTGATGATCGAAGCGATAAACAAGGTGCTGTTTTAGAAAATGGAGAAATAGATTGGTCTAGTCCAAGTATAAGAGATGGTGGCGGTCTTGTGACATTAAGGATTTTTGATTGCCTTAAGCCTGTCATCTCAGCATGTAATGGACCTGCTGTTGGAGTTGGGGTAACAATGCAACTTGCTATGGATATTCGATTAGCTTCTGAAGAAGCAAGATATGGCTTTGTTTTCGCAAGAAGGGGGTTAGTACCTGAGGCTTGTTCCTCTTGGTTTTTACCTAAAATAGTAGGAATTTCTCAAGCACTTGAATGGGTTTATTCTGGAAAAGTTTTTCCTGCTGAAGAAGCTTTAAAGGGTGGCTTAGTAAGATCAATTCATAAAGCTGATGACCTGCTTAATGATGCTAAAGAAATTGCACTTGAAATAACTAAGAATTGTGCACCAGTATCGGTTGCTCTCTCAAGACAAATGTTATGGAAAATGGCTGGTGCTGACCATCCAATGGAAGCACATAAAATTGATAGTAGAGGTATTTTTGCTAGAGGAAGAATGCAAGATGCAAAAGAAGGCGTAACTTCATTTTTAGAAAAAAGAGAAGCTAACTTTTCAGATGGAATTGAAGACATACCAGATTACTATCCTTGGTGGGATGAAAAAGAGTATTCATAAATTATTTTGGAGATTTAATTTTATATAAATCTGTTTTTATAACTAATATTGAAAGGGCTATCATTGCCGTCAATGATGATATAATAACATTATTTGCAATCCCAAAGTTTTCGATTATAAAACCACAGATAAGAGCCCCTAATGGACCAAAGGAAAATATTGCTAAAGAGTAAATAGATAATATTCTCCCCCTATGTGTCTCTTTTGCAAAAGTTTGTGTTATTGTTCTGCTCATTGATATAACGACACCTGCTCCACTTCCCCATGCAAAAACTAAAAAACAAAATACCCAAAAAGGAATATTGAATACTAAGAAAATAAGTATGGTTCCAAAAAATAAATTAAATACCATTATTTTTCCCCAATTTTTTAATTGTTGATTAAGTATTAATACAACATTTGAAAAGACTGTTCCTGCCCAAAAAGATGAGGTTACTATTGCAAAGCCTGCTGAACCGAGGCCGTATCTTTCAGTGGTTATGTAAGGAAGAGCAACTAGGTTATTTCCCATATAACAAATACCAACTATTGCCATTGCCATTACAACTGGAAATATTTCCTTTGACTTTTTTACCTCATTAAAGCCTTCAGCTATTTCTTGAAACATTTCACGTAGTTTAGGCAATGAGGATGTTTCCTGTTTTTTTGGAAGACGGAAAGCAAAATAACCACCTACTACAAGAGCTAAAATTTGCATAATAACAAGAGGAAAAATTCCCCACTCATCTGCTAAACCACCCATACTCATCCCGCTTAATTGGCAAATGAATTGAATAAGCATAGCTGTTATTACAGTTTTTTGAATATTCCCATCAGCAACTTTGTTAAGCAAGCTATCTCTTGCTGGAAGAGCAAAGGCTTGAGCTGTTCCAGTCGTTAAACCATACAAAATCATAATTTGAAAAGAAAGAAAGCTATAATTAAGTCCAAATAATATAAGGAATAAAGGTAAGGTAGCTAAAAGGTGGATAATTCCAAGCAATCTTCTTGTATCAACCCTATCTGCAATTGCTCCCCCTAATACAATTAAGAAAATTGAAGGGGCAAGAATAGATACTTGTGCCAATCCATAGAAAGCTGGTGAAACATTAAGCATTAAGACTAGAATTGTAGGAAAAAGAATCATTTGAAGGCCTTGGGAAAGGAACCATGATCCCTGACCAATCATGTAGTATAAAAAATTTTTAGTCATATCTAAATGTATTTTTGAGCTTCTTCTTTAATCCTTTTTACCATTGATGATAATCCGTTTGATCTTTGCATAGTTAGATTTTTCTCGAGATCAAGATTTCTCAATTTCTCAAATGCATCAATTTTAATAATTTCATCTGGTGACTTTTCCGAAAAAATACTGAAAAGAATAACAACCAAACCTTTTACTATTAAAGCATCTGAGTCTCCCTTAAATTTAAGGATAATTTTATCATTTAGCTTTTCTTTTTTAGTAATTAACCAGACTTGGCTTGCGCAACCGTCAACCTTATTATCATTATTTTTTTCATTTTCATTTAATGAGGGACAGTTTTTACCTAATTCGATAATATATTTGTATTTGTCTTCCCAATTATCAAAAAATTCAAAATCGGTAATTAAATCTTCAATTTTTAAATCACTCATTTTTGTCTTATGATATTTTTACAAGCATTTTACCAGTATTTTTTCCTGAAAATAAATTTATAAAAGCTTTAGGTGCATTATCAATGCCCTCAACCACTGTCTCTTTCCAAGATAAATTACCAGAATCGATCCAACCCTTCATGTCATTTAAGAATTGTTCTTGAAGATGATTATACTTTGAAACAATAAAACCTTCCATACTCGCATTCTTGATAATTAACATCATCAAGTTAGGTGGTCCAGTTCTTACGGCCTCATCATTATATTGGTCAATCATTCCGCAAAGAGCAATTCTGCCGCCAACATTTAAAATATTAATTGCTGCCTCAAGATGAGCGCCGCCAACATTTTCAAAATAAACATCTATTCCATCAGTTATTTGAGATCTATATTCCGATATAAGATTATCTACTTTTTTATAATTTATTGCTTTATCTATACCTAACTCTTTTTCAAGCCATCTACATTTTTCATCTGAACCTGATGTTCCGTAGACTTTACAACCTTTTGCTTTAGCTATTTGACATACTACAGATCCAACAGCACCTGCAGCCGCAGAAACCAAAACATTTTCTCCATCCTGTAATTTACCAACTTCGAGTAGACCGGCATATGCAGTTAAACCTGGCATTCCAAGAGCCCCTAAATAAGCTTGAATAGGACCGAATTCTGGATTTATAACTTTTAAGTTATTTTCATTCGTAACAAAATACTCTCTCCAACCGTAATTTGACATTACATAATCACCTTCATTGAGGTTACTAGAATTAGATTTTTCAACGATACCAATAGCCCCACCTTCAAGAACTTGATCTATTTGAAAAGGGGGAACATAACTCTTTCTGTCAATCATTCGTCCTCTCATATAAGGATCAACAGACATCCATAAATTTTTTACTAATACTTCGTCAGTGTTTGGATCAGCTAAATCAACTTCTTTAACTATAAAATTTGTATCGTCAGGAAATCCAGTTGGTCTATTAGCTAAATGAATTTCTTTACTTCTATTGCTACTCATAATCAACTCCTCTTGGATATAGATATTGATAAGTATATATAATGTTATAATAAATAAGCAAACTTGTTTAAACTTATGATAAATATTAAATTTTAGAAAAATGAAATTATTTTTAGCACAAATAAATAATATTGTTGGAGACATCGACGGTAATCTTAAAAGAGCTATCGATATTCTTGATCAAGCAGGAGAATTAAATTCTGATCTGGTTGTTTTTTCTGAACTATTTTTATCTGGTTATCCTCCTGAGGATTTGGTTTTAAAAAAGTCATTTGTTGAAGAATGCAGAAATGCTTTAGATACATTGATAAATTATTCAAAAACAAAAAAACTAGGTTTGATTGTCGGTCTGCCAATATATGAGAAAAACAATCTATTTAATGCTGCAGCAATTGTAGATGAAGGTAAGTTGATTGGTTTTTCTAAAAAAATTAATTTACCTAATTATAGCGTTTTTGATGAAAAACGAGTTTTTCATCAAAATGATATTCCAAAAGTATTTGAATTTAGAGGAATTAAGTTAGGAGTTCCAATTTGTGAAGATATTTGGCAGGACAATGTTTGTTTAGAGCTTAAGAATCAAGGTTGCGAATTGATCGTTTCTCCAAATGGATCTCCTTTTGATAAATATAAAATTAATCAGAGAAAAACAATTATAGAAGATAGAGTATCTGAGGTTGGACTTCCATTTGTGTATATTAATCAAGTCGGAGGTCAGGATGAATTGGTTTTTGATGGAAGTAGCCTTATAATGAATGGAGATAAAGAGTTAATATATGAAGCTCCTCCATGGCAAGAGCATAATGCTGTTATTGAGTTTAATGAAAAAGAAAAAAAATTTAATAATCTATCCTTTAATGAATTCAAATTTTCTGATTTAGAAAATATATATATGGCAACAGTTATTGGTCTGAGAGATTATGTAGATAAAAATAATTTTCCAGGAGTTATTTTAGGTCTGTCTGGTGGTATAGACTCTGCATTTTGTGCTGCTGTAGCCGTTGATGCTCTTGGTAAAGATAAGGTTGAAGCCTATATGTTGCCTTCAAATTATACATCTGAAAATAGCACGATTGATGCTGAGGATTGTGCAAATAGATTAGAAATTAATTTAGAAACTATACCGATAACCGATACTTTTCTATCTCTCGAAGAGTCTTTAAAGACTTCATTTAAGGGTTTGCCAAATGACATTACAGAAGAAAATTTACAATCAAGAATAAGAGGCACAATATTGATGGCCATATCGAATAAGAAAGGAAAGATGCTAATAACGACTGGAAATAAATCAGAAGTTTCAGTTGGTTATTCCACTTTATATGGTGATATGAATGGAGGATTTAATCCTATAAAGGACATTTATAAGACAGAATTATATGCTCTAGCTAATTGGCGAAATATTAATCTCCCAAATAATATATTATTAGATAAGAAAGATGTCATACCTGCATCGATAATAAGTAAAGAACCAACTGCTGAGCTTAGAGACAATCAAAAAGATTCAGATTCACTTCCTCCTTATGATAAATTGGATCAAATTTTAGAGGGTTTAGTCGAGTATGAATTAAGTACAAGTGAGCTTGAGAAAAAAGGATTTTCTAGAGAAGAAATTAAAAAGGTTGAGAATTTATTATATGTATCAGAATACAAAAGAAGACAATCTGCTCCAGGGGTGAAAATTAGTTTAAGAAACTTTGGAAGAGATAGAAGATATCCAATAACCAATAAATTTAGAGATAAAATTGAATAATGCAGTAACAAGATTTGCTCCTAGTCCTTCGGGCTTGCTTCATGTAGGGAATGTAAGGACTGCATTGTTTAATTTTTTGGTTTCAAAAAAAAGTAATGGAAAATTTATTTTAAGAATTGATGATACTGATCAAGAGAGAAGTAAGGGTAAATATATAGATATCATTAAAGAGGATCTTAGTTGGCTTGGCTTGAATTATGATGAATGTTATCAGCAATCAAATAGAATTAAAATTTATGATAAGGCATTTGATATTTTGAAAGCTAAAGATTTAATTTATCCTTGTTTTGAAACGCCTGATGAATTAGATAAAAAAAGAAAAAGATTAATTACAAGAAGGATGCCACCTGTTTACGATCGAGCCGCCTTAAAACTTAAACAAGATGAAATAAAATCATTATTGGATTCTGGAAAAAAACCATATTGGCGATTTAAGCTTTCAAGTAAAAAAGTTAAATTTAAAGATTTAATTAGGGGAGAAGTAAGTGTTGATCTGGCAGCCCAGTCTGATCCTGTTATAAAAAGAGAAGATGGTGATTATTTATATAATCTGCCAAGCGTTGTTGATGATATTGATATGAATATAACTCATATAATTAGAGGGGAAGATCATATTACAAATTCTGGAATACAAATTGAAATATTTAATGCCCTTAATTCAAACATACCTCTTTTTGGACATAATTCTTTACTGGTTTCAGAGAATGGTGAACCTTTTTCAAAAAGAAATGCAGCGGCTTCAATTGAACAGCTTAAAGAAAAAGATATTGATCCTAATGCAATCAATTCTCTTAATGCTTCTATAGGTAGTTCAGTTGATATTGAGGCTTTTGAATCATTAGATCTTTTAGCTGATAAATTTGAAATTAGTTCACTTAGTAAATCACCTGCTCGTTATAGTAATAATCAGTTAGATAAACTTAATTCGCAATTAATTTCTAATTATGATTTTGAAAAAATATCTCTGCTTCTTAAAGATAAAAATGGTTCTTTGGATGCAGAATTTTGGGATTGTATTAAACAAAATATCTCAACTTTATCAGATGTTAATGATTGGATCAAAATCTTAAATGAACCAATTCAAGGTGATTTTAATATAGAAGAAAATTATTTAACTATTGCTCAGGATCTTTTGCCAAATGAACCGTGGGATTCAAAAACATGGGATGAATGGATATCAAGATTAAAAGAAAAAACACAAAAAAAGGGTAAAGAATTGTTTATGCCAATAAGACTTGCCTTAACAGGAAAAACAAATGGACCAGAATTAAATAAACTTATTTTATTAATGGGCTATAATAAAGTAATGGAAAGATTAAAGAGAAAATAGTATGCCCAGAGAAAAGGTTATTTTATTTGATACTACGCTTAGGGATGGTCAACAAACCCAAGGAGTAGATTTTTCAGTTCAGGATAAAGTGAATATTGCTAATGCCCTTGATAATATTGGGATAGACTATATTGAAGGTGGATGGCCAGGAGCAAATCCTACCGATACAAAGTTTTTTGAAAACAAAAATAATTTTTCAAATGCTAAATTTACAGCATTTGGAATGACCAAAAGATCTGGAAGATCCGCTAATAATGATCCTCAGCTGAGATCTCTAATTGACGCACATTCTGATTCTGTTTGTTTAGTTGCTAAAACTTGGGATTTTCATGTTGATCTAGCATTAGGTATTTCTCTGGAAGAAAATATTGAGGCAATTAAAGACTCAGTTTTATCTGTAAAAGCAGGCGGTAAAGAACCACTTATTGACTGTGAACACTTTTTTGATGGATACAAATCAAATTCTGAATTCTCATTTAAATGTATAGAAGCCGCACTAGAATCTGGTGCGGAATGGGTAGTATTATGCGATACAAATGGAGGAACACTTCCTAATGAGATTTTTAATATCGTAGAAGAAATTACTAAAAAATTTCCAGGTGATAAGATTGGGATACATTGTCATAATGATACAGAAAATGCTGTAGCCAACAGCTTAGCTGCAATTGATGCTGGTGCAAGACATCTCCAAGGAACTATAAACGGATTAGGTGAAAGATGTGGAAATGCTAATTTAATATCTATAATTCCCACATTATTACTTAAAAAAGAATATTCTGAAAAATATGAGATTTCAATTAATGCTAACAAGCTATCTGAATTAAAAAATTTATCTCGATTAGTTGATGATATTTTAAATAAACATCCAAACAATCACCAGCCTTATGTTGGTGAAAATGCATTTGCTCATAAAGGTGGGCTTCATGTATCGGCTGTTATGAAGGACCCAACAACTTATGAACATGTCAATCCAGAATTAGTTGGTAATAATAGAAAAATTTTAGTTTCAAATCAGGCTGGAAGATCAAATTTATTATCAAGATTGAAGTCTATAGGTATGGAAATTGATAGTGATGATAAAAGAATAAATACTCTTCTAGAGATCGTAAAAGAAAGAGAGTACATGGGTTATTCATATGATGGAGCTGGTGCTTCTTTTGAAATTCTTGCTCAAAATATTTTGGATCAAGTTCCAAGCTTTTTTTCAGTTGAGAATTATGAAGTAACTATTGCCGGCTCTAAAGATAATAACTCTTTATCAAAAGCAAATATAGCGCTGAATGTAGATGAAAGAATTATCAATTCAACAGGTGAGGGTAATGGACCAGTTAATGCATTAGATAATGCATTAAGAAAAGATTTAGGAATATACAATGAATATATTCAAGACCTTACTTTAGTTGATTATAAAGTTCGTATCTTAGATGGTGGAACTGAAGCTATTACAAGAGTTGTAATTGAGAGTTCGGATAGTAATAATCAAAGCTGGTTTACAGTTGGTATTAGTCCAAACATTATTGAGGCATCATTTGAAGCTTTAATGGACTCAATAAATTATAAGTTAATAAAATCTGATATTAAATAAATTTTGGATGAGAAAATATCTCTTCAATACTATTTGAAATAAATAAATTTTTTAAACTTCTTGCCTCAATAAATTTGTCATCATTTGGTCTAATCATTTTATTATCTCTAAGATGTTTTATCATATTATCAAAAGGCAACCAGAAATTATTAATATTTAATAAAAAAATAGATTTATTAATTTCTCCTAGGGCAAATAACGCAATGACATCAAATATCTCATCCAATGTACCAACTCCTCCCGGGAGAGCAATTAAAACATCTGATAATTCGATTAATTTTTTCTTTCTTTCAAACAAATCTTTTGTTTCATAAATTTTATCTGATTCATTAAAGGTAATATTTGGTTTATTTAAGTAACTTGGAATAACTGAAATAACTTCAGAATCATTTTTCTTAACACTTTTAGCTAAGTCACCCATTAAACCAAGTTTACCACCTCCATAAACAAGAGAATAATTTTCTTTTGCCAATAAAGCGCCTAACTCTCTAGCTTTTTCAGAAAAGATTTTTTCACCATCAAGTGATGAACAAAATACACCTATGTTAGCCATTTTTACTCTGCCGGTTGAATTTTATTAGTAAAAAACTTTAAAATTTTATGTTTATTTCTTTCAAAATATATTGGCATACTTAAGAGTGTAGGCACAAGAAAAAGAGTTAATACACTTGAAAACCCTAATCCCCAAATTACAGCGGTAGAAAATGGAACCCACCATGCAGCCATTAATCCGCCAAATTCAATACTTCTATCAAACCAACCAATTGTAACCTGTAAAGCAACCGGTATAAGAGCAATCATTGTAGTAGCAGTCGTTAAGATAATAGGTCTAAATCTTTGAATAGAGGAGTGCAAAATTGTCTCAATTGGATCTTTATTTTGTACTCTGAGCCTATTATATGTATCAATTAAGACTATTGAGTTATTGACGATTATTCCTGCCAATGAAACAATTCCTAAACCTGTCATAATTACTGAAAAATATTGACCAACAATCATAAGTCCAGTTAAAGCGCCAATTGTAGATAATATTACAGTCGATAAAGTTATAGCTGCTTGATAAAAACTATTAAATTGAGTTAATAAAATTATGAACATCAGAAAAAGGGCTCCTATCATAGCATTTCCAAGGAAGGCAGCAGATTCCTCTCTTTCTTCATCTGAACCAGCAAATTTGACAAATACATTTTTTGGAAGGTTTTCTTGAGAAATCCATTTTTTTAATTCATTACTTTTATCAACGGCAAGAAACTTTTTACCTGTTGAGGGGTCTATAGATGTATTTGCTCTTATTTTAAAAATTCTTAAACCATCGAGTCTTTCGATTGTTGATACCTTAGAATTTGGCGTTCTTGTTACGAAATTTGATAATGGTACAGCACCTTGACTTGTTGGAATTCTTAATTGATCAAATTCTTCTATCATCCTGTACTCTTCAGGAAATCGAACTCGAATATCAACCTCATCGTCAGAATTATCTGGCCTATACTTGTCAACCAAAATGCCATTTGTTACCAATTGAACAATTGCTCCAATAGTCGATATATCCGCTCCAAAACGACCAGCAAGCTCTCTATCAACATTAATTATCCATTCAATACCAGGTAAAGGCATGGTGTTATCAACTTCCTGGATACCATCCATATTTTCTAATTTTGCTGTAATAAGTCTTGTTACTTTTTCAAGATTATTTTTATTATTTGAGGTTATTTCCATTTGAATATCTTTTCCAGTATCAGGTTTATTTTCAATTTTATAAGACTCAACAATAATTCCAGGTAAAAGTTTAGATTTGCTTAAAATGTCCTCTTTTATTTTATCAGCTGATCTTCTTTCATGAACTGGCTTTAACTCAACCATCAATGAGGCAATTTGATCTGTTCTATTTCCCGAACCACCCATTGCAGAATAAACATTAAATCCATCTCCAGAGCCTATCGATGTAAGAACTCTATCAACGCCATCAGTACCCATCACTATTTCTTCAACATCTATCGAAAGATCTAATTTTTCTTCAGGGGATAAATTGCCTCTTGCGTTAACGTGAACCAGCATTTGATTAGAGTCAGTATCAACTGAATACTGTGAACCAGCATTGAAATTTGAGTAGAGTAATATCAATGTAAAGACCACAAGAACTGCAGACATTAGAACTGCGACAGGTCTTTTTAGACATTTCTCTAATAATTTTGCATATGTAAGAGTTACTCCCTTAAGATGATTAAGACTGAACTCTTCATCTAGTTTAACTTTATTTTTATTTTCTGTTTTACCAAATAAAGAGCCCATTACCGGTATGAAAATAAGTGCAGAAAGCAAAGAAGATACTAAAACCAGACTTACCATGAAAGGCATCCATTTCATGAATTGCCCTGGTATACCTGGCCATAAAACCAGTGGTAGAAATGCCGCGAGTGTTGTTGCGGTAGAAGATATTATCGGCCATATCATTCTTTTGTATGCCTGAGTATAGGCTGCTTTCTTATCTAGACCCTCAGCCATTTTTCTGTCAGCATATTCAACCATAACTATTGATCCATCAACAAGTAGGCCTACGGAAACTAATAATCCAAACATAACCATCATGTTTATATATCCCCCAGAAACAGCAAGAAGTGTAATCGCCATAAGAAAAGAAGTAGGAATAGATATCCCAACCATTAAAGCTGATCTTATTCCTAGTGAAGCTATAACTAGAAGCATAACGCTTATAATTGCATTTGAAATTGCATTAGATAAAGACCCAAGCATTTCATTAATGTAATCAGATGTATCTGCTGAAAAGTCTATATATATGTTATTAGAGAGATTATCCTCCTTATATTTATTACCAACTGTTCTAATTTTTTTATTTATTAGGATTACATTTTCGCCAATCCTTTTTTTTACATCTAGGTGGATAGCTGGTTTTCCATCAATTCTTGCATAAGTCTCATTTTCCTTGAATGTACTTCGTATTTCAGCAATATCACCAAGTTTAACAGTACCTTCGCCTCGAGTTATAATTCCTATGTTATATACGTCTTGTGCACTTTCATAAACCGCTGGTACTTTTACTGAAAATTTTCCCTGTCCTTTATTGATTGTACCAGCTGCAACTATTCTATTATTTCCAGTTATTGATCTTATCAAATCAGCAAGTGAAACATCATAATTTTCAAGTTTAGATGGGCTAACAAGTATTTCTAGTAATTCCTCCTTATCTCCCACTATTGGTGCTTCTAATATGCCGGGTACTCGTTCTATTTGATTCTGAAGCTCTTTTGCATGATAAATCAAAGTTCTATTTGGTACTTTACCTGATAACGAAACGGTCATCACAGGCATTGTAGCCATATTAAATTCTAAGACTTGCGGTTCCTCAGCATCTTGAGGGAATTCCGATTTAGCTAAATCAACTTTTTCCCTAACATCACTTAAAACTTTATCCTTATCAAAGCTGATATCAAATTCTAATAAAACAGATCCATAATTTTGGGATGCCATTCCAGATATTTCTTTTAATCCTTCAATATTTTTTAATTCCGTTTCTAATGGTCTAACTATTAATCTTTCTGAATCTTCAGGTGATATTCCAGGTAAAACTACTGAAACATAAACGAAGGGAACATCTATATCTGGTTCCGCATCCTTTGGTATTGATATGAAAGTAAAGGTTCCAATAGTTATAAGAATAAGCATTAGAAAAACTGTAGTTTTTCTTGCTGCCATTATATAATCAATAATGTTGATCAACTGTTTTCATCCTGTAATTTATAGTTAACTGAATCTCCGTTTGATACAAATTCATGACCTACAGTAATAATTGTAACTTTTTCAGGTAACCCTGAAATCCAAACAAGTTCATTTTCATCACCTAAGATTTCTACTTTTGAAAATTTAGCTTTATTTTCATCAACAATATGACGAACACCCACTTCGCCTACTTCATTCAATGTTAAAGAGGAAGGAGGAATCAAATGACCATTAATTTCATTAGTAGGTATAAAAATTTCGGCTGTTAAACCATCTTTATAACTAAGGTTATTATTTTCAACTTCCATTTCAATCCGAAAAGTTCTGGTTGCTGGATCAGCAGTATTTGAAACATATGTCACTAAACCTTCAACTTTTTCTCCTGTAGATAATTTCGCACTGCCTGGAAGGCCATTTTTTATATTAAGAATCTCTTTTTCTGATACTTGAGCAGTTATTTTAATTGGATCGTAATCAACCACTTTTCCGCAAGGTTTTCCTACTGATAAAAAATCACCTATTTCCGCAAGTTTTTCATTAAATATACCATCAAATGGTGCTCTAATATTTATGTTATCGAGCTCCTGCTCCATTTGTTTTACTAGTGCTTTTGAAGCATCATATGCCGCTGAAGATGCAGCTAATTGTGTCTGGGATCTATATCCTTTTTCTACCAATGTCTTAGAGGCTTGCCATTCTAACTCTTTTTGTTTCATTAATGCATTAGCTTCGTCAAGTTTGGCTTTTCGAGCATCTATTGATTGTTTGCATATGATTTCACCTTTTTTTACCTTATCTCCCTTTTCGAAATAAATATTTTCTACAATACCGGTTGTCTCAGCTGCGATGTAAACTTTTCTATCAGATTCAGTTCTACCCCTTAAAACAACAAAAGAAATTTTAGGTTTTGCATTAAAAATTCTAGCACTCACTAGGGTAGAGTTATTTATTGCATTATTACCTTCAATTTCAATTACTGAATTTGATACTTTATCATCACTTGAAAAAATACCTGTAAACATCCAAAAAATAAGGACAGAAAAAGTTATTAACGATGTTTTTACTGTTTTACTCATGATAATAGCATTATAAAAATGACGCTAGCGTCATATTTACTATGGATATAGTAATCTCCTGTCATATTTGCAAGATAAAAATGTTAATTTTTTTAATTTCTAAATTGATTATATCGATAGAGACTGCTAATAATTTTTGGTCTAATGATAAGAGGGGAAAAAATCAGGTTGACAATTCAGTAAAATTTTAAAAGTGTATATATTAATTATATAGAATATTCATTTTTTTATTCTATAAGCTTAATGATAAAGGGGACGCTATGTCTTTAAACATAAATATTAAAAAAATTGCATTAATTTCATTGATATTTTTATTATCAAATGATGCATATTCTCAAAAAAACATTGATCCTACTAGACAATTAGATCCTGTAAGATCACTTTTTGCTCAATCAAATAATTCTGGAAAGGAAGCTCAAGGACAAATCGATGCTTTAGATGACTCTACAAATGTCATTGTTCAAGAGTTTAGACAAAACTATCAACAATTAATTGATTTAACAGCATATAATGACCAGTTGGAAATTCTTATTGATAGGCAAGAAAGAAAAATGGTACGAATCGAACAAGATGTTGCTCGTATAAGCAGTTTAACAAGATCAGTTATGCCTTTGATGTTTAAAATGATAGATGCGTTAGATACTTTTGTTGAGCTTGATGTCCCATTTTTAATAGATGAAAGAAGACAGAGGGTTCAAGGCTTAAGAACTCTTATGAATAACCCGGATGCTTCACCAGCTGAAAAGTATCGAAAAATTTCTGAAGCTTATGAAATTGAGAATGAGTATGGTCGTACAATTGAGGCTTACACCGGTAAAGTTAGTCCAGATGATGATAGAACAGTAAATTTCTTAAGAATTGGAAGAAATTCTTACATTTATCAAACTCTAGATGGAGACGATGCAGCTGTTTGGAATAAAGCAGATGGAGAGTGGACTAGATTGGGTGGATCTTATCGTCTGCCAATCCAGGTTGGAATAAGAATTGCTAATGAGCAAGCAGCGCCAGATTTAATGGTAGTTCCACTTGAGATCACTTCGGAATAAATTAGGGGAAAAAAATGAAAAAATTTACAGAAAATAAAATTATTATATTAGTTTCTTTTTTATCAATTATTGCTTTCCCGCTTAGTTCTTTTGCTCAAAAAGAGGAAAATGAAACTCCAGCTGAGGTTACATCATTAGAACAATTAATTCTAAAGGTTCAAGAGGAAGCTCTTTATGACACTGAAGAAAATCGTCAAAGAATTGCTAAATTTGTTGCTGAAAAAGACACACAACAAACAATTCTTGATAAAACTCTTGCTGACCTAAAAGTTGAGGAAGATAGGGCTGTTATTCTCGAGAAAGAATTTGATGAAAATGATGTTAAATTAAGCGAATTAGAAGATCTTAAAGCGGAAAGACTTGGCGCTTTTGGAGAATTATTTGGTGTCGTTCGTGGTACTGCAAGTGAAATGGGTGCTCAAATTAAAGAATCCATTATTAGTGGTGAATTATCAGGTCGACATGAAACATTAACAAATTTAGCGAAATCACAGAAGCTTCCTTCTAATGAAGAACTTGAGTTATTGTGGTTCCACCTTCTTGAAGAAATGAAAGCTCAAGGTGAAGTTAAACGTTTCACAGGTACTATTGTTGATACAGATGGTAGTTTTTCTGAAGAAGATGTTATTAGAGTTGGACCCTGGACGGCATTTGATAGAAGAGGTAATTTTTTAGGCTATCTTCCTGATGATGAAAGATATAGGGTTCTCGGTAGACAACCTCAGGCAAGGTTTCTTGATTTAGGTGATAATGTTGTTGATGGCGATACAGGCGATATTGTTAAAGGTGCTATTGATCCATCTAGAGGTGCAATTCTTGGATTATTAATTCAAACTCCAGGTTTATCAGAAAGAGTTAGTCAAGGTGGAGTAGTAGGTTATATTATTATTGGACTTTTAATTATTGGACTCCTTCTCTCAGCTGAGAGGATATTTAGATTAACTATTGTTTCTAGGTCTGTTAACGCTCAATCAAAAGATGTAGACAATCCAAATGATGACAATCCACTTGGTAGAGTTCTGTCCGCATATCATTCAAATCAAAGTGCTGATGTTGAAACATTGGAATTAAAACTTGATGATGCAATTTTAAAGGAGTTACCTGCTTTAGAAAGAGGTATTAATTTCATTAAATTGTTATCATCTGTAGCCCCATTATTAGGCTTGCTTGGTACTGTTACTGGTATGATTGTAACATTCCAGGCAATTACATTATTCGGTACTGGTGATCCAAAATTAATGGCTGGTGGTATTTCTCAGGCATTGGTCACAACTGTCTTAGGGTTAACCGCTGCTATTCCACTTGTTTTATTACACTCTGTTGCTCAACAAAGAAGCAGATCTATTCAACAAGTTTTAGAAGAGCAAAGCGCAGGTTTAATTGCTGCGAAAGCAGAATCTAGATAAAATTAAGGATACTTAAAGGTTATATAAATGGGTGACTTTTTAATTAAACTTGTTAGACCTGATTTAGCTTTCAGCTCATTGCGTGATTTTATTGAGCTTGGTGGCGATGTTCTTTTAGCTATAATGCTTGCAACTTTTATTATGTGGGCTTTAATAATTGAAAGGTATTGGCATTTTGCAACCTCACAAAAGGGTCTATCAAAAAATGCAATAAATCATTGGAATGAAAGATCAGATCATAGCTCTTGGTATGCCAGAAGAATTAGAGAAAAGCTTATTAGTGAAATAAAACAATCCTCGGAAAGAGGTTTGCTTTATATTAAAACACTTGTTGCCGCCGCACCTTTATTTGGTTTACTTGGTACGGTAACTGGGATGGTAGAAGTTTTTGATGTTATGGCTATCACCGGCTCTTCAAATGCTCGCGCAATGGCGGCTGGAATATCAAAAGCAACACTTCCTACTATGTCAGGTATGGTAGCGTCATTATCTGGTTTATTTTTTATTGCACAATTAGAGTCTAGATCAAAAAGAGAGATTTCCTATGTTGAAGATAATTTATCTTTATCTTAACATTTGAATATTAGGAGAAAAAAATGAGAAGAAGACAGAGATTAGATGAAGAAAGTGAAATCAATATAACACCCCTATTGGATATTGTTTTCATAATGCTTATTTTCTTCATTGTTACTGCTACATTTGTTAAGGAGTCTGGCATTGATGTTACTCGTCCTGACTCTGAAACTGCTCAACAGCAAAATAGAGTGGGTATATTAATAGCTATTAGTGACAAAAATGAAGTTTGGATTAATAGAAGATTAGTCGATATGGATGCTGTGCAGGCTAATGTTGAAAAACTTCATGCAGAAAATCCACAAGGCGGAGCCGTAATTCAAGCTGATGAAAGATCTGAAGTTGGTTTGATGGTTGAAGTTATTGATGCAGTAAGATTAGCTGGAGTAGAGCAATATTCAATTGCTGCATCTGAGAAAAATTAATTGGTGATAACTTGTTAGAACTTATAAATAAAATAAAATTTTATATTAATAAAGCTCAAGACATTGAGATTGCAGGCTATTCATTGAAAGAGTTAGACAGTAGAGTTACTGCTATTCCATTAGCGGCAATTGTAACTGTCTTTTTGTTTTTGGTAATGCAGGCACTAGTTACAAGCAATGAGTATGATATTGGTGATGAAGGTGTAAATATTAACATAAGTTTTTTAAGACAACTTCAGGATACTGAAACTCAAACTGCAAAGAAAAAACCAAATAGACCTGAGCAAGAACAAGAGCCTGATCCACCAGATATGGATATTCCAGAAACCCCAAGACCCGAAATGTCAGCTGAAAGCGTTACAACACCAGAATTTGGTGGTCCTTCATTTGGTTCTTTTGCGGCCTCAACAGATGCTGATGTGCTACCTATTGTTAAGGTTCCACCACAATACCCTCGAAGAGCTACACAAAGAGGAATTGAAGGTTGGGTTTTGGTTGAATTTACAATTACTCCAAGTGGCGCTGTAACAAATCCCGTTGTTATTGATGCAGAGCCCCCTGGTATTTTTAATCGCTCTGCCTTGAGAACTATCGTTAAATGGAAATATAAACCAAGAATTTTAGATGGAAAGGCTGTATCCAGACCTGGAGTACAACACTTAATTACATATGAGTTAGAAGATGCTAGATAATTTAAAAATATTTGCTAAAAATTTTGTTTTTGTTTTTGTAATATTCTCATTAACTTTACCTGCGACAATTACAATTTCTGGATTATTTTCTGATACAGTTTATGCTCAGAAAAAGAAAGAAAAAAGAAAACCTCCTAAAGCAAAAAGAACACAAACAATGAGCAAGAAGGTTGGTGCAGAATTTATTAAGGCACAGGAAGCATTAGGAGAAGATTTACCTGACAGAGCTTTTGATATTTTAAATAATCTTCTTAGAAGGGACGATTTAAGACCTTTTGAGCAAGCTCAAATTATTAGGCTTCAAGCTTATGTGTTTGCGGAAAAAGAAAATTACGATAAAGCGCTAGATTATCTTGAACGTGTTTTTTCATTAAATGCACTTCAACCTCAGGATCAACTTGATTTACAATTTCAAATTGCTCAACTTTATTTAGCCACAGATAAATGGAATGAGGGACATGAACAACTATTAAGATGGTTTAAAAACGCTGAGGAAATGGGCTTCCCACCTGGACCATCTGCACACGCTTTATTAGCGCAAATCTACCTTTATTTTGCTTCGGAAACTGAGAGAGACTCACCTGAAGAAAAACAATATTATAGAAAAGCTGAACCGCATGCAGAAAAAGCTGTATTATCTGCAGCGGAACCTAGAGAGAATTGGTATCAAGTATATCTATCTATTTTGTTATTTGATGACAGGTATGAAGAGGCTGTTCCTATTCTTGAGGCTATGGTTTATAGGTTTCCAGACAAAAAGAATTATTATAGACAACTAGCTGCACTCTATGCTGAATTAAAAAGAGAAGACGATTCTTTTCATATTCAACAAATCATGTTTTCAAAAGACATGCTTGAAAAACATGATGAGTTATTAAGAATTGCTCAATTATATTTATTTTATGAAATACCATATAAAGCTGCTCTTATTCTTGAAAAAGAATTGGAAAGTGGAAGAATTAAAGATGAAGAAAAAAATTGGGAACAATTAGCTAATGCTTGGTTATCAGCTAGAGAATGGAAGAAAGCTATTCCACCATTAAAAAAGGCTGCTGAAATGTCTGAAGATGGAGAGCTATTCTTAAGATTAGGTCAAACATTTATGCAAGAGGAAAATTGGAAAGATGCTGAAGAGTATATTAAATATGCTATAAAAAAAGGTGACCTAGATAATCCTGGCAGAGCTTGGCTTCTTCTTGGTATCACAAGAAATAAAAAAGGCATTAAGTATGAGAATTCTGCGCTATTTGCTTTTAAAAGATCTACTGGTTATGAAGATATGGAAGCTGATGCTAGAAGATGGGTTAAAGTTATCGAATCCAAACAAGCTAGGCGAGAAGCTGATAGAATCGCTGCAGAGGCTGCAGAAGCTGAACTTGCTGACGATAGTATTTATTTCAACTAATTTATTTAAGAGCGTCGAGATACTTTATAACAGGTGGACCATCTAAACATTCGCCTATTGCTTTTCCCGCAGATCTAAAGTGATCACTTTTTCCATGTTCATCAACACTTTCTTGATCTTTGTAATGTTCTAAAACTAGATAAGTATTTTCATTTTCTCTATCTTTTGCTACCTGATAAAAAATATTTCCTTCTTCTTTAGAGCGAACATCCTCACTGAGGTTTTTGAATATACTTTCAAAATCTTGAGTTTTATCCTCTTTAACTTTTAAAGTTGCTAGAACACATACCATTTTCTTCTCCTTAAGCTGTATTTTTTGATTGAATTTCTATAAGTTTTTTTAGGATTTTTCTATTTTCATTACCTAATTTAATATTATGCGAATAAAGAATATTAATTTGATCTAATGTTTTGTTTATTTGTTTTTCTGCTCCTTTAAGCAAAGAAATGTGTTTTTCCTCTCTTTCTCTATAAATCTTCAACTCTTCTTCCTGTCGCTCAATAAAATTTGCAGCCTGACTTAAGAGTATTTTTATATCATCATGAAGTATAATTTCATGTTCATGTTCTTTTTGAGCTAATTCAGTTGTTTCGATTTCTTTTATTATGCCTTTTAATGACTCTTCGCCAATCAGTAAATTTCCACCTTCGGTTTCAACAGCATCAAGCTTTCCTTCATAAATAAGTTCACGGAGTTCCTCAGCTTCTATACCAACTTTTCTAGCAGCAGATGCCAATGTTAAGACTTTTTCTTTGTTATCCATTGATTGCTATCTAGTCCTTTTTTTTATCATTGGTTTCTCTGTAGTCACCATATTTAGTATCTCTATCCGAAAGAGCATTTGTTAAGCCTTCTTCAGCAACCATTTTAAAGAAATCCCTTGCAGACTTTGTATGCATCGATAGTTGCTGTAATTCTGTACCAGCTCTTAAAGCTGATCTAATGCCCATCATTTCCATTTGCCTATGAACTGCTCTTTTATTAATTTGTTGAACATCTTGGGGTACCTTAGCTACATTTTCTGCAATTTTTAAAACTTCTTCTTCAAGTTTTTCTTCAGGAAAGGAAAGGTTTGCAAAACCACATTCAACTGCGTCATAACCGGACATTGAATTTCCTGTTAACATAAGTTCCATAGCTTTTCTCATTCCAACAATCCAAGGAAAAAATTGGTTATCTGGCGGAGATATATTTCTAACAACTGGATATCCTATTTTTGCGTTATCTGCCACATACACCAAGTCACATGATTGAGCTAATTCTGTGCCTCCAGCAAGACAATATCCATGAACTTGTGCAATAACTGGCTTTGCTAAATCCCAAATCTTAAAACATCCATCAACAACATGTCTTGGCCAATGCCCTAGGCCGCCCGCGGAATAATATGGATCAACATCATCATCTGATCTTTTTAAATCATAACCTGCTGAGAAACTCTCACCAGAACCTCTTATTATAGTTACACTTATTTCTTTATTTAGGTCATTACTCTCTAAAACTTGAAATAATTCTGTTCTTAATTCTGCTGAAAGAGAATTTCTTTGCTTTGGTCTATTAAGAGTAATTCTTGAAATCCTATCTTGAGGCAAATCAACAATAATCGAACTATATTTAGTCAAATTCTTCTCCTTTATTCCTAGCTAAGATCAAAATCTTATCACATTTATAAAATTTATTTCTATTAAATAAATAAAATTAATCATTAATTAATATGTAATTCATTTTTGTTTTTTTATGGATACTGTAATTAAAATTATTAAGGGTTTTAACTAAATCACTATCCCATAAATTATCATTACGCTCTATAATAATTATTTTAGGAAAGAGTTTTTTATTCTCCTCTTTTAGAAATGGAGTAAGAACCTTTTCTTCATTACCTTCTACATCGATTTTAAGAGCTGATATTTTATTAATGTTTTCTTCTTTTAAAAAGGTGCTAAGATTTTTTCCTATAACTTTTATTTGCCCCTCATTAGAAATTACTGTCTGACCAAGATTACTTTCGTTTGTTTTTAAATTAAATTCCTCATTTTTATCCATGATTGCCAAATTATGAATTTTTATTGGAAAATCTTTATTTAAAGATGCATTAAACTTTAATCTTTGAAATAAATTTGGGTGCGGTTCAATACTATGAATTTCAGTATTAGTAAAATCTTTATACTTTGCTCCAACAGAGAGAGAATATAGGCCAATATTGGATCCAATATCTATAAAAATTGAACCATCTTCTGCATAACTTGAAATCAAATTTCTTTCAAAACTTTCAAATATTTGTGGTGAAAAAAGAGCTCTTTTTTCACAGATATTTCCTTTAGTATATAGTCTTATTTGACCTTGAAATAATTCTGTATCAATGCATTCTCCTGAGAAATTTAATGCCACTCTCCTTAAAAAAAATATAAGCCTTTTAGAAAACCAGTTTTTTCCTAATGATCTTGTTATTTTAATAATTAAATCAACTAACAGGGAGGGTTTATGTGCACCAAATTCAGAAATATTATCAATGTACATATTTTCCTCTGCTAGAAAGTTATTTTATGTGTTAACTAGTTAGTAATACTTAACTTATAAGATTCAATTATGATAAAAAAGCAAAAACCCTATAAAAGACTAAAAGAAAAGGTCAAAACAGCTAAAAAACGAAAAATATCTTCTACTAGATGGCTACAACGCCAATTGAACGATCCCTATGTCAAACAATCAAAAGCTGAAGGAAGAAGATCAAGAGCAGCTTACAAACTAATTCAGATAAATGAAAAATTTGATTTGTTAAGACCGAATCAAGTGGTGTTAGATCTTGGAGCAGCACCGGGTAGCTGGTCAGAAGTTGTAAATCAAATTAAAGGCAATAAAGTTATAGCAGTTGATAAGTTAGAGATGGATCCAATATCTGGTGTTGAGATCTTTAATCTTGATTTATCATTGCAAGAATCTTTTGATCAAATACGTAAAGTAGTTACTGAGGTTGATTTGGTTCTTTCTGATATGGCTTCAGATACAACAGGACATAAATCAACTGACCATATTAGAACACAAGAATTAGCAGAATTAGCCGCAGACTATGCTTTGAATTTTTTGAAGCGTGAAGGATCTTTCTGTTCAAAAGTTTTTCAAGGTGGAACTCATCAAAAGCTTCTAGATATTTTAAAAAAGAATTTTACTACGATAAAACATTACAAACCAGATGCCAGTAGAAAAGGATCCCCTGAAAATTATGTAATTGCTAAAGGTTTTAAAAGGTAAAAAAATTCAAAAGTGTTTGAACTTATTTCTGTATAGGTTATAAACAGATGTCAACATAACCTGAAAACAGGAGGTTGACATGAAAGTCCGAGAAGCTATTACCTTTGATGATGTATTGCTTGAGCCTTCAGAATCTGCTGTCTTACCGTCTGAAACGATTTTAAAAACAAAAATTACAAAAAATATTGATCTTAATGTTCCTCTTGCTTCAGCAGCAATGGATACAGTAACAGAATCAAATATGGCAATTGCTATGGCTCAGGCTGGTGGTATTGGTGTAATACATAGAAACTTAGAAATTGAACAACAAATTAAAGAGGTAAATAAAGTTAAAAAATATGAATCCGGAATGGTTGTTAATCCACTTACTATTGCTCCAGACTCTACACTTCAAGATGCTTTAACTCTAATGAAAGAAAATAATATTTCAGGAGTGCCTGTAACAGACACAAAAACGAATAAACTTGAAGGAATTTTGACAAATAGAGATGTTAGATTTGCGTCTAATAAGAATCAAAAAGTATCTGAGCTTATGACTAAGAATGATTTGATTACAGTTAAAGATAATGTTTCTGAAAATGAAGCAAAGGAAATACTTCATAAACACCGAATAGAAAAATTGCTTGTTGTTGATAGCAAATATCGCTGTATTGGTTTAATTACTGTAAAAGATATTGAAAAATCTAATTTACATCCAGATGCCACAAAAGATGAAAAGGGTAGGTTAAGGGTTGCAGCAGCGACAACAGTTGGGGATGAAGGTTTTAAAAGAGCCGAAGCATTAATTGATAGTGAAACAGATATAATTGTTGTGGATACTGCGCATGGTCATTCTATTAAAGTTCCACAGATTATTGAAAGGATAAAGAAACTATCAAATTCTGTTCAGGTTGTTGCTGGTAATGTTGCAACTAAAGAAGCTTCAAAATCATTAATTGGCGCAGGTGCAGATTGTATAAAGGTTGGTATTGGTCCAGGATCAATATGTACAACAAGAATAATTGCAGGTGTTGGAGTACCACAGCTTACAGCAATTATTGATTGTGTTGATGAGGCTAAAAAACATTCAATACCCGTCATTGCTGATGGTGGTATTAAGTTTTCTGGAGATTTAGCTAAAGCAATAGCTGGAGGAGCTGATCTCGTAATGATTGGTTCTCTTTTTGCTGGAACGGATGAAACACCAGGGGAAGTATTTCTTCATCAAGGTAGAAGATTCAAATCCTATAGAGGAATGGGATCAGTTGCAGCCATGGCTGAAGGATCTGCAGATAGATATTTCCAATCTGATCTCAGCGCATCAGATAAACTTGTGCCTGAAGGTATCGAAGGGCAGGTTCCTTATATTGGATCAGTACATAATATAATTTATCAATTAATTGGTGGTTTAAGAGCATCAATGGGTTACACAGGCTGTAAAAATTTAGAGGATTTCCAGACGAAAACTAACTTTATTAAAATTACAGCAGCATCATTAAACGAAAGTCATACCCACGATGTAGTTGTAACTCGAGAAGCCCCTAATTACCCTACAAGAGGTTAATATATCTATGATAAGGGTTATAATTTTCTTAGGTATTCTATTCTCTCCCCTTTTAGTTAATGCAACCAACAAATCTCTATCTAATGATCTTGCGGTAGAAGCAATTAAAATAGCAGAAAAAGATTTAGAAGCTGCTACCTTTCTTATTCAACAAAGTGTAGTTGCTGATCCCAAGAATGCAAAGGCTTGGGCAATTGCGGGTAAAATTTACTTATTGAGTGAAGATATAACATCTGCTGAAAGATTTTATAAAAAAGCCAAAACGCTTGGACCTCTTTTAAAGGATGTAAAAGATTTAGAATCTCTTATAAATAATAAAAAGAAAGAGGAGTAGTTCTAGAATTGTTATGGTAAGTGATCAGCACAACGATTCAATCTTAATTTTAGATTTTGGTAGCCAAGTTACCCAGCTTATTGCAAGAAGGGTAAGAGAGAGTGGAATTTATTCTGAGATTTTTCCTTTTTCAAAAGCAGATAAGGCTATTAAAAAATTAAAACCAAAAGGCATTATTTTGTCAGGAGGCCCTGCATCAGTTAACAACCAAGACGCACCTACAATAGACGATAAAATATTTGATTTAAAAATTCCTATTTTAGGAATTTGTTATGGACAACAAATCATGTGTTCAGTTCTTGGAGGTGAAGTAGAAAAATCAAATGAAAGAGAGTTTGGTCGAGCAAATATTAAATTTCTAAAATCTTCACCTTTATTTGAAGGATTCGATATTAAAAGAAATACAGAACCTGTTTGGATGAGTCATGGTGATAAAGTTACTAGCCTTCCTAAAGGATTTGATGTTGTTGCAGAGAGTAAAAATGCTCCATTTGCAGCGGTTTCTGACGAAATCAGATCATTTTATGGTGTACAATTTCATCCAGAAGTTATCCATACTCCGAATGGCGCAAAATTACTCAAAAATTTTACCCATAAAATTTCTGGGTGTAGCGGTAATTGGACTATGGACTCATTTAAAAAGACCGCAATTGAAAATATACGAACTCAAGTTGGAAAAGGAAAAGTAATTTGTGGTCTTTCAGGAGGGGTAGATTCATCTGTTGCAGCTGTTCTTATTCATGAAGCAATCGGAGATCAATTAGCATGCATTTATGTGGATACCGGTTTAATGCGAGAGAATGAAACGGATGAAGTGGTGTATCTTTTTAGAGAAAATTTTAATATTCCCCTAATAGATGTTGATGCGGGCGATACTTTTTTAACTAGATTGGCTGGAGTAAGTGATCCTGAAGAAAAAAGAAAAATTATTGGTTCTTCTTTTATCGATATTTTTGAAGAAGAGGCAAACAAAATTGGTGGAGCAGATTTTTTAGCTCAAGGAACTCTATATCCGGATGTTATTGAGAGTGTTTCTTTCACGGGCGGACCTTCTGTTACAATTAAAAGCCATCACAATGTAGGAGGGCTTCCAGAACGAATGAATATGGAGTTAGTTGAACCTTTACGAGAACTTTTTAAAGATGAGGTCAGAGAGCTTGGAAAAGAATTAGGGATTCCAAATCATTTTATTGAACGACATCCATTTCCAGGTCCTGGGCTTGCAATTCGTTTACCTGGTGAAATTTCTTCTGAAAAAGCCGATATTTTAAGGAAGGCTGATACTATTTATATTGAAGAGATAAGAAAGGCGGGACTTTATAACGAAATTTGGCAAGCTTTTGCGGTACTTTTACCTGTTCAGACGGTTGGTGTGATGGGAGACGAGAGAACATATGATTTTGTTTGTGCTTTAAGGGCTGTGACTTCACTGGACGGTATGACAGCTGATTATTATCCTTTTGAACAAGAATTTTTAGCTAATGTGAGTACACGTATTATTAATGAAGTTAAAGGAATAAACAGAGTAGTTTATGATATAACATCAAAACCACCTGGCACTATTGAGTGGGAATAAAGTGAATAAAACAATAACTTAGATATATGATTATGGATAAAAGCAAAACCCCTTCAAAGAAACAATTAACTAATCTATTAGAGCACTATCAAAACGGACGATATGCAGAAGCTGAAAATCTTGCAGTATTAATGACTCAAGATTTTCCCAAACATCAATTTGCCTGGAAAGTTTTAGGAGCAATATTAGGAGCAACAGGAAGAAATTCCGAAGCCGTAGATGCTATTCGGACAGCAATTGAATTATCCCCTACAGACGTTGCTGCCCATAATAACTTGGGCATCACGCTGAAAGGACTAGGAAGATTGGATGAGGCTGAAGCAAGCTGCAAACGGGCGATAGCTTTAAATCCTAACTTGGCGGAAGTCCATAGCAACTTAGGCAACATACTCAAAGAATTAGACAGATTAGACGAAGCTCTAGCAAGCTATAACCAAGCGATAGCGCTGAAACCTGACTATGCCGAAGCCCATAGTAACCTCGGTAATGTTTTAAAGGCTAAAGGTAAACTAAAGGATGCAGAAAAGCGCTACCTAAAAGCTATATCCATAAAGCCTGATTATGCTGAAGCTTATTATAATTTAGGTAATATACTTAAAGAGTTAGGTAGATTAGAAAATGCAACTAATGCTTACAAAAAAGCAATTGAACTTAAATCAGACTATGTCGATGCAAGAATTAATCTTGACAAAGTAATGCAGGGCATTGTGCCAACGTGGCATATAAGCATGATGAATGATGAACTAAGAAATAGCACATTTTCAGATGCAATTAAAATAGCTGTTGATAAAGACTCTTTAGTATTTGAAATTGGTACAGGATCAGGTTTACTATCAATGATGGCTATTGAGAGTGGAGCAAAAAAAGTTGTCACTTGTGAGTCAATAAAAACAATTTCTGATAATGCAAAAAAAATTATTCATAAAAATGGATATCAAAAAAAAATAGATGTAATAAATAAGAAATCAACCGAAGTAAAAATTGGTGAAGATATTCCCCATAAGGCAGACTTGCTGATTGCAGAAATTTTATCCTCTGAATTTGTTGGTGAGGGAGTGATAGAAAGTATGTCAGATGCAAATAAAAGATTGCTAAAGAAAAATGGAAGAGTAATACCTCAATCTGGTTGTATAAAGATTGCTTTGCTTGGCGATACTGAAGAAATAAAAAAATCAACATATATTGATAAATCTGATGGTTTTGACTTATCTCTTTTTAATTCAATTACTCAAAGAAAATTTTCTCTTAAGCTTAAGGAAAAACCAAAAATTTTAAGTGATGATGAAGATACATTTACAATTAATCTTAAAAATATAGATAATTATTCTAACGAAGAGAAAGTTTTTAGATTACAAGCAAATCAAGACGGTTTATGTCTTGGATTAATACAATGGATGAAAATAAAGCTTTACGAAGATATTGAGTATGAAAATATTCCATACAATGTGCAATCACATTGGAGTACTCCCGTTTATGTATTTGACGAGCCTATTGAATTGAAGAAGGGGCAATTTTTGGATATTAAAGGGTTTCTAGCTAAGGATAGTGTGTGGTTTAATCATGAAAGTTAGAAGCTTGTTAATATAAAGTTATCCAAAGAAGAATTATGATGAAAATTGATAGAAATTTAATGAGAAATCTAATAAATACTTACTGCATACTTGAAAAAAGTCCTTGTCAATTATTGAATAATAATAGTTTTTTTGTCGTGTGCTATTGAGTGGGAATAAAAAATTGTCAAAAAAAATTATAAGAATTTCTGAAAGTCAAATACCTGAAAGACTTAGAGGTAGTCGATCTAAAATATTGAGAAAAATTGCTAGATTTGGAATAAATATATCTGGCTGGACTATAAAGGGAAAGGTTCCTGATGAAGAAAGAATAGTGATAATTGCTGCTCCTCATACATCAAATTGGGATTTTATTTTGGCTATGTTAGCAATCTTTGGATTGAATATTAAGGTACGATGGCTTGGAAAACATTCAATATTTAAACCTGGTTTTAAATTTTTTTTTGAGTGGCTTGGCGGCATTCCTGTTTATAGGAATAATCCGTCATCATTAATCAAGAATGTTGTAAATATAGTTAAAAAAGAAAGAAGTATTGTTATTGCTATGACCCCCGAGGGCACTAGAAAGAAAGTAAAGAGGTGGAAAACAGGTTTTTTGAGAATAGCTAAACAAACACATTCAAAAATTTTATTAATTTCTATTGATGCACCAACCAAAAGTATAAAAATAGGAAAGATCTTTAACCCTACGGGCAATAGTGAAGAAGATTTAGCTCACATTCAAAAATATTACAGTACCTTTAGAGGTATAAATCCTCAAAAATCATAATTAAAAACTTATTAATTCTCTAGTTTTCTTTCGATAAGAATGATTTTCCATTAATATGATCAGATATTTTTTCAGCTATCATAATTGTTGGTGCATTTGTGTTTCCAGCAATCAAGCTAGGCATTAATGATGCATCAACAACTCTTAAAGACTCAATTCCGTGAACCTGACCATGTTCATTAGTTACGGCAAGTTCATCTATGCCCATTTTACAGGTTCCAACTGGATGATAGAGTGTTTCGCCAGTTTCTCTTATCCAATTATCTAATTCATCATCATCATTTATATCTGTGTTTGATCCTGGTTTAAGTTCTTCACCCCTATATTCATCAAAAACAGGTTGCATAAAGACTCTACGGGCCTCTCTAAGTCCATTTCTAGTATCAATAAGGTCTTGTTCTACAGAAAAATAATTTGGATACATTAGTGGAGCATCATTTGGATCGGAACTCTTAAGTGTTATATTTCCTCTACTTTGAGGTCTGCATAAATAAACAAGGTTAGAAAAACCATGTTCCAGAGGGACGCCCTCTCTACCATGAACATCTTGCATTGCAATTGATACATAATGTATTTGAATATCAGGTATTTCTTTTTCAGGTTGCGATTTTATAAAAGCACCACCAACGCAGGGTGGATTTGCGGCATCACCAGTCCCTGTTATTAAATATTTCGCTCCAGCCAGCATTGTACTAAAAAAACCTGCCGATCTATGAAGAGTTACTGGTTGTGTACAAGCAAATTGACTAACTACAGCAAAATGATCCTGTAAATTTTTTCCAACACCTTTGAGCTCGTGATTAACTTGAATACCATGTTTTTTAATTTCTTCAGAATCTCCAATTCCACTTCTCATTAATATTTGTGGAGAATTTACTGCGCCTGAGGATAAAATTACCTCTCTATTACAGCCACTGACCTTCTTTTTACCTTTTTCAAAATATTCAACTCCAATTGCCTTTTTATTTTTGAATACCACCTTGTCCACTGTAATATTTGTTTTGGTATGTAAGTTTTTTCTATTTAACGCAGGATAAAGATAGGCTCTTGCTGAACTAAATCTTTTAGATCCCTTTATAGTATGCTCATATCGAGAAAAACCCTCTTGCTGTTTTCCATTAAAATCATTTGTTAAAGGGAAACCTGCTTGTTTGCCGGCTTCAACAAACTTATCCAAAAGAATATCATCTTCTCTTGTTGATTTTTTTACATTTAACGGACCACCTTGCCCGTGAAATTCTTCATCACCATCACCTTCATAGTTTTCAGCTCTTTTAAAGTAGGGTAATACATCATCATAAGACCAACCAGGATTACCAAGCTGTCTCCAATGATCATAATCCGAGGAATGTCCTCGCGTATAAATCATCGCATTAATTGATGATGATCCACCCCACCCCCTTCCTCTGGGCCAATATAATTTTCTTCCAACTGTATTACTTTCTGGTTCAGTTTCGAAACCATAATTTTGCTTGTTTTCTCTAGGAACAATTTGTGAATAGCCTGAGGGCATATGAATAAATAAGTTTGTATCCTTTCCTCCTGCCTCAATAAGAAGAACAGAGTTTCTATCGTTATCAGACAATTTATTGGCTAATACGCAACCCGCACTTCCAGCGCCTACAATTATGTAGTCAAAATTTTCTTCCATTTTTATCCCATTAAAAACTAATGAAATATTATCATGAACTACCTTTTAATATTTTTCAATAATCAATATATGTGGAATAATTTGCATCTAACTAAAAAAAATTATTAAATAAATATTATGAAAAAGCTTTTAATTATTTTCGCTATCTCTCTTTATCCTTTAACCTCAGAATCATCTGGCAATCTTGCAAAATATCCTCCAGAAGAAATAGATATCACTATAACAACTTTAAATGATGGATATCCTAAAATTGCTCCAGAACAAATTAAACTTATAACTGGTAAATACTATCGTCTAAATATTAACTGTCCTGATGTTAGAGATGATTTAACAGGCTGGCGTATAGAAATGTTAGAACTTTTACATAATTCTCATCTTAGATTAGTAACTGTTGGTGATATTGAAATCCATCTTCAGGGTTTAAGCTTTAACGCAATTGAATGTGACGAAATAGGCTCTGCACATGTTAGCCTTGTTCCAATTAAACCAGGCTCTTATCAACTTTATGTTGGAAATGTTCCTAGTGCAGTAGGCAGACCTATTGGTGAATCAGGAATACAAGATGATGGAAAATATGTATTTGGTAGTTTTGTTGTTCGTTAACTAGTTAAAAAATGTATAAATTAAAAATATTTTCATATATTCCTAATCCACGTGTCTGGAAAGCTATTATTGCAGGAAAAATCTGTGGAGTAGAAGTTGAAGTTATAGGTGATAAACCATCTAACCTTGGTTCATGGCTTTGGGATTTTAACCCTAAGGTTTTGAATGAAAAAGAAAAGAATCCCGATCATAAATATGCTAGGAAAGGCAAAAGAGGTTTTTCAGGAGTTTTATATAAAACAGATTCATTTTTGAAGGCTCATCCTTTTGGAACAGTACCGGCTGCATTTAGTCCTGATGGAGATATTGGTATATTCGAGTCTAATAGCATATTAAGAGCTGTTGCAAGGGTAGGCAAAGAGTTTAATTTATATGGCGAAAATGAATATCAAGCTTCAAGAATTGATAGTTTCCTTGATGCAAATCTAGTTTTTGCAAGAGAAGCTCAAGTTTATATGTTGGATTATACAAATGTAAGCAAAGAAGGATATGAAAGAGTTTCTGCGGCTTATGAATTTTACTTATCTGGAATTGAGCAAGCTTTGAATGAGAGTCCTTTCATATCTGGTGAAAATTTGAGTATCGCAGATATATCTTTTGTTTGTGATGTTGCTCAATTTTTAAGAGAAGGGCATTATGAGGATGTTTTAAAGGATAGAGGCTTTGATTTAGTAGCTAATAATTTCAAAGATGAATATCCAAAAACATTTACACATTTATTCTCTTTAGCTAAAAGAGATGAGTTTTCCTTAGTTCTAGGAACATATCTTGATTGGTATAAAGATAAATTAGATATTTGAACTTTTGTTGATTGAAAAATGAAATTTATAATTTTTGACTTAGATGACACCTTATTATGCGGGGATTGCGAAGCAGGGTGGATAAATTTTCTTATTGCTAAAGGGTTATTAAATGGCGATGAGCACTCATCAAAACTTAATCAATTTGATATTGATTACAGGAAGGGTATTCTTAATTTTGATGAATACTCAAGCTATATTCAGGCACCTCTCAAAAATTTAGATGTCAGTACAGTAGAAAAGTTAGTGGATGAATTTATTAAAAATAATATTGATGATTTAACAGATGACCTAACTACTGACCTTTTAAAAGAGGCAAAATCCGCAGATAAAGTTCTCATTGCATCGGGATCACATAATTTTCTTGTAAAAGGTTTTGCTGAATATTTTGGAATAGAATTTAGTATTGGGACACCAGTTGAAATAAAAGATGATATCTTTACAGGCAGCTTATTGGGTGAACCAACATTTAGTGAAGGAAAAGTTAAGGCTGTTAAGAATTGGTGTTCTGAAAATAATTTAAAAATTGAAGATTCAATTTTTTATTCAGACTCAATAAATGATCTTCCAATGTTTGAAGCTTGTGGCGATCCAATAGTTGTAAATCCTGACGATAATTTAAGAAAGATTGCTATAGATAGGTCATATAAGATTTTAAGTAGATGATTTATTTAAAAAATCTAATTTAATAAAACTATAAATAAAATAATGAAGAAATTTTCTGAAAGTGAAAAAAGTGAAATTATTGAATTGGCCTTATCTGACCATGCTAGTTTTAATAACATTAGATCAATTTATGGGATTGGAGAAAAAGATGTTAAGAAGCTAATGAGAGAAAACTTAAAATCTCGTTCATATAAATCATGGAGAAAAAGAGTTAGAGAATTTTCTGATAGAAGAGAAAAATATAAATAATTATATGACTTTAATAATTCTTATTCAAACCAGTTTTAATATATTTTCTTGATACATTTTTAACCAAATGATATTTTGTTAAAAAAATTAATTGGAGAGCCCTATGTATGACTTAATTATTAGAAACGGTACTATTATTGATGGCACAGGAAATGATCGATATGTTGCTGATATTGCTATAAAAGATGAAAAAATTTCAGCAATAGGTGAAATTCAAGGATCTGCCAATAAGGAGATTGATGCTAAAGGTAAGTTAGTGACTCCTGGATGGGTTGATGTTCATACACATTATGATGGCCAAGCTACATGGGATCCAGTTTTAGCACCATCAAGTTGGCATGGTGTGACAACAGTAGTTATGGGTAACTGCGGTGTAGGTTTTGCACCTGTTAAACCAAAGGATAGGGATTTCCTTATTGAGTTAATGGAGGGAGTTGAAGATATTCCAGGCGCTGCTCTATCTGAAGGTATTGATTGGCAATGGGAGAGTTTTCCTGAATATCTTGATGCGTTAGAGTCTTTTCCTAGAGCAATTGATGTTGCGACCCAGGTCCCCCATGGAGCAATACGTGCTTATGTAATGGGAGAGCGTTGTAATTCAGATTATGCTCCCACAAAAGATGAAGTAGATCAAATGGCTGAGTTAGTTAGAGAGGGTGTAGAGGCTGGAGCATTAGGTTTTTCTAGTTCTAAAACCTTATTACACAAAGACATTCATGGAGAATATATGCCAGGAACTTTTTCTGGAAATGAGGAAATGTTAGCACTTGGCTTAGGGATGAAGGGTCTAAATAACTCCGTTTTTGAATTAGTATCAGATCATTTAGGGGAAGATGAAGAATGGGAATGGGTAAAGGATTTTCAGAAGCAGACAGGTTTGACTGTAACTTTAATTGCAACGACTGCCCCTGCTTACAAAAACAATAAGATGTATAATCTTGCAGAGCAAGCACGCCTTGAAGGTCATGAAATTAGACCGCAAGCTGCCGGAAGACCTACTGGTGTTTTACATGGTCTTCAGTCAAGTTTTCATGCATTTGTTGGACATCCAACTTGGAAAAATGAACTTGCATCCCTTGATCATGATGAATTACTAGCTAGATTACGTGATCCAGCGACAAAAAAGAAAATTCTTGCTGAAGAAACTACTATCAAAAATGAATTATTGCAGGATCTACCATCTTTAATGGGTCAGGTTTTTCCACTTGGTGAAAAACCAAATTATGAACCAGAGTTCAAAGATAGTGTAGCTGGTATTGCTCTAGAGCGTGATTTAGATGTTATGGAGGTAATGTATGATCTTCTTGTTCAAGGAGAAGGCAAAGAACTTTTCTATCAACCCTTAGGTGGATATCATACATATGATTTAGAGCCTCACAAAAAATTATTGGAACATCCAAATGTATTGTTTGGGCTAAGTGACGGAGGAGCTCATTGTGGAGTGATTGCAGATGCTGGTATGCCTACATTTATAATGACACACTGGGGTCGAGATAGAACTCGTGGCGATAAATTATCTTTAGAGTTTATTGTAAAGTCTCTTACATCAAGTACTGCAGAAGCATTTGGTATGTTTGATAGAGGTTATATCAAAGAAGGAAAAATTGCTGATATCAATATCATCGATTTTGATTCAATGAGACTGCATAGACCCGAAGCAATATTTGATTTACCTGCAGGTGGAAGAAGGTTAGTTCAAAAACCTGAAGGTTATGAAATAACCGTTAAAGCTGGCGAAGTTATCTTTGATAATGGCGTTCATACAGGAGCGCTTCCAGGAAAACTAGTACGTAGAAGTAATGAAAAAAGAGAAATGGCTGTTAATAGCTAATTTTCATGAGAGACTTTAAAGGTAAGATTATTGCTATTACGGGTGGGGCTACCGGAATTGGTTTTGCTCTTGCCAAAGCTTTCGGATCTGAGGGAGCTAAAATAGTTATTGGGGAAACTAGAGAAGAAAAACTTCAAGAAGCTATAGATAAATTCAAAAGCCTTAATATTGATGCAGATAAAACTCATTTAGATGTTACCGATCTGAAAAGTGTTGAAAGCTTTGCTGACTTTACCTGCGAGCGTTATGGGCAAGTAGATATGTTGATTAACAATGCAGGGATTTCTGGTGCTCGAGGAAGGATTGATAAAGTAGATATTGAAGAAGCTAAAAAAGTTTTTGATGTTAATTTTTTCGGAGTATGGAATGGTTGCTCCGTTTTTAGTAAAAAAATGATTGAGCAAGGAACAGAAGCAGAAATTTATAACTTAGGTTCTGAAAATTCATTGTTTGTTGCAGTACCTAATTCAGTCGCATATGTTGCTTCTAAACACGCAGTTCTTGGGTTAAGTGAGAGCCTAAGGAATGATCTTCCAGATTTTATTCACATTGGGACAATTATTCCAGGTTATGTAGATACACCTCTAACAGGGCAAATAGAGGGTGGGATGAATGCTGATAAATTTGCTGAAATAATCAAGGAACAGATTAAAAATAAAGAACATATAATTGTTTCTCATGCTTACAATGTTGTACACATTGAAAAGCGCAATAACGAGATAGCTTTTGCTTATGAAAAATATGCTCCGCGATATGATGGTGATGACGAGTATGATGTTAAGACAATTCTTTCTAGTTTATAAGAATGAATTTTTTATCTAATATTTTAATTGCCCTCAAACTCCCTGCAGGTATTTGGAAGAATTTTGTTTTGTTTGGTCTATCTGTTTTTTTTATCTATTTTGGTATAGATCACTTCATTAATCCAGATTTTTATTTATCTATTATGCCTCCATCATTTCCATTACATGAAGAGGCAGTATATATAAGTGGTTTTTTTGAAATAGTTGGTGGTATAGGTGTTTTAATTCCTCGCTTTCGTAAAATAGCAGGATGGGGTTTAGTTGCTCTTTTAATTGCTGTTTATCCAGCTAATATTTATATGGCCATAACTCCAGAAGCATTTCCAGATATTCCAGTTGAAATGCTTTATTTTCGTCTTGTATTACAATTTTTATTTTTCTATTGGGCTTATTCAGTAACACGTCCGGTATTTAATTTAGTAAGTTAAACTTATAAACAATTATAAAGAGATAAAATATGAAGATATTAGCATTAGGAGGTAGTGGTGGAATGGGAAGATATGCTGTTCAATCCCTTTATAAACACCCCAAAATAAAAAAAATTTATGTAGCTGACATCAATGCTGATGCTGCAAAAGATTTCTCATTAACTTTCAGTGATAAAGTAGAAGGTATAGGATTAGATGTAACAAAAAATGAATCTTTATTAGAGGTTATGTCTAAAGTCGATATAGCGGTTAATACGACAGGACCTTTTTTTAAATTTGCTGAACCAATTCTAAGAGCTTCAATAGAAACAAATTGTCATTATTTTGATATTTGTGATGATTGGGAGCCAACCGAAAAAATGTTTCTTTTGGATAATCAAGCAAAAAACGCTGGAATTACAGCTATCTTAGGACTAGGTGCTAGCCCTGGATTAACAAATATCCTTGCTTATATGGCTATGCTGGAACTTGACGATATTTCAAAAGTTTATACAGGATGGGATATGTCTTCAGCTAAACCAGAGCCTATATCATCACAAAAAGGGGTTAATGCAGCTATGGTTCATGCAATCGAGCAAATGATTGGAAAAATTAAGGTATTTAAAGATGGAAAGTATCAAATGGTAAGACCTTTAACAGAAGTAAAAATTCATTATCCAGAATTAGGGGAATTTAAAGCAAACATATTTGGCCATCCAGAGGCAATAAGTTTTCCTCATCATTATCCTAATATTAATGAGTCATTAAATTTAATGCATGGTGAAGAAAGAGGATTTAATACAACCTTGAAGTTTATAAGGTTTTTAATTGAGATTAATCTTTTAACGAAAAATATGGCTGCAAGAATTCTAACATGGATGGAAGGATCTACTACCTCAATGCAAAAAACAGAAAAACTAAATTTACCACCGGTCTTTGGTTATGCTGAGGGAAATAAGAATGGCCAAAAGATTTCAATTGGCGTAACTATTGATGGAGACATCATGGATTTATCAATGGGGGAGGCTACCTCTTTTCCTTTAGCATGTGGAGTAAAAATGTTAATTGATGGGTTGATTGATAGCTCTGGTGTTCATGCTCCAGAGTCAGGAATTATTGATCCAGGGTTATTTATGAATTATTTATCGAGAGAAATAAATAACGAAGGTAAACTATTTCCAGTAATTACAAGGAGTGAAATATGAGAGCAGTTGGTTTTAAAGAATTTGGAGATCCGGAAGTTCTAGAAGTAATGGATATTCCAGAAGTTTTCGCAGGTCCCGGCGAAATAAGAATTAGAAATTATGCTTCGGCTGTAAATCCTACAGATATTGTTTCAAGAAGTGGTTTAATTTCCCAATTTCGTAAAGATTTTTCTCTTCCCTCAGTACCAGGAATGGATATCTCTGGGATTGTAGATCAAGTGGGAGAGGGCGTCGAAACAGGAATAAATATTGGTGATAAGGTAATGGGAATGGTGATACCTAATGAACTCCATGGAGCTTATCGTGAGCAAATAATTTTAAATCAATTTGCAGTTGTTAAGAACCCGGAAGGCTATTCTTTTGTGGAGTCATCAACATTACCTATGAATGGTTTAACTGCTCGATTATCCTTAGATTTGTTAAATTTAAATAAAGAGCAAGTTCTTGCTGTTACAGGTGGACCAGGCGCATATGGAGGTTATGTAATCCAGTTAGCAAAAGCTGATGGTCTAACTGTAATTGCGGACGCAAATGAAAATGATATTGAGCTTTTAAATGAATTAGGTGCCGATCATATAATTCCAAGAGGTGAAAATTTTGTCGAAAAAATTAAAGAAGTTTTCCCCGAAGGTGTTGATGGTATTGCTGATGGAGCTTTACTTAACGAAAAGGCAATTGACGCTGTTAAAGATAATGGATCTTTTACAAGCGTAAGGGGGTTTAAAGGAGAACCACAAAGAAATATAAATTTTACTTCTACTTGGGTAATTGAATATGATTGTGACTTCGATAAGCTAGATAAGCTTCGTCAACAAGTTGAAGATGACCTTGTTACTCTTAGGGTAGCTGATACGGTAACTCCTGAAAATGCCTATGAGGCTCATAAAAGACTTGATGGAGGGGGTACTAGAGGTAGGATGGTTATTAATTGGGAATAAAGGTTTATATTGGAAGATAAAATTAAATTATGGGGAGCTGGCACTACAAGAACACTAAGACCAATTTGGATGGCTGAGGAGCTTGGAGTAGATTATGAATTAATCCCTATTGGCCCAAGAACTGGTGAAACACAATCAAAAGAATTCACTGACCTCAATCCCAAGCAAAAAATACCATTTTTGGAAAATGGTGAAATTAGATTATCTGAAAGTTTAGCTATATGTAGATATTTAGAATATACCTTTCCCTCCAATAAAATATTTATACCAAAGAATAATATTGATAGAGCAAAAGAGGACGAGTGGTGTAGTTACATTTATGGAGAAATTGACGAAACAACTCTTTATGTCATGAGAAGGCATTATGATCTTAAATCGATTTATGGTGACTCACCAATTGTGGTAAAGGCTTGCAGAGAACATCTAAAAAAGAATTTAGAAATTATTGATGATTTTTTAAAAGATAAAAAATCAATTCTTGATAAAGGATTTGGATTAGCAGATATTATGCTTATTTCTTGCCTTGACTGGGCAATTTATTATGAGTTTAAATTACCTGAAAATATCATGTCATATAGAGAAAACATTAAAAAAAGATCGGCCTTTAAAGAAGCCATGTTAAAAAATTATAAATCATCTGAGGTACTTAACAGTGGGACCACTTAAAGGTATAAAAATAATTGATCTTACAAGCATGGTATCGGGGCCAATGTGTTCAATGATATTAGCCGATCAGGGTGCAGAGGTTATTAAAGTTGAACCAGTTATTGGGGATCAAGTTCGGCATATGGCAACGCCTCATAATGGTGTAAATGCACCATTTTATTCCGTAAATAGAGGTAAGAAATCATTGGCGATTGATTTAAAATCAAAAGAGGGGAGAGAAATTTTGTTAAAATTAGCTGAAGACGCAGATGTTTTTATGCAAAATTTTAGACCAGGCGCTATTGATCGAATGGGTTTTAGTGAAAAAGTCATACGAAAATTAAATAAAAAAATTATTTACTTATCAATTAGTGGTTTTGGTGAAAAAGGCCCTTACTCTCAATCACGAGTATATGATCCAGTTATTCAAGCTTTATCAGGAGCAACAGATATTCAAGCTGACAGAGATACTGGAAAACCTAAAATGTTTCGTATCATTATTGCTGATAAAACGACAGCACTGACAGCTGCTCAAGCAGTTTCATCAGCTCTTTATGCTAGAGAGGTATCAGGTACTGGGCAGCATATTAATTTATCAATGTTAGAGAGTATGCTTGCCTTTTTTTGGCCTGAAGGTATGGCTGGTTTAGTTTACGAGGATAAGGAATTTGATGTTCGAAAGATTCAAGGAACACAAGATTTAATTTATAAAGCAAAAGATCGTTATATTACTGCTGGTGCTGTTTCTGATGCTGAATGGCGAGGAATGTGCAAGGCTCTGAACAGAGAAGATTTGATAGATGATGAAAGATTCTCAGACTCTTCTTCTCGCATGGTAAATGCACAAGAGAGAAAAGAGCTGACTGGAGAAGAAATTTCTAAGTGGGATAGTGAAGATTTACTTGAAAGATTTCAAAAGGAAGGAGTTCCCTGTGCTCCATTGCTTGATAGAATGGAATTAATGGATCATGAGCAAATAACTGCAAATGAAACAATTTGGTATGATAACTTTGATGGATTTGGTCAAATAAGGCAGGCACGCCCGGCTGCAAGATTTAGTGAAACAGAAAGTGAAATTGTAAGACCAGCACCAAAATTAGGTGAACATGGCTTAGAGATACTTTCGGATCTTGGTTATGAAAAGTCACTACAACAAAGACTGATAGATGAAGGTAAATTAGTAGTTAAAAATGATTAAGAAATCTATTTTAAAAAATTCACTCTAAACTAGAGAAAAAACAATAAAAAAAGAAAAAGGTATTATCAATATCCATGAAATAATTGGGTAAATTAATTTCTTTGTATCGATATCTTTCAAATTCTTAAATGCTATTTGTGTTCCAACCGAAAATAACCCAATAAGGAGTAAAATTTGACTAACATTCCTAATAATTTCTTTTTCTATAGGTGTATTGAAATAAGACCCTGAAATAATTGCTAAAATAAAAAAAATAACAAACATTGGGAATGGAAAATGTTTTTTATCACTCTTCTCAGTTATGCTTATTAACATAATTAATGGTATTAACCATAAAGTTCGCCCTAGTTTTAATGTTGATGCAGTCTCCAGAGACTCATACCCGTAACTCATTGAAGCGCCTATGACCGCGCTAGTATCATGAATTACAGTTGCGGCCCATGCTCCAAATTGACTTTGAGATAAATTTAATAATTCCCCTATAAATGGAAAAAGAAATATTCCTAAGGCATTTAAAATGAATATTATTGATAAAGCTGCAGCTAAATCTTCATTTTTTGATTTAATGATTGGCGCAATAGATACCATTGCCGTTCCACCACAAATTGATGATCCAGAAGCAACTAAAAGAGAATAATTTTTATCAATTTTAAGTGAAAGACCTAATAAAAAAACAAATGTAAAAGTTAATACAACAAATATTGATATTGCAGGCATGTATTGAAAGCTAGAATTAATTGCTGATTGATAATTAATTGAAAAGCCAAGAAGAACTATTCCAGTCTGTAAAATAATTGTTGAATATTTTTTTGTAATAAATTCATTTTTAGTTTTAAACATCAGACTAAAAATTATTCCACCAAATATCGCTAAAATAGGTATTTTAAAGAAAATACTTACAAATAAAAAAATGATTAAATAGAAATAGATCATAGTTGAATAATATCATTATAAATCAAATTATCTCTTAATTATTTCTTTCTAAACTATTTAAAATATATAATATTAATAATTAAGTAATATTGGAGAAGATGATGACCAAAGAAGTAGATTTTTATTTTGATTTTGCTAGTCCTAATGCATATTTAAGTCATAAAGTGCTTAAATCAATTTCTGAAAAAACGGGGGCTAAAGTTAATTATATTCCTGTTCTCTTAGGAGGTATATTTAAGGCTACTAATAACAACCCACCAATGGTTCAATTTGCTGAGGTAAAGGGCAAATTAGAGTATCAATCACTTGAAATAACGAGATTTATTGAAAGACATGGTTTGCAATCTTTTCAAATGAATCCACACTTTCCAGTAATAAGTTTACAAATTATAAGAGGCGCAATTGCTGCTGAAATGGATGGCTATCTTGAAGAATATATAGATAAAGTATTAGTTCATATGTGGGAGCAACCCAAGAAAATGGATGATCCAGAAGTCATCAAAGAAGCATTTGTTGAGTCAGGATTAGATGCCGATAAATTGATGAGTCAAATGCAGGATCCTGATGTTAAAGCAAAACTAATATCTAATACTGAAGCAGCCGTTGAAAGAGGGGTTTTTGGTATACCAACTTTTTTTGTTGGTGATCAAATATTCTTTGGAAAAGACACATTATGGCAAGTTGAAGAATTACTTATATAATTTGACTTTATCTAATTAGTTTAATACTTACGCGTTATGTGGAATTTAAAAAATAAAATATTAGTTTTCTTTATAGCTATGTTATTTTTCACTTCGGTTTCAGCCGAAGAACTTCTACATGACCATCACAAACATCATGATCATATATCTGTTGAAATAGATTGTGATTTTTGTGTTAATGCAGCTCCTGAGTTTGAAAATGAAGTTTTTAATTTTGGAGACCAATTCCTTAATATTTCTGAGTTTATTCAAACTCTTGATAATCAATTTTTAGACAACAATACTTCTGAATTTTATTCCAGAGGACCTCCTCAAATTTAAATTTCATTTCTTATGTAAATTTAAAAAAGGAGATAAAATTGAAAAATTTACTTTTAGCGCTTTTGTTTGTGGGTGCTTTAATAATACACAATGAAAAAATATATTCGAGTGAGATAGATGAAATTGTAGTTACATCATCTTACATTGATAAAAACCTATCAGACCTAGACGATCCAATTCATGTAATTGGGGGAGATGATGCCACTTTTGACTCTACAGTAAGCTTAGGAGAGTCACTTGATAATCTTCTTGGAGTTCAATCCTCAGATTTTGGTGCAGCTGTTGGTCATCCTATCATTCGTGGTTTATCAGGTAATAGAGTTAGAATTATGAATAATGGTAAAACTCTAAGAGATGTTTCTACTATTGGTGACGATCATATGAATGAGGTTGATTTAAATGATATCCAACAAATAGAAATAGTTAGAGGACCATCATCACTTCTATATTCTAGTGGGACTGTTGGAGGCATAATAAATATCATTGATAATACAATTGCTAGAGAAGATTTTAAAGAACCCAAATTTAATATTGCTTTAGAAACCCAATCTGTTAACGAAGGAGAAGCTGGAAGTTTTTCTTATCAAAATAACATTGGTGGTTTCAATGTAAGTTTGGCTTATAAAGATTCTCAGTTTGATAATTATGATATTCCAAATGGTGCAATCATTCATGCCGAGGATGAGCATCACGATGAAGATGAGCATCACGATGAAGATGAGCATCACGATGAAGAAAATCTTGGTTACTTAGAAAACTCTGACTTTGAATCAACATCACAAAGATTTGGTATTTCAAAAACAGGTGAATGGGGATATTTCGGTATTTCTTATAAGAATTCTGAAAGTCTTTTTGGTGTTCCATTCCACGGTGATGGTCACGAAGATCATGGAATGCATGGTAAAGAAGAACATCATGAAGAAGAAGCACATCATGATGAAGATGAGCATCATGATGAAGATGAACATGAAGGTCATGATGAGCATGAAGGTGAAAGAATTTTTTCCAATACAGAATCTGATATTTTTGATGTTGAAGGTTCTTATGTCGTTAATAGTTCTTGGCTGAAAAAGATTAATTATTTCTTTAGATCTTCAGATTATCTTCATACTGAGCAACATGCTGAAGAAGAACATCATGAAGAAGAAGAGCATCATGACGAAGATGAGCATCATGACGAAGATGAGCATGATGAACATGGTCATGCTGAAGGCCCAACAAATTTTGAAAATAAATCTAAGGAGTTTGGTTTTGTTTTTGATTTAACAAATGATGTTGTTAAGCAAAAATTATCTATCAATTATGTAGAAGAAGAAATTTCTATAGTTGGTGCTGAAGCATTTATGAGGCCAACAGATAATGAAGAATTATCCATTGGTTATTATTTGTCTAAAGAATTTGGATTATTCGATGTTGATTTCGGTATTAGGTATGATGATATTTCTCGTAAAGGTTCATTAGCTCATCATGAAGAAGAGCATCACGATGAAGACGAACATCACGATGAAGACGAACATCACGATGAAGACGAACATGAAGAGGAAATTGACTTCTTTAATAAAGATTATAGCGAAACAAGTTTTGCTGTTAATTTTTCAAGAGAAGTTAATGATAACTTTACAGTTAGTCTAGGCCTAGCAAGAGTTGAAAGAGCGCCATCACCAGTAGAGTTATATATGAATGGAGCTCATTTAGTTACTGGTCGCTTTGAAGTCGGCAATACAGAACTTGAATCTGAGAGCGCTAACAACATTGATTTGAATGTATTTTATAAAAATAATAATTTCTCTTTTAGAGGTAATATATTCAAAAATGATATTGATAACTACATCTATCTACAAGATGAAACGGAAGAAGAGCATGAAGAGCATGAAGAGCATGGCGATCATGATGACCATGGTGGTCTTATATTAGCAAACTTCCTGCAAAAAGATGCTGAACTTGAAGGTTATGAATTTGAAGTTAGTCAGATTTTTACTTTTGATAGAGGTAATCTTACTTTATCATTCGGCAGAGACTCAGTTACAGGCGAGTTTAAGAATGGAATGAATATTCCAAGAATTGTGCCTGCAAGAAATATTATAACTGTCTCTTACTCAGAAGATAATCTTCTAGCAAGATTGACTTATAAAGATGTTGAAGAGCAAAATGATATTGGAGAAGGTGAAACAGCAACTGAAGCTTATGAAATGCTTGATTTTTCTTTAAAGAAAACTTTTGTTCTTAATAATCAAAATGAAATAAGTTTATCATTGTTTGGTAAGAATCTTCTTGACGAAGTGGCCAGAAATCACGCTTCTTTTGTTAAAAATGAAGTTCCTTTACCAGGAAGAAATTATGGTCTTAAATTAAATTATAAATTTTAACTAATATTAAAATTTATTTGAGATAATGCTCAGAGTTCTTTAGCTCTGGGCATTATTTATTTTAACCAAGATACAAAGTCTCAATCCTTTTCTATTTCTAAAGATTTAAGAGCTTCTTCATGTGAAGATTTAGAAATATTATAGAAAAACATACATGAAATTGATGCTAAAGTTAAAATTGGACCTAAGATGGCTTGAAAAAATGCCAATCTATAAATTGGTTCCTGCATCTCTAACACTGTTGGGTTTTTTACATCAAAACCTACAAACTCCAAAAGAAAACCAACAAATACAACGCCTAAACCACTTATTATTTTTTGAATAAAGCCATTCGCAGACAAATAAAGACCTTCATCTCTTCGTCCAGTCGTTAATTGACCATCTTCAACAACATCATAAACCATTGATATTACTAATATCCATCCTGCTGTTCTTAAAAAATAACCAACGCATAAAAATATAATAATTGTCCACCAAAGAGCATCTGTTCCATTTTCAGGAAAAATTTGCATTGGTACATATGGGTCCAATAATCTTAACCAAATTGGCATTGGCTCAACAATGAGATTGATAAGAAATAAACCTATGGCAAAGTTTTTTTTGCTCTTTCCTCTAGCTAAAGGTGCCGCAAAGAATCCTGCTAAAACAACTGGTAGGGCTATAATAATTGGAAATAAGCTTATTTCCTCGGGAGTCCATTGCCAAAAATAAATACTAAAATAATTATCTAAACTTGAAAATATTCCAATATTAAGAGCTAAAATAGTTCCAGCAGTAAAAAGAACTAACCAATTTCTATTTGAAAGAGACTCAACTATTTCTTTCCAAAATTCAGAAAATTTAAAACTCTTAGGATCTGGCTCAACCATGTCAGGAATATATTTATGTGTTGATAGTGAGGATATTAGGCCAAAGATAATGATTAAAAAACAAGCTAAAAGACCAAATTTTGGATAGGCTTCAGGATTTAAAAAAGCACGAGAACCTGAAAATGTTTCAGTTTCCACAAGAAAAAAAGCTAACATTGCATAGCTCATAATCCCCAAACCCATATTGCCGTATAAAACACCATAACCACTTAAGGTGTTACGCCTTTCATAATCAGTAATAAGTTCAGGACCAATTGCTGCTCTTGGTGTCTCATAAAAAGTAAACAATGTTCGCAAAAGAATTGATGCAATTAATAATTTTATAAAAAGTGTAGTTTGAGAAGTATCTGTAGGAATTGAATAAAGAAAATAAGCACTTAAACCAAAAGGTATTATTGCTAAATACACAAATGGATGTCTTCTTCCCCATTTTGATTTAAAACGGTCTGACCAGGCGCCAACCAAGGGGTCTGAGATTGCATCAAATACTAGAGCAATAGCAAGAGCATAGGATGCCAATAATGGTTCGAGACCTAAAATCTGATTAAAATAAACTAGAAGCCATGATCCAAACAGTAAATTCTTAACCCCAACAGCGCCAGATCCTAATGTGTATAAGTGCAAGGTGTTGTTTGAAATATTATTGCTCATGAGATATGCCTTAGTAATAGAAATATATTAATTTACAATGATTAAATCCTTATTGAGTTTCAAGAATTCTTTCATTTTTTGTATTTTTTAATTGATCACGAATTTTTGAGTGCATTTCTTCTGTGATAGGATATTTCCATATAATAAATATAGCGGTTAAAAAGAAGAAAGAGGGTAGTGTAGAAAATAGAAACTTAAGACCAAATAATTGACTCGGACTATTATTAACATCTAACCCTGTATTAAAGTTAATCCAAGATAATGCTGTTAATGCAAGCCAGGTACCTATAGAGCCTGCTAATTTTGAAGTTAATGACCAAGATGAGAAAAATAAGCCGGATCTATTTTCTCCGCTTTTTACTGTATCTAAATCAATAACATCTGCCTTCATTGAATTTGGTAATGCTGCAAAACCCCCGGCAGCAAAACCCGTTGTAATGGTAATAGGGAGCATCCACCAAAAATCACCTTCACCCAAAAGAAGGTAAAAAGGATGTGCAAACGCAATCATTGCAAAACTGCAAATATATGCCTTATGCTTTCCGATTTGCTTTGATAACCAAACCCAAAACGGTACAGCAATGATATTTGTTAGATAAAAAAACGTAAGCATAAATATAGCCATTTCTTCAGCTTTAAGAACATAAGCAATAAAAAATAAATATAGTGGAATTGTTATAGAAAAAGCTATTCCTCCAAACATAAAAGCCATTATTAATCTTTTAAATGGAGAGTTTTCCAACATAATTTTGAAACCCTTAATTGGAGAGATGTTTGATTGAACATAATCCTTAGACTCAGGAACTTTTAATACGGTTAAAAACACACATATAGGCATAATAATTACACTTGCAATCCCAACGATATATAAAACATTTGTGCTACCGCCAAGACCAAAAAAAACGAGAGCTATAGTTGGGATAAGTTGAGCGCTTAGACTACCAACTACTCCAGAAATTGATCTCCACCCTGTAATTCTCGATCTTTCATTATAATCTGGCGATAGCTCGGCACCCCAAGCATAGTAGGGTATAATGAGCATGGTTGTTCCTATTGAAAGAAGAAACATCCATAAAAATAGATGAAGAGCTCCAGCTCCTTCAGGAGGAATAAAGAGCATATAAATACTTACCATTAGTAAGGGTGTAGCTATTGCAATCCATGGTCTTCTTCTTCCCCATTTTGTATTAGTTCGGTCATTGATGTAACCAACTACTGGGTCAGTAAAAACATCAAAAATACGGACCGCTAAAATGATATTTGCTGCTAAGGCTAAAGGAACTCCCATTTCACCAGTGTAAAATTTAGGGATAAAAACAAGGATAGGAAAAAGGGCAATATTTATAGGCATCTCTGCCAAGCTGTAATAAAACAAAGTTGATTTTTTTAATTTCAATTTTCCCTCAAAGTCATGAATAAATTTATATTTAATCTTTATCGAGCATGGTGTCGTGATTCCACCAAGCTAAATCCGAAAATGCTCTGATATCTATTTCATGAGTCCAAGTCGATCTATGCTGTTGAGCTATATGATAATATGTATCTGCAATTTTTTCTGGAAGTATTAATCCGTCATTTTCCATACCCTTTGTTTCTCGCATTTTTTGATATAATTCTGGTCCAAGCAATTTACCTAAAGTATCTGGTGCATCTACAGCTCCATCAATTACTACATGGGCAACATGTATTCCTTGGGAAGCAAATTCAGCATTTAGAGATTGACAAAGCATTCTTCTTGCACCCATTGCAGCTGCATGTGAGTGTTGTGTTTTATTTCCTCTCATTGCCGCAGTTGCAGAAGTTACAATTATATTACCTTTTTTTCTTTCGACCATCAAAGGACATAAAACCTTAGCAATCCTGAACAAACCAAAACTTGCCATTCTCCAACCTAACTCAAATTCTTTATGAGTTGTTTGATGAAGTAATTTCATTCCAGTCTGAGCGCCTAAATTATAGATTAGAACCTCAATTGGACCTATGTCTCTTTCTATAGAGACAATTAAGTCTTCCAATACATTATCATCAACAGCATTAAGAAGGGATCCTGATGCTTTACCACCATTTTCTTCAATATTACCAATTAAACGATCAAGACCTTCTTTATCACTTCTTCGACATAAATATGAGTGATATCCTTCTTTCGCAAATTTTGCAGCAACAGTTCCTCCGATCCCTGCTCCTGCACCAAGAACTAGACATACAGGTTTCATTTTTACTCCTTATTTTTTTGGTTCTGATTCTTTTTGATACTTATAATAATCTTCAACAGGAATCATTACATGTGCCCATATTGTTTTTGGAAACATCACATAAGGGGCGCCATTTGTAAAATCAGCATTCATATTGTCCAAACTAGATGGGTCCTTTGGCATAAGCATCAAATGTGGACCAGACTCAATCCATTGACCTGGTGTGCTATCTTTTTCATTTAATATACCAGCCTTAGAGTTGTCCTCTCCTACATCACCATGAAGCATCCACATCCAGCCATCATTATCAAGTTGAGGTGTCTTACCCTGCATATATGCCATCATCCATTTGATTGCTTCTTTATCGGAACATGCTGGCATAGCTTCATGAACATCCTTCCAGCCTTCTTTAGGAAAAGGTCTAGGATTGCCTGCCTGGCATGTCCAACCATTGGTTCCTTCCCTAAGTATTTTACCATCTCCACCTATAATTGTTGCAAAATCACCAATAAATGAAGGAGCCGCGCTTGAGTAAGCTTTAATCTGCCATTCATCAGAACTGTTTTTTTCTCCAGCATAAGTTTCGGTTAATGAAAGTAAAAATAAAACTACAAAAGTGAATAGAATAAATTTTTTCATAATTTTTGACCTCTTTTAAAATATTAAAAATATTTTAAATAAATAAATAACTTAAACAATTAAATTATGAAAATAGATCAACTAATATTACCTAATTAGTTATTAAATCTTCTTCTTTATGAATAAAAAACCGAGAAATAATAATCATGCCAATATTAAATAATGCATGAATAGCTAATACTTGAGCAGCCAATAGCTCAATTGATATAATTCCTGAATAAATTATAGATAAAACCAATACAGACCTAATAGATTCATAAATGATAGTGTTAACCTTATTTGATAAAACTAGAGAAATTATTATTGATGAGAGAAAAAGAGAAATACCAAAGATGGCAGTCTCTAAGAAATTTTGACTTTTTAGAGTGAAAAAAACTACAAGTGTCATAAAAGGAATAAAAATCAATTGTATCCAAACAAATTTCATAAGGTTAGGGGATATTTTTGGATCAAATTTATCATTTTGATCAATATTTCTATAAGGGAATTTCTTTTCAACATCTTCTGGACGCCAATTAGTCCTTGAAAACCAAACTTTTATTTTATCTCTCCAATTTTTTGTACGGTATGAGTCTTTCGCCATATTAATAAATACTTCAATATTTGCCCATAAAGGATTCCAACTTCTTAATGCTTTAACAGTTCCGTATACAGGCTTTAAGTCATCTCTTTCTTCACAATATGTCCCAAAAAATCTATCCCATATAATAAAAACACCTCCGTAATTTTTATCGACATACTCAGGATTCTTAGCGTGATGTATTCTATGGTTACTTGGAGTTATAAAATACCTTTCATACCATCCTAATTTACCAATATGTTCTGTATGAACCCAAAATTGGTAAATCAGATTTAAACCTCCTACAGCAACAAATACAGGTGAAGGTATCCCAACAAGAAGAATTGGTACAAAAAATATCCACTTCCATAAAAAACCTGTACTAGTTTGTCTTAATGCCGTTGAAAGATTAAATTCTTCTCCATGATGATGAACAACATGTGTTGCCCAGAGAAATTTATATTCATGATGCAATCTATGCATCCAGTAATATAAAAAATCATATAAAAAAAATGCAAAAATCCATGTAAATGGTGAGTTAATAGATAATTGAAAGAGATTCATATTTATAGCAACATATGAAAATGTAAGACCTTGAAATCCAAGGTTTAATATTGTTGGAAATCTACTGATTAAGCCGATATTGATACTCGTAATTGTATCATTTAATCTATAATTATTTTTACCTTTTACATAACCGTAAAGTAATTCAATACAGATCATTAAAAAGAAAATAGGAATAGCTAAAAATATGAGAAATGATTTATCCATGATTTTTCTTTAATTTTTCATTTTTTATATAATATTTGTTAAATTGTAAACAAAGGGAAATATTATGGCTGTAAAATTACCAGATTCAAATGATGAAAATTGCCTAATTCTTTTTGAAAAAGTTGAAAAGGATTTATTTTCCTATTCTGATAGGATTAAAATTAAAAATATTGATCAAAAATTTTTCAAAGAAATAGTAATTCCTATAGCTGTATATCTAAATTCGTTAGAAAAGACTGCTAAACCATTATTGATAGGCCTTACAGGCGGGCAAGGTTCAGGTAAAACAACATTATCTGACTTTGTTCAGTTGGCCTTAAAAAAAGGATTTAAAAAAAGAACTACAGGCTTCTCAATTGATGACATATACAAATCTCAAAATGATAGAGAATTACTTGGAAAAAAAATTCATTCTATGTGTAAAGTCAGGGGTGTACCTGGCACTCATGATGTTGACCTTGCTATAAAGACAATAGATTCCTTAAATTTTGCCACAAATGAAATGATTACATCAATTCCTGTATTTTCTAAGCCATTAGATAAGCATTTACCAGAGAGCGAATGGGTGCAATATAAAGGAAAACCAGATTTTATTTTTTTTGATGGATGGTTTTGCGGAGCTAAGCCAATTTCTGAAAAAAATTGGTCACCACCTTTAAACGAACTAGAAGAAAAACAAGATCCAGATGGAGTTTGGTCAAAGTGGTATAATAGAGAATTATCGGGAGATTATCAGGAATTGTTTAACAGTTTTGATATATTGCTCATGATTAAGGTACCAAGCATGGAACATATTTTTGAAAGTAGATGGATACAAGAAAAAACTCTTGAAAAAAATCTTACTGATCCAGAAATGAAAAAGAAAATTATGACAAAAGAAGAAGTTATTCATTTTGTTATGCATTATGAAAGGTTAACAAGATATGTTTTGGAAGAAATACCAAAATTTGCTGATATAGTATTGTATAGGGATAATGAATTTAATTTTAAACAAATGTAAGGGAAGCTATGGAAGAGAATAATTTACCAAAAATTATTAGGGCACAAAAACAGCAAAAAGATAAAATAAAAGGCGTTTTAAAACTTGGATTTTCATCTGATCCTTTAATAAGATGGGTGTTTCCTGATCCAAATATTTATTTAGTAAATTTTGATACATGGATGGAAGAATTTTCAAAAATATCTTTTTCTAATGATGTAGTATTTGCCGAAGAAAATTTTCATGGAGCTTCACTATGGCATCCACCTGGTTTTGAATTTGATGAAACATGTTTATATCCAACACTAGAATGGATGACAGAGGAGAGAATTGAATTTGTAAGTCAGTTTTTTGAGGAATTCTCAAATTACCATCCCGATGATGCCTGGTATTTGGCTTTTATTGGCGTCGATCCATCAAAACAAGGTCTTGGTGTTGGTTCCTTTATATTAAAAGAAGCCCTCAAAACGATTGATGAAAGAGGCGAGAGAGCATATTTAGAATCTTCTAATCCTCGAAATATGTCGCTCTATGAAAGGCATGGTTTTGAAAGTATGGGTAAAGTTCAAATTGGCGACTCTCCGCCTGCACACCCTATGATAAGAGAGCCAAGGAAATAAAGTTGTTGTTGAGTATTTAAATACATTCTGTAATATTGATGTCATTATTTAGGATTAAGGGAGATACATATGTCAAATATATTAATTGTTGGTGCTACGAGAGGAATTGGGCTTGAATTAACAAAGCAGTATTCCGATGAAGGAAGCTCTGTAATTGCCTGTGCTAGAGATAAAGCCAATGCTTCTTTACTTGACGAAATTGCTTCAGGATCAGAAAATATTTCTATCGAACAGCTTGATATTGCAAATCCCTCATCGATTGACGCTGCTGCAACTAATATAGGAGATAGTGTTATAGATACTGTAATAATAGTTGCAGGTGATGTTGGAGGAGATCCAATGGAACAACAATCACTTGATAATATAGATATAGATCAGTGGCATAAAACTCTTGATATAAACACAATTGGCCCACTTTTGGTTGCGAAAGCATTTAAAAGCAATTTAGTTGCTTCGGGTAATGGAAACCTAATGATACTTTCCAGTCAGTTAGGCGCTTCTACATGGCCAATGGGTGGAATGTATATATATTCAACCACTAAAGCTGCAGTTGGTAAAGTCGGTAAAATATTATCTCTTGATTGGGCTGAAGATCCAATAACTGTGTCAATCATGCATCCAGGATGGGTTCAAACGGATATGGGTGGACCAGGGGCAGAAATAACAGCAGAAGAAAGTGCATCTGGCATTAGGAATGTGATTAGCGGACTAACAAAAGAAGATTCTGGCAATTTTTATAAATGGAATGGCGATATTCATCCTTGGTAGTCTATAATTCTGTGATTTAAGAATTTATTTAATTAGATATTAACAATTATCCCTTCATTTGGATTTATATTACCTTGAATAACTTCATCATAAGTATCTAAAAAATTATTTAATCCTGAAACTTCTTTAATGTTCATCCAATTTTTGCTTTGTTCGGCTCTAGCATCCATAAAAGATGTTGTTTTTTTATTGTAACCATCTGTTCCCCAGTCACTTATTCTTTTTTGGATATGATCTGGAGCAAAAAAGAACTCAGTTCTATCTCTATTCATGAGTTGACCCATTGCATCATCAGCTGTTGTTTCATTATCCCAATGTGTCATACCAACTGTAATACACTTAAGCATGTGATTTCCAAGTGAGCTATGAAGTTTTCCTAGTATTTCTCTATTACCAGCCATATCGACCATTACACTAGAATTATTAATATTTATATCACCAAGGTCATCATAATAATAAATCTGATCATATGAATTTAAGCTTTTTACAAATTCAGAATTTCTTTTTGAAGTTAACCCAATAATTTCAGGTTTTCTCTCCTCACTTTGTAAACCTTGAGCAAGACCAATAGCTGTTTTACTAGATGCACTCACTATGATCACCTGTTCAGCCCCTAAATAATTTTCATTTTGAAGATAATCACATAAACAAAAAGATGTTACATGAAGTGGAAATAAAAGAGCTCTTATCTTGTCATTATTCTTATTATAATTGTTTTCATTGTTTAATCTTATGTAATTATTGTAAACTGGAGGTAATTCTTTTCGATGTTCTTCGCCATCTATAAAAGTTTTTTGTGAAATTTTTATCGGTTTCAAAGTCAAAATATTAGATGCTGGAAAATAACCAAAAAGTCTTTCTCCGACTTGTAATTCTTTATTATTTGAGTACTTTATTTCAGCAAAACCCCACATTGGTATGCATCCCCAAATGTTCTCAGGATCACTCATGGTTGGGAAAAATTGCCAGTAACCCATCATTTCGCCTGCAACACCGTATGTAACATTGTTAGATGTGAAAGCAAAATTTTCAATTTGAACTATTATTTCTCCATTTTTTAAATCATCCAAATTAATATCATTTGTAACAATTCTTCTTTGCGTTAAATTTTTTTTTGATGTTTGTAACTCTTCTTTGATAAGACTCATAACCAACCTTTATTACTTGTTATTTTTTATTATAGATAGGAGTATATATTATTGGAAAATAAAAACAAAATAACGATAATTGGAGTACCAGCATCACCCTACACTAGAAAAATGCTAGCTGCTTTAAGGTATAGAAATATTCAGCATTCCGTAATTTGGGGTAATGCCAAAGAAATATTAAATTCGATGGGCTTGGAGACTCCCAAACCCACACTTTTACCAGTAGTTTTATTGAATAATGGCAGTGAAGTTAAAGCTATTTGTGATACAACACCTATAATAAGAAAACTTGAGGTTAGTAAGTCTGAAAGAGGTATTATTCCGAAAAATAAATCTCTTGCTTTATTAAATTCAATTCTTGAAGATTTTGGCGATGAATGGGTAACTAAATACATGTTCCATTATCGATGGCATTTTCAAAGGGATATTGATAATGCTGGCAATATATTGCCTCTTCTTCACTCAGTGAGCTTAGAAGAAAAAACTCATAAAGATTTTAAAAAATATATTACTGATTTGCAGATAAGTAGATTATGGGTTGTTGGTTCCAACGAAAAAACTGCAGATATTATTGAAAGAAGTTATAAAAGATTTCTAGTATTATTAGAAAATCATTTTGAAACTACCCCCTTTTTATTTGGTGATAAGCCTTTATCATCAGATTTTGCTTTTTATGGACAAATGACCCAACTCATTGGCTTTGATCCAACGTCAAGAGAAATAGCTCTTGAGTTATCACCTAGAGCTGTTGCTTGGGTTGATATTATGGAAGATTTATCAGGTTTTGATGAAGACTCAAGTCATCTTTTATCAATTGAAAATCTTCCAGAAACAACCTTTTCCATTTTTGAGGAATTGAGTCATGGATATGTACCTGCAATGATTGCAAATTCAATAGCTTTTAAAAAAGGTCAAGAAACTTGGTCAACAAAAATTGATAATCAAATATGGGAACAAAAAACATTTCCTTATCAAGCTAAGTGCCTAGAATGGATTAGAGAAGAATTTAATGAGCTTGAGCAAGATGACAAGACAAAGGTTTTTAATTTTTTAACAAAAATGGGCTGTGAAAAATTACTGATCAATAAGGAGTAAATATGAAAATATTGAGAACACCTGATAAAAGTTTTGATGTAATAACCGATTTTCCTTATGAACCATGTTATACCAATATTAAGACTAAAGATGGTAGTGAATTAAGAATACATCACATAGATGAAGGGCCTAAAGATGGACCTATTCTATTGGCAATGCATGGCCAACCAGTTTGGTGTTATCTCTACTCAAGAATGATACCCTTCTTAACAAAAGCTGGAATAAGAGTAATCGCCCCTGATTTACCGGGTTATGGAAAGTCTGATAAGCCGGCTTCAAGATCTGATTACAGTTATCAAAATCAAGTTGATTGGATGGTGGACTGGTTAAATGCTAATGATTTTAAAGATATAACTTTCTTTGGACAGGATTGGGGTGGGCTAATTGGGTTAAGAGTAGTTGCGAGGGAGTCACATAGATTTTCAAAGGTTTCAATGGGTAATACCGGACTTCCCTATAATCCAGATGCACCAGAAGAGGTTGTTAAGGAAATAAAAACCTTTAGAGAGAGTGATATAAAGCTATACCCATTATCTATGGCTAAACAAGTGAGAGAAATGGATAATGGTAAATTACATCCTGGATTAAAATTTATGTACTGGCAGAAATTTTGTTGGGATACGGAAGATCTTCCCATTGGTTTTATACAATCTATGCAAATGGAAAAGAGGTCACTAATTTCAACAATTATAAATTATATATTTATATTATTAGGAAAATATAGTGCTTCTCCTTTCAAGTCATATATAGCAAAAGCATACGAGGCACCATTTCCAGACCCAAGCTACAAAATGGGCCCTAGAGCAATGCCAAGTCAAGTACCTATAATTCCTGATCAATCTCTTGAAGAGCAAAGGAAAGCAAGAGAATTTTTTAGTAAATGGGATAAACCTTTTCTGAGTGTTTTTGCAGGTGATGATCCTGTAACAAATGGAATTGAACAAGATGTATTAAATATGTGTCCAAATGCAAAAAGCGCACCTCATATTGGTGGTGGCCATTTTTTTCAATGGAAAAGGTCTAAAAAACTTTCAGAGATTCTAATAGACTTTATCAAGGAAAATAAATGAAGAGTTTTGTAATTATTATTAGTGTGTTTATAATTTTAGGAAGTGTTGGTTGGCATTTCCGAGCAAATATTATTTTTGAAATATATCCCCTTATAATTGAAGCACGGGGGTATGGAGAAAAGTCGGAGTTATCTTTAAAAGAAATTAATGGAGTTGAGATTATGGAAGTAAAAAATGCATTAGTACCAAATGATGAACAAATGAAAGGTTTTATGGAAGGTGATATTGATACGCCTATATATATGGTTAATTTACTTAAATTTAGAGATAAAGCAGAATATGAAGATGGTAGGGAAACTAATTTAACAGGTGAAGAGGCTTACTTAATTTATGGAAAAGAAGTGCAAAAGCATCTTAAAAAATTTGGAGCTGAACCAATTTTTTCAGGAAGAGTTGCACGGCTGATGTTAGGCGAAGTAGGAGAACTTTGGGATGTAATCGCAATTGCTAAATATCCCAATCGAAAAGCTATGATGGAAATGATTATGGATGCGGATTATAGAGAAAGTGAAAAACATCGTGCTGCAGGTTTAAAAGGCCAACTTAATATTGAAACTAAAACAGGAGAGTTTGATTGGTAGATTTTCTTGATAAGATATTTCCTGAAAATGCGAACAATAACTATTCAGGAAATCGAATAGCCTTATGGGTACTGATAGGATTTCTTGCTCTTATGACTTGGCGCTCAGCAATACACATGTTTTTTGAACCCTTTGGATTGCATAATATTGCAAATATTGTTGTTTTGATGGGTAACCCCGATCCAATGCCATTAATTTATCGCTTTTTTTCTATTTGGGGATTTGCACAATTAATTTTTTGTATTGCTTGTTGGATTGCAATCATTAAATACAGGTCATTTATACCATTAATGTATTTATTTTGGATTTTTGAGTGGGGAGTAAGAGTTATTTATTATCCATTTTTTGGAAGAGGTGGTGATGTAATTAATAATTATAATACAGCAGGTACGCCTGGGTTTTATATGGCTCCATACATTTTGATCTTATTAATAATATTTTTTATTTTATCTTTAAGGAGACAAAATTGAAAATAATCAAATATTTGATTTTTATAATCGCAATTTTAGTTATTGGTGTTTTAATTTTAATAAGAATCCCTTCAATTCAGGACAGAATAGCAACTAGAGTCATTAAAAATACTCTTACTAATCCATTGTCTTTACCTGATGATGCGCTAACCGCTCTAGTATGTGGCTCTCGCTCTCCAATACCTTCACCTAATAGAGCTGAAACTTGTATTTTAATTAAGGCTGGAGAAAATCTTTATATAGTTGATGTTGGTGACGGTAGTATAAGTAATTTAAGAAATTGGAGAGTCGATATTAATAAAGTGAAGGCCGTTTTACTTACACATCTGCACTCTGATCATATATCTGATCTTGCCGATTTACATTTAAATTCTTGGATTATGAATCCTACAAGATCAAAGAAATTAGATGTCTTTGGTCCACAAGGAGTTGACCAAGTTGTTAATGGTTTTGATGCTGCATACAAATTAGATTATCAGTTTAGAAACGAACACCATGGCGATGATGTTGCACCACTTGATTCTGCTGGCTATGAACCAAATATTATCGATTTAGCAAGTCCAATTATTATTGATGATAATGGCTTAAAAGTTACAGCCTTCTCTGTGATTCATGACCCTGTTGAACCAGCTTTAGGATACCGTTTTGATTATAAAGGAAGATCAATAGTGATAAGTGGTGATACAATTTATCATGATAATGTTATCAAAAACTCAAAAGATGCTGATGTTTTATTTCACGAGGCTCAAGCAAATCATATGATTAAAATTATGGAAAATGAAAATGTAAAGTTAGGCAATCTTTTGTTGGCTAAAGTTATGTCGGATATTGTTACCTATCATACGACACCAGTTGAGGCGGCAGAAATTGCAAATAAAGCTAATGTTCGACATTTGGTTTTTTATCACCTTACCCCTGCACCAAGAAATAATATTATGGAAAATATGTTTGTTAGAGGTGTAAATGAGGTAAGAGAGGAATGGACATTATCTGATGATGGAACAATGGTGATTTTACCTCTTAATTCTGATAAGATAGAAATCAAAAAAATAAATTAAATATGCTTTTTTTAATAACTAAAATCATTGTGACTGCTGCTATTATTGTCCTGATAAGCGAAATTGCTAAAGTTAACGATAAGTTAGGTGGCTTAATAGCTGCAATGCCTATTATGACACTGCTTGTTATTTTGTGGATGTATTATGATGGAAATTCTAATGAAAAAATTTCTTCACATATATCATATACATTGTTTTATATTGTGCCAACCATACCAATGTTCTTAATTTTTCCTTTTGTCATTTCAAAATTTGGTTTTTATATAGCTTTTTTAATAAGTATTTTAATAACAGTAATTTCTGTAACAATTCTAAATTTTTTTATAAAAATCTAATTTATATTGTCGCGCATTGTTCTAAAACAATTTCTTATTTCATTTATAAAAAGTTCGGGTTGTTCAAAGGCTGCAAAATGACCTCCTTTATCTAACTCGTTCCAATAGACAATGTTTGCATAAACTTGCTCTGCCCAAGCTCTTGGTGTACGAGAGATTTCTTTTGGAAAGATACTACAACCAATTGGTAATGAGAGTTTTTTGTCAGAATTACCTCCAAATGATCCAAAGCTTTCCCAATAAAGACGTGCTGAAGATGCACCGCTTTTTGTTAACCAATAAAACATGATATTATCAATTAATTCTTCCTTTGTGAGGATATTTTCGGGATGACCATCACAGTCAGTCCATTCATAAAATTTTTCAATTATCCAAGCCGCTTGACCTATTGGTGAATCGACTAGGCTATAACCTAAGGTTTGTGGTCTTGTGCTTTGTTGTTTTGAATAACCAGAACCCCATTCTTGATAATAATTTAAGCCTTCAAATGCAATTTTATCCCTCTCACTTGGATTTTCTATAGCCTCCTTAGTTGGTGGAGCAAAAGGCATGTTAACATGTAGCCCTAAACAATTACCTTTGTTCTGCTTTCCAATAGCAATTGTTATGGCTGAGCCCCAATCACCACCTTGTGCGAAGTAATTTTTATAGCCAATTTTATTCATTAATTGATCCCAAATTTCAGCAATTTTATCAACTCCTGTTCCATTCTTTGATGGTTTACTAGAAAATCCATATCCAGGAAGAGTAGGGCAAACAACATGGAATGCATCTTCTTTCTCTCCCCCATAATTAAGGGGATCAACGAGAGGTCTTATTATTTTATGAAATTCTACAATTGAACCAGGCCAACCATGACTCATAATTAAAGGTGTTGCATTTTCAATTTCACTTTTAACATGAACGAAATGAATATCAAGTTCATCTATAGTCGTAATATACTGATCAAAAGAATTATAATACTCTTCTCTTTTTCTCCAGTTATAGTTATTAATCCAATATTCACTAACTTCTTTCATATAAGATAAAGGGGTGCCTTGGTTCCAGTCGTTTACAGTTTCTTTTTCTGGCCATCGGGTAGATTCGATTCTGCTTTTTAATTTATTTATATCTTCATCAGCAATTTCGATTTTGAAGGGTTTTATTTCTGACATTGTTTTATTATTCTCACTTATTATTTAAATTATGCCAAAATTTATGCTTAAATAAAAATATATTTTTTAAGGGGAAAACTATGAGTGATCATGTAGCGGATAGAATTGCTTTACAAGATGTTATGCTTAGATATGCAGCAGGTGTTGATGAGCGTGATTTTGATCTTTATTCTTCATGTTTTATCGAAGATGTGGAGATCCTAGATTTTGGTGAAGAACCTATAAATGGAAGAGATAATTGGGTTGAATATGTGAAAGGTGCACTCTCAAATTATGGCCCAACTCAGCATATGCTTGGCCCTCAGCTTGCCTCAATTAATGGTGATGACGCTCACTGCAGAACAGATGTTCAGGCTTTACATTATCTTAAAGAACCCGAGGGTGAAATACTTACTCTTTGGGCAACATATGAAACAGATATGAAGAGAGTTGATGGAGAATGGAAAATATATCGTCATAGATTAGTTTCAAGAGGAATTCGTCAGCAATAATGTCTTTAAAAACAAAAATACCACCTCCAGTAGTTACAATATTATTTGCTATTATGATTTTCTATTTTTCGGACAATTTTACATATATCGATTTACCTTTTAAAATATATATTTCACTATTTTTCATAGTATTAGGTTTTATTGTAACTTTTTCTTCAGCAAGAAATTTTAAAAAGAAGGATACAACTGTTAATCCTATGAAACCCAATGAGACCTCTAAATTAGTAACTGATGGTTTTTTTAAGATTACACGTAACCCTATGTATTTAGGTATGTTGTTGTTTTTGTTGGGTTTATCTATTTATAACGGTTTAATTGTAGGTTTAATATTCTTACCTTTATTTGTTGGATATATTACTTATTTTCAAATTATTCCTGAAGAGAATGCCATGCTTGAGATCTTTGGCGAAGAATACAAAGTATATATGAAAAAAGTTAGGCGATGGATTTGATAAATGGCTGATATAAAACACTTGAAAGCAGATGCGTCTCAAGAGGATATCCTGAGTGTCATTGATCAAGATGCAGCGTTAATCTTAGATGATGTTCTAGACAATGATTTATCAAGCCAGATTAAAGATGAGCTAGATCCTTATTTAAATAGCTATATTAAAGGAAAGACCGAGTTTACTGGTTTTGAGACTAAAAGAGTAGGAGGCTTGTTAGCAAGATCAGTAGGTTGTCAAAATCTAGCTCTTCATCCCCTTATAAATAATCTAGCTTGTAATTTCCTTGAACCTTATGGCGATGGGTATCAACTTCACTTCACTTCGGCAGTTAGTATTGGTCCTGGAGAGTCAAAACAGATACTTCATCGCGATAGGGGTATCTGGGGTGGATATATTCCAAGAAAAATAGAAACTCATTTCAGTACAATTTGGGCTTTAACTGATTTCACTAAAGAAAATGGCGCTACTCAAGTTGTTCCAGGTTCGCATAAATGGGATAAAGATAGAGTCCCTAATGAGGATGAAATTGCTTATGCTGAAATGTCTTCTGGCTCAGTATTGCTTTATACTGGGACTGTTCTTCACGGAGGTGGAAAAAACTCCACTGATAATGAGATTAGAACTGGAGTTTTTATGCATTATACCTTGAACTGGTTAAGGCAAGAGGAAAATCAGTATCTATCTCACCCTCCTGAAGTTGCTAAGAATTTTTCACCTGAATTAAGAGCCCTTATTGGATATTCAAAAGGTGGATATGTACTTGGTTTTTACACTGACCCTGATGATAAAAAAGGAACAATGGATTCAGTAAGTCCTGAAAGAATTTTTGGAGAAGAAGAGGATGATTTCTCATCATTGCCTCCTCAAAGCGATTTAGTAAAAGATACTTCATAGTAATTTCAATGATAAAAAAATTAGATAATAAAGTTGCTATAATTACCGGCGGAGCTGGCGGAATAGGGAAGGCAATAGCAATAGAATTTTTAAATCAAGGATCTGATGTATTGCTTTTTGATTTAAATGAAAGCGACTTAAAAAACTTGTGCCAAGAAATTGGCTCTAATCACCTTAGCTATTGCGCAGGTGACGTAACTTCTATTGAGGATAATTTAAGAGCTGTAGAAATAGCAAAAGAGAAATTTGGAGGTCTTGATATTTTTGTTGCAAATGCTGGCATTGAAGGTGATGTTAAAAATTTAGAAGATTATGATATTGATAAATTTGATCAAGTTATGGCTGTAAATGTGAAAGGGCCTTTTTTAGGTTTGAAGGCATCCATTCCAGCACTAACTGATAGAGGAGGTGGAAGTTTTATTATAACTTCTAGTATCGCAGGTTTATCTGGTGCGCCACAAATAGGCGCCTATGCAACAAGTAAGCATGCCGTAATTGGTTTGATGAAATCTGCCGCAAAAGAGAATGCTGAAAAAAATATAAGAGTAAACACAGTTAACCCATCTCCTGTTGAGACAAGAATGATGCGCAGTCTAGAGGAAGGATTGATGCCGGGTGAGTCTGAGCAAGCTAAAGATCTTATGGAATCAAATATTCCATTAGGTAGATATGGTAAACCCGAAGATGTAGCCAAAGTAATGCTTTTCCTTGCAAGCGATGATAGTTCTTTTGTTACAGGCTCTGTTTATAATGTTGATGGAGGAAGTACTGCTTAAGGCTTAAAAGGGCCTTTTGCAATATATTTATCCATTGTCTGGTGGTAATGCCTAAGCCTACTTTCCTGATAATTTGCATATGTTATTTTACCAGATTTACTAGCTCGAATACCTCTTTCAACCTCAGGTATGTTACTCATATCTTGATCAAAAATAAAACCTATACCAGTTAATTCTTCAGCATCATCCCAGTTTTCATCTTCATTTAGATAATGTATTGGGATTGGTTCATACTTTTCTTGCTTATCAGGATCTTTATGATTTCTTTGCAAAAACATAGCTTCCATTATTGCAGAGTCTTCTCTATTTCCATTTGGTCGAAATCTATAGATAAGGTTTCTTGGAAAGCCACCCCAGGGTGAAAAATTTGGAAATACATTATAAACTATTGCATCAAGCATTTCTGCATCTGATTTATCAGAGTAATCATGTCCATCGGCTTCTTCAAAGGCATCTCTCATAGCTTGTGCTGCAACCTTTCTAGCCTCCTCTCCTTCTGGGACGAGTATCTTATCATCTGCAGCCATTCGACCAGATCCATAAAAAATGGTATCTAATATTTCTTGTTCATCTACATTTTTAAGATTTGGGCTTGGTTTTCCCGTTAAGGCAATATTTCTATTCATATGATCGCCATAAATATCATATCGTGCATTTTCATCTGCTTGGAAAGGTAAAATTTCTGGGTGAATTAATGTCGCATGAAAAGATTCCATAAATGCTTCTTGAACTGTTTTCCAGTTACCCGGAACCACTTTTGAAACATGAATAACTTTTTTACAATCACCTAAATTCCATCTTTTATGGTGTTCTGGAAGAGGAGCAAGGTATTCTTCTAATGAGACAGCCTTATCATCCATATTAATAAATACAAAGCCTTCCCAAATCTCAACTCTAACTTCAGGAAGCTTAAAATCTCTATCTTTTATGTGCTGAAAATCCCATGAAGCAGGAGTAAATTTTAATGATCCATCTAAATTCCAACAAAAACCATGGAAAGGACATTGTAGATCTTTACCAAATCCGCGTTCAGTTTTTATTCTTCTACCTCTATGCAAACAGCTATTATAAAAAGCTTGAATTTTATCTTCTTCAGATCTCACAATCAAAAAAGACCAATCAAGTATATCATATACAAGGCTGTCACCAACTTCCGGAATATCCTCTACTCTGCATGCAAATTGCCAGACTCTAGTCCACATACAGTCTCTTTCTTTTTCAAAAAATTCTTTAGAAATGTATCTGGAAGTATCAATATCTTCAGAGCCAAGATATTCATAAGTTTCTTCGACCATAAATTCAGGTACTGTTTTGGCATCTTCCATTAGGTACTCTGTATAGCTTGTATCTGGCGATCTTTCGTCACCAGTTTTAACAACTGAAAGTTTTTGATTTTCTTTTTTTATTTCACTCATATTAACACCATATATAGCATTCCCTAGTTTTTATGTTATTTTTTAATTTTAGCAAGAAAAAATGGTATTTTTTAAAACAAATTCTTTACTCAAAAAAAACTGTAATTTCATTATATTTTAACCTAGACTATAAACTAATTGATCTTAGTAATTAATGAAAATAGGGGGTTTTCTATGAATAATATGGAAGAAAAATTAGCTATAAGAGAGCTATTAGATAGATACTGTGATGGCGTTAATCAAAGAGATGCTGACATTTGGGGCAGCACATGGTCAGAAAACGCTATCTGGGAAATTCCACATTTAGATATCAAAAATGAAAGCAAGAAAACAATCGTTAATGTTTGGAATGATGCCATGAAAGGATATCCATTTGTACATATGATAGCTCAACCTGGTTTTATTAATATTGATGGTGATAAAGCTTATATGAGAAGTTATACTATTGAAACGGCAGTTTTACCAGATGGAACTGAATTACGACCTTGTGGTCAATATGATGACGAATGCATTAAAGAAAATGGTGAATGGAAATTTTCTAAGAGATCATTTAGCAATCTTTATGGAGAATAATGATAATGAATAAAATTATACCCACGCCAAGGGATAAGCATCCCGATCCTAAACTAAGAGGAGATAGGATTTCAGGTGAAAGATATTACTCGAAAGAATTTATGCAAAAAGAATGGGATCATATGTGGACAAAAGTGTGGCAGATTGCGGGGATTGCATCTGAGATATCAGAACCAGATGATTTTTTTGTTTATAAAATTGGCTTAGAAGAAGTTTTAGTAGTTCGCCAAAAAGATAGATCTGTAAAGGCTTTTTACAATGTTTGTCCTCATAGAGGAAATATATTGGTTCATGTTGAAAACGGATCATTAGATACTTTTAAATGCACTTACCATGGGTGGGAGTACGATACTGAGGGAGTTTTAAGGAATCTTCAAGATCCTGAGGATTTTGATGATGGTAATCCTTGTGGGAAAATTAAGTTAAAACAAATTCGTTGTGAGGTCGCCTTAGGTTTTGTTTGGATTACTCTCTCTGATGAGCCTCAAAACTTTGAAGATGCCCTTAATCCCTTAATTAGTCATATGAATCCTTATCAGCCTGAGAAATATATAAGAGTTTTAAATCTTACTTGTGAAGTTGACTGTAATTGGAAGATAATTCATGATAATTTTAATGAGTCCTATCATTTACCAACATTACACCCTGAGCTTTCTGTTCATATCGAAAATGATTATAAATTTTCGCAATTTGATATGTATGATAATGGTCACAATAGAATGCTTATGCCCGGTCATAAACCAGCATTAGGGGATCAGTCACCAAATGAGGTCAATTTCCCTCTTGATGCTGCACTAGAGGCCTGGGATTTGAATCCTGAGGATTTTAAAGGTAAAGCTCAAGAAACAAGACTAGCTATACAAAAGCAAAAGAGAAAATTAGCCAAAGGTAGAGGTTTTTGGCATTATGAATTTTTAACCGATGAACAATTGACTGATTATTATTTTTATAATTGCTTTCCTAATTATGATATCACAATGACTCCTGATGGAATTCAGTTTCAAAGACCACAGCCACATCCAACTGATCCAGAAAAATGCCTTTTTGAGCATTGGTGGCTTGTTCCAGATATGGAGCAATTATCAGCCTCAGCAACTTTCATGGGATCTGATACAACTGAAAATACTGCTGGAGAGAATATGACCGAGACACCTCTTGGACCAAGGCCATTGAGACCTGCAGAGCATGAATGGGTAATATATCCAGAAGGTTCTATGGGTTATGTTACTGATCAAGATATCAGTATGGCCATAGGTCAGCAAAAAGGCGTCAAGTCAAAAGGCTTTGATGATGCAATTTTAACTAATCAAGAAAGAAGGGTTAGAAGGTATCACGAGGTGCTAAATGATTATATTGAAGGAAGAAGATAAGATTAAATTAATATAATTCAATCATTATTCCAGGTTCAACTGTGTAAAAATTAATATTTGTTTCAGAGACTATTTTCTTCAAGCGTTCTCTAGGCTCTAAAACCGGTTCATCAGTTAATATAAAGGTTCCCCAGTGCATTCCTATACTTTTTTTAGCCTCAAGATCTATTGATATATTCAGTGCTTCCTCTGGAGTAACATGAGAATAACTCATAAACCATTCAGGATCATATGCACCAATAGGTATCATTGCAAAATCTACCGGCCCAAGTTTATTCTTTATTTCAACAAAATCTTTTGAATAACCTGTATCTCCAGCATGAAAAATATTCTTATTATCATTTTTAATGAACCAACTTCCCCATAAACTTTTATTTCTATCTCTAAGACCTCTTGCCGACCAATGCTGCGCTGGAGTGAAAGTGAATTTTGTTTTGCTTATTATCTTATCTTCCCACCATATGAACTCATATCCATTAATAAGTTTATAGTTTTTCAGTAATTTTAAATCACCCTTTGGAACCAAAATTTTAACATCAGGAAATTTTTTTTGTATTTTTCTTAAGCTATTTATATCAAGATGATCATAATGATTATGACTAATTGTAATAACATCAATTTTTGGTAAATCTTTAATATCGATTACAGGTTTAATTAGTCTTTTTGGTCCAGCAAAAGATAATGGAGAAGCCCTATCCGAGAATATAGGATCAAATAAAATTGTAATATCGCCATTATTAACTAGAAACGTAGAGTGGCCAATCCATAAAGCATAAAATTTACGATCATCAAAAAATTCAGAATTTATAATTTCACTTGTTTCAATAAATTCTTTTTTTGGCTCTTCCCGACTCCAGCTCCATTTTAGAACTTCACTAAAGCTTTTTTCATTCTTCTTACCATCAGAATTGGAAAACCTATCTTCTGAAAAAGATATTGAAGTAGAAAGTAGAATTATAAAAAAAATTAATAGTAATCTCATGCAAATTATATAGTCTTAAATAGATATGTTTTCAAATAATGATTTTAAGGAATAAAATATGGAAAAAATATACGATATTATTATCTGGGGAGCGAGTGGTTTTACAGGAAGATTAGCCGTCGATTATATTTATAAGAATCAAAATAACAGTAATTTGACATGGGCTGTAGCAGGCAGAAACGAGTCAAAGATTAAAGAGATGCTTGATGGAAAGAATGTGCCAATTCTTATTGCAGATAGCCATGATAAGGAATCCTTGGTCGATCTGGTTAAAAAAACAAAAGTAATTCTAACAACTGTTGGTCCATATGCGAGATATGGATCTGAGTTAGTAGAAGCATGTGCCGAGAATGGAACTCATTATTGTGATCTAACAGGTGAAGTGCATTGGATGAGGCATATGATAACTAAATATCAAAATACAGCTCAAGAAAGTGGAGCAAAAATTGTTCATACTTGTGGTTTTGACAGCATTCCGTCAGATATAGGAGTTTATTTTCTTCAGAAAAATATGCGTGAATTGTACGGTGTAAATGCAAAACAAATAAAATATAGAACAAGAGGCTTCTCAGGAGGTGCCAGCGGTGGAACTGTAGATAGTCTTATGTCAATGATGGAACAAGCCAAAAAAGATTCTTCTATTCTTAAAATTATTGCAAACCCATACGCTCTTAATGACAAAGAAAAAGGTCTAGATGGTCCGGATAAAATGTCACCATATTTTGACAAAGATTTTGACGCTTGGGTTGGCCCTTTTATTATGGCAGGAATTAATACTAGAGTAGTTAGAAGAACAAATGAATTACTCAATAATATTTATGGAGATAATTTTGAATATAATGAAGGTAGCATTACTGGAAAAGGGCCAAAAGGCTTAATTGGCGCAACAACATCTGGAGTGGTGACCGGAGGAATGGCAGGAATGGCAGCATTTTCTCCAACAAGATCGATTTTAAAAAGTTTTCTACCTAAGCCAGGTGAGGGGCCTTCAGAAGAAACAATGGAAAATGGTTTTTTTGAAATCGAATTATTGGGCATCCACCCAACGGATAGGGATAAAGATATGAGGGTTTGGATTCATGGTGATAAAGACCCAGGATACAAATCTACCGCTAAAATGATATCGGAGAGTGCTATGGCTCTAGCTCAAAATGATTTAAGCGTTGGTGGTGGTTTTTGGACTCCCGCTTCTGCAATGGGAGATACTCTTATAAATCGCTTACCAAATGCTGGAGTAACTTTTAAGATAATGGATAGTTAAGGAGAATATTGATGATAAAAGTTATAATGCCTATGAGAAGAAAAGAAGGTATGACAATCGATGAATTTCGAGAATACTATGAAACTAAACACAGAATAATAGGTGAGAAATATCTAACAGGATACGCTACAAAATATATAAGACGCTTTACCAACCCTTTGCCTGACAGATCAGGAAAGACATTTGATCCAGATTTTGATGTATTGATGGAGATTTGGTATCCGGACATGGAAACATTTGAAAAATGCGCTGAAAACCTTCAAAAACCTGAAATTAAAAAAGAAATAAATGACGATGAAGAAAAAATTTTCGATTTGTCTTTAATGAGAACCTATATTGTTGAGGAACATGAATCTGAGATGTAAGATTTTCGTTTGAAATAACTTTAAGAATCAATAAAATAAATTTATTGATAAATCAAAGCGCTTAACAAGATCAGAGAGAGCTAGAAAAAGAAGAAGTAATACCAAAACCATTATTAGTAAAAGAACTCAAAATACTTATTCTCAATTTTATAGATTAAAAATAAAAAGACAAAAAATAAAAATTAAATTAGTTCAATAAAGCTTTAAAAAATTCTAATAAAAAAGTTATCCACATAAAATTAAAAAAAAATATCGCATAAATACAAAATTTCTTATTAGATGATAATCATTCTCAGTTTTAAAAATAATAAGGAGGGTTATATGACTGAATATCAAATTCTAAATATGTTTTGGATGCAAGCTATAAGCAATGCAATGTTTCAATTAGGCGTTTTTGTTCTTTTGTGGGCTGCATTAAGAGGATCATTAAGGATTTATGATCAAGGAGCTAATTTACCTACAAAAATTATTAGTTCTTTATTCGGGCTTGGCATAGTTTATAGCGGTTTACAGATTTCTGGGTTCTTTTCTATTAATTGGAGAAGTACTTCATATTCTTTAGGGCAATTAGAGAATTTATCTCCGCATTCACAAAGATTTGTTGATTTTTTACCAATTTCCGATCCTCCTGAATTTTCATTAATCCCATGGGATCCAATCACGGGCGTATGGTGGATAGTAGTTATTATCGCTCTTCTTGCGCCAATTTGGGTAAAGAAATAAAAATAATAAAAAATTATAAAAATCTATTCATTATTTAAGAAAGGAGAAAAAAATGGATGAATTACAAATATGGACATTGTTTAGCTCGAACAGAATCGGTTCAGCTTTAATTGGAATAGGTATCATTTTGGCTATTTGGCTGTCTTTAAGAATTGCAAAGGCAACAAGAGAGTCAGACGAGGCAAATCTTTTTACAAAAGTTGTTTCCAGTCTTTTTGGTCTAATAACTCTTGCCTATGCTTGGCAACAATACACAATTGGTGGAAATATTAGAGTAGCTGCAGCGCAAAATCTTTCAAATTTAAAAGAGAGCGGTACAGAGCTTTCACAGGTTGCAGAAGGTTTTATTTCTAATGTTGGAACTACTTTTTCTCCTACGCCATCGGTATTAGGTATAGCATTTATTGTGGTTATAGCAGTTATGATTCTTGGACAGATTTGGCTTCCAAAAAATTAAATTTAAAAGAAAAAAAATTAAAGCGTCCTTGTTTAAGGGCGCTTTTTATTTTGGAAGCTTTCCACTTAAGTAATCGTGAAGCGTTTCATGAAAGTATCTAACTCTTGTTTCTTGAGCTGCAAGATAAGGCTCTTGGTATCCTTTAGACCTAACACCTCTTCTTAAACCATCAGTAAGTTGCCAGTCTTGGTAAACGACATGATCCCATAAGTCTTCAACTCCTTTGCCGCCATCATAATCTCTAAAATCTAATTCAACTTCTTGAAGTTTTACGGGGTTTACTTTAGTACGACTAAGAAATTCCTGGTCGTTAGCCTCATCTTTTTTACCTATACCTGCAGAGGTTGAAGTAAATTTTTGATCGTTGTCTCTGCCTGTTTTTCCTATACCTTTTGCTGATCCACCAATTGGATATCCCATATCCCAAAGATCAAAAAAACATTTTTCAGGATCAGTTGGATGTGGAAACCAGTTTAAGAGAATACAACCATCTGCTTGTATACCCATAGCAATATTTGGAAAAATGAATTGAAAAGGGCTTTCTGTTAATTCTTCATCAGATAGGTTTTCATAATGATGATAACCTTTTTCTTTATATAATTTTCTTTTTGCTTTTTTTAAATCTGTCCAACCCTGCTCAGATAACGTTTCATAATCAGGATACTGACTCACATCAACTCCCCAACTTTCAAGTATAATTTTGAACGGATGATCTTCATCTTCTTTTACTCTATCTCTTAATGATGGTCGACCCATTTGAATTATTCTTGCATGACCTTTTGGAAACATTTCATATCTTGAAGTAAAATGATCTTGGTCAATTACTGAAGGGACCTGCGGATGTACAAATCGAGTATGATATGACTCATTAAAATTATCGCAAAAGAATTTCCAATTAACATCCAACTCAACTCTAACCCATTGGGCTCTAATTTGGTCTTTGAAATTGTGATTTTTATATATCTCAGGAATTGGGTCTAAATAATCCATAAGATCAGGAGCTTGATCGCTCATAGTGTAAAAAATGAAACCATCCCATGTATCAACTCTAACTTCGACTAGCTTTCTTTTACCTACTGGACTTCCTTGAGGATAGTCATCTTCATCAGGAACACTTATTACATCGCCATTTAACCCAAATTGCCAATCATGATAAGGGCATCGAAAAGAGTCTTGTGAACTATCGCATTCAACTAGTCTTTGACCTCGATGCGCACAGCTATTGTAGAAACCTCTTAAAGATCCATCTTTTTGTCTTACAATGATAACGGACTCTTTAACTAAATCATGAACTATATAATCACCTGGTTCTTCAATTTGCACTTCTCTACCAGCTATTAACCATACCTTTGTCCACATATGGTTCCATTCTTTATCCATAAAATCTTTACAAAAATAACGATCGTTAGTTATTGAGTCGCCTCTTAATTCATTAGGATTTTTACCGTCTAATACTGATGGATGTTTGATTATTTTATCCATTTTCCCCCAAGAAAAATTATCTATTAATTAATAATAATATTATTTAACTAGAAAAAAACAAATTTTGCTATCGATTTATATATCTATCGATAAAATTATGAAATTGTTGGACGCGATTTTCTTGTCCCGATAAATACGCCCCTTCAAAACCACTTGAATGAAAGCCTAGTTGTTGGGCACTAGCTCTTTCTAGGTCTTGGTCAGCCACATCACTAAGAGTTTCCTCACCAAATATGACAACTCTTTTTTCTACCTCTTCCCAAGGAACCATATCTTCAGGAGATGCAACTAGATCAGAATCATTAGACTTTAATGCAAAACCCCAATGATCAAATATAGATTTATTTGGATCGTCAGGATGTGGCTCTGTTCTTTGTAAAGAGACAACATTTGCCGTATATGTAATTGATGTTCCCGGAAAAATATTGAAATGAAATGCATCAGTTAACCATGCGTCAGGCAAATTCTCAAAATGATCGAACCCCCTTTCTTTCCCAAGCTTCTTTTTTTGATTTTGTAAACTTTCTCTAACCAAATGAGCTTTTTTATTAAAATCTTCTGGGTTTAAATTCCAATAAGTTAGCTCAGCTTCTAATTTTTCATTCATCTCAAAAGTTTTTGAGTTTCTAAGTGAAGGAAGAGATCCCTTCATTTTCATTAAGTTATGACCTGTTTCATAGAGTTCAAAGTCAGTATTTTTGTAATCATCATCATAATAATCACTAATTTGAGGGTGAGTTGCGGGTAGATGATAAGATTCACAGAAATTATCCCTTAATGCTTTCCAATTAAAAGGAACTTCACAAACTTTATAATATACTCTTTTTAAGCCCTCATTATCATACATATCTAAATATTTAGTTATTTCACCGAGAAAACCTTTTAAAGGAAAACAATTTTTATCCATATTATACCATATAAAACCTGCATATTCTTCACATGGTATTTCATTAAGCTTTAGTTTTCCGCATGGGTTACCCTGCGGAAAATCATCGTCATCTTGAGCATAAATTAATTCACCTTCATAATTAAATTTCCATCCATGATATGTGCATCTAAAATCACTAACAAAACCTGCATCAACATGAACAAGTCTGTTTCCTCTGTGTGGGCAGACATTATGAAAAGCTCTAACTTTATTGTGTTTATTTCTAACCAGTAAAATTGACTCTCTACCGATATTATGAGTTACAAAATCTCCTTCTTTTTCGAGTTCTCTTCCCCAGCAACCAATATTCCAAACTTTTGACCATAATTTTGATAGTTCTTTTTCCATAAAATCTTTTGAAGTATATCTATCACCTGTAATTTTTACTTCTTCATCGTAAATTCTATTAGCTGAACCGCTTACGCTTGCTTTTCTTTGTTTTTCTGGATCTTCCAAAATATCCTCTTTAATCTATTATTTATATTTTATATAATTTGTATTGATATAAATGATATTAGCAATATACTATTTTATTATTAATAAGTAAATTCTACGAAATAATTATTGGGGAGTCATTATGAAAGTTTTTAATTCTTTATCATTTTCATTTATTTTAGTTTTTAGTTTCAATGTTTTAAATGCTCAAGAAGAGCCATTAGTTAATTTATCAAGCAGTATTGAAGAAATAGTTGTTACTGCAAGAGCAACAGATGAATCTATAAGGGATATCCCTGTATCAATTACTGCCTATGATGAGGAAGCTCTTGAAACATTTGGAATTAAAGACCTCCAAGATTTAGCAGCTTCATCTGCATCACTTGAAATTGGTCAAATAAATAGCGGAAGCGGTTTCCAAATAGCAGTAAGGGGTATTTCCTCTAGTCCTGGAAGTATTGGAATTGAGCAATCAGTAGCGCTAATGATTGATGGCGTTTATTATCCACAAGGTAGAACTATACATGAAGGATTATTTGATGCTAGCCAAGTGGCTATTTTAAAAGGCCCCCAAGCATTATATTTTGGTAAAAATGCTACTGCTGGAGCTATAGTCATTACAACTAATGATCCTGGAGAAGAAACTGAGTGGTCAGCAAAAATATCTAATGAATTTGAATATAAAAATAAATCAGCAGAGTTAGTTTTTTCAACACCTATAAGTGATAATTGGGGAGTAAGACTTGCTTTGAAAAGTTCAAAAATGGATGAAGGCTGGATCATTAATGATGCAGGTGAAACTAGCTATAATACACTTGATGTAGGTAATGGTTTTGCTGCATCTTCATACCCAAATGATAAAGCATATGATTTTGCTCCTCAAACAGAAAATACATTTGCAAGAATAACTTTGAAAGGTCAGCTTGCAGACAATATTACATTAAAAGTAAAAGCATCCACTGCTGAAACTGAAAATACTTCTCTTGCTCTGCACGAAAATTTTGAATGTCTTACTCTAAACGGAGTATCGCATGTTAATTCAGGAGTTGGACCAGGCGGCATTCAAGCACCACTTCCTAACCCCAATGATATAACGGCTTGTAATAAAGATGGTAGACGTGGATCTAATCCTATTCCTAAAGCTGTTGCTGATGTTACACCACTTGAAGGACAGTTTGGAGGGGCTCTTGGAGAAGTTTATGAGTCTAATATTATAACTGCGAGTCTTGATATTGAATTAGATAATTATGATATATTAACTGTAGCTAATATTGCTGAACAAGAGGTTGGCTGGGTTATTGACTGTGATGGAACTGCATTTACAAGTTGTTTTGCTGGTGAAGGCAACAGTTATGAAAATATAGCTATTGAGTCTAAAATTGTATCAAAAAATTCTGGTAATTTTAATTGGGCTTTTGGTGTCTATTATCAGGAATGGGAGTTAAATTTTGCTCAAGAAGTTACTTTTGCTAATTTGGAAGATTCATCAGCACCAGACATTTATCGTTATCTAGCTTATAACAAGATCTCTCAAACTGAGGGTGAGGCTATATCAGTTTATGGTGAAGCTATTTGGGATATAAATGAGAATTTACAATTAACTGCTGGAGGTAGATTTATTAAAGAGGAAAAAGATTCCTATTTTACCCAACCTTATGCAAATGCAGCAGTTCTTGGGTTATTTAATTTAGGTAGATTTATTGAAGTTGAAACTGATCTTGATGATTTTGTTCCTGAGGTAACACTTCGTTATCAACCCAATGATAATACAACTTATTATGTCGCTTATAAAGAAGGCTGGAAGTCTGGAGGATTTGATAATGGTACAATTGATAGCACATTAAATATAGATCCATATAAAGATATTCAATATGATCCAGAAACCGTTAAAGGTTTTGAATTAGGCGTTAAGACTCTGTTATTTGATGGAGCTATGAAACTTGATCTTGATCTATACACCTATGAATATGATGACTTACAGCTTAATTATTTTAATGCTGCTATATTTGCTTATAGAACTCTTAATGCACCAGAGTCAGAATCAAAAGGTTTCGATTTAGCGGTTACATACTACCCGCCTTTGATAGAAGGTTTACTATTAAATGCATCTGTATCATACAATGAGGCTGCCTATAAGAAATTTAATGGCCCTTGTTATAGCGGACAAAAGCCATCTGAAGGTTGTAATATTGGAACAGGTCCATTGAAAGATCAAAATCTCGATGGCAATCAAATGGCCCTAGCTCCTGAACTAAGGATTAATTATGGGTTTAATTTTTCTACCCCTATAGGTAATGGTTTAGATCTTGGAATTAATCTTAATGCAAAATTTTCTGACGATTATCCTTTAACCGCATGGATTAATGCTAAACAAGAGTCTTATACTACTGTTGATTCATCTGTATTTATAAATTCTGATAGTGGCTGGTCTGTTGGCTTAATAGGAAGAAACCTAAGTGATGAATATATTCAAACAATTTCTGCCGAAACTCCATCAACCGGTGGTAATACAGGTACAGAATTCGGCTTCCCTGCCGACAGATATGCCTATGTTAAGCCTGGTAGAACACTTATGCTTGAGTTATCTTACAAGAGATAATTAAAATATAGATAAATAAGCCCTAAATTTTAATTGATTTGGGGCTTTTTTATGTAGTATGTAAAATTGAAAAAGTCCTTTTTTGGAAATACCAATGACCATCAATTTTAATAAATTCATCATGATATTGTCCGTGAGTTTGTGATTTAATATTTTCTTTATCTGTACCTACCTCGATTGTATATGTTGTTCCTTTAGCGATATTTCCATCAATTGTTAAAGATCCAAGCAGAGCTACAAATACTATGTATTCGTAATTACTCATGGCTTCTTCCCATTTTTTTACAATTTGATCTCTTCCTTCAACTTTTTCAAGACCAGGAAAGTTTGGAACGCTCCAAATTGCATCTTCAGACCATGTATTACCCCAATCTTTTGAATCATTTCTACTAACTGAATCTCCATATGACATTACCAATTCGTGAAGAGCTAGTTTATCTTCAGTATTTCCAACAAAACTCATGTTATCTCCTATTATTTATTTTATATTTTTTATATTAATACTATAAGATATAAGAGAGTAAATTCATAAAAGTTTTGAAACTGATTAACAATATGAAGTATTAATGTTTTCGATATTAAGTAAAATAATTTTTTTGGTGTACCTATTAACATTTTTAAATATTTTAACAGCAAAAGAAATTGTAATTTACCCTAAAATTGAAACTGAAACTGTTTTTACTAAAGGCGATGCAGCAGATGATCCAGCTTTTTGGTTTAATGAAAATGATCCTGCACAAAGCATAGTTTTTGGAACTGATAAAAAGGCTGGTTTACATTCCTTCTCTTTAACTGGAAAAAGAATTCAGTATATACCATCAGGTAAAATTAATAATATTGATATGAGAAGCGGCTATAGCTTTGGTGCAAAAAACTTTTCTATATTAGCAGGTTCAAATGCAAGTAATAACTCAATAATAATTTATTTGATTAATGAAGATGGAATAATTGAAAAATTAAATAAAAATGAACTTAAGACAGAACTTGAAGGTGTTTATGGTCTTTGTATGTATAAAAGTAGCAAATCTAAATTTACTTATATTTTTGTTAGCGATGCTATAACACTTACCATTAATCAGTACAGAGTGCTTAATTTCTTTCCTATTAAAGCACAATTAGTTCGGGAAATTAAAACAGAATCAACCTCAGAAGGGTGTGTTGTAGATGATGAGACTGGTATTTTGTACTTTGCTCAAGAGGATGAAAATTCTGGTGTTTATTTTGTTGACGCAGAGCCCATAGACAGTGAAATCAATACAATAGATAACATTAAAGAAAATGGTGGTAACATAAATGGTGATGCTGAAGGCTTAGCTATATTAAATCATCCTGAAGGTAAATTATTAATAGCATCATCTCAGGGATCAAGTGATTTTACAGTTTATAATTTAAGCAATAAGAATAAATTCATAGGAAGATTTTCAATTGGCAAAGATAATGAAATTGATGGTGTCTCAAGAACAGATGGAATTGAAATTTATACTGGTTATATTAATGAAGATTATGAATTTGGTATATTAATTGCTCAAGACGATATGAATATGGCAACCTTTGATTTGGATGGGGTTTCTTTACAAGCAAAAAAAATTAATCAAAACTTTAAATTAGTTCCAGTTAAGCAAATAGTAGAAAATTTTTTGGATTAATTTTTTGGAGTTTCCATTAGTTCAATTAATACGCCATCAGAATCTTTAGGATGAATAAAGATTATAGGGGTACCATGCGCACCAATCCTTGGTTCATTTAAAACTGTAGCTCCTTTTTCCTCCATTTCACTTTTTGCCTCATGAATATCTTTAACTTCGAAACAAATATGATGTTGTCCCCCTTTGGGATTTTTATCTAGGAAATTTTGAATTGGAGAACCATCTCCTAGAGGCTCTATCAGCTCGATTTGACTATTTGGAAGATTAACAAAGCAAAATCTTACACCCTGGTCGGTCATTTCACCAATTTCTGTAATATCAGTTGCGTTATATAAATTTTTATATGTTTCAATAGCTTTTTCTATTGATGGTACTGCAACGCCAACATGATTTAATGGTCCAATCATTTTAATTCTCCTATAAATTATTTGTAAAAATCTTTTTTTTCATTAATCTTTCAATCAGATTAACAAAATTACTAAATAAAATAAATATTATCAAAAAAGGATTAAAATTATGCTCAAAGTTCATTTTGCTCCAAATTCTAGAGCCGGTAGAATTATATGGTTGTTAGAAGAATTATCTCTTCCTTATGAAGTTAATAATATGGCGTTTCATCCAAGTGACTTAAAGTCAGATGAACATAGAAAAAGGCATCCTCTAGGAAGAATACCAGTTCTTGATGATGGTGATATTAGAATTTATGAGTCTGGTGCGATAGTAGAATATGTTCTGGAAAGGCATAAAAATGGAGGATTAAAGCCTTCTTCAGATGACACGAATTATCCTAATTTTTTACAATGGTTTCATTATTGCGAAGGCATGGTAATGCCTCCAATTAATACTATTGTTGTTCAGACAATTCTTCTTCCTCCTGAAAGGAGAGATGAAACTGCATTAGGACAAGCACAAAGATTGCTGACAAAATCATTAGTTCCTGTTGATGAAGCGCTTGAAGGAAAAGAATATTTGATTGGTAATTTTTCTGCTGCGGATATTATGCTTGGTCATGCATGTTTTATGAGTAATAGAATGGGTTGTATCCCAGATGAAATGAGTAATCTTAAAAAATATGTTGAAAATATCACAAATAGACCAGCTTTTAAAATAGCTATTGAAATGCAATAAAACCCATCTTCTGATGATAAATTTTTGGACAGTTAAAGTAATAAGATTTGTTACAATTTTTTTTGTAGTTGCAGTTATTATTGCTTCTTATTTTTATCCAGGTGGAAATATTCATGATATTACTCAATCGGGATATTCATTTACTCATAATTTTTTAAGTGATTTAGGTGGATTAGAATCTCATTCAGGTGAAGATAATATTATATCCATGATTTTTTTTAATTTATCAATGTTACTTTTTTTCTTTATCGGTATTTCTTTTTTATTCGTTCCCATTTTATTTAAGGAAAATAAGCCTACCTTTATTTTAGCAATTGTAGGCTCTTTATTTTTCTTTATCGGGTCGATGTTTTTTGCTGGTGTTGGTTTTACACCTTACGATGTTTTTTTTGATCTTCATGTCTTTTTTGCTCTCAACTCTTTTAGATTAATGATTCCTGCATCGTTAATTTATTTAATAGTTTTTCTAAGAAGTTCTTTAAGTATAAAATATATAGCTGTTATAGCCTCATTTTTATTTCTTGTTACCGCATATGTTATTTACTTAAATATCGGAGAAAACCCGTTATCAAACAAAGAGGCAATGATTGCTTCTGCTACAATACAAAAATTTATAGCATTTATGTCAGTTGCGACAGTATTCTCTCTATCTTTCGGATTTTCAAAAAGAATAAACAATTCTAAATAATTTAGTTTTTGCAATTAAATTGCAATATCAGACAAGTAAAAATTACTATGTTATAAGCGCTCTAAATTGAATTGGAGTTTATTATGGAAGAATTAAATCAAGCTAAAGTCTGTGAAATTTTAAATCAGATTATGGAATATGAATTAGCCGGTGTTGTTAGATACACACATTCATCTTTAATGGTATCAGGCCCAAACAGAATACCAATAGTTGAATTTTTACAGAGCCAGGCAACCGAATCCCTAGATCATGCGCAACAAGCAGGTGAGTTTTTGACCGGCTTAGATGGTCATCCAAGTCAGAAAATTGCTAAAATTGAAGAAAGCAATAGACATTCTATAGAAAATATTCTTGAGGAGAGTCTCGAGCATGAAATTCATGCTTTAAACCTATATAAGGAGTTATTGGATTGTGTCGAAAATGCATCAGTATATCTTGAGGAGTATGCCAGAACAATGATTGGTCAGGAAGAACAGCATACAATTGAATTAAAAAAGATGCTTAAAGATTATTCATGAGAAATAATTCATTTATTTAACATTTTTGACACTTTAAAGATTTATATTTATAATTTCTTTGAAATTGGGGGAAATATTATGAGTCAACAAGAAGAAAGTTTTAATCCTGAATACAATCCGCTTGGCGCTGAAGGATCAATTGATACTAATGCTATGCCTTGGATATCAGTTAAAGATGTAAAAGGTTTATTTATTAAGCCAATAAGAGTAAGTCCAGAAAGCGGAATGTTTTCTTTGATATATAAATTAGAGAAAGGATGTTCGTTTCCTAGCTCTGTATATCTTGGCGGAATGGATATGTTAGTTTTATCAGGTCAACTGAGTTATGCTCAAGAGGATAAAGAAAGTGTTTTAGCTCCAGGAACTTGGGGTTTTATAGCAGCAAATTCCAGAGTTAATTCAATAACTGCCATTGAAGAAACTGAAGTTTTAGCTAATTTTTATAGCGCATTAGCACTATTAAAAGATGATGGCTCACTTCAATCTCTTTTAACAGGAACTGATGTTCAGAAGCTTGCAACTGAAAAAAATATTTCTCTTGTTCCTAATTCATCAACTGAATGCTGGGAAAGAGGCCCTCAAACTTATGAAGGCCCAGGCGAGCCTTTGGCTATCGCATCTTCTAATGCTGCGACATTAGTAGATTCTGATGTGGGATCAGTATTGTCATCTGAAATTTCTCATCCGCATTTTGTTGATACTAGAGAAGTACCATGGTTTACAATGCCAACAATGCCCGATGTTGGTTTAAAGCTTTTGCGTGTCAGTGAAGAAACTGGATTCGTTTCTATGATTGTTAGACATAATGGAGTTGCTCTTCCGCATTCGCATATTGGCGCTAGTGACTTTTTAGTATTGAGTGGAGCTTTAGGTGTTAGAGCAGGTCCCCCTGAAGGATATGGCCCAGGTATGTGGTTCTATGAACCTGCAGGTGCGAGACATGAGGAAACACAAAGAGTTACAGATGAAGACTTAATTTATACTGCTAATATATATGGTCCGTTAGTTTTTGACTCTGGACCTGGTACACCTGTTGAAGCTGTTGTTTCTTGGATGGATTACAAAACAATGGCTGAAGAAGGTGGTATCAAGTTAGTTCCAAACTCTAATTCAAATGATAAAACCTTACTTGCATGGGCTCCAATAGAAGCAAATTAAAAAAATATAATGTAGTTGATCTTTTCTGCGGAGCAGGAGGTTTTTCTCTTGGTCTTAAAGATACAAATAGATTCAACTCAATTTTAGCAAATGATATAGATATGGATATGTGTGAAACATATTCGTTAAATTTTCCAAAATCAAAAATACTGTCTAAATCTATATCTGATATAGACTTTTTTTCTATTAATAAGAAAAATACTATTGATGTTGTGGTTGGAGGACCCCCTTGTCAGGCTTATTCACTATCGGGAAAAAGACATATTGATGACCCAAGGGCCAATTTGTTCTTAGAGTATTTTAGAGCAATTGAAGAAATTAAACCCAAGATATTTGTTTATGAAAATGTGAAAGGCTTATTCTCATACAAAAAAGGGAATATATTTCGTCAATTACAAGAAATATTTGAAAAAATTGGTTACGAACTTTCAATAAATCTGGTAAATGCCCTTAATTATGGAGTTCCTCAATCTAGAGAAAGAATATTTATTATTGGTTATAAAAAAGGATTGAATTATTCTTTTCCTAAATCTTCACATGCAAAAAAAACAATAAGAAAACCTGTAACAATTAGTGATGCAATTTCAGATTTACCTAAAATAAAAAATAATGAAAATTCGGTTAAATATTTATCTAAACCAAAAACAAATTATCAAAAACTTATGAGAAAAAATGCTCCCGATAATTTAATGGATCATAAATCATCAAAACACAGTGAAAATCTTGTTACTATTATGAGTTATTTACCGGAAGGAGGATTAAAAAAGGATTTACCTTTTAAAATTAGACCAAAGTCTGGATACGCAAATAGCTATGGAAGGCTATGGTGGAATAAACCAGCTACAACTATTACTCGAAATTTTGGTACACCAAGTTCAGCAAGATGTATTCATCCTAAAATAGATAGAGCTCTTACAACCAGAGAGGGCGCAAGGTTACAAAGTTTCCCTGATCGATATCAATTTTTTGGTTCCAGAGCAAAGAAGAACCTTCAAATAGGTAATGCTGTACCACCTCTTTTAGCGCGAGCAATAGGAAAGAGTATTTCTTTGGCTCTTGATAAATTATGATTTAAGTTTTTCTTAATAATGTTATAAAAAATATATGACTAACTTCACATCGCTAATTGCTGGTTCTACAGGATATCTTGGATCAAAAATATTAAATTATTTATCTAAAGAGGATGAAAAAATTTATTCTCTCTCAAGAAGAAAAAATACTCTGAATAATGCAAATTTAGAGGAATTAATTATTGATTTTGAGTCCCTTGATGAATTTGAATTACCAAAAATAGAACATGTTTACTTATGTTTGGGATATGAATTGAGGGCTTGGGAGTTAATCGTAATGCCTGATAAACTAAAAAAGCCTTTTTACAAAGTTGATTACGAATATACTCTTAATATTGCAAAAAAAAGCTTAGATGCTGGCGCTAAATCTATCTCATTAGTTTCAGCTATTGGAGCAAACAGTGATTCAACAAGCTTTTACCTAAAAACTAAAGGTGAGTTAGAAGAGGAGATTAAAAAGCTTCCTTTTGAAACAATTAATATATTTCAACCTGGTCATTTAGCGGGAAGAATTAATTGGCAAAGAGAAAAAAATGATCCAAGAATAGATGTCTTTGCCTTTGAAATAGCCTCCTTATTTTTCGATCCATTTATGATTAGTGGATTGAGAAAATTTAGAAGTATAAATGCTAAAAGATTGGCAAAATTCATTGTTAAGAAATCTAAAGAAAACCATAACGGTATTAACTATATGAGTTATAATGATTTCACTTATGATAATTAGTTAAATATGTTCGATATTAAAGATAAAAATGTTCTTATAACTGGAGCAACTAGCGGTATAGGGCGAGCGGCAGCAATAGAGCTTTCTTCAATTGGGGCAAATATATTTTTTGTTGCTAGGAGTGAGAGCAAAGCGCAATTATTAGTTGATGATATTAATAAAATAAGTGGAAAAGGAGCAATTCCGATTATTGCAGATCTATCATCACAATCTGATATTCGTAAAGCAGCACAAAAATTTAATACACTTAATTTACCTCTTCATGTTTTGCTAAATAATGCAGGTCTAATTAATAAAGAGAGAAAGGAAACAATTGATGGCTATGAGGAAGTTTTTGCGATTAATCATCTAGCTTATTTTTTATTAACTAATCTATTAATTGATAAGCTTAAGGAAGCGAACGGCAGCAGGATAGTCAATGTCTCCTCTGGAGCGCATGCTTTTGTAAAAGGTTTTAATTTTGAAGATGTCCAATCTGAGAAGTCTTATAAGCCTTTTCAGGTTTATGGTTATTCTAAATTAGCAAATATACTTTTTACAAAAAAACTATCGGCTATTCTTGAAAACAACAAGATTACAGTGAATTGCTTACATCCTGGTGTTGTTAGTACCTCTTTCGGACAAAATAACGGTAATTTACAAAAATATTTATTTTTTCTTGCTAAACCTTTTATGCGAAGCTCTGAAAAGGGCGCAGAGACATCTATTTATTTGTGCTCTTCCCCTGAAGTATCAGATGAATCAGGACAATATTTTTATAATTGCAAGGTAGCAAAAACCACTAAATGGGCGCAAAGCAAAGAAGATGCAGATAGATTATGGAATTTAAGCGAAGAATTTACTGGAGTTTCATGGGGTATAAATTAAATATATTTGTATGATTATGAAAGCAATCCTTCTAGTAAATTTAGGTTCGCCAAAAGATCTTAATTTAAGTTCTATTAAAGAGTATTTAATAGAGTTCTTAACAGATGATAATGTTGTCGATCTTCCGAAAATTATCCAAAAAATTTTAGTAAAAAATATTATTGTTCCTTTTAGATCCAAGAAAACTCAAGAGGCATATAGCTCTATATGGAAAAAAGATGGATCACCCTTAATAATAAATACAAATTCTTTAGCAAAAAAACTATCAGAGAAAACTAATTATTCTGTTGAAATAGCTATGAGGTATCAATATCCAACTATCAATGAAGCAATAGAAAAATTAATCAATAAAGGATGTAAAGAAATTATTGCCGTTCCTCTTTATCCGCATTATGCACAATCAACAATATTGACAACAGAGAATAAAATAAAAGAGATATCAACATCTTTAGAAGGAGACTTTAAGTTATCATTTATAAAGCCATTTTATAATCAAGAAGGTTACATCAACTCATTGGCATCTTTAATTAAAGAAAGCCTACCATCTGAGTTTGATCATTTGCTTTTTAGCTATCATGGTATACCAGAAAGACATGTTAGAAATACCGATCCATCAAAAAAACATTGTCTCAAAGTAAGAGATTGCTGCAATATTAAAGCTGATGCGCATCAATTTTGCTATAGGCACCAGGTTTTAGAAACTACAAAACTTTGTGCAGAAAGGTTAAATATAGAAAAAGAAAAATGGAGTGTTTCTTTTCAGTCAAGAATTGGACCGGGATGGCTTAAACCTTTTACTGATAAGATTTTAGATGAATTACCTAAAAAAAATATAAAAAAGTTAGCAGTTGTTTGTCCTGCATTTGTAGCGGATAACTTAGAAACATTGGAAGAAATAAATATAAGAGCTAGAGAACAATTTTTAGAAAATGGAGGAATAGAATTTACTTACATTCCTTGTTTAAATGATAACGATAATTGGGTAGAATTTTTAGGTAATTATATAATTCAAGTGGGAGAATAGAGTGCTAACAAAAGGCGATGACTTTCCTATTCATCAAAAAGCTTCACCCTTAGCTGAGGTGGGTTCCTCAAGGAATTTTTATGATAGGTATTTTTTTAATGGTTACTCAAGCGAAGATAAAATTTTCTTTGGAGCTGTTTTATGTGTTTACCCAAATTTAAATATAATGGATGCAGCTTTTACCATCGCCCATAAAGGTATTCAACATAATGTAAGGGCATCAAGAATACTAAATTTAGAAAGATTAGATACTGTTGTAGGGCCAATTGAGGTTAAGGTAATAGAGCCTCTTCAAAAACTTCAAGTGTTGGTTAGTGATAAAGATTCAGGTGTTAATGTTGATATCACTTTTGACGGCTTTACAGAAGTATTGCAGGAGCCTCAGATGTTTTTATATGACGGTCCAAGAAAAACTATGGATACATGTAGAATGGTTCAACATGGCTCATGGGCCGGGCAAATAAAAATAGAAGATTTTACAATAGATATCGATCAAGAAAAATTTGTCGGAACAAGGGATAGATCTTGGGGAGTTAGGCCAGTTGGAGCTTACGATAGTCAACCATCAGCTCCAATGAGTTTGCCACAATTTTATTGGTTATGGAATCCCGCTCATTTTGATGATTTTACTACGCAGTTTCATTTTGTTGATGACTCTGACGGAAATCTAGTAAATGGACATTCTATTTTACAATATAAAAATAAAAGAGAAAAAGAAACATTTTCAGATTTAGAAAAAACTGTTGAGTATTTTAAGGGATCAAGAAGAGTAAAATTTCTTGAAATTAATGCTCTAGATAAAAATAAAGATAATATCAATTTGAAGGTTACTCCTAAAACAAGAGTTTTTATGTGCGGTTTAGGTTATATGCATCAAGAGTGGGGTCACGGTCATTTTAAAGGTGAAAATGAAAGAACTTACGATACTTATAATTTAAGTGAAGACCCTCATGACCCACCATTTCTGCATATTCAATCAATAAGCGATGTGACTTTGTTAAGAAAAGAAAAAACTTATAATGGATCATGTATTCTTGAAGAGTTAATTCTTGGACCTCATTTGCCTAGTGGTTTTAAAGATTTATTTGATCGTTAAAAATGCCAGTTAGTACTGAAAAAAATTTTGATAAAAAATTTAATCTCTTTAAAGACTGGTTAACGCAACAAGATAATTTTAAAGATAAAGGTCATTTAATTACAGCAAATGAAAGTTCTATAGCCTCAGGGTTTTCAAATGAAACTTTTATTTTTAGCCTAAATGAAAATGATGAAATTAAAAATTATGTTTTACGATTGAAACCTACTAATTATCAAGTTTTTCCAGAATATAACCTAAAATTACAAGTTGATATTATGAAGTGTTTGTTTGAAAGAGGTTTTCCTACGCCAAATATTATATTATATGAATCAAACGATGATATTTTAGGTTCGGAGTTTTATCTAATGGATTTTATTAATGGTGAAGCTCCAACTGATAATCCACCATACCACATGGATCCAGAGGGAATGGTTGGTAGAGCTAATAAAGAAGATAGAAGAAAAATCTGGACAGAATGGATACATTATTTGAATCGAATTCATACATTGGATATCAATGATTTAAAATTAAAAGAGCTAGATAAAAAGTATAGAAACAAAAACCCACTTGATATTGATATTGATTATTATCAAAATTTTTTAGATTGGGGAATGGATGGAGAAGATAATCCTTTATGCAATAATGTTTTAAGATGGTTGAGAGAAAATAAACCAAAAAAAAATAATCCTTTAAGACTATGTTGGGGGGACTCTCGTCCAGGCAATATTTTATATGATAATTTCAAGGCTTCTGCTTTATTGGATTGGGAAATGGCAACATACGGAGATCCAATTTCAGATATAGCATGGGGTTTAGCAGTGGATGATGCTAGCAGTATAGGCTTAACGGTAGATAGGTTGGAAGGTTCAATGGATTATGACGAAGCTTTAGCACTTTGGTCAGAGCATACTGGATTTTCTATAGAAAATTATAATTACTATAGAATATTTTCTTTGTTAAAGTTTTCAGTAATAATGGTACGCGTTGCAAAGAAGCTTGTATTTAATAATATAATGCCATTAGAAAGCGATTTTTATAAAAATAATTATATTTCAAATTTTCTAAAATCTGAATTTGACGCAAATAATTAATAAATAAGAGGTTAAAAATGGAAAACTTTATTTACCCAGGTCTTTTAAGTAGCGTTGCTTTATTGGTTTATTATTTTACACTTTTACAAGCAGGATTAGCGAGAGTGAAATATGGTATTAAAGCTCCTTCACATGATGGACCTGAAGAATATGTAAGAAAAGTTAGGGTTCATCATAATACTATTGAGCATTTAGTATTGTTTTTACCTGGTTTATGGCTATTTTCATTTGCAGTTGATCCTATTTGGGCATTTATTATTGGCATTGTATGGCCAATAGGACGAATAAAGTACGCATTAGATTATTATAAAGATGCTGAAAAAAGAGGTCCTGGTTTATATTTCAGTATGCCACCAATATATATTTATGTTCTTGGATCATTAATTGGTTTTATTATAAAAATTGTTTCGTAAAAGAGTTTTTGAATGACTAACTGGGGTATTCTAGGAACTGGTAACATAGCTAAAACTTTCGCATCAGCTATTAAAGAGACCGACAGATCAACTTTATTAGCGGTTGGAAGTCGATCAAAAGATTCTGCTGATTTATTTGCCTCAACTTATAACTGTATTGGTTTTGATGATTATCAAAAGCTTTTAGATGATAAAGATATTAATTCTATATATATCTCTACTCCTCATGCATCACATTTTGAATTCTCTTATAAGGCATTGATGAATGGTAAATCTGTTCTTTGCGAAAAGCCTCTTACAATGAATTCTTCAGAGGCAATGCTATTATTTAACCTTGCCAAGAAAAAGCAGCTACTTCTAGTTGAAGCTTTTATGTATCGGATGCATCCTCAAACCGATAAAATTAGAGAATTAGTTCAAGAAAACTTCGAAGGTAAAAAAATTGAAATAAAAGCAAGCTTTGGGTTTCAAGCTAATGTCAATGAAGACCACCGATTACTTAATCCGAAACTTGGGGGTGGATCTATTTTAGATATCGGTTGCTACCCTTTATCTATGGCAAGAATGATAGTTGGGTTCATAAACGGTAAAGAATTTATGGATCCAGAAGAATATGAAGTTCAATCTGAGATAAATAAACATGGAATTGATTTATCATCTGAAGCGAAATTAACTTTTTCAGATGGATCATTAGCTTATCTATCCTCATCAATAAAAGAAAATTTAGATAATTCTGTTGAGGTTACAGATGGGAAAAGAACTCTTTTAGTTAGAGATCCTTGGCATTGTGGTGAATATAAGAAGGATAATAATTCTCTAATTATTAAAGAAGGTAATAAAAAAATTTCTGAAATAAATATAGATGCCATGGGTAAAGTTTATATAAATGAGATCAATCATTTTGATGAATGTCTAAAAAATAATATTGAAAGCATAAAAATATCTCATAAAGACTCATATGGTAACGCTGTATGTCTAGATGAATGGAGAAGACTTGCAGGTGTAAGATATGATTTTGATGAGCCTGAGAATAACTCATCATCCTTTAATAAATCCTTATTTAATAATAAAGAAAATTTAATTCCCAAAATAAAAATTGAAGGTTTAAATAGTAAAGTTTCGAAGTTAGTTTTCGGATGTGATAATCAGATAGATACAAATCATGCTTTTTCAATGTTTGATCACTTTTACTCGATTGGAGGCAATGTATTTGATACTGCATTTATTTATAATGATGGAAAAAGTGATGAGCATCTTGGTAGATGGATAAATTCTAGAAAACTAGAAAATGATGTTATTGTTCTAGGTAAAGGCGCTCACACGCCTCACTGTTATCCTGAAATAATTCGTGATCAACTTCTTAAGAGTTTATCTCGATTGAAAATAGACTACATAGATATTTATTGCTTACATAGAGATAATCAAGATGTTCCAGTTAAAGAGTTTATTGATGTCTTAAATGAGCTAAAGGATGAGGGGTTAATAAAAATATTTGGAGCATCTAATTGGTCTTTAAAGAGGTTTCAAGAGGCTATTGATTATGCTGATAACAGTAATAAAACTCCGTTTGAAGCATTGAGCAATAATTTTAGTTTAGCTCATATGATAAAGCCGGTCTGGCCAGGGTGTGAAAGTTCTTCAGATAAAGATTTTAGGAAATTTTTGAAGAAAAAAAATATTCCTTTATTTCCTTGGTCAAGTCAAGCTAGAGGTTTTTTTCTAAAAGATACTTTAGAAAAAGAATCTTATCATCCTGCAGACCCAAACTTAGATGAACAAAAAAGAGTATGGCATAGTAAAGAAAATTTAATAAAAAGAGATAGATGTTTTGCAATGGCTAAGGATAAAGGATTTGAACCAATAGAGATTGCTCTAGCTTATGTTTTAAATCAAGATTTTCCAGTGTTTCCTCTAATTGGGCCTAGAAATTTTATAGAAACTGAAAGCTCTGCTAATTCGTTAAAAGTTCAACTGACCAAAGAGGAAATGCAATGGTTAGATTTAAATTAATTTAGACTTAAGTTAAATTATAAATACCTTCTAAATCTCTTCCTTGCACAGTAACTTCTTGATTGTTTTCCATTCTTTTTAAATGAGCGAGGGTCGACATTGCTGCGGCGGGATGAAGAGATTTATCAACATCTTTATAAATCATCTTTACTATTTCTGAGATCCTATTATTTCCTTTTTTTATAGCATCAATAATCTGTTTTTCACGGTTTAGTCTATGAGATATATATTCTGAGACTAACTTTTTAGGCTCATCAATAATTGGACCGTGAGTTGGAAAAAATTTCTCTTCTCTTCGAGAAAGCAATTTTTCTAAAGAAACAATATAATCTTCCATATCGCCATCAGGGGGAACAATAACCGTAGTAGACCAGCCCATTACATGATCGCCAGAGAATAGAATATTTTCATCTAATAAGGCATAACAAATATGGTTTGATGTGTGACCAGGGGTATGTATAGCTTCAATTGACCATTCATTAGTCTTTATTTTATCACCATCTTTTAATTCTATATCACCTTCAATATTTCTATCATAACCCTCCTCGAAATCATCTTGAGCAAGCTCAACATTACTTAAATTTTTATAATATATCTTTGCTCCAGTTTCAGATTTTAATTTTTTCGCAAGAGGTGAGTGATCATTATGGTTGTGAGTTAATAGTATATGAGTAATTTCTTGTCCTGATGTCGCCTTCATTAATGCATTATAATGATCATTATCAATAGGCCCTGGATCTATTACAGCTATATTTTTATTGCCTATGATATATGTACCTGTGCCAGTGAAAGTGAAACCACCTGGATTGTTAGCAATCACTCTCCTTACAAGTGGCGTTAATTGATCACAAACTCCATATTCAATTGATTTTATAAATTTTTCTAATTGCATTAGTTTAATGAATATTTCCCAAAAAAAACAAAAACTGATAATAATCTTATAAGAATAACTTAAAGTAATAAATTAATAAATATTATGAAATATATTTCTACAAGAGGAAAGGCCCCTGAGTTAGGTTTTGAAGATGTTCTTTTATCCGGACTTGCAAATGATGGTGGTCTTTATATTCCAAAAGAATGGCCAAAGTTAGACTACAAAGAGCTACCTACAACATCATATTCTGAACAGGCAGCATATGTTATTTATCCTTTTGTTAAAGACTTTTTAAGTTATGAAGAGTTAAACGATATTGCTAGTCAGGCTTATAGTCATTTTCCTTCGAAAGAGGCAATAGGGTTGAAAGAAGTTGAAAAAGGAAACTATTTATTAGAGCTTTTTCATGGACCAACCCTTGCTTTTAAAGATTTTGCCATGCTTTTATTAGCTCAATTTTTTGAAACTTCTTTAAGTAAGAAAAATAAATCAATAACCATTTTAGGCGCTACTTCAGGAGATACTGGTAGTGCCGCGATTGAAGCTTTTAAAAATAATAATCATTGCACTGTTTTCATATTATTTCCAAAAGGAAGAGTATCTGAAATACAAAGAAAACAAATGACAACTGTTGATAGCACAAGCATTTATCCAATTGAAATTGACGGAACTTTTGATGATTGTCAAAATCTTGTGAAACATCTATTCCAAAATCTTGAATTCAAAGAAGAGGTGAGTCTTGGTGCAATTAATTCAATCAATTGGGCGCGCGTAGCAGCTCAAATTGTTTACTATTTTTCAACATTTCAGCAATTACAATCAAATAGAGTTTCTTTTTCAGTACCAACAGGAAATTTTGGAGATGTTTTAGCCGGATGGGTTGCAAAAAAAATGGGATTACCTATTGATAAATTAATTGTTGCAACAAATGATAATGATATTTTAGATCGAGCGATATCTAATGGTGACTACTTTCAAGAAGAAGTAAAGGCTACCACATCTCCAAGTATGGATATTCAAATTTCAAGTAATTTTGAGAGGTTATTGTTTGAATCTTTAGATAGGGACCCAGAAAAATTAAGAAATCTATTTAAAGAATTAAAGAAAAATAATGGTTTTAGAATAGGTGCTGACACTCTTACCTATATTAGAAATGATTTTAAATCAGGTAAGGCAAGTGAAGAAAAAGTAAAAGATACGATTTCACGGATTCATAAAGCTTCTAATATAATTCTTGATCCACATACAGCAGTAGGATTTTATGCATCTGCAAGTGAATTAAATTTTGATGTACCGATGGTTAATTTAGGAACAGCACATCCTGCTAAATTTTCTAAAGCAGTTATTGATGCAATCGGTCTTGAGCCAGAAATTCCTGATAGACTAAAAAATATAATTAATAAAAAAGAGAAGTTTACTCAATTAGAGAATAATTCAGAAGTTTTAATAAGTTTTATAAGAAAGCACTCAAATGTTTAAACATATAAATCCCATATTTTTCTTATTTTTATTTTGTTTCTTAAGCATACCTTTGTTGTCTCAAGTTATTACAATCGATTCGCATATTGATATTCCTTTTGATTATATGGAAAACCCCCAACATGACCCTGGTAAAATTACTGATATGCAGGTTGATCTAGCTAAAATGAAAAAGGGTGGTTTAGATTCTGGTTTTTTTGTTGTTTATGTTCCCCAAGGACCATTGGACAAAGCAGGCTTTAAAAAAGCAAAGCTTCTTGCTGAAAAAAAATTTTTAGCAATTTCAAAAATGACTAAAACATATTCTAATCAAATTGGACTTGCCTTGGCGCCAGAAGATATTATTCAATTAAAAAATAATAACCTTTTATCAGCAGCAATTGGAATAGAAAATGGATATGTAATTGGCGAGGATTTATCATTATTAGACCATTATTATTCTCTTGGAGCTCGATATATGACATTAACTCATATAGGTCATAATCAGATAGCAGACAGCTCAATACCAAGTAAAAGATTAAATGATGAGGAAGAACTACATGGTGGAATTTCAGCTTTTGGAAAGAAAGCGATAAAAAGAATGAATAAGTTAGGAATGATGATTGATATTAGTCATATTTCAGATAAAGCCTCACTTGAAGCAATAAAATTATCATCAGCACCAGTCATTGCCTCTCATTCATGTGTAAAATCAATTGCAGACCATCCTAGAAATATATCTGACGAATTACTTTTTGCACTTAAGGAAAATGAGGGTGTTATTCAAATAACAGCATTTGCAAATTATGTTAAGGTTAACAATGATCGATTTAATTCTATAATCAGTCTCGGTAATAAGGTTGCAAAACTTTATGGTGATAAAAGTTTTAACCCATCATTACACTCAAATAAAAGAGAGTTTCTTGAAGGGATAGAAAATATAAATATGGAATTCCCAATTCCAGACATTGATAATTTTATAGATCATATAGATTATGTTGTTGATCTTATAGGTGTTGATTATGTAGGTATTTCCTCTGACTTTGGTGGCGGAGGAGGGATTAGCGGATGGATGGACGCCTCAGAGACTAAACTATTAACTCGCAAGTTAAAAGAAAGAGGTTATTCATCTAAAGAAATTGAAAAAATTTGGGGTGGAAATATTCTGCGTGTTTGGAAGAGAGTTGAAGATATTGCTAGCAACACTTAAGCTAATCCACTATCATTTGATAGATTATTTATATTAAAACCTATTCCTTCAATTGCTCTTTCCCACATATTGTTATAATTATCACCAAATATTAAATTTTCATCAGCATTTGATATTATCCAATCGTTTGATTTAAGTTCGTTTTCTAGTTGTCCTGGGGACCAACCACAACATCCGAGATATAAATTTACTCCAGAGTTAATTTCTTCCATACATAATGAAGATAAAGAATCCTTAGACGAATTTAGAAAACAATTTGCACCATTTATCTCAATACTGTCTTCTAAAATTATATCTGAATTATGCAATAAAAAACCTTTATCTATTGAAACAGGACCGCCATTAAAAATTGGTATATAAGCATTTGAACTTATTTGACTTATATTCATATCTTTGAGGACATCTTTTAAATTTATTTTATGTGGTCTATTTAATACAATTCCCATTGCGCCGTCGGAAGAAAAATTAATTAATAATATTACTGATTTAGAAAACCTTGGATCAGGCATTGATTTCGAAGCAATTAGTAAGCTTCCTTCAAATGTAATATTTTTATCCATTTTTCTTCAAAAACTAGTGACTAATTTATATCATAATATATATACTAAGAAACTTGCATAAGCAGGTATAAAATCAATTTTAATTTATTAGGAGAAAACTATGGCTATACAAGAAGGAGATAAAATTCCTGAAGCAACTGTCCATCATATGACTGATGCAGGACCAACACCTATAACAACAAGTGAATTATTCTCAGGAAAGAGATCAGTTCTTTTCGCAGTTCCTGGCGCATTTACTCCAGGTTGCTCAATGCATCATTTGCCTGGTTTTATAGATAATTCTGATGAAATTCTAGGTAAAGGTGTAGATCAAATAGTTTGTTTATCAGTGAATGACCCTTTTGTAATGGCTGCATGGGGCAATGATAAGGGAACAGGTGATAAAATGCTTATGGTTGGTGATGGTAATGGTGAACTTACTGAAGCGCTTGGATTATCCATGGATGGTTCAGGTTTTGGTCTAGGCAAAAGATCATTAAGATATTCGATGATAATTGATGATAATTCGTTAACAAAACTTAATGTTGAAGAAAACCCAGGAGAAGTTGCCGCATCGAGTGCGGAAACTATTCTTAGTCAATTATAATTTTTCTAATGCTGAACGAGCAAGATAATCTGCTTGCTCGTTTCCTGTATTACCAGCGTGACCTTTAACCCAAACCCAAGATATATTTTTATCTTTTATAGCTTCATCAAGACGCATCCATAATTCCTTATTTTTTACATCTTTTTTATTTGCTGTTTTCCAGTTATTTTTTTTCCAATTCGATATCCAACTTGTTATTCCATCTTTTACATAATTCGAGTCCGTATATAGGGTGATTTCATAATCTTTATCTATTTCTTCTAGTGCCTTAATTGCAGCCATAAGTTCCATACGATTATTTGTAGTTTCTCTATCTCCACCTGATAGCTCTATATTTTCATTATCTATTTCGATAAGAACACCCCAGCCGCCAGGACCAGGATTTCCCGAACATGCGCCGTCAGTATATATATCAACTTTTTTATTCATTAAATGCCATATTCTTTAGGATTATTTATATCTTTGTGAAAATCAAGAATTTTAACAAATTCATTTGGATTTTTAGGAGTTACCATTGCACTTTCATCGTTAACCCTCCAATCAATAAGTCGAGTTAATAGAAATCTCAAAGCAGAACCCGAACATAATATGGGTAATTTTTCGATTTCAGCATTACTTAATTTTCTCTCTTTTTGATACCCATTTAAAAGGCTTCGCGATAATAAGATATCAAACTCACCATCCTTAAAACACCACGCATTGATACATATACTTAAGTCGTAGGATAAAAAATCATTACATGAAAAACTAAAGTCTATAACTCCAGAGATTTGATCCTCATGAAAAAGGATATTGTCTGGAAAAAGATCTGCATGAATAATTCCACTAGGTAGATCTTTTGGCCAATTTGATCTTACTCTATCGTATTCTTCATATATATTTTTACTAAGATCTTTTGAAAAATTTTCTGCTATAGCTGTTGAATTTTCAATCAATTGTGGAAAAATCTCCAACCCCATTGGATTTTTTCTATTAATTTCTAAACTGTTACTAATATTGTGTATCTTTCCTAAAATTAAACCAAGCTGATAGGCTTGTTTTTCAGTAACAGAAAGAGTTGATGCTCCATCCAAAAAAGTTAATATTGATGCTGGTTTATCTATAATTTCTGAGAACAGTTTATTCTTATTCTTTAAAGGAAGAGGGCATTTAATTCCATTTGATGATAAATAAAACATATATTCGAGAAAAAAGGGAATGTCTTTTTTTTCGACCCTATCTTCGTAAATTGTTAGAATAAAAGAACCTTTTTCTGTTTTTAATTTATAATTAGTGTTTTCAACACCTTCTGAAATGCCTACATATTCTATTAATTTACCTATTTCATAGTCTTTTAGAAAAAGATTTAAGTCTTCTGAAGTTACATGTGTATAAACTGCCATTTATTACTCACTAAGTTCCCTGGGTATTTTAAATGTTATATTTTCATCAGCAACTGAGATCTTTTTAATTTCTACATTATATAATTGATTCAATTCGTTTATAAACTCTTGAATTAGTATATCTGGTGCGCTTGCGCCAGCCGTTAATCCTATTTTTTGTTTTTTTTCGACCAATTTCCAATTAACTTCAGATATGTCTGATATCAAATATGTTTCATCACAACCAGATCTTTTTCCAACTTCAACCAATCTTAGTGAATTTGATGAGTTATTGGCACCAATGACATAAATTAAATCACATTTACTCGCAATAGATTTTATTGCTAATTGACGGTTTGTAGTTGCATAACAAATATCTTCTTTTGGTGGTTGAATAATATTTGGAAAAATACATTTTAATTCATCAATGATTTCTTTGGTATCATCAACTGATAAGGTGGTTTGAGTGATTAGAGCCACCTTCTTATAGTTAATTTTTTTTAATTTTTTAACATCTTGTTTATCTTGAATTAAAGTAATAGCATCTAAAGGAATTTGCCCCATTGTCCCTATAACTTCTGGATGACCTTCATGACCAATGAGAAATATATGAGCTCCATCCCTATAAAGCCTTTTTGCTTCATTATGAACCTTTATAACTAAAGGACATGTTGCATCAATAAATGGCATTTCTTTTGCCTTAGCTTCAATCAAAACACTTTTAGGAATTCCATGTGCAGAAAAAATTACTCTAGATCCTTTAGGGGCATCTCTAAGGTTTTCAATAAATATCACACCTTTAGACTCTAAATCTTTTATTACCCAGGGGTTGTGAACAATTTCGTGTCGTACAAAAATTGGTGGCCCATATTTCTCTAATGATAACTCAACAATATTTATTGCTCGATCAACACCAGCACAAAACCCTCTCGGATGAGGTAGATATAATATTTTTTTTAATTTTAAGTTCATTTTATGTCTGATTTAACTAATATATATTTATTATACAAATTTATTTACTTATTTAAGAATTAATATTTTCTTGGAAAACAATATGTTTAAAAATTATTTCATAATATCTATTTTGATTTTTTTAGTTAGCTGTTCTGACTCTGCTTATTTTGACCCTGGTCCATGCCCAAGAGCAGCTATATTAAAAGGAAGTGAGACAAAAGAAATAAACAGATCAGATTTAGTTATTGAATTAAATAGGACGATAATGATTTGTGAATATAACTTAAGAAGGAAGAATATTAATTTTGATGTTGGTATTTTTGGCGATGTTATTAACAGTGATACTGTAACATTAGAGAATTTAAACATTAATCTTTTTATAGCATTTGTTGGACCAGATGATACAGTTATAGACAAGTGGTCAAAAAATGTTTCTGTGAAACTGAAGAATCAAAAAATAAGCTCTTTTTCAATTCCGATAGAAGGACTCAGGTCAAAGATTGAAGAGGGTAGAACAGGTTCATCATATAAAGTTCTGATTGGTCTTGAATAACCAAATTGACAAAATCTTATATGTGTTTAATTATATAAAAAGAATCAATTGATTCTAGATATTTGCGGGAGAGACTTTTATAGCGCCGAAGGAGCAACCGCCCTCGGAAACTCTCAGGCAAAAGGACCGCAAATATCATAAAACTCTGGAAAGTAAGTTTAATACTTCTCCGACGGGGTAAGCAACTTAGGTTGTCAAATCTCTCAGGGTCCAATGACAGAGGAGGGCAGTTGGAAACAACTATTCTGTCATGGAGATTATATGTCTGAGGCTTATTGGGGTTTAGAACAAAATCTTAAAACTACCCCTTTATACAAAGTTCACAATGATAATAGAGCAAAATTAGTACCTTTTGCTGGATATAATTTACCTATTCAATACGAAAACGGTATTATTGCTGAGCATAATCATACGAGAAATTCTGTAAGTATTTTTGATGTTTCACATATGGGGCAGATTAAAATATCAGGACCAATGATTTATGATGCAATGGAAAAGATACTTCCCATTTCTTTTTCTAAAATAGCTCCTGGTCAAATTAAATATACACAATTTCTTAATAACGAAGGTAAGATTATTGATGATCTAATGATCTGTAGAACTTTTGAGGAAGATCATGTTTGGCTTGTTGTTAATGCAGATTGCACCCCTAAAGACCTTGATCATTTATATAATAATCTTAATAAAACCTATAAAATTGAATTAATTAAAGATAGAGCTCTAATAGCCTTACAAGGACCAAAGTCATCAAATATTTTAAAGACTTTTTTTCAAGAAATTGATGATATGGCTTTCATGACAGCTGATTGGTTTAATTATAATAATGAAAATTTTTTTATTTCTAGATGTGGGTATACTGGTGAAGATGGTTTTGAGATATCGATAAAAGATAGACATGCAGAAAAATTTATAAACGAACTTTTACAATGCGAAGGTGTTAAACTTGCTGGTTTGGGCGCTAGAAATTCTTTAAGAATGGAAGCAGGACTTTGTTTGTATGGAAATGACATATCATCCTCTGTATCACCAATCGAAGCTGGTTTAACTTGGTCTATTCCAAAAGAAAGAATCGAAAATGGCGGTTTTATTGGCCATGAATCGATCAAAAAAGATTTAGAAAATGGGGTTGAAAGAAAATTAGTTGGCATTAAGCCTTTAGGTAAACTTCCTGCTAGAGAAGGGGCACAAATTCTTGATAAAAATGAAAAAACAATAGGCAAAATCACTAGTGGAGGGTACTCTCCTTCGCTCCAAGCACCAATTGCTATGGGATACATTAATTCAGATATCCTAAAAAATAATTATGAAGTTTTATTAGATGTTAGAGGTAATTTAATACCAGCAGAAATAACTTCACTTCCTTTTGTTGAGCATAAATATTTTCGGGGTAACAAATAAAATGGCTGAGATTTATTTTACTAAGGACCATGAATGGATAAAAGTAGAAGACAATATTGGTGTTGTAGGTATTACTGCATATGCAAGTGAGCAACTGGGAGATATTGTTTTTGTTGAACTGCCGGAAGAAGGTATAACTGCAGAAATTGGAAAAGATATTGCTGTTGTTGAATCTGTAAAAGCAGCGAGTGAAGTATATTCTCCAGTTTCTGGTACAATAATAAAATCAAATGAAGATCTTAATTCAACCCCAGAAATAGTAAATGAAGACCCTGTTGGTAAGGGTTGGTTTTACGAAATTAAAATTTCTAATAATGACGAGCTTTTAGGGCTTATGTCTGAAGAAGAATATCAGAAACATATAGGTGATTAAATGAGATATTTACCATTAACTAAAAATGATAGAGAAGAAATGTTAAATACTATTGGAGTAAACAATATTGATGAACTTTTTTCCAATATTGCCGATAAAGTAAGTATTAATCCAAAATTTAATTTACCTAATCATAAAACCGAAATGGAAGTAGAAAGACATTTATCTCTTTTGTCCGATAAAAATCTTCATGCAGATAATAGCAATTTTTTCATAGGCGGTGGATCATATAAGCATCATATTCCTGCAAGTGTAGATCACATTATTCAGAGATCAGAATTTTTGACTTCATACACCCCTTACCAACCAGAAATATCACAGGGTACATTGCAATATCTATATGAATTCCAAACTCAGGTATCTCTTCTAACTGGCATGGATATTTCTAATGCATCTATGTATGATGGGTCAACGGCTGCTGCTGAAGCAGTATCTATGGCGAAAAGAATAACTAAAAGAAATGAAGTTATTTTATCAAATACAATCCACCCTCATTATGCAGATGTTATCAAAACTATATCAGGTATTAAAGATAACGAGTTTGTTTATAATAGAAATTTTTCTATTGATATTGATTATTTATTTAATGAAATTGATGAAAATACTGCTTGTGTAGTCATACAAAATCCAGACTTTTTTGGCTCTTGTTATGATTTGTCATCTTTAGCAGAATTTGTTCAAAGTAAGGGAGCATTACTTATTGTTGTTGTAACTGAAGTATTATCATTAGGAATGATGAAATCTCCAGGCGCAATGGGCGCTGATATTGTGGCATGCGAAGGTCAGTCCCTAGGCAATCCTATGAATTTTGGAGGACCTTATGTAGGTCTATTATCAACAAAGAATAAATATTTAAGACAAATCCCTGGAAGGATTGTTGGAGAGTCTGAAGATGTTGATGGAAAAAAAGGTTTTGTACTAACATTATCAGCAAGAGAGCAACATATTAGAAGAGAAAAAGCTACATCAAATATATGTACAAATTCAGGACTATGCAGCCTGGCATTTACAATTCACTTAACACTTCTTGGTGAGAAAGGTTTTAAGAACCTTTCAAGACTTAATCATGAGTCAGCATTAAATTTGAAAGAAAAAATATTAAAAATCCCAGAAGTTAAATTGTTAAACAAAAGTTTTTTTAATGAATTTACTATCGCATTACCAATTAAGGGCGAAGTATTTGTTGATAGAATGGCAGAAAAAGGTGTTCTAGCAGGTATACCTGTATCAAGATTGATTAATAATAATAAGGAATTAGATAATTTTATCGTGGTTGCTAGTACGGAAACTAATACGGAAGATGATATGAATTCATATATTGAAGCAGCAAATGAGGTTTTATGATGAAAAATTCGGATAAAGGTCTAAATCACGATGAACCAATATTATTTGAAATTGGTGGTATGGATAAATCTGGAGTTGATCTTAATGAGCCAACATTTAAAGAAAATTTTATTGGTGATTGTTTTGAGGATCGAGAAATTGGTTTACCTGGATTAAGTGAGCCTGAGTCAATTAGACATTATGTTAGATTATCAAGAAAGAACTACTCTATTGATGCAGGTCTTTACCCTTTAGGTTCGTGTACAATGAAGCATAATCCAAGACTAAATGAGAAATTAGCAAGACTAAAAGGATTTTCTGAGGTTCATCCACTTCAACCTTTATCAACATGCCAGGGTGCCCTTGAACTTATAGATGAAATTTCTATTTGGTTAAAAGAATTAACAGGAATGAAGGCTGTTACTATGACTCCAAAAGCTGGCGCTCAAGGTGAACTTTGTGGAATGCTTGCAATTAAAAAAGCAATAGAAGCTAGAAATGAGTGTAATCGAACTAAGGTTTTAGTCCCTGATTCCGCTCATGGTACTAATCCTGCAACTGCTGCTTTTTTAGGTTTTGATGTTGTAACAATAAAATCTGATAAAAACGGTAGATTGAATTTTGATGATTTTAAAGAAAATGTAGATAAAGACTTTGCTGCAGCAATGATTACAAATCCAAATACATGCGGTCTTTTTGAGGACGATATTATTGAAATAGCAAATTATATTCATGATGCAGGTGGTTATTTGTATTGTGACGGAGCTAACTTTAATGCCTTAGTTGGTAAAGTGAGGCCTGGTGACTTGGGTATTGATGCTATGCATATCAATTTACATAAAACATTTTCTACACCCCATGGTGGAGGTGGGCCAGGGTCTGGTCCGGTAGTTTTCTCTGATATTTTAAAGGATTTCTGTCCAGCCCCACTTTTAAAACAAGATGAAGAAAATTATTATTTAGTGGAAAATCATAATGACAAAGATATTGATAAATCTTTTGGCCGGCTTTGTGTTTTTCATGGCCAAATGGGAATGTTTGTTAGAGCTTTATCTTATATGATGAGCCATGGTTCTGATGGTTTAAGACAAGTTTCAGAAGACGCAGTTCTGAATGCAAATTATATTAAGTCTTCATTAGAGGATATTTTGACACCTGCTTATGAAGGATATTGTATGCATGAGGTTTTATTCAATGATGATTTCTTAAGTGGAACGGGTGTTGAGACAATTGATTTTGCAAAGGCTTTAATAGATAAAGGTTACCATCCAATGACAATATATTTCCCTCTTGTTGTTCATGGAGCATTACTTGTTGAACCAACTGAAACTGAGTCAAAGAATTCTATTGATCAATTTATTGAAACCATTAGGGAACTGGCTTCAAAAACTCAAGATGGAGAAGATTTCTTTAAGAAGGCTCCAATTTATACTCCTATTAGAAGATTGGATGAAACGAAAGCCGCAAGAAACCCAGTTTTAAGATGGCAAAAGAATGACGTAATTGCAGCAGAGTAGTGCCCGATTTTTCTGTTGAGGATAAAAAAAGACAATTAGATTTTAATAATATTGCTGGTGTAGATGAGGCGGGAAGAGGTCCTTGGGCTGGACCAGTTTATTCAGCAATCGTTATTTTAAATAGGAACTGTATACCTGAGGGTATAAATGACTCTAAAAAAATTTCGGAAAAAAAACGTATAAAGCTATATGAAGAAATTCTTATAAATCATAAATATGGCATAGGTTGCGCTTCACCAGATGAAATAGATCAATTAAATATTCTTGAGGCTACATTTCTTTCTATGAGAAGAGCATTACAAAATTTAATTATAAAACCTGATTATATACTTGTAGATGGGAATTTAAGTCCAAATTTTAATATTCCTCATGAAAGTGTAATAAAAGGTGATAGAATCTCAATGTCAATTGCTGCAGCATCGATAATTGCTAAAGTTGAGAGAGACAAATATATGTTAAATATCGATAATGAACACCCAGAATATAAATGGAAAAAAAATAAAGGATATGGAACAAAAGATCACCAAAATGCATTAAATGCTTATGGTGTAACCAAACACCATAGAAAATCATTTTCTCCCATTCGCAAGATATTGAGTCCTTCAGCTGACTAATGACTCAACATATAGATAATTGAATCAAATAATAATTCTTTGAATATATTTTGTTGACCAAATATAAAATTCCTATGAGGATATTATGGTTATGGAAGAAAAATCTCATATAAAATACTCAATTAAAAAAAATTTTATTTATCATGGAGATTCCCTGAGTATTCTAAAAACAATCCCAAGTAATTCTGCTGACCTTGTATTTGCTGACCCTCCTTATAATTTACAACTTAAAAATAAACTATTACGTCCTGACTCTTCAAAGGTAGATGCTGTTAATGACAAATGGGATCAGTTTGAAAGTTTTAAAAATTATGATGATTTTACAACAAATTGGCTAACGGAAGTAAAAAGAGTTACAAAACAAGACGGAACAATCTGGGTTATAGGTTCTTATCATAATATTTTTAGAATGGGTAAAATTATTCAAGATTTAGGGTTTTGGATTCTTAACGATATAATTTGGAGAAAATCCAATCCAATGCCAAATTTTAAAGGAACAAGATTTACAAATGCACATGAAACATTGATTTGGGCTGCACAAGGTCAGGATGCTAAATATGATTTTAATTATCAAGCGATGAAATCATTGAATGATGGAATTCAGATGCGCTCAGATTGGGAAATACCTATTTGTTCTGGTAAAGAGAGACTTAAGGATGCTTCTGGTAAAAAAATACATTCAACACAAAAACCTGAAGCACTTTTACATAGAGTCTTATTGTCTTCTTCAAATCCAGGAGATTTAGTCCTTGATCCTTTTTTTGGAACTGGAACTACTGGTGCAGTAGCAAAAAAATTAGGTAGAAATTATGTTGGTATAGAACAAGATAAAAACTACATAAAAGAAGCTAAAAAAAGGATTAAGAATGTAACACTATTAGGTAAAAAAGAGTTAGAGGTTACAGAATCAAAAAAAAATCAAATTCGTGTTCCTTTTGGAAGCTTAGTTGAGAGTGGAATAATAAAACCTGGAAGTGTTTTAAAAGGCCCAAAGAGTTTGAAAGCTAAGAAATTTTCAGCAACTGTTAGAGCTGATGGTAGTGTTTATTCTGAAGGTGAAAAGGGCTCTATTCATCAAATTAGTGCTAAATTACAAGGCAAAGAATCATGTAATGGATGGACTTTTTGGCATTTGGAAAATAATGGTGAGCTTCAATTAATTGATAATTTGAGAACGAATTTTATTAACGCTAATAAAGTTAATTAATTATAAGCTCCAATATAAGAAAAAAAGAAATCTGAAGCCCCAGTAAGTTATTGCTTTTAAATATTTTTAAACATCTATCACTGTTATCTATATCTAAATAAATAATTTGAGAAACTAGGTGAATTAATAAAGATAAAATAGCTAAATGAATAATTAAACTATTACTTAGACTTAAAAGTATAACTGCAAATATCATGAAAAAAATTGAATAAAAAATAAGTAAAGCATATTTGGTGTTTTGGCCTAGTTTTATTGCAGATGATTTTAGATTTAATAAGAAATCATCATCTTTGTCTTGATGCGCATAAATTGTGTCATATCCGACAGTCCAAAATATACATGCCAGATAAAGCATAATAGGGTAAATGGATGAAAAATCGTTTGAAAGAGATAACCAACCAAGCAATGCACCCCAATTAAATGTAATACCTAAAAAAACTTGGGGCCACCAAGTTATTCTTTTCATTAACGGATAAATAAAAACAGGCATCAAAGCAAGACAACCAAAAATTATAGTTAATTTATTAAACTGAATAAGTATTAATAATCCAATTAAAAGCTGAACTAACAAAAAAACCATTGCATTAATCGTTTTTATTTTATTGGAAGCAAGCGGTCTATCTTTTGTTCTTATTACATTTTTATCATATTCTTTATCTAGAAAATCATTCCATGTACAACCAGCTCCTCGCATAATAATTGAACCTATAAAAAAAAGAATAAAAAAACTAATAGGAGCTAATTGTTCAATATATAAACTATATAAAAGCAATGACCACATGCATGGCCAGAACAAAAGCATAAAGCCAACAGGTTTATCGTACCTTGCAAGCTGAATAAATGGTGTAATTTTATTTAAAAGAGTATCGCCCATGATTTGTTATTTAATTGTCTAAGAGTTACCTAACATTTATCTTTTACTTTATAATATTAAAATATGAAAATTATACGAGTTTATATAAATAAAAAAATAACAAATGGGTTTATAGATTTAGATCAATCTCAAACTCACTATATTAAAAATGTTATGCGATTAAATATTGGGGATAATTTTAATATTTTTAATGAAAATGATGGTGAGTGGGCTGTTGAACTTCTTGAATTAAATAAGAAAATATCAAAAGTTAAGACATTAAAAGAAATTGGCTTTAAAGATAAGCCGAGTGATATTTGGATACTTTTCGCGCCAGTTAAAAAATTAAGAGTCGATTTTATTGCTCAAAAAATAACTGAATTAGGCGCTAGAGTCATTTGGCCAGTTATTACAGAAAGAACTCAATTCAAATCTATTAAGGAATCTAAAATCTTATCTAATGCAATTGAGGCTGCTGAACAATGCGGTTTAACATTCATTCCAAAGGTTAATAAGATAGAAAATCTCGAATACATACTTGATAATTGGGATCATCATGATTCTGAGCGAACTTTAATATTTTGTGATGAAAAATGTAAAAATAATCCAAAAAAACAACTTGAGTCCATTAAAAAGATAAATAAATCAAATAAATGGGCTATTCTTATTGGTCCAGAGGGTGGTTTTAGCGACAAAGAAAGAGAAAAGATTAATAGTATTAAAAATTTAAGCATTATTTCACTTGGACCAAGAATTTTAAGATCTGATACTGCAATAGTTAGTTCGTTATCTCTTTTGCATTCAATTATGGGTGATTGGGTATAGCTTTATAGGCGAAAATTAACTAAAAAATAGAATGGAAAGAATCGAATCAAAAGATCAGTTAATACGCTACATAGCCGAAGGGGAAAAAGACCCATCAGATTTTAAGATTGGAACAGAGCATGAGAAATTCCCATTCAATATTAATAAAAATAAACCAATTTCATATGATGGCAAGAATGGTATTCGAAGTCTTCTTGAGAATTTCGAAGAATATGGATGGAAACCAATTTATGAAAATGGAAATGTTATTGCGCTCAATCGGGATAATAAAATAGGTGGAGGTTCAATAACTCTTGAACCAGCAGGTCAGTTTGAACTTTCTGGAGCTATGTTAGATACTGTTCACGAAACATTCTTTGAGTTGGTTGAGCACAAAAAGCAATTATCAAATATTAGAGAAAAAATGGGATTAGATTTTTTAGCTATCGGGTTTACTCCTGACTGGTCTAGAGATGAAATGCCAATAATGCCTAAAAAACGATATGATATTATGAGAAGTTATATGCCTACTAGAGGTAATCATGGGCTTGATATGATGCTAAGATCATGCACTTCTCAGGTTAATTTAGATTATTCGTCTGAAATGGACATGGTTAAGAAGTTAAGGCTTTCATTTCTTCTTCAACCTATTGCAACAGCTTTATTTTCTAATTCACCATTTAGTGAAAACTCTCTTAATGGCTTTAGCTCATATAGAAGTGAAGTTTGGAGGGATACTGATCCAGATAGAACAGGCATTTTAACTTTTATTTTTAATGATGATATGAGCTATGAGCGATATGTAAATTATGCTTTGGAAGTTCCTATGTACTTTATTAATAGAAATGGAGAGTACATTAATTTAACTGGCCATACCTTTGATGACTTTATTAATAGAAGAATTGAGGTAGTAAAAGATTTTTATCCAACTATAGATGATTGGGAGCTTCATCTGACAACAATTTTTCCTGAGGCCAGGTTAAAAAAATTTATTGAAATGAGAGGTGCAGATGCAGGTAATATAGATCATGTATGTGCATTATCGGCTTTTTGGGTAGGATTAATGTATGATGATCATTCTCTAGATGCAGCTATAGAATTAACAAAAAATATATCTTCTGAAGAATTAGTAGAATTAAGGAATATAGTTCCCAGTAAAGGATTAAATTCTAAATTAGATAAACTGGATCTTTATCAATTGGCATCTGAAGTTATATCAATATCAAAAGATGGCCTTAAAAGAAGAAACAATCTAAACAAAGATAATTTAGATGAGAGTTATTATCTAAAATATTTGGAAGATATTATTGGCACTAAGAAAAACCCTGCTGATAACCTTATCGAAAAATTCAAAAATAACTGGAATGAGGATATTTCAAAAATATATGAGAATTGTCGTTTCTAAGTTTTGCTATTTTCATTATTTTTGTTTAGATTGTTATTTTTTTAAGGAAAAAAATTATGAATTTCGATTTTTCAGAAGATCAGAAAATGCTTAAAGAGCAGGTTTCTAAGTTTTTATCTGATAATTGCTCTTTAGATGTTGCTAGAGATATTCTTGAAAGTGATAAAACTTACTCAGAGGAAGTGTGGCGTGGTTTAGTAGATTTGGGATTAACTGGAACAGCAATTCCTGAAGAATATGGTGGGTTAGGTTTAGGCGCTCTTGAATTATGTGTAGTTGCTGAAGAGTTAGGAAGAGCTGCGGCACCAGTTCCATTTTCTTCATCAGTTTATCTAGGAACTGAAGCTATAGTTAAATATGGTACAGATAGTCAAAAAGAGAAATGGCTACCAAAATTAGCTGTTGGTGAATTGATTTCTACTTTTGCGCTTCCTGAAACTAATTCAGAACCAACTGAAAAAAACATCAAAACAACTTTTTCTAATGGAAAGATTAATGGAAGAAAAATACCTGTTGCAGACGGAAGTTATGCAGATATCGCAATTGTAGTTGTTAAAAATAAAGATGATGGCCATATAGCCCTAGCTATTGCTGATTTAACTTCTAAAAATGTAAAAAGAAATCAAATTAGCACATTAGACCCTTCAAGAGATCATGCTGATGTTATTTTTGAAAATTCTGATGCAGAACTTATGGATACTGGTGATGAAGGGTGGGGAGCTATTGAGAATATATTAAATTATGCTGCTGTTTTAATGGCTTTTGAGCAGATAGGTGGCGCTGAAGCTTCTTTAAATATGGCAAAAGAATATGCGCTTGATAGATATGCTTTTGGCCGGCAAATTGGATCTTACCAAGCAATTAAACATAAGTTGGCTGATATGTATGTAAAAATTGAGTTGGCTAGATCAAATAGTTATTATGGGGCAATGATGCTAAATGACGGCGGTGCTGATTTAAAGATTGCTGCAGCTGCATCTAGAGTAGCTGCAACAGATGCATATAATTTTGCCGCTCAAGAAAGCATTCAAACACATGGTGGAATTGGCTTTACTTGGGAAGCAGACACACAATTTTTTTACAGAAGAAGTCAAGTTCTCGGTTTAGCTCTGGGTAGCTCAATCACTTGGAAAAATAAACTTGTTAATCAGCTAGAAGAAAAAAATATTAGTTAAGGAGAATATTTATGGATTTTAATGACACTAAGGAAGAAGCAGATTTTAGAGAAGAAGTTAAACTTTGGCTAAAAGAAAATGCTTCAAAAGGTGAAAAGGTTGGTGGTCGCTATGATGCGATAGATGTTCAAGAAGATGCTTTATCTCGAGCAAGAGATTGGCAAGCTAAAAAGGCTGAAGCTGGTTACGCAGCAATTACATGGCCAAAAGAGTTTGGTGGTCTTGGGGGTACAGCAATTCAATCAGTTATTTATTCTCAAGAGGAAGCTAAATACAATGTTCCAACAGGTTTTTTCGAAATTGGTCTTGGTATGTGTATTCCAACAATGATGGCTTGGGCAACAAAAGAACAAAATGAAAGATTTGTTAAACCTGCTCTTTATGGCGAAGAAGTATGGTGCCAGTTGTTTTCAGAACCTTCTGCAGGTTCAGATGTTGCTGGTGTTAGAACTAAAGCTGAAAAAGATGGCGATGATTGGATTATTAATGGTCAAAAAGTATGGACCTCAGGAGCGCATTTTTCTGACTTTGGAATAATAGTGGTTAGAACTGATCCAAATGTTGCTAAACATAAAGGGTTATCTTTTTTCTTCCTTGATATGAAATCCGAAGGAATAGAAGTTAAACCTATCAGACAGCTTTCTGGTGGTGCAAACTTTAACGAGGTCTTTTTTACTGATGTAAGGGTTCCAGATACCCAAAGGCTAGGTGATGTAGGACAAGGATGGAAGGTTGCTCTAACAACTCTGATGAATGAAAGACTTGCAATTGGCGTTCCTAAGTCCGCAGATTATAGTTCACTTACTAGAGCAGCAAAAGAGGTTGATTTAAATGATCAACCAGCAATTAAAAACGATTTAGTTAGGTCAAAAATAGCTGATTGGTATATTCAGGCTGAGGGTCTTAAATATACAAAGATGAGGACTTTAACTGCTTTATCAAAGGGTGAAACTCCAGGGCCAGAAAGTTCAATTGGTAAAATCGTTTCTGCACCTAAAATGCAGGATCTTGCTTCATTTGCTATGGATCTTCAGGGAGCTGCTGGAATAATTAATGACTCCGAAATTGCTTTACTGCATTCAATTTTTCAAAGCCAATGGTTAAGTGCTGCTGGTTATAGAATTGCAGGTGGAACAGATGAGATACTCAGAAACATCGTTGCAGAAAGAGTTCTTGGTCTTCCTCAAGATGTAAGAGTAGATAAATCAGTGCCATTTAATGAATTGCCAAGTGGGCGTTAATTTATTTCAATAGAGTTAACTTGCTTTCCATTAATATCTTTTAAGGATAAATGGATAATATTTTCAGTAAATTCAATGAATCCATAATTTTCCCATAGATACATAGAGTTAATTCTATTAGGCCCTTGTTCAGGTGGTCTATCTTTACCTTTGTATTTTGTAACCCATGCAGCGCCTGGAAGATTTAGTGAACTAGAAGTTATTTCATATAACATAGTTCCTTTTGCAGTTTTCTCTTTGTAAATTCCTCCAGCATGCCTGTCGCCAGATAAGAAAATAATATCTTTCATTTTTTTTGTATCAATAAGATCATACAATTTCTTTTTTTCCCTTGGTAAGTTTCCCCATTTCTCAAATCCATGACCCTCTGCAATAATTTGAATGCTAGAAGCAATTATTCGAACATCTGCATTTTCATCTAATTTATTTGATAACCACTCCCATTGTTTCTTGCCAAGTAGGGTCTTATTAGGATTATTATCAGATAAATAACGCTCTTTTCCAGGAGCTCCTCTTTCATCTGTGCGCTTAAGCGGTGATCTAAAATACCTTGTATCAAGAAAAATTATTTGCAAGATTCCTTTTTTTGTTATTTTTTTTGTTTCGAAATATATACCCTCTCTATCTCTTCTTGGATCATTTAAAGAAATATTCCAAAAATCTAGGAATAGATTTTTAGCTTCTTTTTTATATTGATAATCAGCACCGCCATCATTTTTACCATAATCATGATCATCCCATATGGCATAAACTTCATTAGTTTCCTTTAGCTGAGCGAAAGGAATTTTTGTTTTCTGTTTTTTATAGGCTTTACTTAATTTGTTTAATTTACCTGTAATCCTATCATCACCATAAACATTATCTCCCATAAAAATAAAAATATCTGATCTATCTTTAAGTATACTTTTCCATATAGGTTGCTCTTTTTCTTGAGTAAGGCAAGCTCCATGCGCAATCTTATTTATATATTTTGGAGTGGAGTATAATTTTTTAAATGGCAGGGCACTAGAAAAAAGGGAAGCCAAACTTCCTAAAAGAAAATTTCTGCGATTAATTTTAGGGATAAGCTTTTTTCTCATACTTTTATTATATAAAAAAAGGGCGCTAATTAATAGCGCCCCTTATTTAATATTATTCTTTTTTATTAGAATTCATATTTAAGACCAACTTTAAGTTGCCACACCGATTTTCCGATTTTTCTTACTGGGTCTCCATCAATATCAAAACTTTTGTATACATATCTACCTTGATCATCAACTTCTGCTTCAACAACGCCTCTAGAGTTCATTGTACCGCCAGCATAATTTTCAAATCCACCCCAATCAGAATTTATTAGATTTAAAACATTCTCAATATCAACAAAGAATGTTGCTTTTCCAGTTATACCACCAGTAGGAAGTTGTTGAGCTATTCTTACATCAAAAGTTCCTTCCCAAGGGCTATTAAAGCTATTTCTTGGTACCGCATTTCCTCTATAACCTGATAATCCAGAGTCATCTAAAAACTGATTAAATGCCTCAAGATCAAATCCATCAGCATAAAGCACATTTGGATCATTTAGGCTTGGTACATATAATAGATCAATATTTTCTCCATCAGTTCTGTAACCACTCAAATCCCCAAGGAATGTATAACTAAAAGGTGTGCCAGATTGTCTGAAACCATTTAATGCAATACTTGTTTCTAAATCACCAAAGATATTACCTTGCCAACTTAGTTTATAATCAAAGGCATGTTCTACCTCATAATGTGAAGGAGAATTTACAGGGGTTAAATGATCAAATACTGGGAATCTTGTTGCGCTTGAAAAGATAATAGAACTTGTCATGGCATGGGCCATTTCTCTTTCTTGATGGGCATATGATAGATATAAATCAATTCCATTATCAAAAGTTTTTTCGAATGAAATACTGTAAATATCGCTTTCAGGTTCTACATCTTTAAAGGTTGTCAGATATCCAACATAACTACATCCACCGTATAACGGTCTGTTATCAGCTAGTGCATTCCCTCTTGGATCACAACCACCTATATAAGCTCCAACAGGATCCTCTTCTTTCATGTGCATATAATTAGCTCTTAAAGTAAAAGGACCAATTAAATTAGAGTCTAAGTCTGCTGTTACCCCTACATGTAATTTAGTTATGGATGGTATACCAAAATCTTTATCCATCATATTAGTATAGCCACCGGTATCCCCAATTTCGTTTCTTACAAGAGCTAAAGCAGCATCACCAGGGTAACTTTCAGGTGTACCAGGAGTAGGTAAGTTATTGCTTCTTGCTCTAAGTTTATTTCCAGGTAAACCTAAACCAGTATCAATGTATGGCCCCCCATACCAAACTGGCGGAAGGTTGCCACTAAACTCACCCCAACCAAATGTAACCAATACATTATCTTGGGCTTGCCAATCTAAAGAGAAACGAGGCATTAGAATATCTTCACCATCTAAACTCACATCATTTTCAGGAGCAGGTCTATAAGTATCGCCTGTCCAATTATACCAAAATGTATTTTTCTCAGGTACTGAGTCCATACTTATTTCTTCATATCTAAAACCTATCCTTGCAGTTAAGTCAGGTGAGATATCCCAGGTATCTTGAAAATAAATTATTGTGAAATCCATATTGAATCGACCAGCTGCATCTAGAGGATTATTTGTATCGGCATTTCTATAATCTAATTCTCTAAGATTACCTGCAATAAAATCATCAATGGAGTTATAATCATATTCTCCAAGACTATTCCTTGAAAACATATTGAACATATCATTTTCAACTACTTTGTAGCCAAGTTTTAATGCGTGATTTCCAATATCATAATAACCAGCAATTTCGTATTGTTTTCTGTTTGTTTCAATCTGATTAGCATGTCGATACTGGTCAGGTCCAAAAAATACTGTTCCTCCCGAGGCAACTCTTATACCAACTTCACCAATTGTTTTTGCTCCTACAGGAGTGTTCGGATTACTCACATCTGTATCAGAAATTAAAATTTTAGTAGAAAAATTATCTGTCCAATTCGAGTTTAACTCTAATTTCATTGACTCATATTCTTTGTTAATTCTATACCAATTACTCGATAATGGTAGGCCCCAAGTTCTATTAAAGTAGGCTGACTCAGTAGAGCCTTCAGTAAGGTTGTAAGAAAAAGTAAGATTATGATTTTCAGATAAATTAGCATCCAATCTTAAAAATGTTTTTTCATCTTCTTCTTCACGAGCTTTATTATATGAACCTGCATCATAACCAATTACATCCATAGCGGCTTTAATAACGGCATCAGCTTCAGCCTTTGTTACTGAACCAGATTGAAAACCAAGTAAAGATATTGGGTCTGATGCTTCATATTTTTCATATCCTAGAGAAAAGAATAACTTATCCTTAATAATGGGACCATTAAATGTGAAAGAAAACAATTCAGTATCAGGGTCAGGTTGGTCGGTTTTTTCACCAAATGGTTCATCACCACTTTTTTGAGATGCTTCAACAGTGAAAGATCCATGAAAATCATTAGTTCCAGCTTTAGTTGTTAAAACAATGTTTCCACTTAATGCTTCACCAAGTTCTGCATCATAATTTGCAACTTTTACTGATACTTGTTCGACAAGGTCAATAGAAATAGGCATTCTATTCGTTGGATAAGCATTGCTACTAAGACCATAGGAGTCATTAGCGCTTACGCCATCAATAACGAAACCGATTAATCTTGGCATTCCACCGGCGAAAGATAATCTTCCTTCGTTATCAACGGTCACAAAGGGATCTAATCTTGCGATATCTTTGATATCTCTATCTATTGAGGGAAGGGTTGCCAAATCTTCTGAAGTGAAGGTTGATCCAGGTCCTACTCCTAAGGTGTCGAAATTAACAGCCTGACCTGTCACAATAATTTCTTCAATATCTGTTCCACCAAGTTGAATATTTAGATTATATTCACCACCCAGACTTGTATATATACCTGATCTTAAAGATGATTGCCCATCTTTGGTAGCCCTAACATCAAAAGGACCACCTAAACGTAACCCTCTTGAATAGAATGAACCAGTATTATTAGTACTTGTTGAAGCTTTTGTTCCAGAAGGCACATGTGTTATTTGAATAGATACACCTGAAACTGGATTACCAGAGCTATCAAATACTGAGCCTCTAATAGCGCCTGTAGTTTGCTCGGCACTAATAGTTAGAGGTAAAATAATTGAAATTGAGAAAAGAAAAAAAGAATAGAAAGTTACTTTCTTAGATAACTTTAGAATACTTTTAGGAAACATATTTTTGACCCTTTATTTTAAAAATATAATGATGAAATTTGTATAAAATTTCTTATGTAATTAATCTATCAATTCTTATCATAAAATATGGATTCTTCGCACAGTTTTTTATGAAGTTTTTGTAAATTTTTTTTTTAAGGTGTGTAACTTTGGTAATTTTAAAAAATTTATTAATAACAAAAAAAATGGCCCGAATTAATTTCGAGCCATTTGATTTACTATATTTATTTAATTAATAAGAAACATTAAAGGTTACACCTACCGTAGATGGTTCATTCCACCACCCTCTAGATGTTAGACCACCAATTGTAGCCCATCTTTGTTCTCTCTCATCAGTAAGATTTCTACCCCATAATGTTATGCTGTAATTATCGACAGAATAACTAAGCGTAGCATTAACATTTTCAATGCTATCTAGGTCTCCCAATGGGTTATTTGAAGAGTCTGAATTCATTTCATCTCTGAAACGATACGATACTCTACCTTTTAATTCACCATTACCTAGTTGAGCTGTGTATGAAGTAGTAAACCCAAATGTATTTTCTGGAGTGTTACGAGGAATTAATCCAGAATTATCAGTAATAACTCCATCACCTGTTAAGTCAGCAAGATAATCTTTGTACTCAGCTTCAAGATAACCATAAGTAACCATAAGGTCCCAAGCTTCAGTAACCTGATACATTAATTCTAATTCTATACCAGTCATCTCCATTGATGCAGCATTACGAATAACTGTAGCAACATTTGCTAAGTTAACAGGTATAAGAATAGATTCCTGTTTATCATCGTATTCAGATTTAAAAATAGCACCATTAAAGATTGCTCTTCCATCCTGTAGTGTTGATTTCCAACCAAACTCATAATTTTTAACATATTCCGGTTCATAACCAGGATAGATATCGTAGTTAGCCTGACGAGCGAAGAAACCACCACTTTTAAAGCCTTCACTATAAGCGGCATAATACATTACATCATCGTTAAGTTGGTATCTAAGTCCAACTTTTGGTGTAGTTTCATCCCATTTAGCTGAGTATGATGTTGGGTTGTATATTCCTGGCCATGGTTCTCCTCTTAGAGGATAATAACCAGGAGCTGAAGCGCCACCGACAAAGTCTTTTTCTTCTTCAGTCCAACGGAAGCCCGCAGTTAGTGTTAATTGATCAGTAACAAACCAGTCAACGGAAGCAAAAACAGCTATAGATTCTGTAACTTGAGTTTGCCCATTGTTACCAGCAACATCATCTTCCCATACATCTACATCATCATATCCTGCAACACCTTTTCTACCAAAAGGCCAAGGTGGAACACCTAAACGTGATAATTGATAAAATAAGTCATAAACATTCCATCTTTGTGCAAAATCAGCTTCCCAATCATAGATACCAGCGATAAACTGAAATTTATCTGAGAATTGTGATGTTACTCTGAATTCATGACTTGTTTGTTCCCAGTCATTAAAGAAATTCATTCTTAATAAACGAGCAGGTGAGCCATCAAAATCTTGCATATTTTGTTCATCCATATCTCTGTTCGAATATATATAAGTGTATAAGAAGTTCTCAGTGTCATAATTAGCTGTAACAATCATTGACTCATATTCATTATCACTAAAATTTGATCCATCTGATTCAACTGTATTCGGACCATCATTTGCATTTATTTCACAACCATTACGAGGATCAAAGCCAATTTGAGTAATTGTACATGCTAATTCACCTACACGATTTCTATTAACATAAGAACCCTGCTCACTTTTATCTTCCATTATTTCATAATGAAATTTGAGGCTAAATTGATCATTAGGTTCCCATAAAGTAGTGAAACCATAATTTAACTTGTCATCGCCACCAGCATCTTTTTCTAGGAATGTATTATATACATGACCATCATGTTCGATGCTTGCAGCAAATATTTTAACACCTAATTGATCTTCAATAATAGGAACTTGGATAACTGTTTTAAGATCTTGTCTTCCAAACTCACCAATTGTTAAACTAGCGTCAACTCCGAGATCAGTAAGAGATACAGGAGTTCTAATCACATTAAGAATACCGCCTGTTGTATTTTTACCGAACAATGTTCCTTGTGGTCCACGAAGAACCTCAATTCTTTCGATGTCAAAATTATCTAGAAGAACACCACTTGATGTACCTAAAAACATACCATCCATTACAACACCAATTGATGGTTCATAACTTTTATCGCTTTCAAGAGAAGCAACACCTCTAATAGTTATAGCAGCACCACTTGCGATACCAGGAGTTCTGTTAATAAATAGATTTGGTGCAAAAGCTTGAATATCTTCAATTCTTCTAACGCTACCTTCATTCAATTGGTCTGTAATAGCAGTCACAGCCATCGGAACATCTTGAATGGATTCTTCTTTCTTTCTTGCTGTAACAATTATTTCTTCAATTGCTAATGTTGGAGCGCTTTCTTGAGCTTGAACATTGAAGTTCATTGTCAAAATAAGAGTAAACATTAACAAAGTTTTAGTTAAAAATTTCATTATTAATCTCCCCAGATATTTATATTTTCAAATAACCTTTAAATTTAAGTATTTATGAAATAAATAAAGATTATCATTTTTATAACATTAGCAATCTAAACTTAAAAGTTTTAATCGCAAGCTAAAATAATAAAAATATGTTAATGAGTAAGTATTTATAAATAGAGATTGCAATGTTATCACACAAATTTTGTATAGCACCAATGATTGATTATACTGATAGGCATTGTCGTTATTTTTTTAGAAAACTTACGAAAAAAGCTTTTTTATATAGTGAAATGGTTGTTGCTGATGCAATTGTTTACGGTGATAAAGACTTTTTTTTAAAATTCAATGATTCTGAGCATTCTGTAGCACTTCAAATAGCGGGGAGTAATCCAAAAAACCTATCATATGCTGCTAAATGTGGAGAAGATTATGGCTATGATGAAATTAATTTTAATCTTGGTTGTCCATCAAAAAGAGTTCAAGAAGGAAATTTTGGAGCTTGTTTAATGAATGACTTAGATCTAGTAGAGTCTTGTTTAACATCAATGATTAAATCGGTAAATATTCCTGTTACGGTTAAATGTAGGATTGGTATTGATGAAGATGATCCATATGTCGTTCTACCGATTATGATTGAAAGATTAAAAAAAATTGGAATTAAGACAATTATTATACATGCAAGAAAAGCAATTTTAAATGGACTTGACCCTAAGGAAAATAGAGAAATTCCGCCTCTTGATTATGATTTAGTTAGATTAATAAAAAGAAAATGGCCAGATTTAAATTTAGTTTTAAATGGAGGTGTTAATTCAATTGAGAAGGCTAAAAAGGAATTGAACTCTAATAAATATGACCCTGACGGCGTTATGATGGGAAGAGCTGCATACATAGATCCTTTTTTGTTAACAAATATAGATCATATTTTTTTCGACGAGAAAAAAAGGGATCAAACTAGATTTGATATTGTTAAAGAAATGATACCTTATATAGAAACTGAGATTTCATGTGGAGTATACTTAAATCATATAACAAGACATATGCTCGGCCTTTTTCATGGAGTTAAGGGCGCAAAGTTATGGAGAAGTTACTTATCGGAAAATGCACCAAAAAGAAAAAATGATATTAATGTGATTAAGGAAGCATTAATTAAGATTGAAGAAGTTCAAAAAGAGGTGGTCTGATGTATTATGAGGGTATCGGTCTGCTACCATTTTTTTTTGCATTAATTTTTTCAGGATTAATATCTGGCTTTATTGCAGGTCTTCTTGGTGTTGGCGGAGGGATAATTATTGTTCCAGTTCTTTATCATGTATTGTCTTCTCTTGGTTTTTCTCATGAAATTATAATGCATGTCTCTGTAGCAACATCTCTTGCTATCATCATACCAACAGGATGGCGTTCTTATGTAGCGCACAAAAAAAATAATGCAGTTGATTTCTCAATTATAAAAAAATGGATTGGACCAACTTTAATAGGGTCTGCTTTTGGAGCAACTACTGCTGGATTAATATCAGGTTTTTATTTGACATTATTTTTTGCTACAGTTGCTTTATTGGTTTGTATCCATTTATTAATGCAAAATGATAATTTAAGATTAGGAAATAAATTACCTTCTGGTTTTTTTAGCTACAATATTCCTTTGTTGGTTGGTGCATTTTCTTCCATGCTTGGTATTGGAGGTGGAACATTTAATGTAAGCATCATGTCTTTATATGGAGTTCCTATTCATAAAGCTGTAGGAACTTCAGCAGGGCTAGGTTTTTTTCTGTCTATACCAGGTACATTATTTTTTATCCTTACTGGATTGTTTGTAGCTAATTTACCACCTGGATCTCTTGGGTATGTCAATTTATTAGGTCTAATATTAATTGCCCCTTTAGCTGCTCTGTCGGCTCCTTTTGGAGCAAAATATGCACATTCACTTCCTAAGAAAACATTAACTAGATTATTTGCTATTTTTTTATTTTTTACATCAATAAGAATGTATCTAGAGATTTTTTAAATTTTTTGATCATAATCACCAATTTCTTCAAATTTTATTAATTCACTATTAAGATCATGAAATACTTCTTTCATTCTATCCTCGGATACTGTGCTTTCACACACAACAACAAGATTTGGTGAATTTGATGAAGCTCTTATTAAACCCCAAGAACCATCTTCAAGATGAATTCTAACTCCATTTACAGTTAAGATAGATAATATTTTTTGTCCTGCTAAAGGCTGATTATTTTTCATTTTATTTTGAAAAATCTTTTTTATTTTTTCTACAACATCATATTTTTTTTCTTCTGGGCATTTTGGAGACATAGTTGGTGATGAGAAGGTTATAGGGAGCTCGTTATATAAATCATTAAGTTTTTTATTTTTGTTTTTGTCTAATATTTTTAGAATTTCAATTGCAGACAAAATACCATCATCATACCCTCGACCTATCGGGTTATTGAAAAAGAAATGACCGGATCTTTCGAAACCAGCTGTAGCATTTATCTCATTTGTTTTTCTTTTAATATAACTGTGACCAGTTTTCCACAAAACAATTTCAGAATTGCTCTTTTTAAGAATTTCATCAGTTAGAAAAAGGGAAGTAGACTTAACATCAACTACAAATTTTGAATTTGAATTTTCCAAGGATAGGTTTCTAGCAATAAGTAACCCAATTTTATCAGCAAATATTTCTTGTCCGTTATTATCAACTACACCTACGCGATCTCCATCACCGTCAAATGCAAAACCTATATCTGCATTATTTTCTAAAACATTTTTTCCTAAATCTTTTAGCATTATTAAATCTTCAGGATTAGGATTGTAATTTGGAAATGAGCTATCCAAATCACAATGCAAGGGAATAACTTCAACACCCAATAAACTAAGAGCTTTAGGCGCAAAAAGACCTGCCGTACCATTTCCACATGCTACTACAGCTTTAATTTTTCTATTTATTTTATATTTTGAAGTTATATCTAAGAGATACTCATTATTGATGTTCCTAAAAATATATTTTCCAGGATTATTTGAAGTTTTATCTTTATCTTCTATAACTTTTTTTAAATTATTAATTAGATCTGGACCAAAAGTAAGAGTCTTTTCATTCCCCATTTTTATTCCTGTCCAACCATTAGGGTTATGGCTAGCTGTAACCATCGCAACATTATCACAGTCGAGAAAATATTGAGAAAAATAAGCTCCAGGAGAAATTGTTAAACCTACATCATAAACATCAACTCCAGAGGCTATTAATCCCCCAATAAGAGCTTCTTTTATTTCTTCAGAGTATGATCGGAAATCATGTCCTACAGAAATTCTGCCATTATTATTAGATTGTTTGATAAGTTTTCCTAAACCTAGTCCAATTTTTTGGACGCCTGCTAAATTAATTTGTTTAGGATATAGCCAACGTGCATCATACTCCCTAAAGCCTAAATTATATATTTCAGGATTTTCATCATAATCTTTAAGTTTAAAATTTACTGGATTTGAATAGTTGATATCCAACTAAGTTCCTTTCATTGCTTTTTCTAATACTTTACCAGTTTGTTCTCCACCATTAAAGAATGGCTTAGCTTCAGAGAAATCAGATATTTTGTCCCAGTTTTTTTCTAAATCTTCAGCCGAAGCTTCTAAACCAAGGTTTTCTCCTTCGCTTTCCATTATCTTAGCAACAGAATAAACACCAGCTCCAGCACATAGAATTGTTCCAGTAGGGCCATTCTCACTTGATAGATAAATAACTGCCGGGGTAACGCTACCAGGGGTCAAAAGCTGTTCAGCCTCAGGGGGCATGAGATTTTCTGTCATTCTGGTGTATGCTACCGGGCATAAGACATTACAATTAATATTATATTTTTGTCCTTCAAGCTTAAGAGTATTTACAAATCCTACAACACCAAGTTTTGCAGCCCCATAATTTGATTGACCAAAGTTTCCATATAAACCTGTAGATGAAGTGGTAACTAAAATTCTTCCATAGTTCTGTTCTTTCATAATCTCCCATACCATTTTTGTAGGTTTGACTGATCCCATCAAATGAATATCTGTTACAAGAGTAAAATCTTCCATAGTCATCTTAGTAAAAGACCTATCCCTTAATATTCCTGCATTGTTTATGAGTATATCTATCCGACCAAACTCATCCATTGTTTGGTCAACCATATTTTTTACGCCATCATCATCAGTGACAGATGAGCCATTTGGGATAGCTACTCCTCCAGCTTCAGTGATTTCTTTTACAACATTATTGGCTGCATCAGATGAACCTCCTGATCCATCAACAGAGCCCCCAAGATCATTTACAACAACTTTTGCACCTCTTTTTGCAAATTCTAGAGAGTGACTTCTACCCAATCCACCTCCTGCTCCAGTTACAATCACAACTTTATCTTTGAAGCTTATTGTCATTTTATCCTCCATAATGAATATATATACTCTTAATATTTTGAAAAACTTATGGTCAAGTTAAATTTTCTTAATAGAATGAATTAACAAATTTTTAAAAAGAGGTTTAGATGATTTTATACGATTTTATTCCAGCGCCAAATCCAAGAAGAGTAAGGGTATTTCTTCATGAAAAAGGAATAGAGGTTCCAACAAAACAAATTAATATTATGAAGGGAGAGCATAAAGAAGAAGATTATAAAAAAATAAGTCCTTTATCTCAAATCCCTACTTTAAAGTTAGATGATGGAACATGTATAACTGAATCTATAGCCATTTGTAGGTATTTTGAGGCTTTGCACCCAGAACCAAGTTTAATGGGAAGTAGTCCAGAAGAGATAGCTGTTATTGAAATGTGGCAAAGAAGACTAGAACTATTACTTATGATAAGTATTGCTAATACCTATAGACATGGACATCCTGCAATGGCTGCTTTAGAAGATCAAGTTAAAGAGTGGTCAGAAGCAAGCCGTCCAAGGGTTATAAAAATGCTTCATTGGTTTGACAAGCAAATGCAAGATAAAGAGTTTATGTGTTTAGACAAATATACGATTGCCGATATTTCTGCGCTCATTTGTTTTGATTTTGCTAAATGGCCAAAGATTGAGATTCCAGAGGAATGCATTAATCTTAAAAATTATTATGAGAGACTTAATTCTAGGCCAAGTGCAAAAGCATAAGATTATTTCTTGACCAAATTATTGTTTTTTAATAGAAAAAAATAGTCAGATGGCTGGATGATCGCACTTTTATGTGAGGAAAGTCCGGGCTCCAAGAGACGCAGTGCCGGATAATGCCCGGCGAGGGTGACCTCAGGGAAAGTGCCACAGAAAATATACCGCCATTTTGGTAAGGGTGAAAAGGTGCGGTAAGAGCGCACCGCAAATATGGTAACATATTTGGCAAGGCAAACCCCACTGGGAGCAAGACCAAATAGGAATAGTGATATAAATGTCTCTTTATGCTATTCGGGTAGGTTGCTAGAGATTTATGGCGACATAAATTCAAGATGAATGATCATCACCACTTTGTGGATACAGAACCCGGCTTATAAGCCATCTGACAAAAAATACATTATTTTAATAAATTCTAACAAAAAGTTATCCACAGATAACCCTAATTTATCATATATAATCCACTTTTTACCATTGACTCCCATACAATCCCATGTTAACCCATAATATAACGCCATGCGTGTGTTCAAAAGGATTATAAATGAATATTTTTTTGTCAAATACAGTTAACAAGATTGATGCTAAGGGAAGGGTTTCAATTCCATCTCAATTCAGATCTGTTCTTGAAAACCAAGGATTTGCTGGGGTTTATTTATATCCGTCATTTACAACTCAATCAATTGATGGTGGAGGAGAGTCTTTAATCAATCAAATTGCTCAAAGTATTGAAAAAATGCAGCTCTTTGCAGAAGAAACTGATGCATTAGCTACTGCTCTTTTTTCCGAGACATATCAACTTAACTATGATCAGGACGGAAGAGTATCTCTTCCTGGATCTTTAATAAAACATGCAGGATTAAAAGATAAAGTAACATTTGCTGGTATAGGGCAAAAATTTCAAATGTGGGAACCATCTGCTTTTGAGAGCTTTAAAATTGATGCTAGAACAAAGGCTCTTCAAAATAGAGATTTGATAGGGCCATCCGTTAATTTTTCAAAAAATTCCCAGGTTAATGAGTGATGTCAAATATAGAGCTTCAACATAAACCTGTAATGTGTGAAGAAGTTCTTTCAATATTAAATCCTTCTGATGGTTGTGTATATTTAGATGGAACTTTGGGGGCAGGGGGCCATTCAAGAAAAATTTTAGAAAGTGCAGATTGTAGCGTTATAGGAATTGATAAAGATCCAACCGCAATTGAGTTATGTAGAGATCTTGAAAAACAATATGGTAATAAATTTTTATCAATTAATGGAAGCTTTGGTAATTTATCTCAACACCTTCACTCAATAGGGATTAATAAAATTGATGGAATTTTATTAGATTTAGGAACCTCCTCGATGCAGCTAGGAACGCCCGAGAGAGGATTTTCTTTTCAATTTGATGCGCCTTTAGATATGCGTATGACTCAGACTGGAGAAACAGCATATGATATAATAAATTCATTAAGTGAAAAATCTTTAGCAGATATAATTTTTTATTTTGGTGAAGAAAGAAGCTCAAGAAAAATTGCAAAAGCAATTGTAAATAAAAGAAAAATTAAGAAAATCAAAACAACATTTGATCTAAATGAAATAGTTTTAAGTGTTAAAAAAACAAAAAATAAAAAAATACATCCCGCTACTAAAACTTTTCAAGCACTAAGAATATATATTAACAATGAACTTAAGGATCTATATAAGGCATTGATTTCTATTGAGAAAGTTCTTTCTGAGAAAGGAAGGTTAGTAATTATTTCTTTTCATTCTCTTGAAGATAGAATTGTAAAAAACTTTATTAAAGAAAATTCGATACCTTTAAAAAAATACGATCCTAAAAATCCCGATCAGATTTTTGTTTATGAAAACAGAAAAGTAATAAAGCCATCCAAAGATGAGGTTAAGAAAAATCGAAGATCAAGATCAGCAAAGCTAAGATGGGTTTTTAGGTCATCACTCAAAGTAAGCCAATTGAATTCATCTCATAATTTTATTAGTTATGGAGGTATAGAATGCTGAGAATAATTTCATTTTTTAGCATCGTAATTTTTTTGATGATTAATATCTATCATTACAATGTTAGTTATGAGGCCATTAAATTAGAAAAGAAAATTTACAAAATTGAAAATGAAATTTTTGATGAACAAAATCGTGAAACTCAGTTAACTACAGAATGGGCAATCATTACAAGTCCTAAGAATTTAGAAAAATTAGCAGATAGATATTCCAAAAGCTTAAATCTGAAACCAGTTACAGGTAATCAGATATTAATTAATTCTCAAAATAAAGATGAGATCAATTAAATGTCTAAATCAAAAATATATAATAAAATAATTGTTGGAGATGATATTCAACACCTATTGGTAAATGATCAAAAAACTAATAAATATTCTTTATCAAAGGACCCTATAACAGTTGGAAAAGAAAGATTAAAAATTGCACTTTATTTCTTTGTTTTTTTCTTTGCTATTTTTTCTGTTAGAAATACATTCTTGTCTGTTTTTCCAGGCGATGTTATCAGTGAACCTCAATTTTCTCTAGCTTTATCAACAAAAAAACCATTACCTGATATTTATGATAGGACTGGTAAAAATCTCTTAGTTACCACTTTTAAAACTACTAGGGCTGCTGTGGTCAAAAGGTCTTCTTTTAATAATTTTGATGTTCATAAGGCAGCAAATAAATTATCTCCTTATCTAAAAGAAGAACCAAAAGAATTATTGGAAAGACTTTTAAGTGGGAAATATGTCGAAATTGCTAATGATATAAGTGAAAAACAGCAATATGATATTTTAAACTCAGGTGTTGCAGAGGTTGAATTCCATAAAGTTTGGAGAAGAGTTTATCCGAGTAAGTCATTAGCATCACATATTCTTGGCCATTCAAACCGAGATTTTGATCAGAAATCTTCATCTGGTTTTGAAAGGTGGTTATACAAGAATGAAATTAAAAATAATAAAATTAATTTATCAATAAATTTAAATATTCAAAATCATCTCGAAAATATTATTGAAAATGCAATTACGGAATATAATGCAGAAGCAAGTTTTGGTATTGTTCTTAACGCAAAAAATGGGGAAATTATAGCTCTTGCATCATTTCCTAATTTTGATCCAAATACAGTTAATAATCATTCACAATCAAAAACAGCTAATCAAAGATTTAATAGGGCTATACAAGGAAGTTATGAGCTTGGCTCAGTAATGAAAATATTTACACTAGCTATGGCTTTAGAAGAAGAAAGAATTAACTTATCCGATGAGTTTGATGTATGGAAATGTATTAATAAAAATCGAAAAAAATGTCTTTCAGATTATCGTAAGAGTAAGGTGCAATATTTGAATGCTGCACAATGTCTTATCAACTCTTCAAATATTTGTATGGCTCAAATTGCTCATATAGTTGGACTAGAAACACAAAAAAGATTTTTATCTGAAACAGGATTACTTGATGAACAATTTATTGAGCTTTATGAAATGGGAAAGCCAAGTTTACCAGAGAGGTGGAACGAACTATCAATGGAGCAGATATCCTTTGGTCAGGGTTTAGGTGTAGTGCCTTTATCTTTTGCATCAGCTGTTGCTGCAGTTGTTAATGGAGGATATTTAATCGAACCAACATTATATCTTAGAGATAAAGGTTATAAAACTAACGCTAAATTAATTACTTCTGATGTAAGTAAAAGCATGCGCTATGTTATGCGTGAAGTCGTGAAGAATGGTTCTGGAAAAAAAGCTGATGTAGATGGATATAATGTTATTGGTAAAACTGGAACTGCTGATAAACCTTGTATTACAGGGGGTTATTGCGGAAGGATGACTAGTTTTGTTGGTGCTTTTCCAGGAAATGATCCAGAGTATGTTGTTTTGGTTAGTTTAGATAATCCAAAAGGAAAAAAAGGTGTAAGAGGTTCTTCAGCATATTGGAATGCAGCACCCGCTGCTGGTGAAATTATAAAGTTAATAGCTCCTCAATTAAATATTCCAATTCAAAATAATTTTAATGTGTTTCAAGAACATGCCAGGGCAGATAATTAATGATTTCATTAAAAGATATAAAAGATCATTTATCTTCAGATGTTATTATTAAAGGGGTGACATGCGATAGTAGAAAAGTTGAGCCCGGGTATATTTTTGTAGCCATTCAAGGAGAAATAAATCGAGGTGAAGATTTTATTGATGAAGCGATTAGAAAAGGTGCAAGTGTTATTGTAACTTCTTTAGATTCTGATTTAAAATTAGATATCCCAATCATTAAAGATGAAAATCCAAGGAGATATTTATCCTATATCTCATCAATTGTTTTTAATGATTCTCCTCAGACAGTTTGTGCGATTACGGGAACTAATGGAAAAACATCTACAACAAATTTTTTACAACAAATCTGGAATTTGATGGGATTAAAATCTTCTAGTATTGGTACTTTAGGTATTATTGGAAATGAAGAAATACAAGATACAAATATTACTACTCCAGACCCCGTCTTACTACATAAGACATTGGAAAAATTATCCAATCAGAGCTTTACACATTTAGCTTTAGAGGCCTCAAGCCATGGCTTATCACAATACCGAATTGATAATGTTAAAATTAGAGCAGCAGGGTTTACAAATATTAGCCAAGACCATCTTGATTATCATAACACTATGGAAGAATATTTTGATGCAAAGAAACGTCTTTTTACAGAAATACTTCCTAAAGATAATTATTCCGTTATTTGCATCGATACAGAAGAAGGCAGAGAATTATCTTCAATTATTAACGCTAGTGGAAAAGGTGTCATAGAGGTTGGTGAGTCAGCAAACGCACTTAATCTGAGAAGGTTGGTTCCAACTGAGTTAGGAATGGAAATGATATTTCAATATAGTGGTAGACAATTTTCTATTCCTCTTAAGGTTGAAGGTTATTTTCAAGCTATGAATATTTTATGTGCAGCAGGATTAGCTATAGCCTCAGGTTCACCATCAGAAAAAGTTTTTGAGCATTTAAAAGATCTTAGACCAATCCCTGGGAGACTTGAGTTCTGTGGTTTGAGTAAAAAAGAAGCTAAGATCTATGTTGATTATGCTCATACTCCAGATGCATTAACTGCAGCTTTATTTTCTCTAAGAGAGCTTACAGAAAACAACATAACCATCGTTTTTGGTTGTGGAGGTGGTAGAGATAGATTTAAAAGACCTATCATGGGAGAAATAGCAGAAAATTTTGCAGATTGCATAATTATTACAGATGACAATCCTAGAAATGAAGATTCAAATAAAATTAGAAAGTCAATATTAGAAACTTGTCCCTCAGCTATAGAAATACCCAATCGAAAAAAGGCTATTATTACTGCAATCAATAAAGGTGAAAAAGGTGATTCAATTTTAATTGCTGGTAAAGGTCATGAAAAGTTTCAAATTATTGGCGATAGAAAAATTCCTTTTTCTGATCAAGAGATAATAAGGGAAGTGATAGGTAATTAAATGACTGAAATATTGTGGGATGGTAAAGAAGTGTTAGGTATAATTAACGGCCATGGAAGCTGTGATTGGTTTGCTTCAGGTGTTTCAATTGATACTAGAACATTAAATAAAGGTGACATTTTTTTCGCTTTACCTGGTTTAAATAATGATGGAAATGATTTTATTGAAGATGCTCTTAACAAAGGAGCCTGTGCTGCAATTTCAAATAGACCATCTCTTATTAATTCAAAAAAGGTAATTTTTGTTAATGATGTTTATAAAGCACTTTATAAGTTGGCTAATTATGCTCGTCAAAGAGCAAAAGCTAAAATAATAGGAATAACAGGAAGCTCAGGAAAAACAACCTTAAAGGAGATGATATCAAGTTGTTTGGCTGACTATGGAAAAGTTCATAAATCTGAAAGATCATTCAATAATCATATCGGAGTACCTTTATCTCTTGCAAGAATGCCAATAGATGTTGATTACGCTGTATTTGAGATCGGAATGAATAATAAAGGTGAAATATTAAAGTTAACAAATCTTATTAGGCCTCATATTGGTATTGTTAATAATGTAGGTGAAGCTCATATAGGCAATTTTGACTCAAAGAAAGATTTAATAAAAGAGAAGCTATCGATTATCGAGGGTATCGTCGATGGAGGAAGTTTAATAATTAATGAAAACCTAAAATCAGATTTGGATATAAACATAATTAAAAATAAAAGTTTAAATATCTCAACCTTTGGAGTTCTAGAAGATTCTGATATTTATCTAAAAGAGAATATTGAAATAGATACTGGCAGTGTACTTAAAGTAAAAATTAAAGATAAAATAATAAATTATACATTAGCAATACCTGGTGAACATATGGCTTTAAACACTTTGCCCGCACTAATGACTTGTAAAATTACAAATAATCCAACTGAAAAATTCACGAAGAAACTATCGAATTTTAAAAATATTGAAGGAAGAGGAAACATGTTTAATTTAAATTTCCTTGGTAAGTCATTATCAATAATTAATGAAAGTTTTAATGCAAATCCCAACTCAATGGAAGCTGCTATAATATCTTTTAGCAACCTAAATTCTAAGTCTTGTTTAAGAAAAGTTTTATTTATTGGAGACATGATGGAGTTAGGTAAATTCTCTGAGAATTATCATAAGAAAATTGCTCAATTAATTAATAATACATCTATAGATATTGTTTATGCTGTGGGTGAAGAAATTAGATATTTATGGGAAGAAATTGATTTTCAAAAGAAAGGTGCTCTATTTCAAAATGTTGATCAAGTTATTCTTAATTTACAAGATCTCCTTGATAATAATGATACTGTGATGCTTAAAGCATCATCAAAAATTAATTTTTCGAAAGTAATTAAAGAGATAAATACGCAAAAACCTATAAGAAAGATTGCTTAATGATATTATATCTAGTTCAAATATTAAACTTTGATTTTCCGGGAATAAACTTATTTACATATCTCTCATTTAGAGCTGGTTGCGCGATAATAACATCATTGCTAATTGTTTTACTTATTGGGCCAAAATTTATAAAGAGTATGCTTATCAAACAAGGTAATGGTCAGCCTATAAGGGAAGATGGCCCAAAAAGTCATTTGCATTCAAAAAAAGGAACGCCTTCTATGGGAGGGCTATTGATTCTTTCTAGTTTTTTAATTAGTACGCTAATCTGGGGAGATATTTTTAATAGCTTTATTTGGATAGTTATTTTATCTACAATTTTATTCGGTTTGATTGGGTATATTGACGACAGAAAAAAAATTAAGGATCAAAACCCAAAAGGAATTTCATCAAAAAATAAGTTTTTATTACAAATTCTATCTTCTTTTATTCTAATTTTTTTAATTTCTTTGAAGTCGTCTTCAGAATTAGTTTACAGTATTTCAATTCCATTTGTTAATGGAGTTTTTTTCTTAGGATTAATTCTTTATTATTGTTTTACAAGTATAGTCATTGTTGGAACATCAAACGCAGTTAATTTAACGGATGGATTAGATGGATTAGCTATAGTCCCGATAATGATTGCAATAGCTAGTTTTGGTTTAATTACATATCTATCTGGTAATTTAGTATTTTCGGAATATTTAGGAATAAATTATATACCATATTCAGGAGAGTTAAGCATTCTATGCTGTGCACTTTTAGGGAGTTGTCTAGGTTTTTTATGGTTTAACGCTCCTCCAGCTATGATTTTTATGGGTGATACAGGCTCATTATCTTTGGGTGCAATTTTAGGTTCTATCGCTGTTATCACTAAACATGAACTAGTTTTAATAGTCATTGGTGGTGTTTTCGTTCTTGAAGCAATGTCCGTAATAATTCAAGTTTTCTCTTATAGAGTTTTTGGAAAGAGAGTGTTTAAAATGGCTCCGATACATCACCATTTTGAAAAGAAAGGTTGGTCTGAGTCAACAATAGTAATTAGATTTTGGATAATATCTTTTGTATTAGCGATAGTTGGATTAGCGACTTTGAAAATAAGGTAAAATGAACAGTGTTAGAGAATTATGAAAATATTATTATTTATGGTTTAGGGCAAAGTGGCATTTCGTCATATGAAAAACTTAAGGATACAAAAAATATTTTTATTTGGGATGATTGTGAGAAAAAAAGAAAAGAATTAGAAAAAAAAGGTTATGAGTTTAATGAACCAAGAAAGTGGCCATGGGAAAAGATTGATTTATTAATATCTTCACCAGGTATTGCGTTAAATTTTGGTACTAACTCTTTAATTGTTAAAGAGTCTAAAAAAAATAAAATAAAGATTGTTGGTGATATTGAAGTTTTTCACCAAGAGTTAAAAAGTCTAGGAATTAGAAAAAAGATTATCGCTGTAACTGGTACAAATGGTAAATCAACATTTGTATCTGTTTTAAATGAAATACTTCAAAAATCAGGCTTTAAAAGTTGTATAGCAGGAAATATTGGAATTCCTGTCTTATCTGTAAATGTAGATGATTTTGATATCATTATTTTAGAGATATCATCCTTTCAATTGGAGTTAATTGATGAGTTTAGAGCGGATATATCGGTTTTATTAAATGTTTTTGAAGATCACAATGAGCGATATGAATCCTATGAGGTATACCAAAAAACAAAAACAAAAATTTTTTTAAATCAAAGAAACTCAGATTATGCAGTTTTTGATGATTTTTATTTATCAAAAAAAGTATTAAAGGAAATTAACCCCTTACCAAAGCATGTATTATTTAAAGATAATGAATTTAATGATCTGGATAATAAAATTTCTCAAAACGGAATAATTAAAAAATTTTTACCAGCCCTAATCAAGGTTACGGATATTTTAGATGTTGATAGAAATTTTGTAATGAAACAATTAATAAAATTTAAGAATCTCAATCATAGAATTTATGAAGTTTGTTCAAAAAATGGTGTAAGTTTTATTAATGATTCTAAAGCAACTAATCCTGCAGCAGCTAACTTTGCCACAAGTCAGTTTAAAGATATATATTGGATTCTTGGTGGTTTATCAAAAAATAATGATCTAACTAAATTAAATTTATCTAATAAAAACATTAAAAAAATTTTCTTAATTGGATCATCATCTGACCAACTCAGTCAAATAATACCTGAAAAAGTAAAATTTGAAGTATCGCATAATTTAGAAAATGCAACTAAATCTGCCTACAAGGAAGTTTTAAAAAGTCAAAAGGGCTGTATCCTCTTATCTCCCGGTTGTAGTTCGCAAGATCAATTTATTGACTATCAGGAAAGAGGAAACAAATTCACTAAAATTGCGAACAATTTGGTAGTGAAATGTTAAGAATTTCACGAACAAATACTGGTCCAGTCGGTGAATGGTGGTTCACAGTGGATAGGTATATGTTATTTGGTATAATCTTTCTTGGATTAAGTGGTTTATTTTTTTCGTTGGCGGTTAGTCCTGTGGAAGCGGGACATTTAAAAGCTAACCAATATTATTTTTTAATTAAACAATCAGTTTTTTTATTAATTTCTGTCGCCTTAATGATAACAATATCGATATTACCAAAAGAATTCACTCGAAAAATATCTCTAATCCTATTTGTATGCAGTTTATTAGGAGTTTTATTAACACTTATTATAGGTTTATCGAGCGGAGGGGCGTCAAGGTGGATATCAGTTTTTGGCATAATTACGATTCAACCTTCAGAGTTTTTGAAACCATGCTTAATTATTTTATCAGCTTGGTTTTTTGCTAGATCAAAAGAAGAGCAAAACAATAAATACAGTTTAATTCCAGGATTATTATTTATCTTAGTTGCAACACTTTTAATGCTCCAACCAGATCTTGGGCAAACTATATTGTTATTTATAACAATTTTATGTCTGGTGTTTGTGCAGGGTTTCCCTTGGTTAATAATAGCGCCCGCTGGTTTAGTTTCTATGATATTAATAATTTTCTTTTATTTTAATTTCCCCCATTTTGCTTCACGGTTAGATTCATGGATAGAGATATGGTTTGGGGGAGGTGCGGCTAATTCAAAACTGACGCAAACTCAAGCAGCTATTGATGCTATTGAGAATGGTCAAATTTTTGGAAAGGGAATTGGTGAAAGTTGGGTTAAATACCATCTTCCTGATGCTTATACAGATTTTATTTTTGCAGCAATCGCTGAAGAAAGTGGTTTAATAGTAACTATATCACTTATGTTTTTATATTTAATCCTAATAATGAGAGGATTAATAAGGTCCATGAATCAAAATAATTTTTTCAATCAACTAGCCTCATCTGGATTAATTATTTTGTTTGGTCTTCAGGCACTAATTCATATAGCGGTAAATTTAAGCTTAATACCTGCAAAAGGAATGACTTTACCTTTTATTAGCTATGGTGGCTCTTCATTACTTGCAATGGGCATTACAATGGGAATGTTTTTAGCTTTAACAAAAAAAACAAATGACTTTACGACGCCAGATAAATTAAAAAATTAATCAATGTTAAATATTTATGAAAAATAAAAAAAATAAACCTTACATAATGATCGCAGCAGGCGGATCAGGTGGTCACTTATTTTCAGCTGATGCTGTTTCTAATGAATTAAAGAAAAGAAACTATAGAATAATCTTGCTGACTGATAAAAGAGTAGAAAGATTCTTAGATAATTTTAAAGCCGATAAAATTATCCTCGTTCCATCAGATACTTTTACAAATAAAGGTTTTATAAAATGGCCACATGTAGCCTTTAAATTATTATTAGGATTTTTTATTTCCCTTTTTTGGATAATTTTGACCAGACCAATATTATCTATTGGATTTGGAGGTTATCCGAGTTTATCTCCTTTGCTAGCCTCGAAGTTATTAGGTCGTAAAATAATAATACATGAACAAAATACAATTTTTGGAAGAGCAAATAGTTTTTTATATTCTTTTGCTGATGGTGTATCAAATGGATTTAAAAATACAAGAATAAAGGTAGATAAAAATATTAATAACAATAATTTTTTGGGTAATCCAGTTAGAGAAGAAATAGTTAAATATAAAGACGAAAAAAAGATATTTGATAAAAGAAATATTAGTATATTAATTTTTGGTGGTAGTCATGGAGCGTCCTTTCTAACAGAATTAGTCGCTAAGTCACTTAATTATCTGCCATCAGAAATATTTCAAAATTTAAATATTATTCAACAATGTAGAAAAGAAGATATTAATTTCTTAACAGATTATTTTTCAAAAAATAATGTAAGACATAATGTTAGTGAATTTTTTTACGATCTCCCAAAGTTAATAAACCAATCAGATATTGTTATTTCCAGAGCTGGAGCATCAACTTTAAGCGAGATGGCTATATGTGGTAAGCCATGTATTTTTATTCCTTTACCAAATACACTTGATGGAGATCAAGAACATAATGCAAGGAATTTTGAGTTAGCAAATGCAGCAATTGTATGTGACCAAAAATATCTTAATCCCCAATCTTTATCAAAAAAAATCCTAGAATTAATTAATGACTCGAGCAAGCGTGAAAAACTTTCTAAAAATATTAAATCACTTGGAATACCTAATGCATCGTCAAATATTGCTGATTTTGCTGAAAAGGTTATAGGTTAAAAATGGACCATCTTAATAAAAAAGGAAGAATTTTTTTAGTTGGTATAGGCGGCATAGGAATGAGTGGAATAGCTGAAATACTTCACAATTTAGGATATGAGGTAACAGGCTCAGATCAAAAAGAAGGATCAAATATTATTAGATTAAAGAAGTTAGGTATAAAAATTAAAATTGGTCATAATGCTAGTAATATTAAAGGCTCATCGTTAATCGTTTATTCTTCTGCAATAAAAAAACAAAATGTTGAAATAAAAGAGGCCCTAAAGATTAAAATTCCATTAATAAGTAGAGCAGAAATGCTTGCGGAACTAATGAGAATGAAAAAAACAATTACAGTAGCCGGAAGTCATGGCAAAACTACAACAATATCAATTATTTCTGAAATATTTGTAAAATCTAAATTAGATCCTACTGTTATAAATGGAGGAATAATAAATTCTCTTGGATCTAACACCAGGTTAGGTTTTGGCGATTGGATGATAGTTGAAACAGATGAGTCTGATGGAAGTTTTACTAAATTACCTTCTTTTAGCGGGTTAATAACTTCAATTGATGATGAGCATATAGATTTTTACAATAATATGAGAAATCTTGAAAATGCATTTGAACAATATATTAACAACATATCTGTTTTTGGGTTTTCGGTTATTTGCTCTGATGATAACAAATTATATAAAATAGCAACCCAACAAAAGAGATCTGATCATTTCTTTTATGGAACAAATGCAAGAGCTAATTATAAAGCGAAAAATATTAGAATTAATAAGCAAGGTCAAACTTTTGATATTGAAATTAAAAATATAAATGAAAAAAGAAAAGTATATAAAAATATTCAATTTCCAATGCAAGGAAGACATAATCTACTAAATGCTCTAGGTGCAATTACAATATCTCATAGGATTGGAATAAGTTTCAAATTTATTCGCCAAGCATTGAGAGATTTTGAAGGTGTGAAAAGGAGAATGACATTAATAAAAACATTAGATAAAAGAAAATATTTTGATGACTATGCTCATCACCCAACCGAAATTAAAGCTTCATTAAAGGCATTAAGAGATTTATCTAACAGAAGAATAATTGCTGTTGTACAACCTCATCGCTTTTCTAGAATAAAGCAAACATTTGATAAATTTTCTAAAAGTTTCGAAAATTCTGATTTTGTTATTATTCTTCCGGTTTATGCGGCTGGCGAAAAAAAAATAAAAAATATTAACGCTAGTAGCTTAGCTAAAAGTATTCAAAAAAACTCTAAAACTAAAACTCTAGCGTTTAATGATTTTAAAAAAGTTGAAGATTATTTAAATGATGAAGTCAAAAAAGGAGAAACGGTAATATTTATGGGTGCAGGAAATATTTCTGATTTAGCCAATAATTATGTAAATACTTTAGGTAAATAATATGTCTGAATTTCATAATTTAATTAATAATAATTTGTTTCAGGGAAGAATTTTCTTTGATAAATCTCTTGAAAATTTAACATGGTTAAAAGTTGGCGGTAGAGCTTCTTGTTTGTATATACCTAAAAATAAAAAAGATTTGGCAGTTTTTTTTAAAGCAAATTGATAACAAAGTTAAAATTAATGTCTTTGGAAGGCTATCAAATGTTTTGATAAGAGATGGTGGTATTTCAGGAGTTACTATTCTTATACCGCCAAGTTTTTCTGAAATTGAAATTTATAAAAATAATAAAATTAAACTTAGCTCAGGGATTCTTGATAAAAATGTTTCGAAATTAGCTTTTGATAATAATTTGGGAGGTTTTGAATTTCTTTCAGGTATTCCTGGCAATATAGGAGGCGCGATAGCAATGAACGCTGGTTGTTATGGTTCAGAAATAAAAGATATTGTTGAAGAAGTTTTAATTCTAGAAAGAGATGGCGAATTAAAATCATACAATAATGAAGAAATGCAGTTTTCTTATAGAAAATCTGTTATTAGAAAAGATCAAATTATAATTGAAGCTACTTTTAAAGGAATGCATGAGAATAAATCATATATTAAAGGGAAAATGGATGAGGTTATAAGTTCCAAGAAGGTATCACAGCCGTCTAAGGTAGCAACAGGTGGAAGCACATTTAAAAATCCAAAAGAAGTAAAGGCTTGGAAATTAATTAATTCTTCTGGTTTGAGTGGCTATAAGATTGGTGGAGCAATGATTTCACCAATTCATAACAATTTTTTTATTAATACAGGCAATGCATCAGCAAAAGATTTTGAAAAACTTGGTGAATTTGTAATTCACGAGGTCGAAAAGCATCACGGCATAAGGCTTGAATGGGAAATTCACCTTATAGGAGATAGTATTGATGAAATTTAATGGAAAGATTGCAGTTTTAAAGGGTGGTTACTCTGATGAAAGAGTAATCAGTCTAAAAACAAGTGAAAATGTTGAACAGGCACTTAAAGAATTAGGTTTCAGATATGTTTCGATAGATTGTAAAGACGACTTTGTGGAAAAATTAATTAACTCTAATTTTGACTTATGTTTTAATGCTCTTCATGGTGAATTTGGTGAGGATGGTCAAATACAGGCGCTTCTTGAAGAAATTGGGATAAAATATACTCACTCAGGTATTTCATCGTCAATTCTTGCAATGAATAAGGCATTTTCTAAAGAAATTTTTATAAGAAATAATGTGCCTACTCCTAAATATAAAATGCTAGATAAACAAGACATCAATGAAAATGATATTTTAATCCCCTCTGTAATTAAACCAATAAATAATGGTTCAAGTGTTGGTGTATACATAATTTTAAGTGAATCAGATAAAACTAATTTCTTAAATGATTTAAAAAAATGGAAATACGGTAAATATATAATGATTGAAAAGTATATTAAAGGAAGAGAACTAACATGTGGAATTATAGCTAACAAACCTACAGAAGTTATAGAAATTAAAGCCAAAAATATTTTTTATGATTATGAAACTAAATATACGAAAGGTATGTCAGAATATGTTTTAGCCAATGATATTCCTCGCGAAATTTATTCTAAAATTCAAGATTTAACTATGCATTGCCATAACTTGCTTGGCTGTAAGGGTGTTACAAGAACAGATTTTCGTTTAGAAGAAGGTGAGATTCTTAGTCCTTATGTTTTAGAGTTAAATACAAACCCTGGTTTAACCAAAACATCATTAATTCCGAAATTAGCTGCCTTTCAAGACATTTCTTATAATAATTTAATTAACTTAATCATTGAGGATGCAATATGTTAAAATTTAAAAGAAAAACATATTTTTTCTTCATAATATTTTTGAGTCTAATTGCTTTTTCAATTTATTCATTCTTTTATGAAAATAATCCTTTAAATAATTATTATAATAATTTTTCAAATTCATTTTTTAAACTTGAAAAATTAAAACTTGATGGAAGGTTAAGATCAAACAAGACAAAGATCTTGTCTTCTTTATCACTTGAAATCAACTCGCCTATTCTTGATATCAATTTAGAAAAAATAAAAAAAAATATTTTGTCAGTCCCTTGGATAAAAAGTGCAAAAGTAAGCAGAAAACTTCCAAATGAAATTCATATTTTTATTGAAGAGTATGAACCTGCTGCTATTTGGGAAAATAAAAATGAAGTTTTAATACTTGATAAAGATGGATATCATATTGAAAAAATTCAAAAAAAAGATGCATATTCTGATTTACTTTTTGTTTATGGCAATGAGGCGGATTTAAATCTCAGTAATTTTTTAAATGCTTTGGATGATTATCCTTCATTAAGAGGAAGGATTGATTATGCAACTTTTATTGGTAAAAGAAGATGGGATTTATATTTTAAAGAGGGTGTCTTAATTAAATTGCCTATGGGGGATGTAAATGATGCTTTGCTTGAGCTAGATCAACATTTAAAAGATTACAACTTAATAGAAAAGGGTCATAAGAAAATTGATTTAAGAATAAAAGGTGAAATATCTACAGATAGAGTTTTCAAAAAAAGTTAATGAAAAAAAATAGCAATCAAATAGATTTATTTTCAGTAGATAATAAATCAAATCAATCAAAAAATATTTTGACAGCCATAGATATTGGATCAGATAAGATTGTTTGTTTTATTGCTAAAATTGATGAAATAACGAGAGAAAAAAGAGGATTAAGGGTTGTTGGATCTGGATATTGTCAATCAAAAGGTATAAGAAACGGTAAAGTTATTGATCAAAGGGAGGCAGAAAAATCGATAAGACTTGCCCTGGATAAAGCTGAAAAAGATGCAAATATTGAGATTAATAATGTTTATGTTTGTATTTCAGGTGATTTCTTAAAAAGTCATGTTTTAAAAGGTTCAATTAGCATTCCACAAAGAACGATTAATCAAGAACATGTTGCTGAAGTTATTTCTATAACTAATAATAAATATACTCCAACTAACCAGAAAATAATTCATATTGTCCCTTCGAATTTTTTTGTAGATGGAACAAGGAATGTTATCGATCCGTCAGGTTTAGTAGCAGATAAGCTTGGCGTAGAATTAAACTATATCACATCTGAAATTAATCCTCTTATTAATATAGAAAATATTATTAAAAAGATGCATTTAAAAATAGAGGGCTTTATTGCAAAACCATATGCATCAGGTTTAGCCTGTTTACAGGAACATGAGCTAGATTTTGGTTCAGTTTGTATTGATATTGGTTGTGGTACTACATCAATATCAATATTTTTTGAGGGAACAATAGTCTATGCAAAAACTATAAATCTAGGAGGGTGGTACATAACTAACGATGTTGCCTTAGGATTGCATACATCTTTTGAACATGCTGAGGGAATTAAAAATTTATATGGTAATACAATTATGGGCACTAATGACTCTGAACAATATTATGAAATTCCAAATGATAGTGAAAACACTACAAGAAATAAATTTAAACTTAGTAATTTAGTATCTATAATTAAATATAGGTATGAAGAAATACTAGAGAAAGCCGATGAAGTAATTGAAAAATCTGGTTATTCTGAATATGCAAAAAGAAATATTATATTAACGGGCGGTACAGCAGGATTACCAGGAAGTATTGAATTAGCTCAAAGAGTTTTTGATGCAAATGTTAGAGTAGGTTTGCCTACTAAAATTGGCGGCTTGTCAGGTGAAATTGGTAGTCCTTCATTTTCATCATGCTCAGGCGTACTAATACACTGTTTAAAAAAATCAAAAAAGAATCATGAAGCAATTTCAATAAAGAGCGCTGAAAAAATTGGTAAGTTCTTTAAAAATCTTATGGGCCAAGATTTTTAAAATCTCCAATTTCTTGTTAAAAACTTAGAATCAGTTGAAATATTAACTAATTTGCTAAGGAGGTTGCTTTGTCAATTGAATTATCTGCGCCTGAGGTTGAAAAATTAAAACCCCGTCTTGCCCTTCTAGGTATTGGTGGCGGAGGAGGTAATGCTCTAAGAACTATGATTGATAGTGGTTTAAAGGGAGTAGATTTGTATGCTGTTAATACAGATGCTCAAGCACTAGAGGAACATGATCAGACTACAAGAATTCAAATAGGAGCAAATATTACAAAGGGTTTAGGTGCAGGAGCTGACCCTAAAATAGGAAAAAAAGCTGCGCAAGAATCTATCGAGGAGTTAAAAAGTTACCTGAAAGGAATAAATATGCTCTTTATTACTGCCTGCATGGGTGGAGGAACGGGAACAGGTGCTGCTCCAATAGTAGCAAAACTTGCAAAAGAGATGGGTATTCTTACTGTTGGCGTTGTAACTACACCATGGAAGTATGATGGAACAAAAAGAATGAAGATGGCTAAAGAAGGTATAGATGAACTTTCAAAATGTCTTGATACCCTGATAGTTGTTCCCAATGAGAATGTATTTAGGGTTGCTAATATAGAAACTTCTTTTGATGAATGTAATGAAATTATTAATAGAACTTTATATGATGGTGTCTCTGCAATTAGTTCTCTAATAACTAAGAGAGGAAGAATTAATATAGATTTTGCAGATGTTAAGACAATTATGGCATTTATTGGAAAAGCGATGTTTGGCGTTGGACAAGCTTCTGGTGATGATAGAGCGGTTATTGCTGCTAAAACATCTATATCAAACCCAATGCTAGACGGAATCAATTTAAGAGATGCTAAAGGTCTTCTTATTTCAATTACTGCAAATACTGAAATTACCCCTGTTGAAATTGATGCTGCTACAAATGTTATCCAGAATGAGGTAAACAACCCAGATGATTGCGAAATCATAACAGGTGTTTTTATGGATGAGGAATTAGGCGATGAATTAATTGTGGCTACTGTTGCTACTGGAATGAATGACCAAATTGAAGATAAAGTTATTGAAATTGAGCCATCAACCAATGATAGTCTTGAAGAATATAATGATGATGTTCAACCAGTCGATCTTGAAGTTAGAAAAGTTAATCAGGACCACCCAGTAAATACAGATGATTATCCGGATATAATGGAAAATAAATTTGATGAGCAAGAAATAGATAATTTAGAGGAAACAGAATTAGAACAAGAACAACAGGCAGATGTAATAGAAGATTTGCCGGAACCTGAAGATTGGGAGAATGATGATGTTCCGTTATTTAAGAGCGATAGACTTGATAATAATGATGATAATAAAGATTTTGACTCACAAATGGAAATTCCTGCTTTTTTAAGAAAAAATAAACAATGAAATTTAAATTTTCGTCCTTCTATTAAATATAATTTGATAAGATCGAACATATTAACTCGCTTTTTTTACTTATTAATAATGAAAAATAAAGAAAATTAAGTTAATTAATATTATAGATTACTATTAATTTATAAAGTTACAAATAGACACAAAGTTTGATTTGGATTCTTTTATTATCACTGTTAACTAAGATACTAATCTATTTGTGGAAATTTAAAATGTCTTGTAGTTTTCTAACAGCTTCTGGGTTTTATCCATGGCAGACAACAATAAAGAAAAAAATATCAACTTCTGGAATTGGTCTTCATAAGGGTGATATAATAAACTGTTTTGAGCTTCCATCCATAATAGGGACCTCAGGACCAT
>QCOD01000002.1 GCA_003209955.1 OCS116 cluster bacterium AG-430-B22
TGATACTTTTTCTAATTCATTTACTATTTGATCTATATTCATAATTTTTTCTCATAGAACTAATATATTATCAAAATCAAAAGAAAAAGGACTAAAAAGTCGCAGAAGAAATTTTATAAACGGAAATCTATCAGCATCGAAACAGAAACTATGCGAGTTAATTCGAAAGAATTCAAATAATGGGATTTCACCAAATTTTGGTTTAGATGATACGTATGAACAGATTCGTCAAGAATTTGCTAAATTTACTAATGAAAGAATAATTCCTAATGCACACAATTGGCATTTAAATGATGAATTAATCCCTTCGAGTATAATAGAAGAAATGGCAGATTTAGGAGTTTTTGGGCTAACTATTCCAGAAAATTATGGTGGCTTAGGACTAAGCAAGACTGCTATGTGTATTGTTTCCGAAGAATTATCAAGAGGATGGATCGGAACAGGTTCATTAGGAACAAGATCAGAAATTGCTGCTGAACTTATCCTTATAGGAGGCAATGAGGAACAAAAGATAAAATTTCTTCCAAAAATAGCAAAAGGAGAAATACTGCCAACTGCTGTTTTTTCTGAACCAGATATCGGTTCTGATTTAGCTCATTTAAAAACTAGAGCAAAATTAAATGGCAATAACTATGAAGTTACCGGCAATAAAACGTGGATTACACATGGCGCTAGAGCAAATTTAATGACTATGCTCGTCAGAACAAAAAAAGACATAAAAGATCATAATGGTTTATCAATTCTATTAGCCGAAAAAACTTCCGGAACGGAAGATAATCCATTTCCAGATCAGAATATTAAAGGTGGCGAGATAGAAGTAATTGGTTATAGAGGAATGAAAGAATATGATATTGCCTTTGAAAGATATGAAGTACCATCGTCTCATCTTCTTGGTCAAAAAGAAGGTCAAGGATTTAGACAATTGATGTCAACATTTGAGTCTGCAAGGATACAAACTGCTGCTAGAGCATTAGGAGTTTCACAAAATGCCTGTGATTTGGCTCTAAAATACTCACAGGAAAGAGTTCAATTTGGTAAAGAGTTGATAAATTTCTCACGAATTAGTGAAAAAATAGCAGCAATGTTTGCTGAAACTATGATAGCTAGACAACTGACTTTATATGCGGCAAGGATTAAAGACACAGGGCAAAGATGTGATATGGAAGCAGGAATGTCGAAGCTATTAGCTGCAAGGACTGCTTGGGCTTCAGCTGATGGTGCTCTTCAGGTTCATGGTGGGATTGGATTTGCAAGCGAAACACCTATAAGTAGGATACTAGCGGATTCAAGAATCTTAAGTATTTTTGAAGGTACCGCAGAAATACAAGCACAAGTAATTGCAAAAAGACTTTTTGAAAGTAATAATAGATAATTATTATAAATTTTTGAAAAATGATTTATGTTTAATATTCTTTTTCGCGAGACAAAAATGATTACAAAAAAAATATTTAAAATTGCTCTAATTTCCTTATTCCTGCCCATAAGTTTTTTGCAAGGAGCAGAATATCGTATTGGTTTATCAATGCACGATGTTGAGAGAAGAGTTGAGGGAGGCCCTGCTTTATCTATTGAAAAAGTTTTCGATCGGCCAGAATGGTGGCACAGATTTGCTGGCAATCCTCACATCGGAACTCAACTAAGTCTTGCAAACCATACTCACTTATTTTACGCAGGCTCAACATGGAATTTATTTAATAAAAATAGGTTTTCTGGTGAACTCGCTTTTGGTGCAGCAATACATACAGGTAACAATGAAATAAAAGATGGTGAATTAGGATACGGTTGTAAAGTGAATTTTCGAGAACTGATAGCACTTGGTTATGATATAAACGATACTCAAAAAATTCAGCTTAGCGCACAACATATGTCTAATGGCAGTTTATGTGATCCCAATCAAGGACTTACAAGTGTTGGGTTAAGATTTGCCTGGAAACTCAATTAATGATTCGATTAACAAAAATTTACACTAGAACAGGTGATAAAGGTGAAACAAGTCTTGGAGATGGTTCTAGGGTTTCTAAAGAGGATAATAGAGTAGAAGCCTATGGAACAGTTGATGAGGCAAATTCAATTATTGGTCTTGTCAGAACAAAAACAAAACAAGCTGAATTGATATTATTAGATAATATTTTAGCAACAATTCAAAATGAGCTCTTTGATTTAGGAGCTGAATTATCAATTCCTATTAATAATGAAAATATGGAAATGTTAGAAAGAACTAAGATTACAGAAAAACAAATCGAAAGGTTAGAAAATGAGATTGATCAACTGAATGCTAACCTATCCGATCTTGAATCCTTTATACTTCCTGGTGGAACATTAGCGTCTTCATACTTACATTTAGCCAGAACAGTTGTTCGCAAAGCGGAGAGATTAATGGTAAAGATGGATAACTTAGAAAAAAACTCTGTTTCTGACACAGCCCTAAAATATATTAACAGACTTTCGGATCTTCTTTTTGTAGCCGCCAGATATGCCAATCAATCTGATATTGGTGGAACAGGAGATGTTTTATGGAAACCGGGAAGCTCAAGAGAGGAGTAGAGCAATACACTTAAAGAAATTACATAAACTTTTAAACTGAGTTATTGACACTTCATGTTAGGGGTTTTAATTTCCCGTTAATTTATTTTCAAATTTTTTTGGAGTTAATAATGAAAATAATTGTACCTATTAAAAGGGTTGTAGACTACAACGTTAAAATAAGAGTCAAATCTGATCAATCAGGTGTCGAACTTGATAATGTTAAGATGTCAATGAATCCATTTGATGAGATTGCTGTTGAAGAAGCAATTAGACTAAAAGAAGCTGGTACTGCTGAAGAAATTATTGCTCTTTCAATAGGACCTCAGCAAGCACAAGAAACAATTAGAACTGCTCTTGCTATGGGTGCTGATCGTGGGATTCTTATAAAATCAGATCAAAATGTTTCGCCTTTAAATGTTGCAAAAATTATAAAAGCAATAGCTGAAGAAGAAAATCCTGATTTAATAATTTTAGGAAAACAAGCAATTGATGATGATTCAAATCAAACAGGTCAAATGTTATCTGCCTTATTGGGCTGGTCTCAAGGTACATTTGCATCTGAAATTAAATTGGAAAATGATAAATTATTAGTAACTAGAGAGGTTGATGGAGGACTACAAACAATAAAACTTAGTATGCCATCAATCGTAACTACTGATTTAAGACTTAATGAACCTAGATATGCATCACTTCCTAATATTATGAAGGCTAAGAAAAAAGAAATTACCGAAAAAAATCCTGAAGATTTAAATATTTCTATTGAACAGAATTTAGAAATTATAAAAGTTTCAGAGCCAGTTCAAAGGGAAGCTGGTGTAAAAGTTGAAACAGTTGATGAATTAGTAGACAAATTAAAAAATGAAGCAGGAGTTATTTAATGACAACATTATTAATTGCAGAACATGATAATAACAGTATCAGTGACTCAGTAAGGAAAGCTATTACTGCAGCCCATGAAATAGGTGAACAGGTAGATATATTAGTTGCTGGACAGGATTGTAATTCTGCTGCAGAAGAAGCTGCAAAAATTTCTGGAGTAAATAAAGTCTTAACTTGTGACAATGATATTTATGCAAAACATTTAGCTGAACCATATGCGGATCTAATTGTTTCTCTATCAAGTAAATATAATACTTTTATAGCCCCAGCAACAACGACGAGCAAAAATTTCATGCCAAGAGTTGCTGCTCTCCTTGATGTTCCTCAGGTTTCAGACATAATATCAGTTATTGATAGTCAGACATTTGAACATCCAATTTATGCAGGAAATGCTATTGAAACAGTAAAATTATTAGCAGAAAAAAAGGTTATTACAGTAAGAGCAACTGCTTTTCAGGCTGCTGGAGATCAAGAAGCTGTTAATATTGATGTAATCGACTCAGCATCTAGTCCAGAATTATCTGAGTATATATCTGAAGAATTGACTGAATCAGATAGACCTGAGCTTACATCAGCTAAAATTATCATATCTGGTGGAAGAGGAATGCAATCAGGCGATAATTTTGTATTATTAGAAACTATAGCGGATAAATTAGGTGCTGCAGTTGGTGCATCGCGTGCGGCTGTTGATGCTGGATTTGTTCCAAATGATTATCAAGTTGGTCAAACTGGCAAAGTTGTTGCCCCTGAATTATATATTGCAGTAGGAATTTCTGGAGCCATTCAACATTTAGCTGGCATGAAAGACTCGAAAATTATTGTTGCTATTAATAAAGATGAAGAAGCGCCAATTTTTCAGGTAGCAGACTATGGTTTAGTTGCAGATTTATTTAAAGCAATACCAGAGTTGGAAACAGCATTGGGTTAGTTTAAATTTAAGAATTCTTTAATTTAGTAATAAATTTTATTACCTCTTTAGAATCCCATTCAAAGTCACCATTATATCTTCCAATTTCTTTTCCATTCTTGTCAAAGAGAATTGTTATTGGTAATCCCTTTGCATTAATATGTTTTCCAACTATAGTTGTTGGATCATGGTAGTTACTTAAATTCTTTATATTAATTTCTTTAAGGAAATCATCAACTTTAGAAAAATCTGTTCTTTCAACTGATACAATAATAACCTGAAAATTTTCATCACCCATTTCTTCCTGTAAATTATCAAGTGAAGGCATCTCTACTCTGCATGGCAAACACCATGTGGCCCAAAAATTCATCAAGATAAACTTTCCACTGAAATCGGATATGTTATACTTGTTACCTTCTGAGTCGTTAAATTCAACAATATCAAATTTTGATAATGGATCGGGCTCAGAAAGTTTAAAATGTTCTGAGTCATTATTGAACAAACCAGTAGAATAAGAAACTATTAATAGTAAGCTGCAGGAGATGATTAACAAAAATATAATTAATTTCTTTTTTGACTTAAACATGAGAGTTCTATAGAGAGGTTTTTTTTAAATTAAAAGTAAATATGGCAAGAAAAATACAAAAAAATAAAATGTGGGGGGGCAGATTCAATACCGATCAAGATAAAATAATGCTTGAAATGAACTCTTCTATTGAATTCGACTATAGGCTTTATCTTGAAGATATTATTGCCTCGATTGCGCATGCAAAAATGCTGGGAAAAAAGAAGATAATTTCTTCGGTAGAATCACAAAAAATTATATCTGGTTTAAAGAAGATCAAAATTGAGTTCGAGAAGGGTATTTTTAATTTAGATCCACTTCTAGAAGATATACATATGAATATTGAAGCAAATCTTCAAAAAAAAATTGGCAATGTAGCTAAGAAACTTCATACCGGTAGATCAAGAAATGATCAGGTAGCAACTGATATGAGATTATATATGAGGAAACAATGCCAAGAAATTATAAAAAAAATTACAATGATTCAAAAAGAATTAAGTAAAAAAGCTAATAAATACTATGATTTTATTATGCCAGGATTTACTCATATGCAAATTGCTCAACCTGTTACATTTGGTCACCATCTCCTTGCTTATGTAGAAATGCTCGAGAGAGATAAAAATAGATTTCATGATGCTTTAAAAAGGATTAATCAGAGCCCTCTTGGCGCTGCAGCATTAGCGGGTACTACCTTTCCAATTGACAGAGAAATGACATCCAAAGCTCTAGGTTTCACAAATCCTATGGCTAATTCGATTGATGCAGTTTCATCAAGAGATTTTATTATTGAACCTTTAGCCGCCGCATCAATACTTGCTTCTCATCTTTCAAGGTTTTCTGAAGAAATTATACTTTGGGTCTCTGAAGGTTTTGATTTCATTGAATTACCCGATAGCCTTGCGACAGGATCATCAATAATGCCTCAAAAGAAGAACCCTGATATTGCAGAATTAGTTAGAGGAAAGAATGGAAGAGTTATCGGCGCATTAATGTCAATTCTTGTTGTTATGAAAGGATTACCATTAGCATATTCAAAAGATCTTCAAGAAGATAAAGAATTAACATTTGATGCTATAGATAATATTTTGAATTCTCTTGAAGCAATAAATGCCATCATAAAAAAATTAAAACCTAAAAAAGAAAATTTATCCTCTGCTGCACAGAAGAGTTACTCTACAGCTACTGATTTAGCAGATTGGCTTGTTTCTAACTTAAATATTCCTTTTAGAGAAGCTCATAAAATAACTGGAAATATAGTCAGATATTGTGAAAAAAGGAAAATTAAACTATCTGAACTAACAATAAAAGAGCTTAAAAGTTTTAATAAAAAGATTAATGATGATATTTTTAATGTGCTGGATGCCGAACAATCTGTTAATCAAAAAAAGTCTTTTGGTAGCACATCTCCATTAATGGTAAAAAAATCAGCAGCAAAATGGATAAAAAAACTACAGAATGAAAAAAAATAGCATCATAATTATCATGTTTATAATTCTATTATCTGGATGTGGCAGAAAAGGAGATTTATTGCCACCTCCGTCAAACAATATTAATCCTGTTGGAATATTCCTCGAAGGTAAGTAATTATGTATTCTTACAAAAATAAAAATCTTCATTGTGAAAATATAAATTTAATTGAGTTGTCAAAAAAAGTTGGTTCACCATTCTATTGTTATTCTTCTAAAATACTTGAAAGTAAATATAGTGAACTTACTGATGCTTTTAAAGATGAAGACCTCCTTGTTTGTTTTTCATTAAAAGCTAATTCAAACCAATCAATTATAAAAACATTCTCTTCATTGGGCTCTGGAGCAGATGTGGTTTCAATTGGAGAGCTTAAAAGAGCTTTAAAGGCAAAAATACCGCCCAATAAAATTGTTTTTTCTGGCGTCGGTAAGAATACTGATGAAATCATATTTGCAATTAAAAATAAGATATTAATGATTAATATTGAATCTATTTCTGAGCTCAAACAAATTTCAACACAAGCAGCAAATCTAAATATGATTGCTCCAATATCACTAAGAGTTAATCCTGATATCGAAGCTGGTGGAAATGAAAAAATTTCTACCGGAAAGAAGCAAGACAAATTTGGTATTTCCATTAAAGAAGCGATTGATGTTTATGAACTTGCGTCAAATCTAGATAATATTGAAATTAAAGGTATTGATGTGCACATTGGAAGTCAAATTAATGATTTAGAACCCTTCGAAAAAACTTTTAATAGTATTGTTGAAACTATAACTAAATTAAAAGATAAAAATATTGATATTGATATAATCGATATAGGAGGAGGTATAGGAATTAATTATACTGATGAAAAAGCCCTTAATATTAAAGATTATGCAGCATTAGTTTCAAAAAAATTAGGATCATTAAACAAGAAGATCATAATTGAACCTGGACGATTTTTAACAGCTGAGTCAGGTATACTCGTAACAAAAATAATTTATATTAAAGAGAATGAGTCTAAAAAATTTATCATCGTTGATGCAGCTATGAATGATTTTATAAGGCCATCTTTATATGGATCAGTGCACAATGCTCTTCCAATAATTGAAAATGATAAAGAAAGACCTATAGAAAGTTATGATGTAGTTGGACCTATCTGTGAAACAGGAGATTTTTTTATAAAAGACTTCAAAACTTCACAACTTTTAGAAAGGGATCTTTTAGCTATTACAAATGTTGGAGCTTATGGTTCTGTTTTATCATCAAATTATAATTCGAGGCCTTCAATCGCAGAAATAATTATTAAAGATGATAGTTATTCTGTAATAAAGAAGAGGCAAGATATAGAAGAAATGATTGATCAGGATAGCTTAGCTGATTGGCAAGAGAATTAAGGAATAATCTCGATCAGAACCTTATTGGCCTTCTTTGGGTAATTTATAAAATTTGTTGAAAATGGTTTTTGTTCATTCATTTTAAAATACTCATTATTTAAAACAATAATCTCTTGCATGATAACTTTTTCATCTGGCCCTACTATTTTAACAATTATATTAGGTACAATTCTCATATAATTTGATTGATTAATTAAAGAACCCGAAACAATTAAAGACTCTTTATTATTAATAATTGTGGCACGAGATTCTAAATTATAAATATCTATACCTCTAATATTTATTGAGGGATCAACAAACTCTAAAACAGGTCTTAGTATAGGAAAATTTTCCAATAAGAAAATTCTATTGTACCAAACCGCCCCAAGCGATAAGAAAAAAACCAGTATTAGAATAATAGATAAAAAACTACCTTTCTCATTATCATTTTCTTTAACTGGAACAGGTAATGGATGATCTGGCTTTATATTTGGATCCAATTTCTCATTTTTATTTTCTTTAATTACCCCTCCTTGAGAATTAATGGATTCATAAAGAGGAGGAATTTCAATAGCTTTACCTTGCGAGTTTGCTGTCCAAATAAAATAACATTTAGAGCACTTAACTTTTCTATTTTTAGTTCCAAATTTTTCTGTGCTTACAGAAAAACTTGTATTACATGCTGGACATTGAATAATCATAATTTCTATATACTTCAGAAGGTATTATCTATTAATTATATAGGCCTCCCCTTTTGGTCCATCCGATAATACAACCAAAGCACCATTTGTTGATGATTTTATGCTTCTAATTCTGCCTTTGATTTCATCAAAAATAATTTCTTCTTTTAATGCATTATTATCAAGAGAAATCTTTCTTATTTCACCGGGAACAAGAGAGCTTATAATTAAGTTATTATTAAATTCAGGAAACATTTCTCCATCATAAAAAATCATATCAGAGGGTGCTATTGAAGGTACCCAGTATGTTAAGGGCTGCTCCATACCAATCTTTTCCTTAAATGGAGAAATTATACTACCATTATAATCTATACCGTAAGTAATGGCTGGCCAGCCATAATTTTTACCAGCAGTAATTAAGTTAAGCTCATCACCGCCACGTGGGCCATGCTCATTAGAATATAATATATCATTTTTTGAGTCGTATGCTATTCCCTGCTGATTTCTATGACCATATGAAAAAATTTCTGGCAAAGCATTTTGTGTATTAATGTAAGGATTATCTTTTGGAATAGAGCCATCAGCATTAATACGAATAATTTTACCAAAATGATTATCAAGGTTTTGTGCATCTTCACGATAATTAAAACCATCTCCAGATGTTATTATTAATGAATTATCATTCAAAAAAACTAGCCGTGCGCCATAGTGATTTGATGATTTTCTGTATGGCGTTGCCTCAAAAATTATTTTTTTATTTATGAGTTCGTTTCTGATTAACTCTGCACTAATAACTTTAAGGGTATTTTTATTTTTTTCACCATATGAAAAAGAGATTAGAACAATATTATTTTTTTCAAATTCAGGATGAAGAATAATATCTGATAAACCACCTTGGCCTCTAAACAAAACATTTGGAATTCCGTTAATATCAATAACCTCTCTAGTTTTGATATCTATTCTCTTTATTTTACCAATAAGTTCAGTAACAAGGATATCTCCATTAGGAAGTGTGGCCGAGCTCCATGGATGGTTAAAATTATGTTCAACTCTCTCAACATTATATTCTAAATTAGTTGCAATTAGAGGTCTTGCAAGAACGATAGTTACAAGAGAGATCAATATTAATATTCTATATTTATAATTTAATTTGTTTTCAATTCTCATTTTTAAATACCTTATTTAAGAGTAGTCCATATAAATATCCACCCAAAAGGCCGGATAAACAAAAAAGAAAAAGTCCAAGAAAAGATCTCATTCCAGCAATTAAAATAGCCCCTGTAAATACCAATGTTGTCAACTTTAGCATCACAAAAACGCTAACAAATCCTGAAATTGAATAGGATAAAGTACGTTTAATTGGAAAAAAATATCTAACAATCATAGTTATTAAAAAAGCTAAAAAAAATGTTATTAGAATTATGACTAAAAATAAAAGGCCATTTGAAATATCTTTTAAAAGTAACTCAAAGAACATTTTGATTGAAATATCAAAACCTTGCGATATTAACCAAATTAAGTTGGCGGATAAATTAATTAATATTATAAGTGATGCCGTCAAGAGCGAAGATATTAAATAAAATATTGGTAAATAAAGAAATTTCATTTATTTTTTCCCTTGAATAAGCCAGATACCACTAAAAATAAAAGCTAATCCAATAATAATAGCAAAATTTATAGATTCATCTAACAAATAAATTCCTAAAACTAGTGCCCATACTGGTATCAAATAATTGACCATAGACATAAATATAGGCCCTTCTAAATCAACTATTTTAAACCATACAAACGTTGCAACTCCTGTTGAAACAGCACCCAAGAGAAAAAGTAAAAGAATAGTTTTAATATCCAATGAGGCTAAATCAGGAAAAGGTTCAAAAAGAATTGCTGTGATAAAGCCAATCAAAGATGCGCTAAGTAAAGAGCCTATTGCTCTATCAGTAGGAGGTATATGAGAAATTTTTTTTGTCAATACAGTTGCTAAAGCATATGAGGAAGTTCCTAATAAAACTGCAATTTGTCCATACATAAACATAGAATTTAAATCATAAATTTCTGAATTATTTAAACCAATTAATAATATTAGGCCTAAAAAACCTAATGTTATACCTAATATTTTGACAGAAGTAATTTCTTCATCTTTTAGAAGAAGATAAGAAAGTATAAGCGTTAATATGGGATTAATACCCATCAATATTGCTGTAAGGGAAGAAGGAATATACTGCTGTCCCCAGGCTATTATACTAAATGGGAAATTAAATCCCAAAAATCCAATAATAAAACTCCAGAACCAAAATTCTTTATCAAAAGTAAGAGATTTATTTTGTAGATATAGCCAAATTATTAGAACTAATGAACCTAGTGCTATTCTACTAAACATTATCCATAATGGGCCAATAGAGATAAGAATAATCTTAATTATCGCAAATCCTGAACCCCATACAATACCCAAAAAGAATAGCAATGATAGTGGAAGTAATTTCTTTTTCATTTTCTACAATACAAAATTATTAACAAAATATTTTAAGAAAAAATTTATGATTAAAAAACTCTATGCATATATTCTTAAAAAAGTAATATTAAAGTATAATGCAACTTAAGACACTTTTAATCACTATTATTTTAGCAATAATTTTTCTATTTTTTTTACTACTAAATGAATTTAATTTGTTATCCAAAAAGAATGGTTGGGAACTAAAAAATAATACGAATTTTGATTCAATAGTGGTTTTAACTGGGAAATTTGATCGAATAAAAAAAGGATTTGAATTGCTGGAAGCTAATTATTCCAAAAAAATGTTCATTTCTGGAGTTAATCCCATCGTGAAAAAAAATGAATTAAGAAAAATCATTATCCCTAACAATTCAACTGAGAAAATTAGTTTATTTGATTGTTGTGTTTTTATTGGAAAAGAAGCAAAAAATACAAAAACTAATGCTGTTGAAGTAATAAAATGGATGAAAAAAAATAATTTGATTTCTGCAATTCTTGTTACTTCAGATATCCACCTTCCTAGAAGCATTTTAGAATTTCAAAATAACACCAATCATATTAAAATCACATCATGGCCTGTTAAAACTAATAACAATAATTTTATTAATTTTTTAAAGGAATTTTTAAGATTTAGTTTTGTTCGTATTAAATACTTAATTATATGAGGTATAATTATAAATAAAATTTTATCATATATATCAGTTACAATTTTTTTTACAATCACTGCTATTATAGCTTTAGTAGGCCTTCCTTTATTATTTTTCCCAAGAAAATATACCGCTCTGTTAATCCACTCTTGGTCTAAATTAATGCTTTTTTTATTTAAAAGATTTGATGGCTTAAATTGGGTAGTGATCGGAGAAGAGAATATTCCTAACACACCATTTATTATTGCATCAAAGCATCAGTCAATCTGGGATACAATTTTTTTTACAGCTTATTTTAGTGATGCAGCTATGGTTCTAAAAAAAATATTGATTTATTTACCTGCCTATGGATGGCACGCAGTTAAAGCTAAGATGATTTGGGTTGATAGAAAAGCTAAAGGTAAAGCATTGAAACAATTACTTAAAATGGCAAAAGAATGTTCTAGCAATAATAGACCAATTGTTATCTTTCCAGAGGGAACAAGGGTAAATGTTGGTGAAAAAGGAGACTATAAATCTGGTTGTTTTGCTTTATATAAATATCTTGATATCCCATGTGTTCCTGTAGCGTTAAACTCTGGTCTATATTGGCAAACAAAAGGATATGGAAGAGAAGAAGGCACTATAAAAGTAAAATTTCTAAAAGGAATAGAGCCCGGGCTTCCAAAAAAAAATTTTCAATCATTGTTGGAGGATAGAATTGAAACAGCCTCAGAGGAACTTTTAATAAATAAAAATAATGAAAAAAAATAGAAATTTATACGGGTATATAAAGTTACCTATTTATATATTCATTTTCACCATAATTATATGGTCAACCTATTGGTTTTTAGGAACCATATATATTGATAATAGAGTTTTAAAGGATAATTCTTTAGGGTATGAAAAATCTACAATTTCTGGTTATCCATTTCATTTTGATATAAATCTAAAACAATTAAAATATAATCTCTTTAAACAAACCACGCTAAAAGAAATTAATTTAAAAACATTTGCATGGCGCTTTGATCAAATTAGACTATTAATAAATGATCAAATTTCTTACCAGATATCAAATTCAATAAAAATTATAGCCCTTCCATCAAATTTGATTATTGATTTTTATAATTATAATAAAAATCATAAAGAATTTAAGATTTTTGGAAATGATATAGTTTTTTCTGAAAATTATAGTAACAAATCATTTTCAATTGACGGTATTTCAGGAACTATCAAACATGAAGGTATATATAATATTGATATTGTAACAAATAAAGGTAGATCATCACTTACTGCACAAGGTTATGTTGATACTCAAAATGAATATTTAGAGGGTAATATTGAATTTTCTTTTTCTGACCCCAACGATATAAAAAGATTGTTTCAAATTTTTGGAATAAACATTGAAGAGAATCCTATTACTAACTTATTAATATATAGAGGTAAAATTGATTTAACCTTCGAAGATGGAATGTCACTTTTAGGACCTCTTCCAATTGGAAGGGCACCGAAATTAAAATAAATTAATCCCCTCTTCCAAAATCAACTTTTTGTGTATCTTGGCCAGCCTCAATAATATTTTTTCTTACATTCCTTGTTTTCTTAAAAAAATTTTCAAGATATTCATAGTCATTATCTTTAATCGCTGATTTCAATTTATCTAAATCATTAGAAAAATAATCCAGCATTTCTAAAACTGCATCACTGTTATTAATAAAGATATCTCTCCACATAATGGGATCAGAGGCAGCAATTCTAGTAAAATCTCTAAATCCTCCAGCAGAATACTTAACGACTTCTTTTTTATTAACATTTGCTAAATCGTTTGCCGTACCAACAATATTGTAAGCTATCAAATGGGGAATATGGCTGGTTATAGCAAGAACTTTGTCATGATATTCTGGATCCATAATCTCAACCATGGCACCTAAATTTTCCCAAAATGCCTTAACATCGTTAAGTTTATCTAAATTTGTTATTTTTGAAGGAGTAAGAACACACCATCGATTATCAAATAAATCTGCGAAACCTGCCTCTGGACCTGACATTTCTGTACCAGCTATTGGATGACCTGGAACAAAATGAATCGATTCAGGTAGAATATTTTCAATCTCAATTATTACTTTAGATTTTGCTGAACCAGTATCAGTAATTACGCATCCATCTTTAAGGTTAGGCGAGATTTCTTTAACTATACTCGCAAATGAAGATAATGGTGTCGCTAAAATTACTAGATCAATATCACGATTAATTTGGCTCAAATCTATATAAGCCTCAGACACCAATTCTCTTGATAATGCAGTTTTAACTGTTAAGTCACTTTTTGCAAAACCTTGTAAATAAATTTCATTACTAAACCTTTTAACGGCTAATCCGATTGATCCACCAATAAGCCCTAAGCCAATAATTGCTATTTTTTTGAAAGGATTCTCCATATTATTTTTTAAAAGCATTAACTGTTTCTATAAGTAACAGATTAGCTTCCTCTTTTCCGATGGTTATTCTTAAGCAGTTTGGTAAATTATATTCTTCCATCTCTCTTACAATTATTCCTTTAGAACTTAATAGATGATAAGCCTCTTTCGCAGAAAATTTAGAAGATTCTAAAAATTCAACAAGTATAAAATTACATTGACTCGGATACACAATTAAACCAACTTCAGCAAAACAATCATTTAATATTTTTTTCCATTTACTGTTATGCTCTACAGAAAAATTAATGTGATCATCGTCTTCTAGAGCACTTATCGCAGCCATTTGTGCAGCCGTATTTACTGAGAATGGAACTTTTAGAATATCTAGTTTTTCAGCAATTTTTTTTGGGCAATATGCCCAACCAACTCTCAAGCCAGCTAGCCCAAAAGCCTTTGAAAAAGTTTTTGTAATCACAATATTTTCACTGTCTTTTGCTAATTCAAAACCTATTGAATAGTCTTTCTCTTCTACATATTCTGAGTATGCTGCATCTATTACAAACAATACATCATTAGGAACAGATCTATTTAATCTCTCAATTTCATCAAATTTTATATAGCTTCCAGTAGGATTATTTGGATTCGCAATATAAATAATCTTTGTCTCATCGGTTAATGATGAAATAAAATTATCGATATTTGGCTGAAAGTTCTCTTCTTTCGCACGAACGACTGTTGCACCAGAGCTTTGAATGGCAAGCGGGTAAACTGCAAATGCATTTTCTGAAACTAGACCTTGATTTCCTTCATCTAAATAAACTCTTGCAAGCAAATGAAGGATTTCATCTGAACCACAACCGCACACTATTCTATCGCTATCTATTGAATATTTACTTGATATAGCCAATTTGAGTGCTGCATTTGATGAGTCTGGATATAGCCCTAAATCACTTGAAACTTTCGCATACTCAGCAATTGCATTAGAGCTTGGCCCAAAGGGGTTCTCATTTGAAGATAATTTATAAATTTTATCAACACCTTCAATCTTACTTAGGCCGCCTTTATATCCTTTAATGGCATTTAAATATTTTTTTGGTTCTGGTTTTTTCATAACTTTACTATCCAGTCTTTATATATCCAAAACTTCCCAAGATAGAAACATCTTTAATTTCAATATCTTCATAATATTCATCAACTGATATCATAAACTTATCTTGAATATTATATAGAACTGTAAAATTATATTTCTGTGATATCCAATTTTTACTTTCTTCATTGCATACTAGAATGGTTTTATTGTTTCGAGCCCTTTCGGGGTTAACTTGGCCTAATAAAAATCCAAGACAATCATTTTCAAATACAGGTAAACAACCAAATATATATATATTCTTTGGTAAAGAATTTAACCACCAATCATTTTCTATTGGAAGAACTGCGATGAGATTTTTACTTTCTGAAATTTCTTTTATAACTTTAGAGCTTTCATGATCAAAAGTTTGTTTTGCTTTTGATCCATAATAATTTCTTACCTCTTTGCTTAACTCACTACCTTGATTATCAGCTACAACAATTTCAAAAGAAGATTGAACAGAATTTGTTATAGTGCTTATAATTTCTCTCCAGATATACAAAATAGATTTACCATCAAGATGATTATTAGCCTTACTGTATAAATTCTCTAATAAATCTATTTCTCTTCCAGGCTTAAGAATATCAACTCCTTCTGTTGCCTTTATTGAGGAAATTGATTTTACAATTTCCGCTCTTTGCAATATCGAAGATAATATCCTATCATCTATTAAATCTATCTTTTCTCTAAGTTTATTTAATTCTTCTTTCAAAAAAACCTCCACTGAAGAATAACTAACATAATAATGGTAATTATTTCTATTCATAATTTGTTTGCTTTTATTTTATTCATAATATAAATATCAAGGTGCATTAAGAAAGGGATTATCCCTGCCAACCTGCATACCGTGCGAAGGTGGTAATATATGTGGCCAAAAGGCAAAAATTAGGTCTCATTTATTTTCTTAATTTTAACAGAGTTGGCCGCTTAAGGCTGGGTATTTGATTTTCAGATTGTGCACCCAAGATTTACTTAAAGCACTAAAGAGAGGAAAAAATGAAAAAATTAAATTTTATTAAAATCTTTTTTATATTTTGTTTATTAACATTTATTGGATTGACAAATAATCCAGTATTTTCACAAGAAAGTACTTCTTTTAAAAGCGCAGGTAAATGGCTTGTTGGACTCAAGGTACTCAATCTTGATCCAGATGTTGATTCCAATGTTTCAATTGGTGGAGAGGCAAAAGTGGATGATGATACTGTTCCTGAATTAGATATCAGGTATTTTATCACTGACAATATTGCTATAGAGGCTATTTTTGGAACAACAGAGCATAATGTTTCTGTTGCTGGTTCAGCATTAGGTAATGTTAATTTAGGTACTGTAAAAGTTCTACCACCTACTTTTACTTTACAATACCATTTTAATAGCGAAAGTAATTTTCTTCCATATATTGGCGCTGGAGTAAATTACACCTTTTTCTATGATGATAATCCTGGTGATGCTGTCGGCATTAGCTATAAAGATGAAGTTGGCTTTGCATTAAATATTGGTTTTGATTATATATTAAGTGAAAATAATTATTTTAATATTGATATAAAAAAGTATGACCTTTCTACAGATGTAGTTGTAGATGCAGGTGCTGCAGGAATTGCAACAGCAGATGTCGATCTTGACCCATTAGCAATTAGTATAGGCTATGGATGGAGATTCTAGTAAATGTAATTCCTTAAATTACAAGAATCTATTATTTTATTCGGGATTATTATGAATGAAGAACATAAAAAAAATGATTGTTTATTTTATAATGATCCCGAATCATTATTGCTAGAAAGTGGACAAATAATTAATGGTCACGATATAGCATATAAAACCTACGGGACATTAAATTCAAAAAAAGATAACGCAATACTAATTTGTCATGCCCTATCAGGCGACCAATATGTTGCTAGTTCACACCCAATCACCAAGAAAGAGGGCTGGTGGGAAAGAATGGTTGGTAAAGATAAACCAATAAATACTAGTCAATTTTTTGTTATATGCATAAATGTCTTAGGGGGATGTATGGGATCGACAGGGCCAGCATCCATTAATCCTGAAACCAATAAAGTATTTGCAGTAAATTTTCCGATAATAACAATAGCTGATATGGTTAAAGCTCAAGTTAGGTTAATAGATAACCTTGGAATAGAAAAATTAGTTTCTGTAATTGGTGGTTCTATGGGTGGTATGCAAGCTCTTGAATGGGCTGCTTCCTACCCTGAAAGATTGAAATCAGCAATTCCAATAGCTACTTCCTCCAGACATACTGCACAAAATATTGCCTTTCATGAATTAGGTCGTCAGGCAATAATGGCTGATGTAAATTGGAATTCTGGAAATTATAAAGACAAAAATACTAATCCTTCAAAAGGCCTTTCAATTGCGAGGATGACAGCTCATGTTACTTATTTATCTGAAGCTTCACTAACAAAGAAATTTGGTAGAAAATTACAGGATAAAACAGATCTTGGTTTTGGTTTCGATGCTGATTTTCAAATTGAGAGTTACCTAAGACATCAAGGTCATACATTTGTTGATAGATTTGATGCTAACTCCTATCTATACATAACAAGGGCAATGGATTACTTTGACTTGGAAAAAACTCATAAAAAATCTCTTACAGAGATATATACTAACATTAATTTAAAATTCCTAATTGTATCATTTACCGGAGATTGGCTTTATCCAACATCTGAAAACTTATTGATTGTTAGGGCTCTCAGCGCCGGCGGGGTTGATGTAAGTTTTGTTGAAATTGACTCCGATAAAGGTCATGATGCATTTTTATTAGATGAGCCAGAATTTGATGTTTGTCTGGATGGATTTCTTAAATCATTATGATTAAAAAGCTACAATTATGATTACATTAAGAAAAGACTTAGACCTTATAGCTAATCTTGTAGAAGATAACTCTAAAGTTATCGATATAGGTTGTGGTAATGGTGAATTACTTAATTTTTTGAGTAAAAATAAGAACTCAAAAATTCAAGGGCTAGAAATTAATCAGAAAAAAGTAAACAAATGTGTTTCAAAAGGCTTATCAGTTATTCAAGGAGATGCTGATAAGGATCTAGGCTTATATCCTGAAAAATCCTTTGATTATGTTATTCTTAGTCAAACTATTCAGGCAACACTTGAGCCTAAAAAAATTCTTACTGAACTAACAAGAATAGGTAAAAGAGCTATTGTTTCAATTCCCAATTTTGGATTCTGGAAAGTAAGACTCGGTCTTTTAGTAAAAGGCAAAATGCCAATAACTTCAAAATTAAACTCAACATGGTTTGAAACAGAAAATATTCACTTATGCACAATATCTGATTTTATAAATTTATGTGATGAATTGAATCTAAAAATTAAACAAACTGTTACCATTGCATCCAACAAACAGAAAAGGTTTTCTGGAAAACCAAATAAATCAGCAAATATATTTGCTGAGGAAGCTATTTTTCTTATTCAAAATTAGATTTTTTGATTTTTTCTATTGGATAAATTTGTGAAATTATTATTCCAATGAAAATTAAAGAAGAACCTGTTAAAATTCTAGCATTAAAGAATTCTGATAAAATTAGCCATCCAAAAAAAGCTGCAAATATAGCTTCAGTACTCATTATTATTGCTGCTTCATTTGGAGGAGAATACCTTTGTCCAATCATTTGCAACACAAAAGCAATACATACAGATCCAATTGAACAATATAGCAAAGTGATTAAAACTAGAGGATTTCCAAAAAGATTTGGGAAATTAAATAATTCTTTTGGAGAAAATAAAAAACCAAAAATTATTAAAACTATAGATGCGAATAAAAATTGTAATATAGCTAATAACATAATTGGATTTTTTTTAACGCCATATGAAAGCACTTGAACATGTAATGCCCATAGCAATGAGCCAAGTATTACCCATATGTCGCCTTTATTAATTTTTTCTACCATAAAACTTCCCTCAGGTACGGCCAAAAGTACTGAACCAATGATACATATAAGAACTGCTAACCATAATGAAAAATGTGGTACTGAACCTAAAAGAATTCCTATAATTGGAACCAATAAAACATACAAACTAGTAAAAAAACCAGCATTAGTGGCAGTTGTAGTAACAAGACCAATCTGTTGGAATAACGCAGCAAATCCTAGTAAAGTTCCTAGGGTCAAACCATAAATTATCAAAGATTTTGAATCTATTTTTTGAGGTAAACCAAAAATTGGTAGGATTGTTAATAATAAAAATGCACCAATCAGGAATCTTATTGCCGTAAATTGAATAGGGGACCAAAAGTCCATGGCAATTTTTTGTGGTATAAAAGTTGAACCCCAAATTAATGAAGCAATTAAAAGTATTACAGCTCCTTTTAAATTGTCAGGGTATGTTTTTAACAAAATATTTACTCAGAATCCTTTTGAGCAAGTATTTGTTTTCCATTATACATTCCAGTCTTAAGATCGATATGATGAGGTCTATGTAGCTCACCAGAGTCTTTATTTTCTACAAAAGTTGGTGCCTTAGTTTTATGACCTAGCCTTCTTTTGCCTCTTCTAGAGGGACTAACTTTTCTTTTTGGGACAGCCATTTTTATATCTCCAAATTATTAATGTGGTTTTATAAATGTATAATTCTATGCAGGCAAGTGGAAAGATTAATTAATAAATAAACATGTACCACAAAGATAATACAATGCCTTAGGGTCATTATAGTTACTTATATTAGTAAAAAGATCTTCAAACTTGTATTCAATATCTAGATTCTTATTAATAATTTCGTTTTTCATACCGATTTCATTCATTAGAAATGGTAAAAAATTAGAAAAGCGACTTTTTTTCTTATAAATTCTTTTAACATTATATTCATCTATTTCTGCTAAATTTGCTGCTTTTTCTATTGCATCATCCAAAGACCCTATTTCATCAATTAAATTGAATTTAAGAGCATCTTTACCGATCCATACTTGTCCTTTTGCCAATTTGTTAACATCCTCAATCGATATATTTCTTCCTTCAGAAACTAAGTTAATAAATTTATCATATATATTTTGAATAATAATTTTATTTAAATTAATTAATCTTTCGTCAGGTCTTTTTGAGTAAATACCCCTGTAAGTATCAGAAAATACTGATGATGATACTCCATCCTCATTTAATCCAATTTTGTTAAAGGTCCCTTCAGCATTAAATATTACTGAAGCTACTCCGATAGAGCCTGTAATAGTTAAATCTTCTGCAAAAATATAATCTGTTGAAGCAGCTACCCAATAGCCACCTGAAGCGGCAACGCCACCCATAGATGTTACAATAGGAATATTTTTTTCTTTTACACGAATTAATGCATCTCTTATTAATTCTGAAGCAAATACTGAGCCACCAGGAGTATTAACCCTTACTACCATTGCTTTTATTTGATCATTTTTTATAGCTTTATCAAATAAAGCAGAAATATTATCTCCACTTGCTGCACCAGAAGTTTGATAACCATCAATAATTGGGCCTAAAATATTTACAACTGCAACAGTATTTTCTTCATCATTATTTTCTTTAGATTTAAAATAATTTCTATAATCAACATACTTCCATTCATTTTCATCACTAGAGTATTCTTCTTTGAAATATTTTTCTAAATCTCCCCTTTTTACTAAACTATCAATCAATTTATACTCAACTGAAGCTTTGCCCCAATCACCTCCATTTTGTTCAAGTATCTTATCAATATTATTTAAATAATAATCAATTGAACCTAGTTTAAGTTCTCTATTTCTTTCAATTACATCAGTAATCTCTTTCCATATATTGCTAAAAAGATTTAGGCGCTGATTCTTATCGTCATCACTCATTGATGAAAGAGTTAGATTTTCAAATGCTGTTTTAAACTGACCCTCAGAAAGATTAATTACTTCCAAACCAATTTTGTCAAAAAGGTCTTTAAAAAAGAGTCTTTTTGAGGAAAAGCCTTGAAACAAAACTCCTCCTGATGGATAAGAGATAATTTCTGTAGATGGAGAGGCTATAATATATGCGCTCTGTGAAAAGAAGTCTGAATAAGCAATTATAAATTTACCTGAAAGTTTAAAATCTTCTAATTGATTGGTAATCTTAAGTAATTCTGCAGGATAGCCACCTAAAAAATCACTTAAATCAATAAAGATTCCTAAAATCTTATCATCATTTTTGGCACCCTCAATCGTATTAAGTAGTTGATGTAAATCAATTTGCGGCGTATTTGTTTCTTGAAAAAAAATATCCCCTAAATCTGTATTTGATGTCTTCTCCTCAACTATTAAACCTTCCATAGGAATATATAACGCTGAACCATCCTCGACATCTATTGGCCCTTCTAATGAAGAAAATCGGATGAAAAATACTATACCTGCAATAATTATCAGACCAGCCAATAATTTTGGTAAAAATAAAATGAAACTTATTAAATTTTTAAAGAAAATTTTTGAGATATGTAATATTTTTTTCAAAAAATCGATCATTATTATAGATTAATATTTGTAATTATTTTCCTTCACATCACCTTTTAATGAATAGAAATAAATCAAAGGAATTATCCCTACTATAGTAAAAGTCAATAAATACCAGAGACCACTCTTATTTATATCATGCAATCTTCTTATTGATAATGAAATTTCAGGTATCAGAAGAAATAAATTAAAGGTAAAATTAAGTCCAGAAAATAAAACTGTTTCAAGAAATGTTAGTGATAGGAATAATAATACCCTAAATAATTGCCAGTGCCAAAACTCTGCTCTTGAAGATCTACCTTCAAAATCAAAATACCTAACAAAGCAAAATTTAACAGAATTTATGACATCATCAACAAACTTCACAACAAAATTATATAGAGAATCTATCTCCGAGATAAACCTTTCTGACATCTTCATTACCTACAATGTCATTAGGTTCACCTTCAATAAGAACTGAGCCCTCATGAATAAGGACAGCCCGATCTATTAGAGTAAGGGTTTCTCTGACATTATGGTCAGTAATAAGAACACCGACACCTCTTTCTTTCAAATGTGAAACTAACTCTCTAATTTCACCAACTGCAATGGGATCTATACCTGCAAATGGCTCATCTAAAAGTATATATTTTGGATGTGAGGCTAAACATCTAGCAATCTCTACTCTTCGTCTTTCTCCACCTGAAAGTGATAAAGCAGGAGTCCTTCTTAAATGATTAATATCAAATTCCTTTAATAAGTGATCTATTTCTTCTTCTATTTTTTGTTTGTCTTCTTCTAAGATTTCTAAAATCGCTTTAATATTTTCTTCGACAGTCAATCCTCGGAATATAGATGCCTCTTGAGGTAAATAACCAATACCATTCTTAGATCTTTTATAAATCGGTAGATCGGTAATATCTTCACCATCTAAAATAATTGAACCTGAGTCAGGTTTTATTAAGCCTATAATGGTATAAAAAAGAGTTGTCTTACCCGATCCATTTGGACCCAATAAACCTATAGCCTCACCACATTTAAATTGGAATTCTACCTCTCTTACAACTGGTCTTCCAGAAAATGATTTACTTATTTTATTTATAATAAGTCCTTCATCATTATTTTTAACTAGAATAGGCTTTTGATCTTCAGTGGCCATTTCATTCTTCCTCTTTATTACTTTGATCTACCAATACCCCTTTGACTCTCTCTTGGTCAAGTTTATCATCAAAAATCTCAATTTTTCCTGAATTTATATCTAAAATAAGTTTGTTTCCTTTAATCATAGACATTTGGTTTTTTAGCACAACATTTTCAGTCATAATGATCTTCTCATCATTCACATTATAAGTTGCTAAATTACCAGTTATAGAGGTTGAATCATTATTTTTAATTAAAATATTTCCAGAGGCTAACATTTTATAAAAACCTTTCTCATTAAAATTATTATTAAAAAAAAGTTCAATTTGGTCAGCAGTTAAATAGGCAGAACCTTGTTTTAGAATAACATTTCCTGAAAAACCGATAGTTTTTTGTTCTCTTTCAATGAACATATTTTCTGAAGTAATTTCATAAGGCTCATCTCTCTCTAAAGAAAAATTATCACCTTCTTCAGATAGTCCAATATCTGTGAATAAAAAAGAAAAAAGCATTAATATTCCTATAATGTTTTTCCTAATCATCTTTTAACTCACTTGTTGATTTTGAAATTTTTAACCTAATACCTGATGAAAAGAAAATTTTTGACCCTTTATCATGAACTTCGATTTTTCCTGCATCAAAATTTATATTGTCTTTGCCCCCAATAACTGGGCCATCAATGAAAATAAAAGATGAATCAAGATTCATTGATACAGAATTCGCAACAAATGAATATCCATCAAATGTTTTTCCCTGAAGATTATCAAATAAAATAGCTGAGTTAGTTGATGCAAGATATTTTGCAAAATTAGATGATAAATTAATGGTAAGTAAATCTTTATTGTAAAATTCTAAATTTACTTTTTCTAACTCTATATCTTTAAGTTCGGGTCCTAGTGGACTAGCTCTATTTGCAGTTAATTTATAAAAACTTCCATCAGATGTATTTCCTGTTAATAGTGGTTTAATAACACCAGAAGTAGAATCAAAAGTTAATCTGGAGTAATTATCAATGTCAGTATCATCTACAACAAAAACCTTTTTGGTGCTGATATATTGAAAAATAATAAATAAGATAAAAATAAATATAAAAATCGGTAAAATAAGCTTTAGCCTTTTTATTTTAATCTTATCTATCTGATTTTTAGATCTAATTTCATTCATAACTAATGTCTAAAAATGTCGATTTCAGACCATCCATTTAAATCTAAATACGCTCTTGTAGAAATAAAATTGAAACAATCTTGCGCTAACTCTTTTCTGTTTACTTTCTGTAATTTATCTTCAAGTATTGATTTTAATTTATGTAAATGTAGAACATCAGAAGCTGCATAAGTTTTTTGCTCCTCACTAAGTTCTTCTAAACTCCAGTCAGATGTCTGCTCATTTTTTGATATCTCAATTCCCAGTAACTCTTTACATATATCTTTTAAGCCATGCTTATCAGTATATGTTCTTGCTAATTTTGAGGCTATCTTTGTACAGTAAATTGGAGCACAATCAATGTCTAAATAATGTTTAATAACGGCAACATCAAAGCGTGCAAAGTGAAAGATTTTTTCACAATTTGGATCACTTAGTATTTTTTTTAAATTAGGTGCATCATAATTACTTCTATCAAATTGTAATAAATGAGCTGTCCCATCACCTGAAGAAAGTTGTATTAGGCACAAAGGATCTCTCTCTGGAATTAATCCAAGGGTTTCAGTATCGATGGCAACGCTATCTCCAAAATCAAGGTTTTTGGGTAAATCACCTTTATACATAGTAATAGTCATACGATCATTCTTTGGTAATTAAATAAAATAAGTTAAAATAATATATAGAACTATACAGCATATATTTATTATAAAAAATAATATTTCAAAAGAGTGCTACCTATGGCGACATTATATCATTATCCTTTATGCCCTTTCAGTAGGAAAATAAGATTATTATTGAGAGAAAGAAATATTGATCCTGACCTTATAACAGAAGCATTTTGGCAAAAAAGAAAAGAATTCATTAGAACTAATCCTTCTGGTGATGTACCAGTCTTGATCATCGAAAGAATTAAGATTTGCGGTCATTATGCCATAACTGAATTTTTGGAAGAAAAATTTGAAACCACTTTTCCTGAAGATATTAATGAAAAAAATGAATGTCGAAGAATTATGGATTGGTTCGACAGCAAATTTCATTCAGAAGTATTAAAAATTATTCTTCACGAAAAAGTTGAAAGACAATTTCTTAATTTAGAACAAGGTGGGGGTTTGCCGAGATTAGATAGAATTAAGGTTGGGATTCATAATCTAAATTACCATCTTAAATATATTGAAAATTTATTAAATGATAGATTTTGCCTAGTTTCAGAAAAAGTAAATAATGCTGACTTTACTGCTGCAGCTCATATTTCTTGTTTAGATTATCTAGGAGATATTCCTTGGAAAAAGTATCCAAGATTGAAAGAGTGGTATACTAAAATTAAAAGTAGACCAAGCTTTAGGTCACTATTAACTGATCAAATCATGAGCATCCCTCCAAGAGGAAAATATGTCTCACTCGATTTCTAATAAAGATGAAATAACTAAGAAAAGAAAACTTATAATTGAGAAATCTCAAGATTTAGGATTTGATGTTATTGGTTTTGCAAATCCAAAATTACCAAAAAGTGTAAAAAAAAATTTAGATAGTTTTCTCAAATCAAATTTTCATGGGGAAATGGATTGGTTAGCTAAAAACAAGCATAGGAGAGAATCTCCTGAAAATTTATGGTCGGATGTAAAAACTGTTATTTCTTTAGGATCCAATTATGGTCCTCATAAAAATCCATTAGAAAATTTAATTAACAAGGATTACGGAAATATTTCTGTGTATGCTAGAGGTGAAGATTATCATAAGATAATTAAAAAAAATTTAAAAAAATTTGGAGGTTGGTTAGCAAAAGAATTAAACTGCAATTTAAAAGTTTTTGTCGATACTGCTCCAGTTATGGAAAAAAATATTGCTGAAGTAGCAGGAATAGGATGGCAAGGAAAACATTCAAACATAGTTAGTAAGAATTATGGTTCATGGTTATTTTTATCAGAGATTTTTTTAGATGTATTTATAAGTGAGGATAACAAGGAAGAAGATAACTGTGGAACCTGTAAAAAATGTCTAAAAATTTGTCCGACAGATGCCTTTATAGATAAATACAAAATGGACGCTAGAAAGTGCATATCCTATTTAACCATAGAACATAAAAGTCAGATTCCACTAGAGTATAGAAGTAAAATAGGTAATAGAATATATGGCTGTGATGATTGCCTAGCTATATGTCCTTGGAATAAATTTGCTTCAAAATCTAAGGAAATAAAGTTTCTAACTAACAAAAATGAAGAAGATCTAAAATTATCAAAACTATCAAAATTAAGTGATCAAGAATTTAGAAATTTTTTCTCATCATCACCAATTAAAAGAATTGGCAGAGACCGTTTTATAAGAAACGTTTTAATCGCTATAGGTAATTCTGATAATAGATCTTTGTCAAAAGATGCATTAGATAATTTAAAAGATGAGTCACCATTGGTTAGGGGTGCAGCCATTTGGGCTGTTAGGAAGCTGCTTAACAATGAAGAAATAAGTAACATCAAAAAGAAATATATAATTAATGAAAAAGACAGGTCAGTAATTAGTGAATGGGAAAATGATATTTCTTAGTTAGTTATTGTAAACATCAAGGATTGCTTCGCCTAAACTCTTTAGATCACCATCACTGGATAAACTATGATCACCATTTTTATTAAAACTTACATTGATATCATCTGATAAAAAACTAGACATTAAGTCTAGAGATAATTTCCAGGGAACAGAATTATCTTTAATACCATGAAAAATTCTTATTGGAATATTTAAATTTATTTTATCTTTCAAAATAAGATGTTTTTTTCCATCATCGATAAGTTTTTTTGTAATTCTATAACTAGAATCGTAATCCTCCACATATCTCTCAATGTAACCTTGTGATTTAATTAATTTTTTTTCTTTCAATGAAAATTTTTTCCACATTAAGTTTTCTGTCATATCCAATGCTGGTGCAATTAGAATTAAACCTTTTACTTTTTTTCGTCTTTTCAATGAAACTAAAGTAGATATCCAACCTCCCATCGAAGAGCCAATCAAAATAACTTCATTATTTATTATTTGATCCATAATTTTGATACCGTTATTTAGCCAGTCTGATATGACACAATTATTAAATTCCTTTGAGGATCTTCCATGACCAAAATAGTCAAACCTAAAAAAGTTAATCCTATTTTTTTTAGAAAAATTTGAAAGATATTGAGCTTTAGTACCACTCATATCGGAATTTAAACCTCCAAACCATAACAGACTCTTTTTATTTTTATGATAAATTTGCTCTTTATAGGCTATAAAGTCTCTCTTGTTAGTATATAATTTTTTGAAGGATTGACCCATAGGATTTAAATGCCTCAGATTGATATTAAAAATATAATACAGATTATACCTAATATGGAAATAGGTGGAGCAGAAAAGACAGTCCTAGAAATTGGAGCTTATTTAAAAAATACTCATTATGAACCTATTGTTTTGACAAGCGGTGGAGGAATGATTGAGAATTTAAAAGAAAATAAAATTAAGGTATTAACAAGAAAAATAGATCAAAAAAATCCATATAAAATATTTACAAATATTGAGAAATTTAAAAATATTTTTCTAGAAAACAAAATTTCTCTAGTTCATGTAAGATCAAGAGCTCCAGCATGGTCAGCTTATTATGCTTCAAAAAAATTAAATATTCCTCTCATAACTACATGGCATGGTCATGCAGAAAACTCGTCTTTCTTTAAGAGAAAATATAATTCAATTATGCTTAAGGGTAATGCTGTTATAGCTAATTCAAAATATACTGCTAAAAAAATAAGTGAAAATTACAGTTATGATATCTCAAATATAGATATAATACCTCGAGGAGTAAGTTCTTCAGATTACACTTCAAATAATTTTTCAGAAAAAGAAATAATAGATTTAAAAAGAAAATGGATTATTAAAGATGATCAAAAGGTTATACTCCTTCCTGCAAGATATTCACGGTGGAAAGGCCATGAACTTGCAATAAGAGCTTGTTCAAAAATTGTTGAAGAAAATCCCAAATTAAATATTTCTATAATTTTTATTGGTAATAAGGATGGCAATGAAAAATATATCAGTAATTTAGAAAAATTATCTAATACCCTAGGGCTTTCAAATTATATAAAAATACTAGGGAATTTCGAAAATATGCCGCTTGCTTATCATGTATCTGACATAATATTATACCCATCAATAATCCCTGAGCCATTTGGAAGAGTGCCAATAGAAGCACAGGCAGCTGGCAAAATAATTATAGCATCTAATAATGGAGGCATGACTGAAACAATAAAAGAAGGTGAAGATAATACAGGCTTTAGGATTAAAAATAATGACATGGAAGATTTAAAAAATAAAATTAATTTAGCCTTAAATCTTAATAGTGATGAGATTAATAATTTAAGAAAAAGAGCGATAGAATATGTTGATAAAAATTTTTCACTTGAAAATATGTGTAAAAAAACACTTGATGTTTACGATAGAATATTAAATGTTTCTAAAAAGTAATTTATTAAGAAAATAAAAAATGGAGATAAATCTATAACTAGAAATTTTAGGAGTAACTCGTCTAGCTCAAAAGAGCCAAGAGTTAATAGACAAATAGAGGCAAATGAAGTTCTTTTAATTGACTCTAAAGGTGGAAAAAAAGGTATCACTTCAATAGATGAAGCATTAAGCTTTGCAAAGCAAGAGGGCTTAGATTTGGTTGAAATATCTCCTAAGGCAAACCCTCCTGTATGCAAAGTTATTGATTATGGAAAATATAAATATCAAGCCCAAAAGAGAGCTAACGAGGCTAAAAAGAAACAAAAAAATATTGATGTAAAAGAAATCAAATTTAGACCAAATATCGACACACATGATTATAATGTAAAAATGAAAAGTGTTGAAAAATTTATTGGTGAGGGAGATAAAGTCAAGGTTACTCTTAGGTTTAGGGGTAGAGAAATGGCCCATCAAGACAGGGGAACAGATTTACTAGAAAAAATTAAAGTTGAAACAGACGAATTTGCTAAAGTTGAACTACTTCCTAAATTTGAAGGAAGGCAAATGGTAATGGTATTAGCACCAAAATAAATTTCTTTAGTTGAATTAATTAAAAAAATATTATAAACCAATTTAACTAATCTTCCGGCAGGGCATGCCGTGTTTGATTATTGAATGCCAAACTATAATTTTATTAAAAAATAGGAGATGCAAAATGCCCAAATTAAAAACCAAAAGCGGTGTAAAAAAACGCTTCAAAGTTACTAGCTCAGGAAAAATTATATCAGCTAAAACCGGTAAAAGACACGGTATGATAAAGCGCACACCTAAGCAAATCCGTAATAAGCGCGGAACATCTCTTCTTTCTAAACCAGATAGCAGGATTATAAAAAAATTCCTGCCATATTCATAAAGGAAGAAAATAATGACAAGAGTAACAAGCGGAGCATCGAGCCATTCTAAACATAGAAAGATTATTAAAAGTGCAAAAGGTTATTTTGGAAGAAGAAAAAATACCTTTCGAGCAGCTAATCAAGCTGTAGAGAAAGCAGGTCAATATTCCTATAGAGATAGAAAAAAAAGAAAAAGAAATTTCAGATCATTATGGATACAAAGAATTAATGCTGCTGCTAGATTAAATGGCATTAATTATGCAAATTTTATGAATGGTCTTTCAAAAGCTAATATTGAAATAGATAGAAAAGTTTTATCTGATATCGCAATTTCAGATCCTGAGACATTTAAAGATTTAGTGAATAAAGCTACATCCGCATTAAAATAAATCTTAATTTATGTTAATGTAATTATTGATGCAATTTAGAGCATCAGGAAATAATTATGGAAAATTTAAATTCTATTAAAAAAGAAATACTTCAAAAAATTAAATCAGCTGAAAGCGATGATAATGTTGAAGAAATTCGTATCAGAGAGTTAGGAAAAAAAGGAAGAATTACAAAGCTCCTTAGTGAACTAAGTAAATTAGATCAGGATGAAAGAAAAAAATTAGGACCTGAAATAAATGGCCTCAAAAACAAAGTCCTCGAAGAAATACAAGAAAAGAAAGAGTTTTTTTTAGACCAAGTACTCAACAAAAAACTCTTAGAGGAAAAAATTGATGTAACTTTGCCTGTAAAATCCAGCCAAAATACGAATGGAAGAATACATCCAGTTTCTCAAGTTTTAGATGAAATAACAGAAATTTTTGGTTCACTTGGTTATGAGATTGCTGATGGACCAGATATTGAAACAGAATATTACAATTTTAATGCTCTCAATATTCCTGAATCACATCCAGCAAGACAAATGCATGATACTTTTTATTTTGATGAATTTGATAAGGACCAAGGACAATCAGTTTTAAGAACACATACTAGTCCAGTTCAAGTTAGAACCATGGAAAAAGGAAAACCTCCTTTTAGATTTATATCCCCTGGAAGGACTTATAGATGTGACTCAGATCAAACACATACACCAATGTTTCATCAAATTGAGGGTTTGTCAGTTGATAAAAAAACTAACCTCGGTCACCTGAAGTGGACGCTAGAAACTTTTTTATCCTCTTTCTTTGAGATTAAAAATACAAAAATTCAGATGAGACCAAGTTATTTTCCTTTTACTGAACCATCACTAGAAATAGATGTTTTATGTGATAGAAGTGGACCTATTTTGAAAATTGGTGAAGGTTCAGACTGGCTAGAAGTCGCTGGCGCTGGTATGGTTCACCCTAATGTCTTGAAATCAGCAAATATAGATCCTGACATTTATCAAGGATTTGCTTTTGGTTTTGGTTTAGATCGTTTAGCACAATTAAAATATGGTATCCCAGATTTAAGAACTTTCTTTAGTGGAGATATCAGATGGCTTAGGCATTACGGTTTCTCAGCCTTAGATATTCCGACATTATCTAGAGGATTAAAGAAATGAAGTTTACTTTATCTTGGCTTAAAGAGCATTTGGAAACTAATTCCTCACTAGATGAAATCACTGAGAATCTAACTGAAATTGGCTTGGAAGTGGAAGACATCATCAATCCAGAAAAAGATTTAGAAGATTTTATAGTTGGAAAAATATTAACCTCAGAAAAACACCCTAACGCTGATCGTCTTCGCATTTGTAAAGTTGATATAGGAAATGAAACAAAAGAAGTAGTTTGTGGCGCTCCAAATGCAAAGGAGGGTTTATTAACAATATATGCTCCTTTAGGAAGTATAATACCAAAATCTAAGATGGTTATTCAAAAAACTAAAATTAGAGATATCGTATCATACGGAATGCTTTGTTCGGGAGATGAATTAAATATTGATAATGAAAACGAAGGTATAATTGAGATAAAAAAAGGCAAGGCAGGGGATAAAGCCTCAAAAGTATTAGAGGATCTTGATCCTATAATCGAAATTGCAATTACACCAAATAGACCTGATTGTCTTGGTGTTGTTGGTATCGCCAGAGATTTAGCCGCTAAGGGGCTTGGAAAACTTAAAGCAACAAAAATAAATACTTTTAAAAGTCATGAGGGAAGTATTACTGTTTACACAAAATCTACTAAAAAGAATAACTTCTGTAACATCTTTACAGGTAGACTGATTGAAGGTATTGAAAATAAAAAAAGCCCAGACTGGCTGAAAAACCGTTTAGAAAAAATAGGTCTTAGAAGCATTAATACTGTCGTAGATATAACAAATTTTCTGACATATGATCGAGGAAGACCTCTTCACGCATATAATTCGGATCTGATATCAAAAAATATAGGAGCAAGGCTTGCAAGAGTAGGTGAAAAAATTAAAGCTCTTGATGGTAAAGAATATATCTTAGATGAAGAAACATGTGTAATTGCAGACAATGAAAAAGCTCTTGGCATTGGAGGTATAATTGGTGGAGAAGAATTTGGTTCAGAACTAGACACAAAAAATATATTTTTAGAATCTGCGTACTTTGATCCGATTCACATTGCACGAACGGGAAGAAAATTAAATATTAATTCTGATGCAAGATACAGATTTGAAAGAGGTACCGACCCAAATTTTGTTTTAGAAGGACTGGATATAGCTACAGAAATGATTCTAGATATATGTGGTGGAAAAGCTGGTAAGACAAGTGTTGCTTTACATGAAGATTTTAAGAATAACGAAATAAATTTCGATATAAAATTAATTGAAAAAATTTCTGGAATAAAAATTTCCTCAAAAGATATAAAAAAAATACTTTTGTCGCTTGGTTTTGAGATTGATAAAAATTTTAAGATAACAGTTCCCTCCTGGAGGCCCGATGTTAGTTTACCAATAGATATTGTAGAGGAAGTAATCCGAATCTATGGATTAAATAATGTTGAGTCTATTCCACTTAAAAATTCTGACCAACCCTCAAAAGCTATACTTACTAATTCGCAAAAAAATACAAATTTAATTAGAAGAAACCTTGCTTCAAGAGGATTAATAGAAAATATTTCTTATTCATTTGTTAGTTCTGAGTTTTCTGATTTATCACCTAAGGATAGAAAGCCCATACAACTATTAAATCCAATATCTGAAGACTTATCAGATATGAGGGCATCACCATTAATTTCTTTGATAAGTAATTTTCGTGAAAATAAAAATAGAGGATTTAATGATTTAGGAATTTATGAAATTGGACCAGGTTTTAATGGACCAAAACCCGGCCAACAAACTTCAATTGCCGCTGGTTTAAGAACCGGAATATATAAATCAACGGGCACAGAGAGACATTGGCAAGGTAATGAAAAAGTAGATGTTTTTGATGTGAAAAGTGATGTATTTTCTTATTTTGATCTAATTAATATTACAAATGATTTAATCACACATAATATTCCTGGGTTAGATTGGTATCATCCCGGAAGATCAGCAAATATAGTTTCTGGAAAAGGAGAAATTTTGGCTTCCTTTGGTGAAATTCATCCAAAAATCATATCGAACCTTAATATTCCTTCATGTGTAGGGTTCGAAATATACTTAGATACGATGCTAAAATTTATGGATACTCAAAATGATATCAAAGAATTTACTTTCTATAATTTACAGGCTGTAAAAAGAGATTTTTCTTTTGATATACCAATTAATATAAACTCATCAACATTAATTGATGCTATAAATTCATGTAATATTGATCTTATTGATGATATCAAACTTTTTGATCAATTTATCATAGAAAACTCAAAAAAATCCCTCGCAGTAGAAGTTACTATTCAACCAAAAAAACAGACTTTAAAGGATAGTGAAATAGACACTATTTGTGAAAAAATAATTAAAGCTATTGAAAAAGCCACAAGTGGAAAACTAAGAAGCTTATAGGGGATAAATAAAAGTGCAAAATACTAAGAATATAAGAAATTTTGCAATTATTGCACATATTGATCACGGTAAATCAACCCTCGCTGATAGATTAATACAATTCTGCGGTGGTTTGTCCGAAAGAGAAATGAAAGATCAGGTCTTAGACTCCATGGATATTGAGAGAGAAAGAGGCATTACAATCAAAGCTCAAACAGTTAGGTTAAATTATAAAGATAATAATTCTAACGAGTATCAATTGAATCTTATCGATACACCTGGCCATGTTGATTTTTCATATGAAGTTAATAGATCTTTATCGGCTTGTGAAGGCTCAATTCTTGTAGTGGATGCTGCTCAAGGTGTAGAGGCTCAAACATTAGCAAATGTTTATCAAGCTATTGACCTAAATCATGAAATTATTCCTGTAATCAATAAAATAGATCTACCTGCTGCTGAACCAGATAGAGTTTGCCGCCAAATTGAGGAAGTAATAGGACTTGATGCTAGTGATGCAATTAAAGTTTCTGCTAAAACTGGTGAGGGTATAGAAGATATATTTGATGCTCTAATTGAAAGACTGCCTCAACCAAAAGAAGATACATCGGAAACTTCTAAGGCATTGCTTGTTGATAGCTGGTATGATTCTTATCTTGGAGTTGTAGTTCTTGTGAGAGTTATTGCAGGGGCATTATCAAAAGGACAAAAAATAAAAATGCTGGGAACTAATAGCTCCTATACAATTGATGAAGTTGGTATTTTTACACCTAAAAAAGTTCCTCTTAAAACAATACAAGCAGGTGAGATTGGATATATAATTGCAGGAATAAAAAATGTTTCTGATACACAAATTGGAGACACAATTACTGATTTTCAAAAGCCATGTAAAGATGCTCTTAAAGGCTTCAGACCATCTCAACCATCAGTTTTTTGCGGCTTATTTCCTACTGATAGTGGAGACTTTGAGGATCTTAGGGACTCCATAGAAAAACTTAGCCTTAATGATTCAAGCTTCCAGTATGAAACAGAAAATTCTGCAGCTTTAGGGTTTGGATTCCGATGTGGTTTTCTCGGTCTACTACATCTGGAAATAGTTAGAGAAAGAATAGAAAGGGAATTTAATATAGATTTAATAACGACTGCTCCATCAGTTATATATAAAATTCATTTAACTAACGGTGATGTAATTGAACTTCATAATCCAGCAGATATGCCCGAAGTAACTAACATTAAGACTATTGAAGAACCTTGGATAAAAGCGACTATATTAGTTCCTGATGAGTACTTAGGTGCAGTTCTAAAATTATGCGAAGAACGTAGAGGTCATCAAGTTGACCTAACATATGCAGGCACAAGAGCAATGGTCGTTTATGATTTACCTCTAAATGAAGTTGTTTTCGACTTTTATGATAGACTAAAATCAGTATCAAGTGGTTACGCAAGCTTTGATTGGCAAATGGAAGATTATAAACCAGAAAAGCTAGTTAAAATGTCAGTTTTAGTTAATGAGGAGTCTGTTGATGCTTTATCTGTAATAGTTCATGCGGATAGGTCATTTAACAGAGGCAGAACAATGTGTAAAAAATTAAAAGATCTTATACCTCGTCATCAATTTAAAATTCCAGTGCAGGCAGCTATTGGTGGTAAAATAATAGCGAGAGAAACAATACCTCCTTTTAGAAAGGATGTGACCGCCAAATTATATGGTGGAGATGTAACACGAAAGATGAAATTACTAGAGAAACAAAAAAAAGGTAAAAAGAAAATGCGAGAATTTGGCCAGGTTAATATTCCGCAAGAAGCATTTATTTCAGCTCTAAAGTTTGATGATGAATAAACATATAAATTATTGGAGAGGTGGCCGAGCGGTCGAAGGCGCACGCTTGGAAAGCGTGTAGGCGAGTAATCGTCTCGCGGGTTCGAATCCCGCTCTCTCCGCCAATTTTTACTTGATATAGGTGAATTTTTAAGTAATATTCTCGAAACAATATTAATTGATTCTATTTTCTCTGGGGAGGACAAATATGAAAAAAATATCTAGTTTATTAATAGCAATATTAATTTTTAATACACAACTTTTTGGTCAAGAAATTGAAAATTCAAGTATTGAAGAAATTATTGTTACATCACAAAAGCGTGCAAATGCAATTGCTGCACAAGACTTACCTGTTAGTGTTACAGCAATAAGTGAACAACTAATTATAGATTCTGAGTCTTTAGATTTAACAGATATTGGTCGAATGGTTCCGAATGCAACACTTCATCCTTCAGCGACTTTTGCTGGAACGCCTAATTTTTTAATCAGAGGTATTGGTGTAAGTGGTACAACAAGATCACTTGATCCAACAGTAGGTATTATTGTAGATGGAGTTTATTTGGGTTTCCCAGTTGGTGCTAATTTAGATATGTTCGATAGAGAATCTATTGAAATTTTAAGAGGCCCACAAGGTACTCTTCTTGGAAGAAATGTAACTGGTGGCGCAATAGTTGTAAGAACAAAAAGACCTACTGGCGAATTTGGAGCCAAAGTAGATGTAACTGTTGGAGATTATAGTAGAAGAGATCTATCATTAAGTGTTGAAGGTCCTATTAGTGACACAGTTTCTGCAAAAATTGCTGTTATGTCTAGAGAGAGAGATGGATATTGGAAAGACAATAATGGTGGTTCTATGGTTCCTACAGTAGGCGCTATAGCAAGAGGATATGATGAAACTGGCCAAGGTGAGTCAGGTACAAAACCTGATGTTGATCTAACAATCATAAGACCAATGTTATTAATTCAGCCTTCAGAGAATTTAGATATAACTTTTATTGGTGAATTCTTATCTGATAAGAGTGGTACAGCAAATAGTAGAAATTTTGTCAATAATGATGCCCTTAGAAGAACACAACTATTTGGATATACTCCTCCAGAAGATCGATATGAAATTAATCATAATTTAATGGGTGGTAATGACCTTGAAATTGATACTTTTATTGGTGAGTTTAATTTACAAACTGACTCAGGTATATTGACTGGTATTGCCTCATATCGTGAATTAACATACGACTCAAGTACAGATTTTGATGGATCACCAATTACTCTTTTCCATTTCCCTAATAACCATGAAGAGCAAGAACAACAGACATTTGAGTTAAGATATGCTGGTTCATACTCAGAAAATATAGATTATGTTTTAGGGGTTAGTTATTTTGAACAAGAAATGTTCGTTGGAGAAAGAAGAGATTTTGGTGTAGCAGATATTGCAGGTGTTACTGAGCTATCCCACGATAGTATTGGTATATTCGCTGAACTAGACTACTTAATTAACGATAAAACAAAAATTACTCTTGGGGCAAGATGGACAGAAGAATCAAAAGATGTAATTTTTAATGCTATTGGCTCATGTGAAAAAGACTTTAGTTCGTGTTCTGGACCATCTTCAGGTTTAATGAGAAGCGGAACATACGATGACACAACGCCAAAAATAGCAGTCACTCACTCATTGAATGAAGATGTAAATATTTATGCTAGCTATACACAAGGATTCAGAAGTGGTTCTTTTGACGCTAGAGCAAGAACTATTGACTCTTTCTTGAACAGTCAGCCCGGTCCCGAAGAAGTTACTAGCATTGAATTAGGTTTAAAATCGACATTTAATGATGGTAAAGTTCTTTTCAATGTTGCTTTATTTCAAGCAGATTATGATGATATTCAAAAATTAGCACTTGAAGAGTGTGATGTTAACATTGATACCTGTCCAAGTGGTCGCATACAGAGACTAATAAATGCTGCTAAAGCGACAATTGAAGGCATCGAAATTGAAACTAAATTAAGTGTAACAGACCAATTCAGCATTGAAGGATCATTAGGTTATACAGATGCGGGTTTTGATGAATTTCTTGGCTTTGATGCTGATGGTGTTAGGGGATACGATCCTGTTACCGATCCAATAGCAGCAGCAGCACTTAAATTTGAGAGAGTTCCTGAATTGACATACAATATTATGGCAAATTATTTTCAACCTCTTGCAAATGGTGCTGAGTTAGATTTCAGAATTTCTTATTCGTATACAGATGACTTCTATAACAATGCGCTTATGACAGAGGCAATTAAAACTGACTCATATGGATTACTTGATGCAAGTGTTTCATATACCTTTGCACAAAGTGGGCTTAAGTTAACTGTTTTTGGTAAGAATATCACTGATGAAGATTATCATGATTTTGCTTTAGACAATGTATTAACCAGCCTTACATGGGGTGGAGTTCCTGATACTTATGGTCTTCGTCTAACATATTCTTTTGATTAAAAAATTTGGATCACCTAATATTTCTTAGGTGATCCACTTTTACCAATTCTATAAATTTATAATTTAAAAAAATTATTAAATTATTAATTGTTATAACTTCAATTATTAAATAAGATTTAAGATCTCTAAAGGCCCTAATAATGAGTTTTCTAAAAATACATGATATAGAGAAAATATCAGAATTTTCTAAGCAAGAGTATCAATTGATCGAACTAGAAAGAAAAAATATGAGTAATTCTGATTCATTTTTTCGAGAGATAATGCATGAACCTTTTAGAGTTATAGGTAAAATTTCTAAAAAAAATAGTAGCGAAGATATAAAAAAGATTCTTAGAGATATTATACCTTTAAATTCACAAACAAACTCTTTTTACAAAACATGGGTTTCTGATATGTCAGAAATTTGCCAAATATTTTGTGATACTCTAAATAGTAAATCAATTAGTTTTTGTCTAGGGACAGAAAGAGGCTGTAGTCGATATCATATTGATAATGTTCCAATGCGTTTACTTGTAACTTACATGGGTCAAGGCACAGAATGGCTTCCTAATGAAATCGCTAACCGAGTTGCATTTGAAGAAGGGCTTCCTAATGAAAAAATTGTTAAAGATAGTTCAAAAATTAAATCAATAAAAACATTTAATGTTGCTATTTTTCGTGGTGGAGCCGCGGGATTATTGCATCGTACTCCAGATTCAGCATTAAAAAATCCATCAATTCTGTTGCGACTTGATCATGAAAGTTTTTGGGATAATATCCTTAAACAACAAGACAGTAATTTAGCTTTTCAAGTTTAAGTACCACAAAAAGTTTGTAATACTTTTTCATTATCATTTGGTGGCATAAAGTATTCATCAGCTATATTTATTTGAGAGTCGTAAGGATTTTTCAAAATTTTTATATATTCTTTAATTGTTCTTAAATCACCCTCTTCAGCCTTTTTTAAAGCTCTTTCAACTAAATGATTTCTAGGAATAATTTTTGGATTATTAGTCTCCATAATCTTTCTCATATCTTCAAAACTTTTTGACTCTTTTTCTAATCTTACTTTCCATTTTTTATACCAAAACAAAAATTCATCAGTTTTAAATAATTCTACATCTGGCAAAGTATTTTCACTTAATAAACTAAATGTATTTGTAAAATCAGCTTTATGTTTTTGCATAATATCTAACAATTCACTTATTAAACTTTTATCTTCATTTTCTTTAGCTATTAATCCTATTTTCAATCTCATCATATTAAGCCATTTACTTTGGTATAAATCTGCAAAGGTATTTATAGCCTCTTCAGCCAATTTCAGAGAATTTTCATGTTTATCACTTAATAAAGGTAATATTGTTTCAGCTAATCTAGCTAAATTCCATTGAGTAATTATAGGTTGATTGGCAAAAGAATATCTTCCTTGATGATCAATAGAACTAAATACGGTCAAAGGATCATAATGATCCATAAATGCACAAGGACCATAATCAATTGTCTCGCCAGATAATGCAACATTATCAGTATTCATTACCCCGTGAATAAAGCCTACTCTCATCCAATTAGTAATCAAATCTGCCTGCTGCTCAATTATTGCATACAAAAAATCAAGTGCTTTATTTTTAGACTCTATAAGATTTGGAAAATGTCTTTCTATTGTGTAATTAAAAAGTTTATTTACCAAATCTTTATCTTCTTGAATAACAGCAAACTGAAATGTTCCAACACGAATATGTGATTTCGAAATCCTAGTTAATATTGCGCCTGGATATTTTTGTTCTCGGACAACATTTTCTCCAGTTTCAACTACTGCAAGACTTCTACATGTGGAAATATTAAGATAATGCATAGCTTCACTAATAATATACTCTCTCATCATTGGTCCAATTGCAGCTAATCCATCACCACTTCGAGAGTAAGGTGTTGGACCTGATCCTTTGAACTGAATATCAAATCTTTTATCGCCTAACACATGCTCGCCTAATAGAATTGCTCTTCCATCTCCCAAAATTGTAAAATGGCCAAATTGGTGGCCAGCATAAGCTTGTGCAATAAGGGAGGATCCTTCTGGAATTATATTTCCACTGAGTAAGTTTGATATTTCTTCAGGTTTAAGTGTCGAAAAATTAAATCCTAACTCAGTACAAAGGTCATCGTTGAAAATTGCTAATTTTGGTGATATTACTTTTCTTGGCTTCACATATGAATGAAATTCATCAGGCAAATTCATATAAGTGTTCTCAAAGTTAAATATATTATTCAGCAAATTTAATCCTTTTTTTTAGTTGATACCTTTTACTTCTACATGCCTGTGAACAATAGCGTACCTCATCCCAATTCTTTTTCCACTTTTTTCTCCAATCAAAAGAAAGATTGCAAATTGGACAAGTTTTATTTGGTAGAGATTTTCTCATTTCACTGTATGTTGTTCAATAAATTTATTAGCTGATTTATATATTTTTTCTTTTCTTTCAGATTTTATTTTATCTAACGATCTTACTACTAATGACAATCTTGGGTTAGAGCTAAAAAACTGTCTATGGTCATCAATAAATTTCCAGTAAAGCCCATCTAATGTGTCACACCATTCGTCTTTCTTAAAATTACTCATTTTAAGTATATAATTTGATCCGCAAATATATGGTTTTGTTGACATTAATCCTCCATCCGAAAAAGTACTCATACCATATACATTAGGACCCATTACCCAATCAGAAGAATCAACGGACATTTCCATAAACCAATTATATATTTCTTTAGGATTTACTCTGCACAAATTCATTATATTTGAAATTACCATTAATCTATTGATGTGATGGGTGTATCCATAATTGATACAATCACTAATTGCTTTATCTAAAGGGACGATACCAGTTGAACCATCATACCAAGAAGATTTGAGCTTTCTCTCATTTGAAAAAAAATTTGAATTCTCTTGCTCATCACTCTTCAACTCATAGACAACTTTGATGAATTCTCTCCAGCCTAAAATTTGCCTAACAAAACCTTCAAGGGAATTTAATGGTATTGATTTATCTTTTGCATATTTTATAGCCTCATTTAGAATTTCATTAGGTAGTAAAAGACCGATATTCATTAAAGGGCTTATAACTGAGTGAAATAAAAAAATCTCATCTGAATCTATAGCGTCTTCATAATCTCCAAATTTTGAAAATCTTAATTTCAAAAAGTTTTTGAACCATTTTTGTGCTTCTTTTCTATTTGTGGGAAGCCATATTGTTTGTAATTTACCAGGGTGATTACTAAAAAGATTATTTACTAATCTCTGAATGTATTCAAAGTTATTAGATGCATCTACTTTTGGTAAATCAATAATTTTAGTATCTTTAGGGAGTTTCTTTCTATTCTCTTCATCAAAAGACCACTTACCTCCTATTGGTTTACCTTCATTATCAATAAGAATATTAAATTTTCTTCTCATTTTTTGATAAAATGATGCCATGAACAATCTTTTATTAGATATTACATCTTCATAATCTTCATGATTTATCAAAAACATTGGACTCCTTAAGATCGAGTATTTGATTTTATTTTTTTCTAAATAATTTAATAATTCATTTCGAAATAATTTATCTGGAATTTCATAAAACTTAACTTCATTAATATCTTGTTCATGAATTACTTTATCTAGTTTTTCTATGTATGTTAATTTTTTGTATTTGCTATCAATTTCTTGATAAAAAACATTATATTGGTTTGCAGATAATTCATCTCTGTAATCTCGCATTGCTGTTAGAAAGAAAGCAATTTTCTGCTTATGATGCTTAATATATGTACATAAACCGATATCTTCAGCCATAAAAATATTGTCACAACCTATTGTTTTCAATTTGTTCATAGGAAATAGTTGATTTCCTAAAATAATCAAAAGTTCCTTTTTCATGACTTATTTTTTATTGTTTCAAAAGCTTTTAAAGCAATACTTCTGGATTCCTTGATATCAACAATTGGCAAAGGGTAATCTTTTCCTAATTCTAAATCGGCCTCATTTAAAATATCCGAAGATGCCTCCCATGGATTAAAAAGATATTTATTTGGTAATTTTGACAATTCTGGAATCCATTTTTTTGTATAAATGCCATCTTCGTCAAAATTTTGTCCTTGGGTTATGGGGTTAAAGATACGAAAGTATGGTGCAGCATCAGCTCCGCTTCCAGCAATCCACTGCCAGCCAGCAGTGTTATTAGCCTTATCTGCATCAACGAGACAGTTGTTAAACCAAGCATGTCCATAATGCCAATGAATTAATAAATTTTTAACTAAGAAAGATCCGACAACCATTCTTACCCTATTATGCATATAACCTGTTTCCCACAACTCTCTCATGCCAGCGTCAATAATTGGATATCCTGTAGAACCTCTCTGCCAAGCCTGTAAATATTCCAAATTATTTGTCCACGGAAAATTATCAAATTTCTTATTAAGGTTTTCTTTTTCAATAAACGGGAAGTGATAAAGTAAATAATAAGAGAACTCTCTCCATCCTAATTCACTACAAAAATGATCTATATTCCTATCTTCTTTTAGTGACCTAGCGGCATACCAGATCTGATTAGGAGATATCTCTCCAAACCTAATATGAGGTGATAACCTAGAGACATTTTTTTTAGAAGGAAAATTTCTTCCATCTTTATAATCATCGATGCCATCTTCGAGAAATAAAGATAGTTTTTTTTGAGCTGCTTTTTCGCCAATATCCCAATGTTCATTAAGTTTATCATACCAGTTAAAACCATTTATAAGATTTAAGGATTTAATATCCTTTGAACCATTAATTTTAAAATAATTAATCTGATTTGGTTGGGGTAATGGAAATCTTGGTTCCTTTTGATTCAAGCAACCCTTTCTATAAAATGGAGAAAATACTCTATAAGGGGATCCGTCTGGCTTTGCAACTTGCCACGGCTCCCATAAAAGTAATGAATTAAATGTTTTAACTTCAATATTATTTTCTTCTAAATATAATTTTAGATCTTTATCTCTTTGAATAGAATATGGGTCATACGATCGATTCCAATAAACACCTTGAATGTCATTTTTTGAAATAATTGAAGTAATAATGTCTTTATAATCGCCCTTAAAAAAATAAAGGTTGTTATCTAAAGATTTTTTTAATTTTTCTAATGATTTTTGTAACCACCAGTTTTGAGCAGAATCAGTATGTAAGTCAGTCTCATCAACAATATAAATTGGAATAATATTACCAGCCTTAGATGCTTCTGTAAGTGATGGATTATCAGATAAGCGAAGATCATTCTTAAATATGTGAATAATTCTCTTTGTCATGCAGTAATTTCCTTACCCTCCCAATCAAAAATCTTACCGGTGTCTTGAGGAGTTGTGCTATCTATAACCTTTGTTAAGTAATTAATGGACTGGGATGGTGTAAAAATCTTTCCTTTAGGCGTTCCTCCTTGAAAAGGTTTAGATAAATTTGTGTCGACAGTCCCAGGGTGAAGGCCTATTAATTTTGCAGTCTTATCCTTTCTTGCCAATTCAATTGCTGCAGTCTTAATTATCATATTGAGAGCCGCCTTTGAGGCTCTATAGGCATACCAACCTCCAATTCTATTATCAGATATACTACCTACTCTTGCAGATAAAATACCAATTAAGGCATTTTCATTCCTTCTAATAAGAGGAAAAAAAATCTTGAGGAGTAAAGCTGGTGCAAAAGCATTTACACTAAATATTTTTTGAAAATTATCTAAGTCTAAGGATGATATTGTTTTTTCAGGCTGTAGATCATCATCATGAAGAATTCCAGATGCAATAATAACTTTATCTAAACTATTTTTTGGAATAAAGGATGAAAGCTTCGCATAATCATTTTTATTAGTGAGATTTAGATCTAGATTGACAATTTTTTTATCTTCAACATTATTTTTAGATCTAGAAATAGAATACACTTTATCTGTAGTATTATCAGATACATAGTATTCTAAGAAAGCTTTTCCGATAGAGCCAGTTGTTCCAATTATTGCTACATTTTGCATTGAAGGACCTTGAATAATCTATTTATATGGTAGTAAAAATTATTAAATCAAGTATCTTGTTTATTCTCTAAAAGTAAGAGCATCATAGAGTCAGCAAGGTTTTTTGAGGAGTTAATTATAGTTTCTCTATCAGTGTTATCGCCAACCTCAAATGTAATTGCAGGTATGCCATATAAAGAATTAAAATAATTTTTTGCTACTCCATTATTGACATTTTTTGTAGGCTTAATTGTAAATTTATAATTACTTTTATCTGATAAATTTTTCAAAAGCCAAGCTTGAGCAAAATTATATCCGGCAGTCTCTGATTCATCCTGAATATAAAAAATATTTTTAAATGTAGAGTGAAAATCAATCATAAGAACAATTTTATTATCGTTTAAAATTTTTCTTATATCATCATAGATTATTGAAGTTTCTATTTGTGAAAAAAAACCCCAGTCTCTATTCAAATCTTTCTTTCTTAAATTATGCCTCCAATGACCTAAATCTACTCCATCTGGATTCACTAAAGGATAGCTTATAATATTATAATTACTCAAAAAATCATTCGATAGAGCATTATCATCCAATATTTGCTCGATAAAAGCTTTTAAAGCAAATGCACCAGTAATTTCTGGAGGATGTTGTCTGCCAATTAATAAAATATATGGATTTTCTAAATCATTTCCTATTAAGATTTTATTAATTGAACGACCTACTGAAGTACTACCTAATTCAGATATAGTAACATTCTTAATATCTCTTATCATTTTATACCAAGTCTCATACCACACAGATGATAATATTTCCTGAGCAGAAATATATGTATAATCACTATTAGCCTTAAAAGTTAGAATAACTTTTTTGCCATTATCCTCTATCTTAATATTATCCATGTCGATTTTTTTCCAATTAATAAGGTCATTGCTTACCTTAGGATGGTATCTGTGCTCAAATTTCTCATATAATAATTCTACATGAATTGCTTCCTTATGAGCTGACTTTCTAAAGGCAAACCAAGGGCTTGGATTAATAACAGAGTTATCTTCTGGGCTTAAATATAATCTAATTGAATTTTCTTTTAAAACTTCACATTTTGAAAAATTTGATGATAAGAATTCGCGATCAATTTTGAAAATTTCTGTTTCACAATTCGATGGAGTTGCATTTAATGCGGTAAATAAAAGTATTACCAAAATAGGTAAAATGTTAACAAAATATTTAAGTACTGAATAATTTTGAACTATTTTCATCTCTAGAAGTTATATTTGATATCAAAATAATAGTATCTACCTAAATTATCATGTAAATCAAAATAGTAACCAAAGATATCAGATGAAAGAGGTGCTCTTTCATCAAAAATATTATTAATACCAAATCTCAATCTTGTCTGATTTGAATTTCTGTTAATTGTATAATCTAAATATCCGCTGACTTTATTATATTCATCAATTGTCCAGTACTCGCCATCTTTGGCTCTAACACGAGTTTGAACAAAATCGCCAGTATGTTTTAAAAATAAGCCAGCACCCCAATTATTTAATTGCCATAAAAGTTTTAAATTGGCTTGAATTTCAGGAGATCCATCTTTTTTTAATAAATCAGAAAAGCCTTGAATTGATAATTCTGAAGGAACAATTCCTTGCTGCTGAGCTTCTAATAACTCAGATACATCTGGACCAGCTTTTTGAATAAATTTGTCAATCTTAGTAGCATTAACAGATATATTAAAGAATCCAAATCTAGATGAAAAATTATAATCAATACCCAAATCAAAGCCACTAATAATTCTTGTATCTAAGTTTCGATAAAAATCTTCTACCCTTGTTATCGCTCCAACTGGACACAAACCCACATTCAAGAAAGATTCTGCCTCAGATGGATCAATACTTTCTCTAATTATATTTTCATTAAATTTAACATTTGAGCAGTTATTTATATCATTACTATTTAAGCGTAAGATCAGGTCTGATAAGATTAAATTATTTTCTCCAAATAAACCTATAGTATCTTCTTTTTCAATTTCCCACCAATCAAGGGAGAAATTCAAATTTTTTACAAAACTAGGGTTATAAATCAATCCTATTGAAGTATTTGTCGAATTCTCAGGCTTAAGTTTCTTACTGCCTTGGGCTACTCTTTGAATAGAATAATCGCAGTCATCAATTTGACCTTGGGATCTTATCTGTTGAAGACATAAATATGCGTCATCTCTAGATAACTGTCTTGATACAATACTTTCATTTATTTGTATTAAATTAGGAACTCTAAAACCCTTTGATAAACTGCCTCTTATAAATAAATCCTTAGTAACTTCCCATCCAATGGCTATTTTTGGTACTGATTTTGAACCTATATCTGAGAAATCCTCATACCTACCAGCAATTTGTAAATTTAATGACCTTATTAAGGATATATTCATTTCCTCAGATACAAGAGGTACTAAAAATTCTGCATAAACAGAAAATACATCCCTTTTTCCAGAATTATCAGGTGTAGGACTAGAATTCATTACATCACTGACAAAAGGAAATGTATCGCCATCTTTATCTGTATATTTTATAGTGCCATCTAATCTTGGATCCCTGTCATCTTCAAATTTATCTGATCTAAATTCTAAACCACCCGCAAAAGAAACCTTCCCTGATCTCAAAGAAAAAATAGAATTATTTATAATTTTAAAATCAACACTACTAAGTTCTCTTTCCCCTTTTCTATAAACATCAATAATTGCACTTTCTATTGCAGAATCTCTATTTGGGGTTCCGTCTTTTCCAGTTGAAATATAATTTATATAATTACCACCTCCGTTGAATGGGTTATAAGCATTCGGACTAGATAAAGCTAATGCTCTTTCAACAAGTGTATTTGATAACCTATTTGAAGTAATATCATCTGTATTAGCTTTTGAACTAAATATTGCAGTTTCCCAATTCCAATTTCTAAATTTACCCTTTAGTCCGAAAAGAATTCTATATGTATCCTTTTCAACATTTACTACTCTAGGACCTATATCAACATATCTATACCAATCAATAAGAATTGGTAAACCTTCATCGGGTATGCTCTGAGAAATATCCTGACCAGAAATATCATATGCGATACGATTTGGATTATTAGTGCCATCAGGAAAAGTAAGTGGACCAAAAGGATTCCAATAGTTATTCGCTGGAACAATTATTCTAGATGTAGAAAAAGCTGCTGATGGACTGTTATTCTGGGTTGTATCAGATTTATAATAAAGAAAATCTGAAAAAAAACTTAGATTTTCATTTAAATCATAATCAAATGATATAGAAAGATTGTCTCTTTTAAGTTTAGAATAAATCCATCTTTCTGAATTCATATTATATCTTTTTGTGGCTGTATCAGATGCAATACAAGATTCATCGCTAAGTTTAACTTTACATTTTGCATCGCCTGCGGGAAAAATTTCAAATTCACCTGCACTATCAGTCAGGTTGTAAAGGTTGAAAAATTCATAATTGCTCACATTTGGTATGACATCAAACTGACCATAGGGTGAGTTCGTTGAATCTCTTCGAAATCTTGTGCTATCCCATTTTGTTCCAGAAATTTCGGGAAAATTACGCCAATCCGAGACACCCATTCTTTCGTCTTCACTGGCTATTATGGGATCTCTATCATAAAAACTATAAAAAAGAGTAAGGTGACCTCTTCCTCCATTTACTTCTGAACCGTATTTGAATATGAACCTGTTGTCAGATCGAGCAAAATTTTCAAACTCTGAATATTTAGCGCTTACAGAAAAACCTTCATAGTCTCTATCGAGAACAGTATTTACTACTCCGGCAACAGCATCAGCTCCATATATCGCAGATGCACCATCCCTCAAAATCTCAAGTCTTTCAATACCACCTATTGGAAGAGTATTTGTGTTTACTGAATTTACTGGAATAAAACTTCCGCCTACAGATTCTGATTGAAAACCTGGAGAGTTAATCATTCTTCTTCCATTTAATAATACCAAGGTATTACCGGTCCCTAAATTTCTAAGGTTATACGCACCAATATCTCCTCTTGCACTATTTACTCCGGCAATAGCATTTCCTGCATCGTTAAATTTATTCGTACCTTGCTGAATTATACTTCTAAGTAATTCATCGCCAGAATCAATTCCCAAAAGATCAATTGTCTCAGAATCGATATATGTCGCTGGCAATAGATTATTTATATTTTTATCAGATAACCTTGAACCAATAACAATAACTTCTTCAATTTCTTCAGTTTGGTTATTCTGTGATAAAGCATTGTCTTGAGATAAGACGAGAATGAAAGCTATTATTATATATCTATGTATGAGCATATTCTCTTTAATTAAGTGAAGTAAAAGTTTAACAATTAAATAAAGTAAATTTAAAAATAAAACTAGTCATATTAGATAATTTTTTAAGTGTATATTTGATATTATTATTTTATAAAAAAATTATGAAATTTGAAGATTATCTGAACAAAATTAAGACTTTTACTGATGACATTCTCATTCCTAATGAAGAACAATTAGAAAATGATGGAGAAGTATCAACCTCAATCATGGAAAAGATTATAGAAAATGATCTTTTTGGTATTTCTATTCCAAAAAATTATGGTGGCCTAGGTTTAAGCATGAAAGAGCAAATTTTACTTACATTCGAATTTACAAGAGCCTCAGCAGTCTACAGATCACGTTTTTCTACAACAATAGGTCTTTGCTCACAGGCTTTACTTGATTTTGGAACTGATAAACAAAAAGATAAATATTTACCCTTAATGGCATCTGGAAAGACAGTTGGATCATTTGCTCTAACAGAGCCTAATGCCGGGAGCGATGCTTTATCGCTCGAAACATCTGCAAAAAAAAGATGGGGAAGAATATATTATTAATGGAACAAAAAAATATATAACCAATGCTCCTTATGCTGATGTTTTTCTAGTAATGGCAAAAACTAATCCTGATATTGATGGCTCTAAAGGAATATCTTCATTTCTTGTAGATTCAAATTTAAGCGGGATTGAAATAGGTGAAACTCCTAAAATGCTGGGACAAAAAGGTTCAGTATCTCCTGAAGTGTACTTTAAGAATTGTAGGGTAAATAAAGATGCATTACTTGGAGAAAAGGAAGGCGAAGGCCTCAAACCTGCTCTTAGAGGTATTAATCATGCTAGATTACATGTAGCAGGAACATGTGTTGGACAGGCAAAAAGACTCATTAAAGAGTCTATTTTATTTGCAAATAATAGAATTCAATTTAATAAACCAATTTCTCAAATGGCATCTGTACAAAATCTAATTTCTGACAGTTATTCAGAAATGTTAGCTGCCGAGGCACTAACTCTTAGTGCAGCAAAAAAATTTGATAAAGGGATTATTCCCGAAACCGAAATATCATCAGCAAAATATTATGCTTCTGAAATGGTTTCTAAAGTTGCAGATCGATCATTGCAAATTATGGGTGGCGCAGGTTATTTAGAGGATAATGTTATTACAAGGTTTTATAGAGATACGAGATTGTTTAGACTTTACGAAGGAACTTCTCAAATTCAACAAAGAAATATAGCCAGAAAGATTATTAAAGAAATATGAAAAAAATTAAAGATATTCAGGATTTAGTTGGTGATACTCCTTTGATAAGGCTAAAAGGGCCTTCCGAAGAAACTGGTTGTGAAATTTTTGGTAAAGCTGAGTTTTTCAATCCTGGACAATCTATTAAGGATAGAGCTGCTCTTCATATAATTAAAGATGCTGAAAGAAATGGTTTATTAAAAAAAGGCGGAACGATAGTAGAGGGAACTGCAGGCAATACTGGTATCGGATTATCTATAATTGGTAATGCCCTTGGATATAAAACAGTAATCGTTATTCCTGAAACTCAAACGCAAGAAAAAAAAGATGCAATCCGATTTACTGGAGCTGAATTAATTGAAGTTCCAGCTGTACCATATACAGATGAAAATAATTATATTAAATACTCAGGTAGATTAGCAAAAGATCTAGATAAAAAACTTAAAAATGGAGCATATTGGGCAAATCAATTTGATAATGTAGCAAATAAAGAAGCCCATATTAAAACAACAGGTCCAGAAATATGGAAACAAACTAATGGAAATGTCGATGGGTTTGTTTGCGCTATTGGAACTGGAGGTACTTTATCGGGAATAAGTCAGTACCTTAAATCTAAAAATCCAGAAATTTCTATCGGTTTAGCAGATCCTCATGGTGCAAGTATGTATAATTATTTCAAAAATGGTGAACTTAAAGCAGAGGGAAGCTCCATAACTGAGGGAATAGGTCAGGGGCGGATTACAAAAAATGTTGAAGGAAGTATTATTGATTTTCCTTATTTGATCGATGATGCTGAAGCATTAGAGATTGTATTTACATTAATAGAAAAGGAAGGACTATTTTTAGGTTTATCATCCGGTATAAATATAGCTGGAGCAAAACGATTAGCAAAAGACTTAGGAAAAGGTAGCACAATAGTAACTATCCTATGTGATCTAGCAGATAGATACAAAGGGAAGATGTTTAATATTAAATTCTTAAAAGAGAATGATCTACCAATTCCAGAATGGTTATGAGATGATAGCAACTATTAGAGATTTTTGTAGAAGATACTTTTGGCTATGGATTATTTACCAAGCTATAAAAGGATTTATTACAACATCGTTAATATGGGTTCCTTTACTATTTGTATGGTTATCAAATTGATGGTTGAAAAATGTTAGAACAAGCAATACATTTCAAAGAAGAAAGCGATGCATTATATAATTTGCTAATAAATGCTGATAACGATTCATTCAAATTAAATACACAATTTAAATCTTGGACAATAAACGATGTACTTTATCATCTGCATGTATGGAATATTGCTGCCCTTTTATCTTTAAAAAATGAAAAAGAATTTAAAGAATTTATGCAAAATTTTATGGAAGCTATAAAATCTGGAAATTCTGCAAGAGAATATGAGAAAATATTATCAAATAATGCTGAGGGGTTAGATCTTCTCTATTTATGGAAAGAAAAATATGAAAAAGTTTCTGATGAGTTTGCTGAATCTGATCCTAAAAAAAGAGTAAAATGGGCTGGTCCAGATATGAGTGTAAGATCCAGTATAACAGCAAGACATATGGAAACATGGGCTCATGGTCAAGAAATTTTCGATCAACTAGGTTTTGAGAGAATTGATACGGATAGAATAAAAAATATAGTAGTCATCGGCGTTAATACTTTTGGATGGACCTTTATTAATAGAAATTTAGCAGTACCTGAAAAAATGCCAAAATTATCTTTATTATCACCTTCAAACAAATTATGGGAATGGAATGAAGATAATGAGGAAAATGTAATATCGGGATCTGCTACTGAATTTGGTCAAGTAGTTACACAAGTGAGACACATTGATGATACATCATTAGAGGTTTCAGGAAAAATAGCTAATGAATGGATGTCCATTGCACAATGCTTTGCGGGACCACCTGAAAATCCTCCAGATAAGGGAACAAGGTTTACTAGGAAAATTTAAATGGAAAAATTATTAAGTATTGCCAAAGAAGTATCAATAGCACTTATTAAAAGAGAAGAAACAATATTTGTGATTGAGTCGTCCTCAGGAGGCTTAATTTCAAGCTCTTTATTGGCACAACCTGGGGCTTCCGCCTATTACATAGGTGGACAAGTTGTTTATACTGCAAAATCTATAAGAGGCGTTACTGGTTTAAGGTTAAGAGATCTTAAAGAAAAAAATATAAGATCCAGTAGTGAGCCTTTTGCATTGTTGCTTGGGGAAAAAGGAGTTGAAATGTATTCAACGGATTGGTGCATTACTGAAACTGGGGCAGCAGGACCAACTGGAAATGGATATGGTGATCCTGCAGGATATTCATGTTTTGCTATATCTGGAAAAAAAAATATTTCATCACATATTAATACTAATTCAGATAATAGGTTTGAAAATATGGTTAATTTTTCATCTGCAGCTTTAGAACTTTTTCTATCTAATCTTAATTAATTATTTTGGCGCTCTTTTAGATAGTATTCTTTGAAGGGTTCTTCTGTGCATTTTTAAACGGCGTGCAGTTTCAGAAACATTTTTGTTACATAATTCATAGACTCTTTGGATATGCTCCCATCTAACTCTATTAGCACTCATAGGTTCGTCGGGAGGAGGCGCTTTTTCATCCTTACTAACCAAAAGAGAAGATATAATATCTTCAATATTTGCTGGTTTAGACAAATAATCTACTGCTCCAAGTTTAATTGCTGAAACAGCATTAGCGATATTACCAAATCCAGTAAGAATAATAGATTTAGATTTTGGATTTAATCTATTCAACTCTGTGATGATTTCTAATCCATCACCATCATCTAATCGTAGATCAATAACACCATAATCAAATTTCTCTTCTTTAAGTATACTTAGACCTTCCTTAACAGATTGGGCTTCAAATACGATTAGTCCTCTTCTTGACATTGCTCTTGAAAGTTGATTTAGCCATACACGATCATCATCAACAATTAGTAGTTTTTGATTTTCAAATTCATTATTCATAAAATTATACCCATCCTTGCTTAGGAATTAAAATAGATACTACAGCTCCACTTTCTGGTTTATTCTTATTATATATTTCCATCTTAATACCTAATCTTTCAAATAAAGTTTTAGAAATAAAAAAGCCAAGACCTAGCCCGTCCTTGAGACCATCATCTTTATGTCTACTAGTAACATATGGATCACCAAGTCTATGTAAAATTTCAGTAGAAAAACCATCTCCGTCATCTTCTATAAGTAATTGAATATTATTATCAATTTTAGCAATTTTCATAAATACATTTTCTTTTGCAAATTCACCCGCATTTTCAATAATATTTGATAGGCCTAATAATAATTCAGATCGCCTTTCTATCATAAAACTTGCTAAATCCTGATTATTTGAATCAAAAATAATATTAGTTTTTATGCCTTTAACTTTTACAAGTTCGCTCAATTCTTCTAGTAAGGCATGAAGTTCAATTTTATTAACGATATCATCATCAATTGATGATTTTTCTCCAAGGGATCCAAGAATATTTTTACATCTTTGAATCTCTTTAGTAAGTGTTTTTAAATCTTCTTTTCCTTGGGCACTTAATGACTCGTTATCAAATAATTCACTTGCAATTAAATTTATCGATCCCAATGGAGTACCTAGTTGGTGAGCTGCAGCTGCGGCCAATCCATCTAAAGAAGATAAATTTTGTTCATTAGATAATAATTCTTCTGTCACCTTAAGAGCCCTAGATACCTCTCTAGATTCATTAGCCAACCTCCCAACATATAGGGATAAAAATAGAATAGTTACCAACAAGGAAAACCAAATTCCAATAGTTATTATAGGAGGGTTTGCTAAATAAGAGAGATCGCTCTGGATTAAAGGATAATTATAAAGACCAATTAGAGATACGGATACAAGTGTTAATATAATTAGTATAAATGAAGATCTAATTGGAAGATTATCAATAGAAATCGCTATTGGTACAATGAAAAGCATCACAAATGGATTTGATAACCCACCCGTGAAAAAAACTAAAAGTGCTAATTGAATTATATCACCACCTATAACAAAGGTAGTTGTTGTTTCACTCAACCTTTTATTCCAAGAGTATAAAAGAAATAAAATTAGGTTAGATAAAGCCAAAGCACCAATGGTCATATAGACTTCAAAATATGGTAATTTAAAAAGTAGAATGCTGCCTACTACTAAACAAGTTAATAGTTGCCCAATGACAGCCACAGACCTAAGAAGAATTAGAGTTTTTAGTCTGATTCCAAGCCTTAAGTTAGGAGTATATTTACTTTCTTCTACCATAAGTGAACTTTTATTTTAAAAGATTTCTTACTTCTTGGATAGCATCTTCAGGTTGTATTACTTTGAGAGTCGTCATGCCTAACTCTCTTGCGGGTTTTAAATTAATGCCTAAATCATCTAAATATATACATTGATCAGGGCTTACATTTAATGCATCGCATGACATCATATAAATTTCAGGATTAGGTTTTCTTATACCTACTATAGAAGATTCAATTACATGATCAAATATAGACATTGCCTCTTTTGTTTCATTATCAGTATTTTCTTCTGAAGAAGGCTTAACATTATTAGTAATACAACCAAGCTTAAAATCTGCTTTAAGCTCTCTAAGGAAACTCACCATATTTTCTCTAATACTGCCTTTTAAAAGTTTTATAATATCTCTTCCTTTAATATCAAAACCTTTTGCTTTTGCCTCTTTTAAAAATAAATCATCAAATTGATCGATTGTAATGCTATTACTTTCAAACTGAGCCCAAGCGTTCATGTCGGGATTTTCAGAATTAATAGTCCTAATAATATCTTTAGGTAAGCCATTTACTTCCTCAAACTCATTAAAAGCATCAAAAGGGCTTGAGGTAATAACGCCGCCAAAATCCCATATAATTGCTTTATATTTCATACTATTATATCCTTGGCTCAAGTTTTAACATTTAATTTATTCTAATTAATGGAGCATTAAATGAAAAGTGAACCTATAAATTCTTTAAACTCAGATGTTTTATATTCTGAAATAGATAATATTGCCATATTAACTTTAAACCGACCCGAAAAATTAAATGCTTACAATGCTAATATTTTTAATGGCCTTAAAGAAGGTATAAAGAAAATCGAAAATAGAGAAAATATTAATGCAATAATAATAACAGGCGCTGGTAGAGGTTTTTGTGCTGGAGCGGATATGGATGGCTTAAAAAAAACCACTAAGTCAAATAATAAGATTACTCCTGAAGATGATATAGATGAAAAACTTCCAAATGAAATTATAGGTCCAAAAATTGCAGAACATTTTCAAACAAGATTCGGATTTTTGGCTACCTGTAGAAAACCTATTATAGCTGCAATTAATGGCCCATGTGCTGGAATTGGTCTAGTTATGACTTTATTTTGTGATCTAAGATTTGCTTCAGAAGACGCAAAATTTACAACTGCTTTTTCTAGAAGGGGTTTAATTGCTGAGCATGGTATTAGCTGGATATTACCAAAACTAATTGGGCATGCCCATGCTATGGATATATTATTTACAGGAAGGGTCTTCCTTGCTGAAGAAGCTTTTAAAATTGGTTTAATTAATAATTGCTTCCCTAAAGATGATTTTATGGAATCAACTCTTGAATATGTTAAAGATCTAGCAAATATGTCGTCTCCAAGATCTATTGCTGTGATGAAATCTCAAATATATAAAGCTTTCTTCCAAAATTTAAATGATGCTGCTTCAATTGGAGATTTAGAAATGGAAAAAAGTTTCCTATCAGAAGATTTTAAAGAAGGTGTTAATCATTTTATGGAAAAAAGAGCACCAAAATTTACTGGTAAATAAATCGGAAAAATAAATGAAATATATTCAAGTCGTTTTTTTATTAATTTTTTCCTGCTCCTTGCTGGCCGAAACAAGAATAGATTATTATGTAAATCTTGGAGGAATTAAAATTGCTGATGCAAACTTCATAATTAAAAGTGATAAAAAAAACTGGTCACTTAAAACTGAGGTAGAAGCAGCAGGAATTGTAGATGTGTTAGTTAAGTTCATCTCAACAACTGAAAGTGAAGGAATTATAAATAATAATAAATTAGTTCCTGAACTATATAAATTCTCATACTTGACTGGGAGAGGAAGCTCAAGAAAAGGTTCAATAACATATAAGGATAATATTCCTATTAGATTAACCGCAGAACCAAATTACGATGATAACGAAATACCATCATTAGAATTTTTAGAAGAATATGGTTCTACTAGTAATGATCCTTATAGCGCACTTTTGGTTCATGGGTCATATTCAGACCCATGTAAATTTATTGCACAGGGCTTTGATGGCTTAAGATCTTTTAGAACAATATTTGTCAGAGCGGCAAGAGAAGAGAAAATTATGATAGGTGACCAGGAAGTTATGACATCAAAATGTATTGGTTATTTTGATCCAATAGTCGGTTACAAAGAAAGTGACTTTCTTGATGAAATTTCTAAACCTGGATCTGTGAGATATTGGTTTAAATATTTTGATTCGATAGATCTATGGGTACCCGTTAAGGTAATAATTGACACACCTTTAGGTGGTTTTGTTCTAAAGGGAACGGCTTTGAAAAATTAGAAAAAATGGAAAAAATTCCTACAATCTCAATTAAAAATTCAAATGAAAGAAAAGCTATTATCAGCAAAGATATACTTAAAGCATGTCAAGATGTTGGTTTCTTCACAATTATTGATCATGATCTTGATATTAATTTAATTAAAAAGGTTCTCAATTTATCCGCTGAATTTTTCAATCAATCTGAAGAAATAAAAAATAAATATTATATAAAAGATGGCGCAGGACAAAGAGGTTACACTCCCTTAGGAATTGAAACAGCAAAAAACTCGAAAATCCCTGATCAAAAAGAATTTTGGCATCATGGGAGATCTAATTGGAGTCAAAAATATAAAAAAGATATGCCTGAAAACTTATTAATCAAAGAAGTTGAAGAAATAAATAATGAATTGATAAGTCTATTTGATAGTTTTGAAAAAGTTGGAAAAAAAATACTATCCTTAATAGCTATTGGGTTAAATTTAGAAGAAAATTGGTTTGAAGATAAAATTAACCAAGGTAATTCAATTTTGAGGATGATACATTATCCAGAATTAAAAAATAATTCTGCAGGATTAAGGGCTGAAGCTCATGAAGATATTAATCTGATAACCTTATTAATAGGAACAGAACAAGAAGGCTTAGAAGTTCTAAATAAAGAAAAAAGGTGGATACCAATTAATGTAGGATCAAATAAAATTGTATGTAATGTAGGTGACATGCTTCAAAGACTTACAAATGACAATTTAAAATCAACTACACATCGAGTTTGTAATCCTAGAGGCCTGAAAAAAAATCAACCAAGATACTCTATACCCTTTTTTCTTCATCTAAATCCTGACTATATGATCGAAACACTATCAAACTGTATTGATAAAGTTTCTCCAAATAAATACAATGATGCAATCTCAGCAAATGAATTCCTAAAAATTAGACTGGAAGAAATTAATTTAAAGTAATATTGAGCTTAATTATATAAGTGAGAGTATCTCTTCAAGCTTTCTCTTGCTTTTACCAAATACTCTTACACTTTTTACCTGATCAAGATTTGATAAGTCGTCCCCAACAATAACTAGGGCTATCATTCCCATACTTTTATGGGGTGTACACTGATAGAAATAAACACCTGGTTTTTCAAATGTATAAGCAAATTCTTGATTAATTCTACTTTTCTTTGGTAGCTCTAAAGCATCCGGGCCTATAATAAACTCAACATTATGACCTTTATCTTTTGGTTTCCAAACAACAGTATCACCGATCGCAACCTTAAGAACATCTTCTGAATAGACCATACTTTGACCATCAGATCTTACATTTAACATATCAATTGAAAATGTATTTGAAAGAATAGGTGAAGTGAAAAAGATTATAAAAATAAAAAATATTCTAAGCATTATATTATCCTATTAAGTGATTGTTAGTGTACACGGGAACATATATGTAATTAGGCTATATTAATAAATGCGACACTTTAACCAAAAACAAGTATTTTAAGTTTATATTTGATAAATAACTTCCTTGAAAGCCATATGAAGCTTAAATTATCATGTTGAATGATAGATTTATCTTATACTATTAATATTATAAATATAGTTAATTAATAAATTGAACAAATAGTACAATTTTTTTAAAATAAGGCATTCATTAACTAACAATCAATAATAATAATAATAATAAAGTATTGTTGCGTGGAGGAGAAAACTTATGCGTTTGCAAAAAAGCTTATCAATTCTATTTATAGGGTTGTTTATAATTACTAATTCAAATTTTTTGAAAGCACAAACAAATACTGGGATTGAAGAAATTCTTGTTACAGCACAAAGAGCTGAAGAAAATATCCAAGATGTACCTGTTGCTGTTACTGCTTTCACAAGTGATAGTTTAGAACTTCAACAAATTGATACATTTGGTGATTTACAATTTAATGCACCAAACATTACATTCACTCGAGGTAACTTTACTGGATCAAGTATGTCTATTAGAGGTGTCTCTTCAGCTGCAGTTGCTGCATCTGGTGACGGTGCTGTTGGATATCATTTAGATGGTGTTCCTTTACCTACTAGTGTTTTTGAAACTGAATATTATGATATAGAAGGTGTTGAAATATTGAGAGGACCCCAAGGTACGCTTTATGGAGCAAACTCTTCAGCTGGTACAGTTAATTTAATCTTTGGAAAGCCATCTGATGAATTTGAAGGTAGTCTTGATGTTGAAATTGCTGATTACAATCATCAAAAATTAACTGCTATGGTTAATATACCTCTTACTGATGGTTTAAGACTTAGAGCTTCTGGAATGTCTTTACAAAGAGATGGTTTCTCTACAAATATGTTTCCTGGAAAAGAAGGTGAAGATATAGATGGAAGAGATATTAATTCTTGGAGATTTGTTTTAGAGGCTGATCTTAGTGAAAATACAACTGCCCGTTTAACTTACATGGATTTTGAAGAAGATGATAACCGTGCAAGAGCTGGTAGACAAATGTGTAAGCCAACTGAGGTACCTGCTTACGGTTGTTATCCAGATGAATTTGGTTATGGAGTTCCTACTGGAGGATCAACTATTGGTGGAATATTTGCTGCAATTGGTGGATTAGGTAGTTTTAGTCCTTTAGATAGCGCTAATAATAATCCTTTGACAGGCGCGAGACAGACTTATCAAGCTATGGACCCTGTTTATAAAGCTGATGAAAAATTATATCTCTTAACAGTTGAAACAAAAGCCATAGAAAATATTACAATAAAAGCAAACTTTGCTCATCACGAAACACTTATCTTTACTCAGCAGGACTATAATAATACTGATGGAAGAACTAAGTTTCTGAAAAATAATCCTGCTTTTCCTCAAGGGATTGTCCCAATATCAAATTACACAGATGATGCTAGCGGTATATTTAGTGGTGCCGTAAAGGGTTACTATGATTTTAATTTTGCTTATGATACCTCAAGGGGGAGTAATGAATTAAAATATGGTGATATTACAATATCCTCTGAATTTGACGGTGCATTTAACTTTGCTGCTGGTGTAAGTGCTCTAGAATCTGAAACTGTTAATAATTATGATGTCTATTTTGCTTCAGGTGATGCTGCTGGTTTAGCTGCAATGTTGGCTCCTTTCAGATTATATCCAACACATTATAGAAACCTTACTAATCCATATGAGCTAGAGAGAAAAGCTGTATTTGGTCAAGTATATTATGATATAAATGAAGATGTAAAACTGACACTTGGCGCAAGATGGTCAGAATCTGAAAAAGCTATTCAAGATGTTCAGATGTTCTTAAACTCCGCAATCCTTGCAGGAGGAACAGCTATAGGTGATCCAGTTTCTGCTGCAGTCCAAACTACTGATCCAAATTTCATGCTAGTTCTTGGTGGCATTGCTCCGCCTGCTTTGAGTCCAATTCCATCCCCAGGTCAAGCTAGAGCTTTAGTTGGTGCTCCATCAAGTTTCACCGAAGATGAGATAACATATAAAGCTTCTGTAGATTGGACTCCTGATTTAGCTGGAACTGACTCAACACTTTTATACGCAAGTTTCTCCAGGGGATATAGACCTGGCGCTTTTAACCCACCTGTTGACCCAACATTATTCTCAGGTGTTGCGCCTCAAACTGAACCAGAATTCATTGATGCTATTGAAATTGGTATGAAAAATGTTCTTTTTGATAATACAATGATAGCAAACTTAACTGCTTTCTATTATGATTATCAGGGATTACAAGTTTCCAAAATTATAGCGCGTACATCAGTAAATGAAAATATTGATGCTGAGATGAATGGGCTAGAAGCAGAAATATTCTGGTCACCTTCATCAGTACCTGGACTTAGACTTGATGCTCAAGTCTCATTACTTGAAACTGAAGTCGCAAATGGAACTACATCTTTAAACCCTCATGATTTAACAAGTAGAAATCTTGGCAATAATGAAGGATGGGTTCTTAAGGATGTTACAAATGGTTCAACATGTGGATTTAAAAAATCACAATTACTTGCTGGCTTAGCTGGTGGAGTATTAAATCCTGCTGCTGACCTTCTTGCTTTACCTAAAACTTTATCAGTTGATGGTGTGACATCTGCAGACCCAACAGGAACAGTTGACCCTGTTGCACAAATATTTGGTCTAGGCGCTTTACCAACCATAGGTAGATGTGCGGATGTGGCTAGTAAATTAACTGCAGCTGGATTAGGTGGTTTTTATGAAGTTCCTTACGATTTATCAGGAAAAGAACTTACTAATGCTCCTGCAGCAACAGCACATGTTGGTATAGAATATACTGCTGATTTAACTCAGGCTGATCTTCAAATTGTTTCAAGATTAGATTACTATTGGCAGGATAAGATGTACACACGTCTATACAATACACCAAGAGATGTTATTGACTCATGGGACGTATTAAATGCGCAAATCATTTTCCAATCTACGGTTAACCCATGGTATATAAGAATTTGGGGTAAAAACCTTATGGATGATGATAACCAAACAGGTGCTTATTTTACTGATCCTTCTTCTGGTCAATTTAGAAATGATTTCTTTATGGACCCAAGAATGGTTGGAATTACTTTTGGTGCAAGTTTCTAAAAAAAATAATATTTAGAATCAAAAAAGCGCGACCAAGTTGTCGCGCTTTTTTTTATTGATTAAAAAAATATAAAAAAATAGCATTTCTTATTAAAATTCTGTTGTATTAAAATTTCTTCCATGTATTCTATTAAAACCTAAATAAAAAAAATAATAATTGCGGTAAAGCGTAAATGTGGGGGATATTAATGTTTAAAAAAACTATTAAGTTAGCCATTTTGGCTATTATTACGCCTATATTAGTTATAGGTATTACAAAAGCCCAAGTTATTGAAAGAGAAGGACTTGAGGAAATTATTGTTACCGCTCAAAAAACAGAGCAAAATATACAAGAAGTTCCAATAGCAGTGACTGCCTTTGATACTGGAAGCTTAGAATTACAACAAATTGAAACTTTTGGTGATATTCAATTTAATGCACCAAATATTACCTTTACAAAGGGTAATTTTACTGGATCAAATTTTGTTATCCGTGGTGTAAACTCTTATACTGTTGCCGCTTCAGGTGATAGCGGTGTTGCATTCCATATAAATAATGTTCCTGTTCCAACAAGAATTTTTGAAACTGAATATTATGATCTTGAAAGAGTTGAAATACTTAGAGGTCCGCAAGGTACTTTATATGGAGCTAGTTCTACTGGTGGGTCTGTAAATATGCTTTTTGCCAGTCCTTCTGATGATTTCGAAAGCTCTGTAGAATTGGAAGTTGGTGATTATGATCACAGAAAAATCAAAGCAATGATAAATGCTCCTATATCCGATGGATTGTCTATGCGAATTGCTGGATTGATGCTTGAAAGAAATGGTTTCTCTGAAAATTTATTCCCTGGTAGGGAAGGTGAAGATCTTGATGGACGAGATATAACATCCTGGAGATTTACTCTAAGAAGTGAACTTAGTGAAAACACTACTGCAAATCTAACTTATTGGAATTTTGAAGAAGATGATAATCGTTCTAGAATTGGTAGACAAATGTGTAAATCAACTGAGGTACCTTCATATGGTTGTCACCCAAGTGAATTTGGAAGAGGAGGTCCTGCAGGATCTTCAACCTTTGGTGGTGATGTATCTGCAATAGCAGGCTTGATGACTTGGTCTCCGCTTGATTATATGAATAAAATTCCAAGAAATCAGTCAGCACGTTCAACATATCAAAATATGGATCCTGTTTATAAAGCATCTGAAGATGGGTATTTACTGAATGTAGAAACTGAGGCGATAGAGAATTTTACAATCAAAGCTAATGTTCTTTATCATAAAACAAGTGTTTTCTCTCAACAGGATTACAACAATAATGATGGTACAGCTAAATTTGCTACATATAATCCAAACAATACAAATCCCTTAGTTGCATCAGGAAATCCAGCATTTCCTCAGGGAATAGTTCCAGTTTCTCAATATACAGATTCAGCTTGCGGTATCTTCTGTGGGGCAGTTCAAGGCTATTATGATTATGCATTTGCTTATGATACATCCTCAGGAGCAGCAGAAAGCAAGTACGCTGATCTTGTTGTCCAATCAAACTTCGACGGACCAATAAATTTTGTTGCAGGTATTAATGTTTCTGAATATGAGTCTAACGGCGTTTATGATGTTTACTTCTCTGGTGCTGATGCAGCAGCTATTGCACCTATATTAGCTGGATTAAAGCTTTATCCTTCTCATTATAGAAATGAAACAAGTCCATATGAATTAGAGAGAAAAGGCTTGTTTACTGAAGTTTATTATCAAGCTAATGAGGACTTAAAATTAACAATTGGCGCAAGATGGAATGAATCTGAAAAATCTGTAGCCGATAGACAATTGCTATTTAATTCAGCAATTCTTGCTGGCGGTACAGGTGTTGGTGATCCTGTTACTTTAGCAGTTCAAACAGCTGATCCTAATTTAATACCTGTTATAATTGGTGCTGCTTCTTCTGGTCTTTATGAGCCAATTCCAGGAAAAGGTGAACAAAGACGATTACAAGGTATTGCTACCTCATTTACTGAAGAAGAAGTTTCAGGAAAAGTTGGTATTGATTGGACTCCTGATCTAGCTGGTACAGACTCAACATTAGTTTATGCAACTTACTCAAGAGGTTATAGACCAGGTGCATTTAATCCGCCTGTTGACCCAACATTATTCTCAGGTGTTGCACAGACAACTGATCCTGAGTTTCTTGATGCTTATGAAATTGGAATGAAAAATGTTCTTTTTGATAATACATTAATAGCTAACTTAACTGCTTTTTATTACGATTATCAGGGACTTCAAGTTTCAAAAATTATAGCTCGTACATCAGTTAATGAGAATATCGATGCAGAAATGCAAGGTTTAGAAGTCGAGCTATTCTGGAGCCCGTCAAGCGTACCTGGCTTAAGATTAGACGCGCAAGTATCGCTACTTGAAACTGAAGTGGCAAATGGAACCTTTTCACTTAACCCTCTAGATAAAGTAAAAAGAAACCTTGGTGATACATCAGGATGGTTAGTTAAAGATTATACTAATGGTGCTACATGCGGATTTAAAAGAAACTCTGTTCTGGCAGGTGTGGCAGGTGGAGTTCTTAATCTTAATCCTGCTGCAGGCGCACTCGACATGATTGCTGCACCAAAAACACTATCAGTTGATAATATTAATTCTTCTGACCCAACAGGTTTGGTTAATCCGCTTGTTCAAATAGGAGGAGGAGCGTTACCAACTTTAGGTAATTGTGCAACTATGAATGCAAAACTAACTGCTGCAGGTCTTGGAGGTTTCTATGAGCCTGAGTATGATATTAGTGGGAATGAATTGGTCCAAGCACCAGCAGTTACAATTCATGTTGGCGCAGAATACACAACTCAACTTTCAAATATCTCAATAACATCACGTATAGATTATTACTGGCAAGATGATTTTTATTCTCGCCTTTATAATGTTCCAAGAGATGTTGTTGAAGCATGGGATGTACTAAACGCTCAAATTATTTTTCAATCAACTGATGCACCTTGGTATGTGAGATTGTGGGGACAAAATTTGATGGATGATGATAATATTACAGGCCATTATTTTACAGCCGAAGCATCTGGTGGATTTAGAAACGATTTTATGATTGATCCAAGAATGATTGGAATAACTTTTGGTGCAAAATTCTAATATATTAACAATGATTAAAGAAAAGGCGTGATTATTCGCGCCTTTTTTTATTTTTTTTGTGTAATTGATAGGAAAACAGTTTCTAAAGAAGCACCTGTAACATCAAAGTCAAAAGGCATCACCCCAGCTTCCTCAATTTTAGATAATATTTCTCTTGAATTAATAATTTTTGGATTAAAGTTAACTGTTAATTCATTTTTATTATTAATGTTAGCGCCAAGTTCTAACAGAATAGGATGATTAAGATCAGGTATTTCTTTCACTTTTACAGAAATAGTTTTAGATTCTGCATCCTCTAACAAATCCTGTTTTGAAGCAGATTTGACTATTTTGCCTTTATCTAAAATAGCAATTTTATCGCATAATTCCTCTGCTTCTTCGAGATAATGAGTTGTTAAAATGATTGTTGTTCCATTCTCGTTAAGTTTACGAACATACTCCCATAGCTGAACTCGTAATTCAATATCAACGCCCGCAGTAGGCTCATCAAGTATCAGTATTGGTGGTCTATGAACCATTGCTTTGGCAACTAATAATCTTCTTCGCATTCCTCCTGATAAAGTCCTAGAATATGCTTCAGCTTTATCCTCTAAATCAAGCATACGAAGAATATAGTCAATATTTCTATCCTTTGGTCTAACACCATATAATCCGGCTTGTTGTTCAAGGGATTCTTTTGGAGTAAAAAATGGATCAATTGTTAGTTCTTGAGGAACAACTCCTAAAGAAGATCTAGAAGCCTTTGGATGTTGATCAATATTATTACCCCAAACAACAGCCTCTCCTGAAGTCTTGATTGTTAATCCTGCCAGGATATTAATGAAAGTTGATTTTCCAGCCCCATTTGGACCAAGTAAACCAAATATTGATCCTCTTGGTATAGATAAAGACACATTATCAAGAGCATAAAAAAAACCCTTTCCGTTTGGATTCTTAAACTTTTTTGATAGGTTAAGTATGCTTATCGCATCATCTGGTAAATTATTTATCGACATATTAAATTAAATAAAAAGTATATTCTCTTTTACCACATTAAAGTTAATGTCATAATAGTAATTAAAGAATACCAATGAAAAACCAAAAACAACACATATGTCTCGTTGATGGATCGACTTATATATTTAGGGCTTATCATGCTCTACCACCATTAACTAGGAAGTCCGATGGTTTTCCCGTTGGGGCAATATCAGGTTTTTGTAATATGCTAGATAAGTTGGTAAGAGAAGAAAAAGAAAAAAAAGGTATAACTCATCTCGTCGTTGTATTTGATGCTTCAGGTAAAACATTTAGAAATGAAATTTATCCAGAGTATAAAGCCAATCGTTCAGAAGCTCCTGAAGATCTGATACCACAATTTCCAGTAATTAGAAAAGCAACCTCAGCCTTCAGCATACCCGCCGTAGAGCTACTCGGTTATGAAGCAGATGATTTAATCGCAAGTTATGCAGAAGAAGCCCAGAAGCATAATATGAAAGTGACAATAGTGTCATCAGATAAAGACTTAATGCAGTTAGTTTCGGAGAATGTCTCTATGTTAGACACAATGAAAGGAAGAGTATTTAAGAAAGAAGATGTATTTGATAAATTTGGAGTTTACCCAGAAAAAGTAATTGATGTTCAATCTTTAGCAGGCGACTCTGTTGATAATATTCCAGGAATACCTGGGATTGGAATTAAAACAGCAGCATTATTGATTAATGAATATGGAGACTTAGATGGATTATTTGAAAATTCAGAGAAAATAAAACAAAAAAAGAGAAGAGAAAATATAATTGAATTTGAAAATCAAGCTTATTTAAGTAAGAAATTAGTGACTCTCAAAAATGATGTTCCCCTTCCGATTCCAATTAAGGAAACTGTTTTAAAAGAGATAGATGCTGAAAAATTAATTAGTTTCTTAAAAGAGATGGAATTTAAAACATTAACTGAAAAAAAATCTAGAGAACTGAATATAGACTCTGATAAGGTTAAAGCATCCGATCAAGTCGAAAAGTTTGAAAAAAAAATAATTGAAACCCCCAATGAAATAGAAAAAATTAATTCTGAATTTAACAGAGAAAATTATCAAATAATTCAATCTTTAGACGAATTAAAACAATGGAAACTGAAAGCTGAAAACATTGGATATATAGCATTTGATACCGAAACAAATTCACTAGATGCAGTAGAGGCTGACATGGTAGGCTTTTCTTTATGTACATCTGAGAATGATGCTTGTTATGTCCCATTACTACATGAAGAAAATGATAAACAAATCGATTTTGATCAAGCTATAGATGTTTTGAAATCCATCCTAGAAGACAATGGAATTAAAAAGATCCTTCACAATATGAAATTCGATGCACTAGTAGTAGATAAATATAATATTAATATCAAAAATTATGATGATACTATGTTGATGTCTTACTCTATTGGGTCAGGTGGAATAAGGCATAAGCTTGATACATTAATAAAATATTACTTTGACCATGATGCTATATCATTTAAAGATCTCATTGGTAGCGGTAAAGATAAAAAAACTTTTCAGGAACTTCCAATTAAAGAAGCGGGAAAATACGCGGCCGAAGATGCAGATATGACTTTAAGACTATGGAAAAGATTTAAATCTTCTTTATCCCAAGACAAACAGGTTAAAATATATGAAATTATTGAAAAACCTCTTGCTAAAGTCATAATGAATATGGAAAAACACGGTATATCAATCGATGTAAACAAATTAAATGAATTATCTGTTAATTTTGAAGAAAAATTAAAAAACCTTGAAAAATCTTGCTACAAATTAATTGGTGAGGAGATTAATCTTGGCTCTCCAAAGCAGGTAGGGGAAATATTATTTGATAAACTTGAATTGCCAGGGGGTAAAAAAACATCGACTGGTTCATGGTCAACAAATGCTGAGATATTAGAAAATTTAGCTAATGAAGGATATGATTTTCCAAAAGCTTTACTTGAATGGAGAGCTTTATCAAAACTCAAGACAACCTATACTGACACATTACCTACTTATTTAAATATAAAAACAAATAGAATTCACTCTTCTTTTGCTATGGCTACAACTTCAACAGGAAGATTAGCTTCCTCTGATCCAAATCTTCAAAATATTCCTATCAGAAGTGAAAATGGTAGAATGATAAGAAAAGCCTTTATTCCTGAAAAAGGGAATGTATTAATAAGCTCTGACTACAGTCAAATCGAACTTAGATTAATTGCTCATATTGCTGACGAGAGAAATTTGATTAATGCCTTTCTTGATGAAATTGATATCCATTCATCTACGGCTTCTGAAGTTTTTAATATTCCATTGAATGATATGACACCTGATATTAGAAGAAATGCAAAAGCTATCAACTTTGGTATAATTTATGGTATTTCAGCCTTTGGGCTGGCAAAGCAGCTCAATATTAGCCGTACTGAAGCATCTGAATTCATTAAAGCTTATTTTAAGAAATACCCTTCAATAAGAGACTATATGGATGAAACAAAGAAGTACGCAAATGAAAATGGTTATGTCAAAACTCTCTTAGGAAGAAAATGCCTTGTTGAGGAAATTAACAGCAAGAATGCGGCCACAAGATCATTTATGGAAAGAGCTGCAATTAATGCGCCTATTCAAGGATCCGCTGCTGATATAATCAAGAGAGCAATGATTATTTTAGGTAATCATAAAAATTTGGCAAAATTAGAAACAAAAATGCTTTTGCAGGTACATGATGAATTAATCTTCGAAACTAAAAAAGAAAATTGTGAAGAATCTATGAGAATTATTAAGAAGGAAATGGAAAGCGCTAACTTACCAATCCTTAATTTAAATGTACCATTAATAGCAGATACTAATTTTGGCAATAATTGGGATGAAGCACACTAATTATTCTGCAGCTTGAAGATTTGGCGCAGCATCTATGATGTCTATATCAACATAAGGCTTAAAAACATCAAAATTATCAGAAAACATTTTTACTAATTTTTGAGCCTGTAAATCATAACCTTCCTTATCTTCCCATGTATCTCTTGGGTTAAGGATTTTAGTATCAACTCCATCGACAAATGAAGGGACTTCAAAACCAAAGTTTTCATCAATTCTCATTTCTGCTGATAGTAAGGAACCATTCAATGCAGAAGATAGTAACTTTCTTGTTGCGTCAATTGGCATTCTTTCACCTTTTCCATAAGGCCCTCCGGTCCAACCTGTATTAACAAGCCAGCATTTTACACTATGTTTTGCAATAAGTTTTTGTAAAAGTTTTCCATACTCCGATGGGTGTCTAGGCATAAAAGGTGCGCCAAAACACGCAGAAAAAGTAGCTTCTGGTTCTGTTACCCCCTTTTCAGTTCCAGCAACCTTAGCAGTATAACCAGAAAGAAAATGATACATTGTTTGTGACGAAGATAATTTAGCTATTGGTGGAAGAACCCCAAATGCATCACATGTTAACAATATGATGTTTTTAGGTATGTCAGTTCTTCCTGTTTCACTTGCATTAGGTATAAAAGATAAAGGATAGGCTCCCCTTGTATTTTCAGCAAGAGAACTATCATCTAGATCTATTTCTCCAGAGTCTTTGTCGATGACAACATTTTCTAAGATAGTCCCTCTTAATTTTGTTGTTTGATAAATCTCTGGTTCAGCCTTTTCTGATAATCTAATCATTTTTGCATAACAACCGCCCTCAAAGTTGAAAACACCATTACTGGACCAACCATGTTCATCATCACCAATTAATATTCTATCTGGGTCAGCAGATAGAGTAGTTTTACCGGTTCCCGATAAACCAAAGAAAATTGCAGGATCATTTTCTTCCCCTACATTTACTGAGCAATGCATAGGCATAACATTCTTTGGAGGCAACAGATAATTCAACATGGAAAAAACAGACTTCTTGATTTCACCTGCATAAGAAGTTCCAACAATAATAACTAATTTCTTTTCAAAATTGACAGCAATTAGAGTTTCCGAAGAACAACCGTGCCTAGATGTATCCGCTTTAAAGCTAGGAATATCAATTATCACAAACTCAGGGTTGAAGCTAGATTTCTCATCTTCCTTAACTTCAATTAGTAAATTTTGTATGAACAAGGAATGCCATGCATATTCTGTATATACTCTTGTACTCAATCGATAATCAAGATCTGCACCACCAAATAAATCTTGGACATATAACTCTTTTTCTTTACAAAAATTCAGAACATCCTCATGAAGATTATTAAAATTTTCTTCGGTAATTGACTTGTTGTTATCCCACCAAATTGAGTCTTTATTTAGGTCATTTTTTACAATGAATTTATCATTTGCTGATCGGCCAGTATGAATTCCAGTTTCAACAACAAGAACTTCATCTTTTGATAATAAACCTTGTCCGTTTGAAATTGTTATATCGTAAATATCATCTCTATTGAGATTCCAATTAACTTTTTTTAGATTTTTAAAGCCATGACTATCAGCCCCAACTTTAGAAAAATTTTCACCCACATTTTCCAATTTAATGCTCACTAAAATTAATAAACATTTATAACAGAAAGTTATAAACATATAAATAAGGTATTATATACTTTTTTAAAAAAATAAATTAATTTATCTATCAAATGGTAAAAATTTGTTTAATAGATGATGACCAAAATATTCTTGCATCTTTAAGTCTTGCTTTGAAATCTGAAAAGTTTGATGTTGAGACATATTCTGATGGGATATCTGGTTTAGAGGCACTAAAAAGTAATAATTTTGATATAGCAATATTAGATATAAAAATGCCAAGATTGGATGGTTTAGAAGTTTTACAAAAGTTTAGAAATTCATCTGATATTCCAGTTATTTTCTTAACATCAAAAGATGATGAAATTGATCAATTATTAGGATTAAAGATGGGCGCTGACGATTACATAACTAAACCTTTTTCTCAAAAATTATTAATTGAAAGAGTTAAAGTAATACTAAAAAGAACTGCATTTTCTTTAGAGAACGAAAATCATGTGAAAAGTGACTCCCTCATTGAACGTGGTGATTTACTTTTAAATATGGATCGTCATGAATGTCATTGGAAAAATAAAAGAATAAAATTAACTGTTACTGAATTTTTACTTCTTGAAAACTTAGTGAATAGGCCCGGTTATGTAAAAAATAGGGATCAATTAATGTCTGCTGCGTATAGTGAAGATATATATGTTGATGATAGAACGATTGATAGTCACATAAAAAGAATTAGAAGAAAATTTAAAGCAATTGATCAAGAGTTTAATTCAATTGAGACACTATATGGAGTTGGATATAGATTTAACCAATAAATGAAATGCTAAATTTATTTAAACCGAGATCTCTAGGTGCAAGAATTGTAGCTATCAATTTTATTGGGCTCATACTCTTAGCCTTAGGCTTTATATATGTAGATAAGTCGGAAGATAATTTAATAAAAGCAAGAATTGAAGCTTTATTGGTACAGGCAAATTTATTTGCATTTTCTTTTGATTTAGATCCAGGTATTAGAGAAAACTTTAGAGAAAATCTAAATAAATTTATTCTTAAGAGACAAGAAGACGATACACTTATAACAACTAGAACAAGAATATTTGATAAAGATTTGAAAATCATTTTTGATACAAGTGATTTTGATGATAGAAGGTCGTTTAATACAAATAATAACAAAGCATATTTCGATAAAGTTTTTGAATTCTTAGAAAATTATTTTGTTAGAAACGCTCAAATTTTACCCCAAATTGGTTTCTCCTCCTCCGATATAAATGAAGCATTAAATGGTAATACGGTTGCAAAGGAATATAAACTTGATAATGGTGGAATCATAGTCCATGTGACGGTACCAGTGATTAATGATAATGAGATTGTAAATGCATTGCTTCTTACAACTGAAGAAGGTGATATTGGTTTAATTCTTCAGGAAGGAAGACAAGGTTTTGTTAGAGTATTTATCATTACTATTTTTGTTACACTTTTTCTATCTGCAGCTCTATCAACAACTATTGCAAGACCATTAACAAGGTTATCGAATGCAGCAGAGCGTGTAACTGATGCAGGTATTGGTGATACACCAATTATGGATGATAGAAGAGATGAAATTGGTACGCTTTCAAGATCTATAAGAAGAATGACGGTAGCATTGCAAGAAAGGGTAAGTGCCGTTGAGGCTTTTGCTGCAGATGTAGCTCATGAAGTTAAAAATCCATTAACTTCACTACAAAGCGCTATTGAAACATTAAATACTTCACAAAGTGAAGAAGAAAAAAGAGAACTTATTTTAATTGCCTTCAAAGATCTTAAAAGGCTCGATAGATTGATTTCAGATATTTCTTCAAGCTCAAGATTAGAAGTTGAATTAGCTAAAGGTAAGTTTGAAAATATTGATTTAAAAGATGTTTTGAGCTCTGTCATTGAGGTAACTGAATCAACATTAATTAAAAAATACGAGGTTGATGTTAAATATACAAATATAAATGAAGATATTTTAGTTAGTGGAATAGGTGACAAAATTGCCCAAGTTTTTCATAATCTAATTGATAATGCTTTATCATTTTCATCTAAGGGTGATTGTATAGATATTTCAATATGGAAGAGTAATACAGGTGCAATTGTCGAAATAAAAGATAATGGTCCTGGAATACCAAAGGAGAGTTTATTAAAGGTTTTTGATAGATTCTATACTTATAGACCAAACGATAAAAGTTTTGGAAATAATTCGGGATTAGGTTTGTCAATTTGCAAACAAATAGTAAAAACACATGGTGGTTCAATTATTGCTGGAAATAAAGAAAATGGTGGAGCCATATTTACAGTTACTTTTCCTTTGGTTAATAAATAAATAAAGGTAGATGATTTGATTGGTTTAATAATAATTACACATGGCAATCTTGCAATTGAGATAAAAAGCTCTCTAGAGAATATTATTGGTCCTCAAAAGAATCTTGAGACCGTGTGTATTGGTTATGATGACGATGTGGATAAAAGAAAAGAAGAGGTAAAAGAATTAATTACGAAAGTTGATAGCGGTCAAGGAGTAATACTGTTGACGGAAATGTTTGGAAACACACCATCTAACTTATTAATTTCATTAATTGAAGAAAATAAAATAGAAATGATTGGTGGTATTAATTTACCTTTACTGGTAAAACTTGGATCCTTAAGAGAAAATACAAATATACAGGAAGTAATACAATCTGCTGTAGATGCTGGCCATAAATATATTGGTATAGCAAGCGAAATTTTGTCAAAAGAGGATAATTAAAATATATAATTTAATTATTTGAGGAGAACACAATTGGAATTTAATGATTACAAAGTTGCTGATATAGGACTTGCGGACTGGGGACGAAAAGAAATAGAAATCGCTGAAACAGAAATGCCTGGTTTAATCACGCTAAGAAATGAGTTAAGTAAATCCAAGCCACTAAAAGGAGCAAATATTGTTGGCTGTCTTCATATGACAATTCAAACTGCAGTATTGATTGAAACTCTAATTGATTTGGGTGCAACAGTTAGATGGTCATCCTGTAATATTTTCTCTACTCAAGACCATGCTGCTGCTGCAATCGCTAGTAAAAATATACCTGTTTTTGCATGGAAGGGTGAAACTGAAGAAGAATACGATTGGTGTATTAGACAGACAATTGAAGGGTCATCAGATTGGAAACCAAATATGATTCTAGATGACGGCGGTGACTTAACAAAGATTATACATGAAGAATACCAAGATTTATTAGATGATATTCGTGGATTATCTGAAGAAACTACAACAGGCGTTTTAAGGCTTTATGAAATGGAAAAGGAAAATATTCTTTCTGTACCAGCTATTAATGTTAATGACTCAGTAACAAAATCAAAATTTGATAATTTTTATGGATGCAGAGAAAGTCTTGTCGATGGCCTAAAAAGAGCAACTGATGTCATGTTAGCTGGAAAAGTTGCAGTTGTTTGTGGGTTTGGGGATGTAGGAAAAGGTTCAGCAGAATCACTTCGTTCGCAAGGGGCTAGAGTAATTGTTACAGAAATTGATCCAATTTGTGCGCTTCAAGCCTCTATGGAAGGTTATGAGGTATCAACTGTAGATGATGTGTCTAAGTCAGCAGATATTTTTGTTACAGCAACAGGTAATAAAGATGTTATTACGCTTGAACATATGCGAGAAATGAAAGATCGAGCGATTGTTGCAAATATTGGGCACTTCGATAGTGAAATCCAAGTCTCAAAATTAAAAAACTTCAAATGGGATAATATAAAGCCACAAGTTGATGAGATAGAATTTCCTAATGGTAAAAAAATTATTTTATTAGCTGAGGGAAGATTAGTTAACCTAGGCTGTGCAACTGGGCACCCTAGTTTTGTTATGAGTGCCTCATTTTCAAATCAAGTTTTAGCACAGATTGAAATTTGGAATAATTATAAGAATTATGAAAATAAAGTTTATGTCTTACCTAAACATCTAGATGAGAAAGTAGCATATATACATTTAGAAAAACTTGGTGTTAAATTGACTGAATTGAGTGATGATCAAGCAGATTATTTAAGTCTAAATAAAGAAGGTCCATTTAAACCAGACCATTATAGATATTAAATTTTATTCTAATGTTGTGATGGTGGCATTTTAACCTTTAAACCATCAAATTCTTCAGTTATAGGTATTTGGCAACCTAATCTTGAACTATCTTCTTTATATTCATGAAAATCTAACATGCTTTCTTCCTCATCACTCATGGAAGACATTTTATCTTTCCATTCATCGTCAATAAAAACCATACATGTTGCGCAAGCACAGCCTCCTCCACAATCAGCATCAATACCTGGTATTGAATTAGATACTGCTCCCTCCATGATTGAAGTACCAACATCGACATCAACTGGATGCTCAGTACCATCATGTTCTATATAAATAATTTTAACCATAATTATCCCCGTAAGTATTATCATTTAATAAAGATATTATTAAAAAAAATCTACAATTAGTTTGCGACTTCCTTAATTGGAATAGTTTCATCAGAAAGTCGATCTTTATCTATTAAAATTTTTTCAGAAATAAGTTTTCTAGACATCATATGCTCTGCCGGTCGATTTACGCAATCTGAAGCAGTAATTCTATTCTCTTTTGTATAAAAAACAGCAAAAGATTGGTTTTTTGTATCTCCTCGAACAACGATATCATCATAATTATCCAATAATCCTGCAATTTGAAGCTTTGTTTCATATTGATCAGACCAAAACCAAGGTATCTGATTATAAGAAATATTTTCGCCCATAATTGAGGCAGCAACTGTTTTTCCTTGCTCAATAGCATTATGAACAGACTCCAGTCTTATATTTTTATTATAAAAAATATTTGGATGCATAGTACAGTCACCTGCAGAAAATATATAGTCATTTGAGGTTCTACAAAATTCATCAACTATAATTCCATTTTTAGCATCTATGCCAGACTCAAGAGCAAGAGTATCGCATGGTAAAACACCTATGCCTACAATTACAAAATCAGATACTATTACTCCATTTGAAGTAATAACCTCAACCCCTTTATTATTTTTTTCTAGTCCCTCAACCGATGTATTAGTTAATACTTCAACACCAGCTTGCTTATGAATTTTAGTATAAAAACTTGATATAGTCTCACTTGTCACACGTTCAAGAATTCTTGAAGCCATTTCTACAATTGTAACTTGTAAACCCAATTTATTAATAATTGCCGCTACCTCAAGACCAATATAGCCTCCCCCAATTATAGTAACTTTATTGGATTCTTTAATTTTACCTCTAATTTGTAGAACATCTTCGATAGACCTGAGGTAAAATACTTTATCCGATATCTTTTTATCAACATCAATTTGTCGTGGAATAGTGCCTGTAGCTATAACAAGATTATCATAATTTTCTTTCTTGTTATCTTTTAAAAATATTTCTTTGTTTTCTATATCAATTCTTTGAACATAAGAATTTAAATTTATTGCGATTTGATTTTCTGTGTAAAACTTTTCTGGTTTAAAAAACAATCGCTCTTTATCTAATTCCCCCATAAGAAATTTTTTAGATAATGGAGGTCTCTGATATGGTAAATAATTCTCTGAACAAAAGATTTTTATTTCACCATCATATTTCTTATTTTTCAAACTTGTTGCAGTTTGGCAAGCTGCTTGACCACCCCCAATAATTAATGTTTTTTCTTTACTCATAAAATTACCTTATGCAGGATTACTTTGATAAAAATTTACAACAGTATATATTAGCGAGACCTTTTAAAAAACTAAATTTAGGAAATGAAAGACTTAATTTTTAATTCAGAAACAGTTCAAGATACAGAGAAGTTTGCCTATAGGTTAGCATCTTTAATAAAAAAATATGACCTTATTTTTCTTAAAGGTGAGCTTGGTAGCGGAAAAACTACATTTGCTCGATCAATAATTAATTCAAAATATTTTGCTAATGATATAAATCATATTGTACCCTCGCCAACATTTAATCTTTTGCAAATATATAAATTTGGTAACAGAATAATAGGTCATGCTGATTTATATAGAGTACAAAATAAAGAAGAAATAACTGTTTTAGATCTGCAAAAAATTGTAGACGAGGGGTCTCTAATTGTAGAGTGGCCAGAAATAATAGACTCATCAATTTCTGCAAACATTCTTAATATTAATTTTGAAATTCATAATAACTCAATCAACCTCCTAGTTGAAGATGGGGGTGGTTGGAAAGATAGAATCAGATCAATATCCTTTAAGTCATGACTGAAGAAACTGAATGCGTTTTTGATTTTGAAACTAATGGTACAGATAAGGGTTTTAGACTTCCTCACCAATTAGCAGTTATTGATTTAAATAATTTAGATAATTTATCGGTAATTAATAATAGATTACCAACCTACGATTTACCAAGTCCTGGAGCTTTAAAAGCGACCTCTACGCCATGGAAAAAACTTATGGAAGGACCAAGCCTTTATGAGAGCATTCCTAAAATATTAGAAAGCCTAGATTATGATATTTTGTGGGCATATAATTCACAGTACGACTCAAATGTGCTAACGGAAGCGCTTTATACATCAGGTTTTTTCCCATACCCACATAAGATGGGTGATAAAGTTATATGTGATGCGTTACCATTTATATCACTTGCTGGAAAGATTTATCCTGAAACTATAATAACACCGCAAGTAGTTAATGGTAAAAGAGATCAATCCTTATCAAATGTTTTTATGAATAATTTTGTAAAGGATGAAAGTATAATTTGGCATCAAGCAGATGGGGATGTCAAAGCAACAGCTAAATTATTAAATAAAATCAAATTAGAACAACCAGATTATTGGGCAACAAGAACTAAAATGTTTTCAAAATTTACAAGATATAAAATTTTTTCTGATAAAGCTAAATTTGCAACATATTACTTTCCTAAACAAAAAATTACTGAATTTGTTCCAGTAGTAGATATTGATACTGATAATTTTTACTCTATCAATCTAGAGGAATTCTATGAAAATGGATGCCTGACAGAAAAAAATATAGCAACTTTAGAACAAGGAAAAAAACCAAAGTGGTTAAAAGAGACTTATCTTAAAACACCTGGAATAATATTTTGTCCCGATTGGTACGATTTACAGGAGAAATATCAACTTCCATCAAATAAAGAAATAGAAATAATATCAAATCTTATTAAAGATCATTTACCATTAAAAAAAGAATGGCCTAAAAATAAAAATGATCATCTAGAAACACAAATATTTGGATTTCCAGCAAGTGAGGATAAGTTTGCGTGGGAGGAATTTCATAACGCAAACTCATGGGATAAAAAAATCCAAATAAAATTCTCTGATAAAAGGTCAAAAAGAATAGCACAAAGAATTATATTTGATAATTCACCTGAAACTATTGATGAAGAGCCCTACAAAGTTTTACTGGAATTTATTAAGTCAAGATGGCTGTCCAATGATTTTAATAGTCCATGGATAACAATTCCGAATGCAATAAGAGAAATTGAAAAATTCGAAGAACAGGAAGAACAAAAAATCTTTGAGGGTTATAAAGACTATCTTATGGAGATGAAAGAAAACTTATAAAATTACTTGAATGATTGATATGATTTTTTTAGCTTAGTGTAATTGATTCTAGGAGATGTTATGGCATTAATAAATATTACTGATGAAGAATTTGAAGATTCGATTTTAAAGAACTCTGGCGTTTGTTTGGTTGATTTTTGGGCTGAATGGTGTGGACCATGTAAACAAATATCACCAATTCTTGAAGAAATTGCCTCAGAAGAAAATAATACTATAACTATCGCAAAGATAAATATTGATGAAAATCCAAGAATTGCAACTGATTATGGAATTAGAAGCATACCAACTATGCTGTTGTTTAGTAATGGAGAACTTAAAGATACAAAAGTAGGGGTTCTACCCAAACAAGAATTAAATGATTGGATTAAAATTAATAGTTAAAAAATACTAATTGCTTTCCCTACTAGTTGCATAGATCCACAAATTAATATTCTTGATGGATGGTCATCTTTAAGAATTAGTTTTTTATCAAATTCTTTTATCTCTTTAATATTGATATTAACTCCAATAGTATTTTTCTTAATTTCATTAAAAGAATAATGATTATCGTTAATACCTATATATTTTATCTCATCAAAGAGACCTTCAAAAGGAATTATAAAATCCCTGATTTTCTTTCCTTTTTTAAGACTAAAAATTAGATTCATTTTTTTTTGTTTTTCAGAGTTCATTTTTTTCATTTCATGAGCAATAACTTTTGTTCCTGAGGGGTTATGGCAACTATCAATCCATAACTCTGATAAATTATTCTCACAATTAATTTTTTCGAGTCGACCGTGCCATTTTGTATTTAAAATACCTTTTTCAATAATATTTTTTGATAAATTAATTTGGTTAGATTTTTTTAAAAATCTAAGAGAGGCAATCGAAAGTGCTGCATTCATCTTCTGATGCTCTCCAATCATAAACGGGTTATTAATTCTTATGGATGCATTATTGTCTTCATAATAAAAAGACTTTTTTTTCTTTGTCATGGTCCAATCTAAACCATAAACAAACCTGTTTTCTTTGTTATGCAAAAAATTTTTTAATATAAAGTCAGTTATATTTTTTGGCTGTTTTCCCAAGACTGTATAGATTTTACTATTAGTGATGCCTATTTTTTCTTTTGTGATTTCAACAATATCATCGCCAAGAAAGTTTTCATGGTCATATGAAATAGGTGTAATGATCGCTAAATCTTTTTTTGGCAGGATATTTGTTGCATCAAATTGCCCTCCCATACCAACTTCAAAAAGATTCCAATCTGCTTTGTACTGATTAAATAAAAATATCGCACAACAAGTAATAAATTCGAAAAAAGCAATTTTTCTATCCTTTGAATGTTGAAATAACTTATCTATTGTTTTTTCAAGAAGTTTATCTTCAACTATTTTATTATTAATTAATATTCTTTCATTAATTTGAATTAAATGTGGTGAAGTAAAAGCATTAACTTTAAAATTATTCATTGTTAAACATGATTTAATATATGATAAAATCGAACCTTTCCCATTTGTTCCTGCAATATGAATTATATTTTTAATTTTGTTTTGTGGATTTCCTATTTCATCAAGCAAACTAATTGTTCTTTCTAGTGATCTAGGTAAATTCTCTGAAAATTTTTTATGAAATTGATTAAAATTACTCTTTAACATTTTATATGCTAGCAGATTTTTGAATTTCATTATTCATAAGAATTTCTAGTATGCTTGTAATGTTATTTTTTAAATCTTTTCTATGAGAAACCATATCAATCATACCATGATCCAAAAGATATTCTGATTTTTGAAAACCATCAGGTAAATTCTCTTTAATAGTATTTTCTATGACTCTAGGCCCGGCAAAACCAATCAAAGCATTTGGTTCTGCAATATGAATGTCACCCAACATAGCATAGGAAGCGGTAACACCTCCTGTAGTTGGGTTAGTCAATAAAACAATATATGGAATTCTCTTTTCTCTTAAAGCTTGTATCATAATTGTTGTTCTTGGCATTTGCATTAGTGATAATATTCCCTCTTGCATTCTTGCTCCACCCGAAGAAGCACATAATATAAATGGACAATGATTATCTAAAGAGTGTTTTATTGCCCTAATGATAGACTCACCAGCCGCCATTCCTAGTGATCCTCCCATAAATTGAAAATCATGAACAGCTAAAGTCACATTAATTTTATTAATATACCCGTAACCTATCACAACTGAGTCTGCAATTTTGGTTTTCTTCTTCGATTCTTTAAGACGATCGATATATTTTTTTTCATCTCTAAACTTAAGAGGATCAATTGGTACAATCGGATCTTCGATATATTTTATGGACCCTTGATCTAATAATTGATTAAACCTTTCTTTGGCCGATATTCTCATATGATGATCGCACTCATTGCATACATATAAATTTTCTTTGGCATCTTTGTGGAAAATCATTGCTTCACAGTTGTTACACTTTAACCATAAATCTTTAGTTGACGATCTTTTGGAAAAGATTTTTTTAAGTCCTGGAGGAACAATTTTTTTAAACCAATTCATAATACTAAATCACAGCCTTAAGACTTTTTATATACTCAGAAACTTCTGATAAAACTAAATCTTCTTTATTATTTTGATAATTTTTCATTATTTTTTCTATCAAAGACGAGCCTACTACTATTGCATCAGAAAATTCAGATATCTTTTGAGCCTGGTCTGGTCTTTTAATACCAAATCCGACACCAATAGGAATATCGGTTTCTTTTTTTAATTTAATAATCTGCTCCTTTAAAATATCTAGATTAGGTTCTTTTGTACCCGTTATACCCATAATTGAGACATAATAAAGAAAACCTGAGCTTTTATTTAAAACTATATTTAATCTTTTTTTATCAGTGGTAGGTGTAGCGAGTCTTATAAAATCAAGATCAATATCTATTGTGAGATCACATAATTCAGAATCATGCTCAGGAGGCAAATCAACAACAATTAAACCATCAACGCCATAATCAAGACACCTCTTTATAAAGTTATCATTTCCATATTGGTAAATAGGATTGTAATAACCCATTAAAATAATAGGTGTTGTAATATTTTTATTTCGGAATTTTTTTATCAAATCAAAGGTTAATTCCATCGTATGCCCATTATCCAAAGACATCTTAGAGGATTGTTGAATAATAGGTCCCTCAGCCATAGGATCTGAAAAGGGCATACCGATTTCAATTAAATCACTTCCTGATCTTGAGAGCACATTAATTATATCAAGGCATAATTCTTGGTTTGGAAAACCAGCTGTAAGATATGTTATTAAACCCGTTTGAGAATTTAACTTTAATTCATCAAAAGTTTTAGAAATCCTTGTTACCATTAAACATCCACACCGAGATAATTTGCGACTGTCTCAATATCTTTATCACCTCTTCCGCATAGATTAACAATAATTATCTGATCTTTTTTCATTTTCTTCGCAAGTTTAAAAACGAATGCTAAAGCATGTGAAGGCTCTAAAGCTGGAATAATACCTTCATATTTAGAGCATATTTCAAAGGCATTTAGAGCTTCATCATCTGCTGATGATACATAATTTACTCTACCTTGATCATTAAGCCAGGAATGTTCTGGACCGATACCAGGATAATCAAGGCCTGCAGATATTGAATGTCCTTCTCTAATTTGACCATCGGTATTTTGAAGCAAATATGTTCTATTCCCGTGCAATACACCTGGGGAGCCTTTAGCTAAAGATGCAGCATGGTCATTCCCACTTAATCCTAGACCTGCAGCCTCAACACCATACATATCTACATCATCATCTAAAAATGGATAAAACAAGCCTAAGGCATTAGAACCTCCACCAATACATGCCACTAAAGCATCTGGTAATACATTTTCTTTCTCTAGAATTTGCTTTTTTGCCTCTTCGCCAATAACTGATTGAAAATCTCTTACCATAGTAGGATATGGATGAGGGCCTGCTGCAGTACCAATTAAATAATAAGTGTTTTCAACATTAGCGACCCAGTCACGCAAAGCCTCATTCATTGCATCCTTCAAAGTGCCATTACCTGAATCGACTGGTACGATCTTACCTCCAAGCAACTTGATTTTGAAAACATTAGACTTTTGACGCTCAATATCTTTTTTTCCCATATAAATTACACACTCATAACCAAATCTAGCACAAACAGTTGCTACTGCTACTCCGTGCTGTCCTGCTCCAGTTTCTGCTATTATCCTATTTTTATTCATCCTTTTCGCTAATAGTATTTGTCCAATACAATTATTTATTTTGTGACTACCCGTATGATTAAGTTCGTCTCTTTTAAAATATATTTTTGCTCCTTTAAGATAACTTGTTAATCTTTCAGCAAAGTAAAGGGGGCTCTCTCTTCCAATATAATCTTTAGAAAATTGGTTGATTTCTTTTCTGAAATTAGGATCATTTAATGCATCTGAATAAGCCTTCTCAAGCTCAATTATCAAAGGCATTAATGTTTCAGCAACATATCTGCCACCAAATAAGCCAAAGTTACCATCTGAGTCTGGACCTAATTTATAAGAATTTTTTTTCATAATTATACCAATGCTTTAAATTCTGCATATAATTTCTTTATCATGTTGCTATCCTTTACACCTAGCGTTTTCTCAACTCCAGAAGAAATATCAATACAAAAAGCATTTGTTTCATTTATTGCCGATTGAATATTATTGATATTGATTCCTCCGGCAAGAAAAAAATTTTTAACCTTCCAATTACTAAGTATTTCCCAGTTGAAAACTTTATTTAATCCACCTTTTTGATTACTATTTTCATTACTAGGCTTTGCATCAAATAAAAAATAATCAACTACATTTTCATAGATAACTGCATTATCAAGATCTTTGACTGTATTAATTCCAAAAGCTTTTATAATTGGTAGATTAAACATTTTTTTTATATCTAAACATCTTTTTGTGCTTTCATTACCGTGTAATTGAATATATGTGGCATCAATTGATCTTATACATTTATCTAGATATTGATCAGAAGGATCTACAAAAACTGCAACTCTATCTATTTTTTTACAATAACTTGATAAATTATTTTTATCCGCTTCACTAGGTTTAATTTTTCTAGGACTAACATCTGCAAAATTAAAACCTATAAAATCAATACCTAATTCATTACATACTGAAATATCTTTAGGATCTTTGACCCCGCATATTTTAATCTTTTTTATCATTTTATAGAATTAATTATTTCTATGACTGCATTCTTAGGGTCATTTGATTCAGTAATAGGCCTTCCAATAACAAGATGGTCTGCGCCAAGAGATATTGCTTCTTTAGGTGTCATTGTTCTTTTTTGATCATTTTTATCAGAACCGTTTGGACGAATCCCCGGGACAATTATTTTAAAATTTTTTCCGCAGATATCCCTAACCATTTTTATTTCCTGAGATGAACAAACAACACCTGACAAACCTGATTCCTTTGCAAGTTTTGCAAGATTAGATACAAGATTTTTAATTGGGATATTAATTCCCATAATCTGTAAATCATTATCATCTAAGCTAGTTAATATAGTAACTGCTATTAGGTAGGTTTCGGGTGATTTTTTGGATATTGATTTTAATGCATACTCCATCATGTTTTTTCCACCCAATGCATGAATATTTAATATTGCTGGCCTCAAAGAGGATAGAGTATCAATAGTTTTTTTTACAGTTTGAGGAATATCATGAATCTTTAAATCTAAAAAAATTGGTATTCCAAGACTTTGAATTTTCTTTATTCCATCAGGGCCAAATGTATCAAAATATTCTAAACCAAGTTTTATTGCACCAATGTTACCAATTAATTCTTTTGAAAGTTGATAAGCTTCTGTTTCAGAATTTTTATCTATTGCTACTATAATAGGGTTTAGAAAAACCTTACTCATTATATTTTATAATTTAGCCTATCCCTCAAACCTTTTCCAGATTTAAAAATAGGAGCTTTTTTTTCTGGAACGAAAACACTTTCACCAGTTCTTGGATTCCTACCATTTTTTTGATCTCTTTTTCTAACAGATAGAGATCCAAAACCTCTAATTTCTACTCTTCCATTATTTTCTAAAGTAGTGGTAATTTTTCCTAGTATAAGTGAAGTTATATTTTCAACATCTTTTTGAATAAGATGAGGGTTTTTATTAAGTAATTTTTTAACTAATTGAGACTTAATCATTATTCTTTATTCTCTTCATTAATATCATCATCCTGCGTTTCTGAATTTTTGTCAAAGGCTTCTCCTAAAATATCTCCAAGAGAAGCTCCAGAATCTTTGGATCCATATTGCTTAATAGCCTCTTTTTCATCGGAAATTTGAAGAGCCTTAATTGATAAAGTTACTCTGCGAGACTTTTTATCAAAACTCATAATTTTTGCATCTACTTTTTGTCCAATTTCGAATCTTGATGGGTCTTGCTCTGATTTATCCATAGATAAGTCATTTCTTTTAATAAAAGCGGGAAAACCCTCACCTATCTCAACATCAATACCACCTTTATCAGTATTAATTACTGTACATGTCAAAATCGATCCTTTCTTTAGATCAACATCACCTATTGGATCATCTACTAATTGTTTAATACCTAGAGAGATCCTCTCTTTATCAATTTCAAAATCTAGAATTTGTGCTTCAATTTCCTGACCAACATTGTAGTCTTTAATTGCTATATCACCGGGTATTTTCCAATCTATATCTGATAAATGCACAAGGCCATCAAGACCTTCCTCAACTTGAACAAAAATGCCAAAGTCAGTTATATTTTGTATGCTTCCTTTTATCTTATTACCTATTGGATTATTTTGAGCAAAGTTTTCCCAAGGATTATCAACACATTGCTTGATTCCCAAGGATAATCTTTTTTTATCAATATCCAATTCCAAAACCATTACTTCCAATTCATCTCCTATAGAAACATAACTTTCTGGTTTTTGAATTTTAGATACCCAACTCATTTCAGAAACATGTACTAAACCTTCTAAGCCGCCATCAACTTCTACAAATGCACCATAATCGGCCATATTTGTTACAATTCCCTTATATTTATCACCGATAATATATTTCTTTTCTGAGTCTACCCATGGATCTTCTAATAATTGTTTCATTCCAAGGGATATCTTCATATCTTCTTTAGAAATTTTAATAATTTTAACTTTGACTTTTTCACCAATATCTATTGCTTCAGAAGGTTTATTAATTCTTTTCCAGGATATATCTGTGACATGCAATAGTCCATCAACACCACCTAAATCAACAAAAGCGCCATAGTCAGTTATATTTTTAACAATTCCTTCAACTTCTTGTCCTTCATCTAATTTATTAAGTATTTCAGACTTATCAAGAGAGTTATTATCAGATAAAACAGATTTTCTTGAAACAACTATATTTCCTCTCTTTTTGTCCATTTTAAGGATATGAAATGACTGAGGCTTATTCATAAATGGTCTAATATCTTTTATGGGCCTTACATCAACTTGGCTACCTGGGAGAAAAGCTTGAGTTCCATTAATATCAACTGTAAAACCTCCTCTAACTTTTCCATTAATAATTCCTTCAACAATTACATTATCTTTTTGATCTTCTTCAAGTTTAACCCAATTTTCTTCTCTTTTAGCTTTATCTCTAGATAGAACTGCATCGCCCAACGCATTCTCAATTCTCTCTAAATAAACATCAACTTGGTCACCAATTTCAAGATCATTAGAGCCATCATGAGAGGAAAATTCACTTAATGAAATTCTACCTTCAGTTTTTAAACCAACATCAACAATTACTAAATCAGATTCTATTGATACAACAGTTCCTTTAACAATCTTTCCTTCATTAATTTGATTAATTTCAAAACTTTCCTCTAAAAGCTTTGCAAATTCATTTGTGGCGCTATCTTGTGCGGCTTTATATTGCTGCGTTTCAGTTATATTAGACAAGCATTACTCCTTTTTACTTTATTACCTTTTCAATTTCTCTTTGCACTTTAGAATTTACCTCTTCTATTGTTAAGTTAGAAGTATCAATTACTATCGCATCTTTTGCAATTTTTAAAGGTGCGGTGCTCCTTTCCATATCTCTTTGGTCCCTTTTTTGCAATTCTTTTATTACAAGTTTTTTATCTATTTTTGAATTATTTAATACTAATTCCTCAAAACGCCTATTTGCTCTATCTTTCAGAGATGCTGTTATATAAAATTTTATCTCCGCATCTGGAAAAATTACTGTAGTTATGTCCCTTCCATCAACCACAATACCGCTTTTATCACTATGAATTTTTTTAAAATTCAACTGAAATGTCTTTAAGCTCTCTCTTAGAGAACTAAAAGAAGAAATTTTAGAAGAAATTTCATCAATATTTTCTGTTCTCAATTTATCAATATCTATATTATCTAGGTTAAGATTTTGTGCATACCTCAATACATTCTTTTCATCAAAAATCTTTTCTCCACTTTTATGACATAAATAAGCAACTGACCGATACAGAATACCGCTATCAAGGTGTGGAAAATTATAAAATGAAGATATTTTTTTTGCTATCGTTCCTTTTCCAGATCCTGCAGGTCCATCTATCGCAATCACTATAGTCATATTTCTCTCATCTATTTTTATTTCTTCGATAACTTAGCGCCAATTTTAAGCATAACCTTATAAAAAGATGGAAAGCTTGTTTTTATAGTCTCATCATTATCAATTTTTACCTCTTTCTTTGATACTAGTCCCATGACTAAAGCTGACATAGCCATCCTGTGATCCAAATTTGTTTCAATTTCAATATCACCTTTTTTTAATTCACTTTTTCCATAAATAATTATGTCATCTTTTTTAGAGTCAGCTCTTACCCCACTTTTTTCTAACAGATTTAAAATTCCACTAAATCTATCGCTTTCTTTAAATCTAAGCTCATTAACTCCTTTGAAATATGTTTTACCTTTAGCCATAGAAGCTGCAACTGCAAGAATTGGGTAATCGTCTATCATTGTTGGAGACAATTTCCTTGGAATATTAATTCCTTTTAAGTTACTTGACCTGACTCTAATATCATAAACTTCTTCAGCTGCCATAATTCTATGATTTAAAAAACTTATATCGGCACCCATATCTTTTAAAACTCTATATGCCCCATCTCTAGTAGGATTTATTAAAACATTTTTGACTGTTATATCTGAATTCTTACAAATCAATGCTGCTATGATTGGAAATAAAGCCGAGGATGGGTCACCAGGAACACTTACATCTATTCCTTTTAGTTCATTAATTCCCTTTATTGTAATTTCTCTTACACTCCTTTTTTTAACGGTATTGATATTTGCTCCATATAGCTCTAGTAACCTTTCAGTATGGTCTCTAGTATTAAATTTATCTTTAACTTTGGTTACTCCAGGAGTATTTAATGCGCCTAATAGGACCGCTGATTTAATCTGTGCGGATGGCTCCTCTAATTCAAAACTAAAAGGAATTGGATTATCTGAACCTTTTAATATTGCAGGTAAATAATTTTCTTTTCTTAATGAGTAACTAGAACCAAAATTAACTAAAGATTTTAAAACTCTATCCATTGGTCTCATAGATAACGATGCATCACCAACAAATAAAGTTGTAATAGGATGAGATGCAGATAAACCCATTATTAATCTAACCGCAGTACCTGAATTACCAAAATCCAATGCTGATTTTGGCTCTGCTAGACCTCCCAAGCCCACTCCTTTAATTAAACAATTATATGGATTTGAAAATTCAATTGAAGCGCCAAAATTTTTCATAGCGTCAATAGTTTTCATAATGTCATCACTTTTTAAAATTCCCTTAATATTGCTTTTCCCAATAGCAATTGAAGATAAAATAACAAGTCTATGCGAAATAGATTTATCTCCAGGAATTAAGATATTGCCTTTTAATTTTTTACTGCTTATAGATTTCATTTGTTAATTTATATATCATATTATTAGCTTTATTGTTTATTAGATTTAAAATTAATAATTAACTTTGACAGTAAGATTTGTTCATGGCAAATCAGTGTAAAAAATAGGTGTTCAATTGGAAAAAGAGAAACTTGGCAAAAAATGGATTTGTCCTACTACAGGAAAAAAGTTCTATGACTTAAATAAGGAACCTGTAAAGAGTCCTTATACTGGCGAGCTTTTAGAGATAATAAAAACCGAAGATTTAGAAAAAGAAAAAAAGGAAGAAATTATTCTTGAAACTAAAGATAATGAGACTTCACAATTTTCTGAATCAGATGAAGTTAAAGATTCTGATAATGCTGAATCTGATGTTGAAATACTCGATGATAGCGCAGAAGATTCAATTTCTGAAGTTGAAGATGATAACTTTACTGATAATTCAGAAGATTCAGATCACGACATTGATGAACTAGATGAGTTTGAAATAGATGAAGAAATCGATGATGATCCTGATGATGATCAATTTCTGGAAAATAATGATGATAGCTCAGTTGAAGATGTTATTGGTTCAGTTAAAAAAAATAATGAAGAAGACTAAAGGGGCTATAGCTCAGCTGGGAGAGCGCTTGCATGGCATGCAAGAGGTCGGCGGTTCGAGCCCGCCTAGCTCCACCAAAATAAAATGAAATTTGTTATAACAATTATACTTCTTGGACTTTTAACTTTTCTTATACTTGCACTAATTGCATTATAGGAATTTTAATTCTTATCTAAAATGATATTATCAATTAATCTTACTTTGCCTAATTTGGCAGCAATAGCAATTAAAGCACCCTCTTCAAAATTTTTAGCTTCCTTTAGGCTTTGCTTATCAAAGATGCCTAAATAATCTATTTGAATATTATTTCGCTCTAGTTTTTCAGATGATATTTTTACTAGTTCGGTTATTGAAAATTCCCTTCTATTATTTTTTATCCATTTAAGACTTTCATAAATATTGGGTGCAATTTTTCTTTCATCTCTTGTTAAAAGATTGTTACGTGAAGACATCGCAAGCCCATCCTTCTCTCTAATAATAGGTAATCCAATAATTTTTATTCCTGGAAAATAATTTTTTGTAAATTCTCTGATTAATATAAATTGTTGATAGTCCTTTAAACCAAAAAAAGCATATGAGGGAAGAATAACAGAAAAAATTTTATTAATTATTGTTAAAACACCATCAAAATGTCCTGGTCTATTTTTTCCACATAATTTCTTTGAAATTGAAGGTGCTTTTATTAACTTTAATTCTTTAGCAAAATTATCTTGGGGAATAAAAGCGTAATCACAATCAATTTTTTTTAATTTTTTAATATCCGAAGCTTCGGTTCTAGGATAATTTTTAAAATCTTCATTTGGCCCAAATTGAAGAGGATTAATATAAATAGATACTATAGTTTTATTATTATAATTTTTTGCTGCTTTTATTAGACTTAGGTGACCCTCATGAAGATTCCCCATAGTTGGAATTAAACTTAGACCTTTTGCATTTAGTCGATTATCTTTAATGTCATTTTCTGTTTCAAAAATTTTCATTTAAAAAAAAGTATGATTATCAGATGGAAATGATTTATTCTTTACACTTTTAGAGTAATTAAATATTGCTTCCTCAATACTTGATGAGTTCTTTAAAAAGTCCTTAACAAATTTAGGGGATTTTTCTAGGCATGATATGCCTAATAAATCATGTATTACCATAATCTGACCGTCTGTTCTTTGACCTGCCCCTATACCAATTACTGGTATAGTAATTTTTTCTAGTATATCAGCTGTTAAATCATCTGGAACGCATTCTAATAATATCATTTCTGCACCAGCATCTTCTAATGCTTTGGCTTCTTCAATCATATTATTTTTCTTATTTACGTCTCTCCCTTGAACAAAATATCCACCGATCCTATTGATTGACTGAGGGGTTAAACCCATGTGAGCACAAACAGGAATGCCTCTCTCTGCAAGAATTGAAGTTAGTTTGCAAATCCAGGTTCCTCCTTCAATTTTTATTGAATGAGCGCCATTTTGCATAAGTTTGGTTGCATTCTCCAAAGCTAGATGATCAGTTGAATAACTCATGAAGGGCATATCGGCCATAATATGTGAATTAATGTTACCTCTAACCACACATTTTAAATGATAAATTAAGTTCTCCATAGTTACTGGTAATGTGCTATCATGGCCCTGTACAACCATACCTAGACTATCACCTACAAGAATTACCTCTATTCCTGATTTACTTATTTTTTCTGCTATAGTTGCTTCATAAGCAGTTAGACAAGCAAATTTTTCACCTTTTTCTTTGAGTCGTTTCAGGGTTGAAATTGTTATAAGATCTCTATCTGATTTTATTGACATTCTAGTCCTCTTTTTGAGCTAAAGAATTTTTAATAATAGCTTAATAGTTAAATATCAACTACCAAAGAACATTAATGTAGTGATAAAACCAAAAAGAAATACTAATATTAATACTATTACTGATTTCATAATTTTTTCCTAATTGCCACATCTATAAAATTTTATTGCGTCCAAGATATCTTGCCTGGTTGCTATACCCTCTTCATAAAGGAGGCTTAGATTATTTTGTGCTGCAGTATGACCTTGTTTCGAAGCCAATTTATACCAATTTAAAGATTCTTGAAAATCTTGATTAATGCCTATACCTAATCGATAAAAAATACCTAAATTATATTGTGCATCAGCATTACCTTTTCGCCCAGCACTAAGATAATATTCATAAGCTTTTTTAGAATCTTTTTGAACCCCTAAACCATTATCATAAATATAACCGAGTTTATATTCTGCCAAAACATTTTTAAGCGATGCAGATTTCTTAAACCAATATATAGCTTCTTTCAGGTCTTTTTCAACATCCTCACCATTCGAATAAATTAAACCTAAATTATACTGAACATCAGAATTACCTTTTTCAGCAATCTCTTTCATATTCAAAATATATTCAGGAGTATTTTCGTTATTTTGTGAATATAATTGTAAAGAGAAAAGCAAAAATATAAATATTAAAGCACAATTAAAATAATCACATATTTTAACATTAGACATAATATAAATTAGTGTGCTTCTCCGGCTGAATGAGCACCATCATGATGCTCAGCTTTATGAGCGCCATGAGGAACAGCCCAAACCTTATCCGGTTTTCCATCATCAAAAAATACATCTCTTGAAGCTTGAGTATATTCTGATTCATATCCCATTATTGCAATAAAGACTAAGACAGCAATCATAGGGGATAAAAGAGCAACAACTAACGCCATTCTTTCCCATACCATGTGCATAAAAATGGCCATAATAAAGCCAGCTTTTAGAAACATGAAAATTAAGATTAAACTCCACCTTAGCCACCCTTGTAGTTGGTAAAAGTCAACCATATAAGAAAAGATACTCAATACAAAAAGTAGTATCCAAATTTTTAAATAAACACTAATAGGGTGTTCTTGTCCTTCCGTTGCCATGTCTTACCTCACCAAAGATAGAAAAATGCGAAAATAAATACCCAAACTAAATCGACAAAATGCCAATAAAGTCCAAGTGTTTCAACGATTTCATATCTGCCTTTTTGCCAAGTAAAAAAACCTCTCTTTCCAGAGTCGTAGTCTCCTCTCCAAACTTTTTTGACATTTATAAATAAGAAGATCACGCCTATAGAGACATGAAAACCGTGAAAACCAGTAACCATAAAAAACACTGAACCAAATTGTGGAGCACCAAATGGATTTTCCCAAGGCCTTACTCCTTCCATTATTAATTTCGTCCACTCAAAAGCTTGCATACCAACAAAAGATGCTCCCAATATGGCAGTTACTAAGAGTAGTATTGCAGTTTGTTTTCTTTTCTTTTGATATCCACTGCGGACTGCCATAGCCATTGTCCCGCTACTAGTGATTAATATAAATGTCATAATAGCTATGAGAAGCAAGGGTACACTTACTCCACCTACAGTAAGAGCAAAAACCTCACTTGAATTAGGCCATGGAACAACCGTTGACCATCTAGCGGTCATATAGCTAATGAGAAAACAACTAAATATAAATGTGTCACTTAAAAGGAAAATCCACATCATAGCTTTTCCCCAAGGAACACCTTTAAAAGCTCTTTGATCTGATGCCCAATCGTGTGTCAATCCTTCCATTCCATCAGGTAATGGCTTGATAGATGTTGTTGAAGTGTCACTCATTAGTAATTACTCCCAAATAATTATGTAACTAATAAAATACAAAATAAAACTAACCAAATAGCTAATAAATAATGCCAGTATATTGCTGTTGAACCGATAGTAGACTTTAATTTTCTATATGAAAGGTCAGTTTTATATATTTGAGTCATTGACCATGTCCAAACTACAAGCCCACCTAACATATGAAACATGTGTAAGCCAGTCAGCATATAGAAGAAGGCAAATGAGGCATTTGAGTCAACAAAATAACCATAAGAAGTTAACTCATTCCATACTTTAAATTGACCAGCAATAAATAATATTGCTGATAACCCTGCAGCCATAAGATAATGCTTTGCATTCTTAAACATAAATTTGTTGGATAAATTTTTAGCTTTTTGAAATAAAAAGCTACTTATTATCAATACAGCACTATTAATCCACAAAAGAGGTGGCTCAGGAAGAATTCTCCAATCGCCATATGCCATTCTACCTACATAAGCAACAAAAAAGAGAGAAAATAATGCAGTTATTGATCCAAGAAAACAAATAAGCGCAACTCTTGAAGAATCAAACTCAAAAGATTTTCCCGTATGTAGATTATCCTTTTTTTCTTGAGAGGGTAACCAAGGTTTTTGTGCTAAAGTTTCAAAAATGCTCATGTTTTTTCAGCCTTAATCTCAGTCCCTTCATAACCTTCGGCTAACTCAACCTCTGAATTGGGAACATCCTGAGGAACAAAATCATCTTTTGCACCTGGAACATTAAAGTCATAAGGCCATCGGTAAACAACTGGAAGTTCTTTACCAAAATTTCCATGTCCTGGAGGCATTGACGGTGTTCTCCATTCAAGTGAATTTGCTTGCCATGGATTTTTTTCTGCAGGAACACCATATTTTCTACTCCAGAACATATTAATGAAGAAGAAGATTTGTGCAAAACCTGTAACAAGAGCAGTCAAAGTTATGAAAATATTCAAATCAGCTGCGGATTGGGTGTACAAAGCTTCTGTTTGACCCATTTCGTAATATCTTCTTGGAACTCCAATTAATCCAAGATAATGCATCGGGAAATAAATCAAATAAGATCCTAAGAAAGTAAACCAAAAATGTAACCTTCCCAGCGTTTCGTTATACATTCGACCAGTCATTAGAGGAAACCAATGATAAATAGCTGCAAAAACAACCTGAACCGGTGCAATACCCATTACCATATGAAAATGAGCTACTACAAAATATGTATCAGAAAGAGGTACATCCACTATAACATTTCCAAGAAATAGACCTGTAAGACCACCATTCAAAAAAGTTATAATGAAAGATATGCAAAATAACATTGGTACGGTTAATGTTATGTTACCCTTCCAAAGAGTTAGTACCCAATTATATACTTTAATAGCTGTGGGTACGGCTATTATTAATGTCGTCGTAGCAAAGAAAAATCCAAAATAGGGGTGCATTCCACTAACATACATATGATGAGCCCATACAATAAAACTTAGAGCGCCGATTGCTACTATTGCCCAAACCATCATACGATAACCAAAAATATTTTTTCTTGCATGAACAGATAGGATATCAGAAACCAAACCGAAGGCAGGAAGTGCAACAATATAGACTTCAGGATGCCCAAAGAACCAAAATAAATGTTGGAAAAGAATTGGGCTTCCACCACCATAACTTAATTGTTCACCCATTTCCACCAATGCTGGCATAAAGAAACTTGTCATCAGGGTTTTATCTAATATCATCATTATTGCGCTAACAAGAAGTGCGGGAAAGGCAAACATAGCCAAAACTGTTGCAGTGAAAATACCCCAAACTGCCAAAGGCATTCTCATAAGTGTCATTCCCCTTGTCCTAGCTTGAAGTATGGTTACAATATAATTTAGACCTCCCATAGTAAAACCAACAATAAAAATTGATAAAGAAATCAGCATAAGAATAATACCACTTTCTTGACCAGGTGTTCCTCCCAAAATTGCTTGAGGAGGATATAAAGTCCATCCAGCGCCAGTTGGGCCGCCAGGAGTGAAGAAACTAGCAACTAGAACTAAACAAGCCAATAAAAAGGTCCAATAGCTTATCATATTCAAATAAGGAAAAACCATATCTCTTGCTCCAACCATAAGTGGAATTAGATAATTACCAAATCCTCCAAGAAATAGGGCTGTTAAGAAATAAACAACCATTATCATTCCATGCATAGTTATAGCTTGATAATAAAAACTTTCACTAACGATTGAGAGGCCGGGAAAACCTATTTGCATTCTCATAAACCATGATAAAACTAAACCAATTAAAGCAATAGCTGTAGCAGTACAAAAATATTGTATACCAATTATTTTCGCATCTTGAGAAAAAACCTTTTCAGTCCACCAACTCTTAGCATGATAGAGTTCCTGCTCCTCAACTTCTCTTTCTGGTATTATAGCATCAGACATTTCTTACCTCTTTCTATATTATTTATTTTCCGCAAATTTATTAGCATTCAAGGACGCGGACTCCATTGATTCCTTAAATGTCATTTGTTCAGATAGCCATTCATTATAATTTGACTCATCATCAACAGAGACAAACCCTCTCATAGCGTGATGACCAACGCCGCATAGCTCAGCACATAATATTTCATACTCACCTGACTTTTCAGGAGTAAACCAATAATATGTAATCATCCCTGGAACCATATCCATTTTTCCTCTGAATTGTGGTACATAGAAATTATGCAGAACATCAATGGATCGCAACAAGACTTTCACTGGTTGATCAATTAATAGGTGCAGATCATCGCCTTGTATTAAAATATCATCTTGACCATTTGGATCATTTGGATTCATTCCAAATGGATTCTCATCATTTATATTTCGAGCATCACTAGTACCTAAGATACCATCTTCGCCTGGTAATCGAAAACTCCAGTACCATTGTTGGCCCATAACTTCTATCGGAACGACATTATCAGGCGGACTAACATATTCATCCCAAACAACTAAACCTGGCGCCAATAGAGCTATAATCCCGACTGTAGTTACGGCTGTAAGAGTTATCTCGGTTTTCCTACTTTCAGGCTCGTATGCGCCTCTTCTGCCGGGTACTTTTTTGAATTTATAAATACAGTAAATCATAAAACCTATAACTGCTGCAAAAACAAAACCAGTCAAAGCAAAAGTAAGTTGAAGTATTGAATCTATTCCACCCCAATTTGAAGCAATTGGTGTCCACCACCACGGACTTAAAAGATGAAAAACTATCGACCCGAGCACTACAAGAAACATTACGAAGGCAATCATTTGGGGTAAGCTCCTTTAAAAAAAATTTTGTCTAATAACAGATAATAAATATTGTTTTTAGATTCAAGAGACAAATTACTTATAGTCGATTTAAAGTCAAGATAAGAGCTATATTTGAATTAGGTCATTGTGGAAATAGATTTATTAATATAATAGATAATTCATAGAATTAGATAAAAAAAATAAAGCCCAGAATAAACATGTTTACATTTTTAAGAAAAATTATTGAAATCTTTAAAGTTAGAATTAGCTTAACAATAACATTATGTGCTGTTTCTGGGGTTTTTATAATGCCTTACAGTAATTCTTTCACTTTTAAACAATTTTTGGTTCTAATATTTTGTACTTTTTTATCCTCGGCAAGCTCAAGTGCTTTTAATCAATTTTATGAAAAAGATTTGGATAAATTAATGCCTCGAACATCTCAGCGACCATTTGCCACAGGTTTTTTTAAAACAAAAATTTCTTGGTTAATCGGATTCTTTGCACTGCTAGTTTGTTCTCTATTATTAGCTGCATATTATTTGAATATAGCAACTGCAATCTATTTGTTATTAGGAGCTCTATTTTATGGCTATATTTATACGGTAGTTTTAAAAAGATCGAGTATATATAATATAGTTATAGGAGGTCTAGCTGGAAGTTTTGCTGTTCTTGCAGGCTCAGCGGCGGTAAATCCAATGCTATCAGTTTCAGCAATAATTCTTTCTTTAATTCTTTTCCTTTGGACACCACCACATTTCTGGAGCTTAGCAATAGCTATAGAAGAAGATTATGCTAAAGCAAAAATACCGATGCTTCCAAACCTGATAGGGGCAAAAAGCTCTTCTTATGTCATTCTTTCTCAAACTGTTTTATTAGTTTTGATTTCCTTCGTTCCATTATTATTCAATATGGGTATAATTTATCTAATTTTTGTTTTTGTTGGAGGCCTTTATTTCTTGTGGAGAAGCGTAGTTCTTGTATTAGAAACAACTAAAAAAAATGCTATGTCTAATTTTTTTGCTTCTTTTATTCAGCTAGGCTTACTTTTATTTGCTTGCATAATTGAAGGACTTCTAAATTATATCTAATTTCAAATACTTGAATCTATTTGTTAATTGTTCTAATAATTATTAACTAATAAACTATATGGAGAAAAAATTGAAAAAATCTGATCAAATTACTAAGAATGCAGCTTATGAGGCTGTAGCGCCAGATGACTTTGCATCAATGATTGAAGTTGATCGATATGAACAAAGATCAAGTGATTTTGATAAGATAATTTCAGATACTCATGCCCACTTTTGGGATCCTCTAGATACAAAATATATTGATTTTTCTGAAAACTTTGATGTTGAAAATAAATTACTTATGCCTGAAGAATTTCTTCCAGAATTACAGTGCCCATCAGTAATGAAATTGGATCAAAAATCCAAAATAAAACTTGCGAATGAGAGTTTTAGGTGGCAGATGTCGGCAATTCTTCATGGGGAACAAGGAGCATTAAATTTATCAGCAAGTCTCTGCCACATATTAAAAGATCAAGGTGCACAAGAATATGCTGCAAATCAGGCTAGAGAAGAAGCTAGACATGTAACTGGTTTTGCTAAGTACATTAATTCTAGATGGGGTAAACCACTCCCAGTTGGCCAAACTCTTGGAGATCTGTTGAGTGAATTAGTTAATGCACCAGAAGTTTATAAAAAAATTGTTGGAATGCAAATTCTAGTAGAAGGATTAGCTATGGGAGCTTTTGCAACAATTTATCAACACAGTTATGACCCAGTTTTAGTTAAGTTAATGCAGTTAGTTATGACAGATGAAGCATTTCATCATAAATTTGGAAAAATATGGGCGGATAAAACTATTCCTAAATTAGATGAGAATGAACAAAATATTATTGAAGATTGGGCAGCCAATTGTTTTCAAATTTTGTTATTTAATTTAGTCAACCCTGAACAGAAGAAAATTATATATGATCAATTTGGTCTTGATTGGAAACAAGTGCTTGATGAACTACACGAAATCATAACCGATGATGATAGAAGAGAGAGAATGAGGGAATCGACTGATATCTTTAGGGTTCTTGTTAAAACTCTCTTTAAAGCTGGTATTATTACTGACCGAACAAAAGATTTTTATTCTGTCTATGTTGATCTTGATGAATTAAAAGAAGAAGGAGATCGAATGGTTGGTGATGATATAGCTGACGAAGGGCTTCAGTTCTTAAAAGAAATAAATTTCAGGGATAACACTAGTAGAAATATTGCAGCAGAATAAATAATTTATATATCTAATTATTATATGCTCCATTTTCAATTAACAAAACTTCAATCCTTTTAAATCGTTTAGATTTTGCCCAATCAAGTGCTGTTCTGCCGGTTAAATCTGTATCATCAGGATATGCACCCCCTTGTAATAAAGCTTTAACAGAATTAAATTTACCTTCTCTTGAAGCAATTATTAGTGGAGTTTGACGGTTTGGTCCTAATTTATTCGGATCAGCTCCATAGCTTATTAATGTTTTTATTAAATTTGGATCATCTTTAAACACAGCAAGTGATAAGGCTGTTCGGTTATCTTGGTCTTTCATATTAACCCTTGCACCTTGCTCTAATAAAAATAATGCCATATCTATTCTTGACCGTTCAATAGCAAGCAATAATGCCGGTACTTCATCAAAATCTCTCTCATTAATAGAAGCTCCAGAATTTAATGCAGAAACTAAATCTTGGAGCCTGCCCGTTTTAACAGCTGAAACAAGAGCCCCTTCTTTAAATGGACTATCATTAAAACCTCCATATTGTGCATTGATAGAGATATAAGGAATAAAAAATAATATCAATAAATTTACTATTAAAAATTTTTTCATTTTTTTTACCTTATTATTTAAATTAATGGATTTTAATACATTCTTATTATACATACATCTACATGTTTCAAAAATATTTTTTAATTTTAATGGCTACCGCTCTAATATCTTTTGTATTGTACCTTTTTGGAACTTTTTTCATTTCTTCAAATAGAAGTTATAACCAGGATAAAGTTGTTACAGAAGTTGAAAACCAAGAAGGAATACCTGGTGGTCACTTTAAATTGAGAACTCATGATGGAAAAATTTTTGATACATTGGAAAACCAAAACCCCATGCTAATATATTTTGGTTTTACATATTGCCCTGATGTTTGCCCTATTACATTACTGACCATGGCAAATGTTCTTGATAAATTAGAGCATGAAGAAATTACTTCTCTTTTTATTACAGTGGACCCAGAACGTGACAATGAAGAAATTTTATCAAATTATGTTACTGCTTTTCATGATGAAATAATTGGTTTAACAGGCACAATTTCAGAGATAAATAAAGTTACCTCAGATTGGAAAGTATATTTTAAAAAAGAAAATAACATTGATATGCCCGACAATTACTCTGTTAATCACTTAGATATTATATTTATTGCTAATAAGAATGCCGAATTTGTTGATTTTATAAAACCTAATACATCTTCTGAAGATGTAATTAAAAAATTAGTAAAAGTTATCCCGCAAATAAAAGGCTAGAAATCTATATATCTAAATTTGCCACTAAGTCACCTGACTCAATACTATCTTGAATAAACTCTCTTCTTTTTATCACTTCATCTCCCATCAGATCGGCAAATATACCACTATTATCAACTCCAGAATCAATCTTTACACGTAAAAGTCTTCTAGATTCTGGATCTAAAGTTGTGTCCCAAAGCTGTTCGGCATTCATTTCACCTAAACCTTTGTAACGTTGTATTTGTAATCCTTTTCTTCCCTCTATAAAGATTGATTCTATCAAATCAATTGGCCCATTAATTGTGTAGCTTCTCCCATCTCTTTCAAAAATATTAGAAGACTCCTTATCTATAAATGGAAAAAATTGTTTTATGTCATTAGATATTTTTTCAAGTCTTCTTGAGTCTACAGAATCAAATAAACCTCTGCCAATACTCATATTTTCATTAACTCCCCTAACTTCCCTTGAAACCATGAGACCATTCTCGTCATCGTAACTAGCTTTCCAATCAGCATCAATATCACTATATTTTTTTGTTAGCCTATTTGATATCTCGACTAAAACTTTATCAGAGATTTCGATAGGTTGTTTAAAAGCACTACTAATGGAAGCTGCCTCAACAAATCCTTGGTTATATTTTTTAGGTAAAGAATTTATTAATTTTTTAAAATTTCTACTTTTGGTTACCAAGTCAATTAAATCATTTGAAGCTATAACCTCTCCTGTATTTAATATAAAAGAAGAATCGTTAATACCTGAATCTATTAGATAGTTTTCTAAATCGTCATCATCCTTTAAATAAGTTTCCGAATTACCTTTTTTTGCTTTATATAAAGGGGGTTGAGCAATATATAAACAACCATCAGTTATTAATGGTCTCATTTGTCTATAAAAGAAAGTTAAAAGTAATGTCTTGATATGGGCACCATCTACATCCGCATCAGTCATTATAATTACTTTCTTATATCTTAGTTTATCAGTCTTAAAACTTTCATCGTCTTGATCAATTTCATTTGAAGAATTGCCAATACCTCCGCCTAAAGCTGTAATTAAAGTTGCAATTTCATTGGAAGAAAGTACTTTTGATAACCTTGCTTTTTCACAATTTATAATCTTACCTTTCAAAGGAAGAATCGCTTGTGTAGATCTATCTCTACCTTGCTTCGCAGAACCTCCAGCTGACTCACCCTCTACAATAAATATTTCGCATTTTTCAGGATCTTTTTCTTGACAATCTGCCAGTTTTCCTGGCAATGATGAAATATCTAGAGCTCCTTTTCTTCTTGTGAGGTCTCTAGCCTTTCTAGCTGCTTCTCTAGCAGATGCAGCTTCAACGACTTTTCCAACAATTATCTTGGCCTCATTGGGATGCTCTTCAAACCAATTAGATAAAAGATCATTAATTAAACTTTCAACAACAGGCCTAACCTCAGATGATACCAATTTATCTTTTGTTTGACTTGAAAATTTGGGGTCAGCAACTTTTACTGATAAAACGCATGTGAAACCTTCTCTAATATCTTCTCCAACAAGTTGAACATTTTCTTTTTTTGTTAAGCCTGATTCTTGAGCATATGAATTTACGACTCGTGTTAATGCTGACCTTAATCCAGCTAAGTGAGTACCACCATCTTTTTGAGGAATATTATTTGTAAAACAATTTACAGTTTCATAATAACTGTCATTCCACCACATTGATACATCAACCTCTATTTCATCTTTTTTACCAGTAAAACTTATTGGGACTTCCATTAGAGATTTTCTTGTTTGATCAATATGTCTAACATATTCTTCTAATCCTCCTTCATAAGACATAGTTTTGACCCAAGGTTCATCTTTTCTTTTATCTTCCAAATGAATGGAAATACCAGAATTTAGAAAAGCCATTTCCCTCAATCTTGTTTCTAAAGTTCTGCGACTAAACTCTGTCATAGTAAAAACTGATTTTGATGGATAAAAAGTAATTTCTGTTCCTGTTTCATCTTTACAATCTTTTACTGCCTTAAGGGCTTTCGAGGCTTCTCCATTTGCAAAAGACATTGTATGTTCTTTTCCATTTCTCTTAATTTTTAGATCTAATTTTTCTGACAATGCATTAACAACTGATACTCCAACACCATGAAGACCTCCAGAAACCTTATATGAATTTTGGTCAAATTTACCTCCAGCATGTAATTGTGTCATGATAACCTCTGCGGCAGAAATACCCTCTTCTTTATGTATCTCAGTTGGTATTCCTCGACCATCATCCTTAACAGTTATAGATTCATCAGCATTCAAAATAACCGAAATCATTTTACAATGACCAGCTAAAGCCTCATCAACGGAATTATCAACAACCTCATAAACCATATGATGAAGGCCAGTGCCATCATCAGTATCTCCGATATACATTCCAGGTCTTTTTCTTACTGCCTCTAAACCCTTAAGAACCTTAATGGATTCTGCTCCATAATCATCTTGCTCTTTTGTTTTTTTACTAGCTTTCTTTTTGTTTTCTTTTTTTGCCATTTCACTTCCTATCGAATATCCATTATTTTTTTATTATTTAGATGATAAATTTCTATTTCTTCTAATTCCTCAAATACAGAAATATCAGTACCAGTCATAATAATTTGAGAGCCAATATCTTGAATTTGCTTAAAAAAAGACTTACGCCTAATTTTATCAAAATGAGCCAGAACTTCATCCAAAAGTAAGACCGGGTATCTGAACTTATAATTTGAAACAAGCTCAAGATGAGATAAAATAATACCCATTAAAAGAGACTTTTGTTCACCGGTCGAACATTTCTTAGCTTCAATCTTCTTATTTCTTTCAGTAACAAACAAATCGCTTCTATGAACACCTTCAGTAGTACGTTTAGAAAAAAAATCTCTTTCCCTATTATCTTTTAATTCTTCACTAAGCATCTCCTTTGCCTTATCATTGTTCCAAGAAGAAACGAGATTTTCTACAAATCCATGAATTTCGAGATGAGCTTTTGGCCAAACAATATCTAAATTAGACTCCAAAACTTTATTAAGATTACCAATAAATGATAGTCTAGTTTCAGCTATTGATATTGATATTTCTGACATTTGATCTTCCAAAGCATCAAGCCAAACATTATCAATAATTTTATTTTTAAATGAAGAATTTCTTTCAGCCATTAATTTTTCATAGATTTTAATATTCTTAGTATGATTTTTTTCATAAACAGCACATAATCTATCAATAAATCTACGTCGGTAAGATGGTGTTTCATTAAATATTTGATCCATAGATGGTGTTAGCCATGAAAGTAAAATAATCTCAGGCAACATGCTTGATCCAGAGACTTTTTTACCATTAATTTTAATATCTCTACCTTTATGATTATCTTTTAAGCCCGAAGAAATTTGATAAGTTTTGTTATTTGATAAAATTTCAAAATTAACTCCCCAAGGTAACATATTGTCGTCTTTAACCATTTCAGAAAATTTTGAATTTCTTAAGCCTCTACCAGGAGACAACAAAGAAATAGCTTCTAAAATATTTGTTTTACCGGCACCATTATCACCAATTATAGCAATAGGTTTACCAGATAACTCTAGATTAAAATCAGAATACGACCGGAAATTTATCAGTTTTAAAGATTTAATTCGATCAAATGATTTCTTGTTATTCGTAATTTCTATATTTGTATCTTGTGACAATTTAAAATGAACCTATCATACCCTCATAGGCATTAAAACATATGTTGCATCTTCATGAGCTGAGTCATTAATTAACGCTGGCGCTCCTGGGTCCTCCAAGGTAAAAGTCATTGTATCTCCAGATATTTGAGAAGCTATATCGAGTAAATATCTTGCATTAAAACCAACTTCTAACTCATCTGCTTCATAGTTAACATCAACTTTTTCAACCGCTGTACCAGCATCAGGATTAATAACAGTTAATGTTAAAGAATTATCTTTGATCGCAAATTTTACCGCTTTAGACTTATCGGAAGAAATTGTTGCAACACGATCAATTGAAGAGGCAAAGTCTTGTGTCTTGACAGTCATAATTTTTGTATTTGTTTTAGGAATTACTCTCTCATAATCAGGAAAAGTTCCATCAATTAATTTTGATGTTAGAGAAATATTTGTTACTTCAAATCTTATTTTGGTTTCAGAAATAAATAAATTGATATTTCCTTCAATATCTTCAATTAATTTTCTAACCTCTCCTATAGTTTTCCTTGGTATAATGATGCTTGGGATATCATCTGCACCTGATGGTAAATTTGCCTGAATACAAGCTAATCTGTGCCCATCTGTAGCAACACTTCTTAAAGTATTGTTTATAGCATGAAAGAAAATACCATTAAGATAATATCGAGTTTCTTCAGTAGAGATAGCGAATTTAGATTTATCAATCATATTAGCAAACTCTTCGGAATCTATAACAAAATTGCAAGGCATTTCGCCTGAGGACATTTCTGGAAAATCCTCTATAGGTAGAGTTGATAATTCAAAATTTGACTGTCCACATGATAATTCTAATTTATCATTATCTTTAGTCTTAATATCCAATGACGATCCGTCAGGTAACTTTCTTACAATATCGTAAAGTGTATGAGCGGATGTGGTAATCTCACCATCTTCAATGGTATTGGCTTTATCTAGGCTCTCTATGATTTCTAGATCTAAATCAGTTGCTGTAAGTGAGATTCCTTCGTTGTTTGCTATGATTTTTACATTTGAGAGAATAGGAATAGTGTTCCTTCTTTCAACTACGCTTTGAATATGGTTTAGACTCTTAAGAAGAATATCTTTTTCAACTGATATCTTCATAAATTATAACTCCTTAAGTTTTGCATAGATAAAATATCTACGAATCACTTATAAATTATAGCAGAAAACAAGGAAAAATCACTTAAGAATCAATTTTCAAGAGATCTCCTAAGAACCTCAACCTCTTCGTCAATTGCTACATCACCAACTCTTAAATCTTCTATTTTTTTAACAGCATGAATTACTGTTGTATGGTCCCTGCCACCAAATTTTCTTCCAATTTCAGGAAGGGATCTAGTGGTCAAGATTTTTGATAAGTACATAGCTATTTGCCTTGGTCTTGCAATTGTTCTTGATCTTCTTGCGGATAATAAATCTGATAATCTAAGATTATAGTAATCCGCAACTTTCCTTTGTATATCATCTATTGTTGTTTTTCTCTGTGAAGCTCTGATTAAGTCTTTTAATACTTCTTTAGCCATATCAGTACTTAAAGGTCTATTAGCAAATGATGAATATGCAATGACTCTGTTTAATGCCCCTTCTAGAACTCGAATATTAGAGTCAATTCTTTGGGCAAGAAATTCTAAAAGATTATCCGGTATTACTATTTCAGGATTTTCTATAAGATGAGATTCTGCTTTGGATTGAAGAACTCCAAGACGTAATTCATAATCTGAAGCATGAATATCAGCGACTAAACCCCATCCTAACCTAGATCTAATTCTCTCCTCAATTCCATCAAGATCTACTGGCGATCTATCAGCAGAAATTATGACCTGATGATTGTGATCAATTAATGTATTAAAAGTATGGAAGAATTCTTCTTGAGTAGAGTCTTTACCAGCAATGAATTGAATATCATCAATCATCAAAACATCTACAGATCTAAACTGTTGTTTAAAAGACATAGTATCTTTAAATCTTAAAGCCTTTATGAATTGATACATAAATTTTTCTGCTGAAAGATACAAAACCTTCCTTTCAGGCCAGTTTTTATTAATTTCTAAGGCCATAGCATGAAGTAAATGAGTTTTACCAAGGCCTACTCCACCATACAAAAATAAGGGATTAAAAGAAACATTCCTTCTCTCTGTAATTCTTCTAGCTGCGGCATATGCAAGCTCATTAGAAGGACCAACTACAAAATTTTCAAAAGATAATTTCACATCTAAAGGTGCACCAACAGAATTATGGTCTAGCAATGACTCAGAAGCTTTCATTGAGACATTAATTTTATTTTTTTGCTGCTGTGAACTATCTTTTTTACTAGTTAAATCAACTGAGGCAACATCAACTATAACAGATTTTACTTCTTTCAACTCTTTGGAAAGAATTGATGAAATACGATCAATATAATGATTTTCTATCCAGTCTCTCATGAATCTCGTCGGAACTAAAAGAGTTAATTTGCTCCCAGAAAAGTCTCCAAATTGAATGTTTTTAAACCAACTTTTAAATGTCGCTTCACCTATTTCAGCTCTTAATATAGAAAGGGAGCGTTCCCAACCCTCTTTTATTTTACTAAGCTGAAAATTATTATCTTCCAAGACAAATTACCCTTCAATACTGAGAAACAACATTGATATGTTGTTTAAGTTTTTTTTTTTGAAAATCTAAAAAAAATTACAAATTAACACTAGCCTCGAGTCAAGAATGATGCAACATGAATCAACAAAAAAATGAAATAATTTTTATTTTTTTTAATTTATAGTTCTTAATTCAGAGATTTTAACTTTTTGGCTAACCTAGATATCTTTCTTGATGCATTTTTTTTATGAACTATGCCTTTTTGAGCAAGCTTCATTAACTTTGGCTGAACTATATTAAAAGCTAACTGTGCTTCATTAGTCTCTCCTGAAGCTACAGCTTCTTCAAATCTTCTAATATATGTTCTTACATTAGTTCTAAGAGATCTATTTCTCTCAGTTCTTTTTAAAATTTTTCTTACCATTTTTTTGGAAGAGGATAAATTAGCCATTTTAAACCTTTTTTTATATTGCTAGGCTTTATATTTACTTAATATTAAAGCGTCAAGCTTTCTATTACTCATCTTTAAATTCTGGTTTTCTTTTCTCAACAAAAGCTGCCATTCCTTCAGCTTTATCTTTTGTTGCAAACATAGAATGGAATAACCTTCGTTCAAAGCGAACACCTTCAGCTAGAGTTGTTTCATAAGCTCTATTCACCATTTCTTTTGTCATCATTGTTGCTACTAGTGATTTATTAGCAACTTCTCTAGCTATATCAACTACATCATCAATAAAATTATCATTAGACAAAATCCTACTGACTAAACCAATACTCTCAGCCTCTTTAGAGTCCATCATTCTTCCTGTTAGACACATATCCATAGATTTTGATTTACCAATAAATCTAGTGAGTCTTTGTGTCCCCCCAGCACCAGGGCTTACTCCAAGATTGATTTCTGGTTGACCAAATTTTGCACTCTCAGAGGCTATCATAAAATCACACATCATAGCTAATTCACAACCACCCCCAAGTGCATAACCTGAAACAGCTGCAATAGTTGGTTTTCTGCATCTTGAAATTCTTTCCCAATTTCTAGTGATAAAATCTTCTTTATAAACATCCATATAAGATTTCGGTTGCATTTGCTTTATATCAGCGCCGGCTGCAAATGCTTTTTCTGAACCTGTAAGAATTAAACACTTTAAATTAGTATTCTTCTCATATTCATCAACAACTTTTGACAATTCATCCATCAAATCATCATTCAAAGCATTAAGGGCTTCTGGTCTGTTTAATGTTACAATAATTATGTCTTCTCTAATTTCAGTTAATACATTTTTTTCTGTCATAAAGTTCCTCTCACATAAACAAATATTATCAATTAAACAATTGTCTATAAAAGTATAGCAGTAAATTTATTTTAAATTTACTTTTTTTGACATGAAGGACAGAAGAATGTTGACCGATTAGATTGAACTATTCTTGATATTCTTGATGAGCATCCTTTTGAAATACATTCCTTACCGTCTCGACCGTAAACACTAAATGTACTTTGAAAATATCCCATCTTTCCTTGCGTATTAACATAATCCCTTAAAGAAGAGCCACCTAATAATATTGATGACTTGATAATTCTTTTAATATTTTTAATTAAATGATTAAGTTCCTTTTTGGGGGTTTTATCTTTATTTACTAATTTTTTCGCGGATAATAATGGAGAAATACCAGACTTAAATAATGCCTCACAAACATAAATATTACCTAATCCTGCAATAATTCTTTGATCCATTAAAACATTTTTTATATTTCTTTGTTTATTATGAAGCAATAAAGATAAATTTTTTCCATTACAGTCTTTTGACAACGGTTCATAACCAAGATTTTTTAACCGATTATGCTCAGAAGTGCTGTCGGTATGCAATAATATATATCCAAATCTTCTTGGATCATTATAAATAACAACAAATTTTTCAGTTTTAAAAATAAAATGATCATGTTTAATCTTAGTATTATTATTAAATAATTTCTTATCGATTACTCTATAACTTCCTGACATACCTAAATGAGAAATAATTTTAGTATTATTTGAAAGAGTAAATAATATATATTTAGCTCTTCGTGTTATTGAGAGGATATACTCTCCAGTTATTCTTTTTATAAAATTTTTATCATAGGGAAATCGTAATTTCTTATCAGATATCTCTACTTCTAGAATTTTTTGACCTAATAAGTCTCTTTTTAGGCCTTCTTTTGTTGTTTCTACTTCAGGTAACTCAGGCATTATTTTAATCTTTCTATCTGGAACTAATCCTTACAACAAGCTATGTTCGCGAAATAAGGAATTATAGTAATGAATAAAAATGATTTTGGATATGAGCAAGTAGAAAAGGGTGAGCATTATAATAAAGTTCAAGATGTATTTAATAATGTAGCAAATGAATACGATCTTATGAACGACTTTATGTCATTTGGTTTACATAGAAATTGGAAAAAAGAATTTGTAGATTTAATAGACATTAATTATGAAAAAGAGACAAAGATATTAGACTTAGCAGGTGGTACAGGTGATATAGCTAAAAGAATTCTCAAGAATCACCCCAATACTTCAATAGAAGTTATTGATAAAAACTTTATGATGCTAAAAGAGTCTAATGCAAAAAATAATTTTCTTAATTCTAATAAGGTTAATCTCATTTGTGGTGATGGTGAAAATATCCCTCTAAGCGATAATTCAATTGATGTAGTAACTTTATCTTTCGGAATAAGAAATATGACTGATAGATTAAAATGTTTAGAAGAATGTTATCGAGTTTTGAAGCCGGAAGGTATTTTTCTGTGTATGGAATTTTCTATGCCTGAAAATTATACTTTAAGAAATATTTATGATGTTTGGTCATTTTTTGTCATACCTAAATTAGGAAAATTAATAACCAAATCTGAAGACTCTTATAAATATCTTGTTGAAAGTATAAGAACATTCCCAAAACCAGAGGAATTTGTTGATATTATAGAAAAAGCTAATTTTAAAAAAACTTCGATAAGGCAACTAAGTGGTAATATAGTTTGTATATATAAAAGTAGGAAAACTTAATGTTAGGATTTTATAGAATTATAAATCTAGTTCCTGCTCTCAGAGCAATTATTTCTGAAGAAAGCCTGATTCCAAAAAATAATCAAAACAAGGTTCCTTTTTTATTCAAAACTCTAAAGCTTTTATTATTTGTAAAAAAAAATAAAAATACAGATTTATCAAAAACTTTAAGGAAACTAGGTCCAACTTGGATCAAACTTGGACAATTCCTATCAACTAGGCCGGATATTATTGGTAAAGATCTCTCAGATAAACTCAAAAAATTACAAGATAAAGTTGAACCATTTACATTAACAAAAGCTAAAGAAATACTCCAAAAGGAATTTGAAGAGGATTATAAAAATATTTTTATAGAAATAATGCCTTCAGAGGCTGCAGCTTCAATTGCACAAGTTCATAAAGGAAAAGTAAAATTAAATAATAAAAAATATGATGTAGCGGTAAAAATTTTAAGACCAAATATAGAAAGAGAAATAAAAAGGGATTTAAGAAATTTCTTCGTTACGGCTAAAATTATGGAAAGATTTTCCAAAGAGGCAAAAAGGCTAAGATTAGTTGATGTCGTTAAAACCTTAGCGGAAAGTCTTAGTATGGAAATAGATCTAAGATTAGAGGCTGCTGCTCAATCAGAAATAAGAGAAAATATAATTAATGACGATTACTTTAATGTTCCAGATGTTTATTGGGATCTGACAAGAAAGAATATATTAATTTCTGACTGGGTAGATGCAATACCAGCAAAAGATATAAATAAAATCACTGAAGAAGGTTTTAATAAAAAGAAAATAGGAAAAAATATACTAAAAACTTTTCTTACCACATCCATACGTGATGGGTTATTTCACGCAGATATGCACCAAGGCAATCTTTTTATTGAAAAAGAAGAAAAAATTATAGCTGTAGATTTTGGCATAGTTGGTCACCTCGACTTTGAAAGCAAACAATACCTAAATAATATTTTACTTGGTTTTATTAATAGAGATTATGACAAAATTGCTAATGTGCATTTTGAAGCAGGTTATGTGCCTGAAACAGAAGATAAGAAAAAATTTGCACAAGCACTGCGATCTATAGGAGAGCCTATTCAAGGAAAAGAGGCTAGTGATATATCTATTGGAAATCTTCTCACACAACTTTTTGAAATTACTAATCAATTTAATATGAAAACACAACCTCAATTACTTCTGCTTCAAAAAACTATGGTTGTTGTTGAAGGCGTTGCAAGAGAATATGATCCAAATTTAAATATATGGACTGAATCGGAACCAATATTGAATGAATTAAGTAAAATAGACTTTGTAAATAAATTTAATTTTTCGACTGATGAAGTTGTTAATCGAGCTAAGGATATCATTTTAAATCTTCCCAAAAATATCGATGGTGTTAAGAAAAATATAAACCAAATGGGAAAAATAATTGATTATCGGGGAATAAAAATACACCCAGAAAGTCTAAATAGTCTAAATAATACTAATAATAACTTATTGTTTTATATAATTATTATTCTTTTGATTATAATTTTAGTAATTTCAATTTTTTAATTTTAAAATATCCTACACATTTGAATTTAATGGATTTATATTCCATTTGTAAATTTTGAGAGAATAATGAAGAAGATATTGTTAATTATAACTGGAGGTATTGCCTCATATAGAGCTCTTGATTTGATAAGAGAAATCAAAAGATCAGGAGATGATGTGACTTGTGTAATGACAAAAAGTGCATGTGAGTTTGTTCAACCAATATCCTTTGCAACATTATCAAAAAATAAAGTCTATACAGAGCTTTTTGATTTAAACAATGAATCTGAAATTGGTCATATAAATTTATCTAGAGAATCTGATTTGATTGTAATTGTTCCTGCTACAGCAAATACCCTATATAAAATTGCTAATGGAGTTGCTGATGATTTAGCTAGCACTATAATGTTAGCCTCAAATAAACCTACATTAATAGCGCCTTCAATGAATGTAAAAATGTGGGAAAACCAAAATACAATTGCTAATGTTTTGAAGCTCAAAGAACAAGGTATTCATTTTATAGGGCCTAACAAGGGTGAAATGGCATGCGGTGAGGTAGGCTATGGCAAAATGGCATCAGTTCAGGAAATCAAAAGGGAAATTGATTATCTTCTTAAGCCGGGAATCTTAACTGGAAAAAGGGCTTTAGTAACATCTGGACCGACAATTGAACAAATCGACCCTGTCAGATTTATATCAAATAATTCTTCTGGTAAACAAGGGCATGCAATTGCAGATGCATTAAGAAGGCATGGAGCTGATACAAATCTAATCAGCGGACCTGTAAATATCAAAGATCCAGAAAATGTAAAAGTAACAAAAGTAAATTCTGCTGAGGAAATGCTCCATGAATGTAGGGAAAACCTGCCAGTTGATATTGCTGTATTTGCTGCTGCAGTTTCAGATTGGAGATGCTCAAATACTTCTAATATTAAGATAAAGAAGACCCCTGAGAATGATGAGTTAAATCTAAATCTTGAAAAAAATCAGGATATTTTAAAAGATATAAGTACATTAAATAAGAATAGACCTGATCTAGTAATTGGCTTTTCTCTTGAAACGGATGATCTTATTGAAACAGCAAAAGAAAAATTAAAGAATAAATCTTGCGATTGGATAGTTGCTAATGAGCATTATAATGGTAAAGAAAGCGTTTTTGATAGTGATATGAATTCAGTGAAATTAGTTGAAAATGATAATCTTGAAGATTGGGGCTACCTAACAAAAAATGATGTAGCTGAAAAACTATGTATAAAGATTTCAAAATTCTTTAATGAGGCTGCTTAGTGGCAAATGATCATGATCTTGAAAAATATTCACGTCAAATAATTCTCAATGAGATAGGTCACGAGGGACAGGAAAAAATTAAAAGAGTAAGTATACTTGTTATTGGCGCAGGTGGCTTAGGGTCTTCAGTTATACAATATTTAAGTGCAGCAGGTGTTGGAAAAATTGGTATCGTGGATGACGATAAAGTTGAGCTTTCAAATCTAAATAGGCAATTAATTTACGGGGAAAATGATTTAGGGGAAAGTAAGGTAGATGCTGCTAAAAATTATATATCAAAATCAAATCCTTCCATAAAAATAGAAACTTATAAAATACGTATAGATGAAAAGAATTTGCCAGATATAATAGATGATTATGATCTTATTGCAGATTGTTCAGATAATATAGAGACCAGATTATCCATAAATGATACATGTATTAAATATAAAAAAACTTGGGTGATGGCTGCGGTTGGAGGCTTTTTTGGACAAATAGCTTCATTCCAATCAATTAAAAATAATACTTCAAATTCAACATATAGAGATCTCATGAAACACAAAATCTTTGATGAGGCAGGTTGTGATAATATAGGAACTATTGGATCAGTTGTAGGTGCGGTCGGGGGAATGCAAGCAACAGAAATATTAAAACTCATAATTGGAAATAAAGAAAATTTAGTTAACAAAATTCTTATTTTTGATTTCATAACATTTCAGAGTAAGACACTAAGAATTAATTCGATATAAGCAAAATGAATAGCGAAATAAAATATAAAAAAATAAATTATTTACTCTCGTTATTTCTTTTATTATTTAATTTTTTATTTTCATTTCCTGTTTTTTCAGAAATAACATCTATTGAATGGTTATCATTAAAGTATGATAAAACCTATCTTCGATCTGGTCCATCAAGACAAAATAAGGTTTTATGGACTTATAAAAAAAAGGGTTTACCAATTAAGGTTATAAGAAAAAAAAGGTGATTGGTATGAGGTAGAGATGCCTGAAAGAATTACAGGATGGATAAGCTCTACACAAATTTCATTTAAGAGAAGAGTACTCGTAATTTCAGATGAATTAATAGACATAAGAAGAAAAAAACAGAGAACCTCAAAGGTAATTGCAAAAGTTGGAAAGAATGTAGTTGGTGAATTGATAGGTTGTCAAAAAACAATTTGCAAAATTGATTATTATGAGATTGAAGGTTTTATCGAAAAAGAATTTTTGTGGGGAGTAGATTAATTTGTGGAGCCAAATAATTGACTCCACAAATTTATTAAAATTAATATAAATCAGAGTTCATAACTTTATTCCATGCAGAAATAAAATCAGAAACAAATTTATCTTTTGAGTCTTCTTGAGCATAAAGTTCAGCAATAGCTCTTAACTGAGAATTTGAACCAAAAACTAAATCAACTCTTGAAGCGGATGAAATTTTATCACCTGTTGTTCTATCAATAGATTCAAAAGAATTACCAGTTCCATTAGTCTGCCAAGACACTGACATATCTAGTAACTTTGTCAAATAATCGTTTGTTAATTCATTTGGATTTTCTGAAAAATTACCATACCCATTGTGAGTTATACCTAATGATCTTAATCCACCAAGCAATACTGTCATTTCTGGAGCTGTTAATCCAAGAAGTTGAGCTCTATCAAGCATCATTTCTTCTGCTTTAACATCAAGACCATCCCGATGGTAATTTCTGAAACCATCAGAAAGAGGTTCTAGATAAGCAAAAGAGTCTATGTCTGTTTGATCTTGAGATGAATCACCTCGACCAGGAGTAAAATCTAAAGTCTTGCCAGAAGCTTTTTCAATTCCAAGATTTCCGCCAAGAATTATAATATCTGCAATTGATGCTCCTGTTTCTGAGGAAATAGTTTCGTAGACTGATAAAACTTTTTCAAGTTGCTTTGGTTTATTAACCTCCCAATTTTTTTGAGGTTCAAGTCTTATGCGAGCACCATTTGCTCCGCCTCTGAGGTCTGAGCCTCTAAATGTTGAGGCACTTGCCCAAGCGGTTTCGACAAGTTCTTGAATACTTAAGCCAGATTCCTCAATTTTACTTTTGACAGATTTTACATCATAATCTTTATCTCCAGCAGGCACAGGATCCTGCCAAATCAATTCTTCGGTAGGGGCTTCTGGTCCAATATAATTTGTTATTGGGCCCATATCTCTGTGTAAGAGCTTGAACCATGCTCTTGCAAATGCATCGGCAAATTCATCGGGATTTTCATGAAATCTTTTAGAAATCTCTTTATAGATTGGATCTTCTCTTAGAGCTATATCAGTAGTAGCCATCATAGTAGGTACTTTTTTGGATGAGTCATGAGCATCCGGAGCCATATCTTCATCTTTCTGGTCTTTTGCAAACCACTGATGTGCTCCCGCAGGGCTTTTGCCTAATTCCCAATCATATCCGAAAAGCAAATCAAAATATCCATTATCCCATTTGATAGGATCTGCAGTCCATGCGCCTTCAAGACCGCTTGTTATTGCATCACCACCAACACCAGAACCGTGTTCATTTTTCCAACCAAATCCCATTGATTCAATTGGAGCACCTTCGGGCTCCACGCCAACATTTGATTCTAATGATGCACCATGTGCCTTACCAAAGGTATGTCCTCCAGCAATTAAAGCCACTGTTTCTTCATCATTCATTGCCATTCTTCCAAATGTTTCTCTGATATCTTTTGCGCTAGCCAGTGGATCAGGGTTTCCATCGGGACCCTGAGGATTAACATAAATCAGTCCCATTTGAACAGCAGCAAGTGGGTTATCTAATTCTCTTTCACCTTGATATCTGTTATTCGTAAGCCATTCCTTTTCAACGCCCCATAGAATGTCTTCTTCTGGACCCCAAATGTCTTCACGACCACCGCTGAATCCAAATGTTTTACCACCCATAGATTCAATAGCAACATTTCCCGATAAGATTAAAAGATCAGCCCAACTAATTTTATTTCCATATTTCTGTTTTATAGGCCATAGCAAACGTCTTGCTTTATCTAAGTTTCCATTATCTGGCCAACTGTTTAATGGTGCAAAACGCATAGATCCAGTTCCTCCACCACCACGTCCATCTGTGCTTCGGTATGTGCCTGCAGCATGCCATGTAAGACGAATAAAAAATGGGCCGTAATGACCATAATCCGCTGGCCACCATTCTTGAGAATCAGTCATCAAATCATTCAAATCTTTCTTCAAAGCATCATAGTCAAGTTTTTTAAATTCTTCTCTATAATCGAAATCT
>QCOD01000003.1 GCA_003209955.1 OCS116 cluster bacterium AG-430-B22
CCACCAAGAATCTGTCTTGTTAAACCTATTCTTTTAAACCAATAATGAAGGCCCAATAAATCTGTAAATCCCATCCCGCCGTGAACTTGTGTTGCTGTTCTTGCAATATCGTGTGCGACTTCAGATAAATGTGCTTTCGCATGGCAAGCTGTTAAATGAGATTCTTCTGGAATATCATTTTGTGCATAAGACGCATACCAAACTAGTGATCTGCATGGTTCTAGGTCTGCAGCCATTTCTGCACACATGTGTTTTACCGCTTGAAAAGATCCAATAATTCTATTGAACTGTTTTCTTTCGAGGGAATACTCAATAGCCTTATCTAACATATTTTGAGAGGCACCAAGCAAATCTGCAGATAAAACAACTCTTCCAGAATCAATAATTTTCTTAATCAATTCTTTACCGCCATTAACTTTATGCGCTGTGCAAGAATGAAAAACAATTTCAGACATAACTCTTGTTGTATCTATTGTTGGAAGATTTGATATTTCTATTTTTTCATTAGCTGTTTCAATAAGATAGAGCTCATCTTCAACAGCTGTGATGATAATGTCAGGGTTTTTTTCAGCATCAATTGCAAATATGCTTATGCCTGAAATCTTACCGTCATCAAGACTTAATCCATTATCCTCACGTTTACTTATAAACTCATTAATAGCTATACCTGAAGTAGAACTTCCATCGGCTATTTTTGGAAGCCATTTCTCTGCTAATTCTTTATTATCCCCATTACTTAAGCACATTGGTGTCATTACAGAATTACCAACCCAAATTGCTGGCGCAGCAAATTTTCCAATTTGTTCTGAAATTAATGAGGCTTCAAGAATACCTAAACCAGATCCACCTAAATCCTCAGGCACTAACAATCCATTTAGACCCATACCTATAAACTCATTATTAATTTTATCACTAAATGTTATCTCACCTGATGCTTGTGATCTTAACTCATCAACACTGCAGGCTGATGAGAGCATTTTAGAAACACTATCAACTAATAATTCTTGCTCTTCTGAAAGCGCAAATTCCATTATTTTTTTCCTTCTTGCATAGGTTTTGGTTCCCTGGGCATCCCTAATCCAATTTCACTGATAATGTTTTTTTGAATTTGTGCAGTGCCTCCACCAATAATAAGACCCAAGTCAAACATATATCGCCACTGCCACCTACCTGAATCATGGTCATGGTTACTTTTTCCATATATTGTTCCTAATTCACCAAGAAGATCGATAGCAAATCCAGCTAAATCATGATTAAGCTGACATCCGTTTAATTTCACTATTAGTTTTGCCATTTTGGCGTCTAAACCTTTATGTGATGCTGTGAGAGATCTTAAACTATTAAAGGACATACTCATAACCCTTGCCTGTAAACGCATTAAGCGATCTAAATGTACAGGATTATCAATTAACTTATCACCATTTATTGTCTCGCTTTCCATAAGATCAATTATTTCTTTTAATCTTGTTGATGCTTGATTTGGATCACCTAACATACCTCTTTCATGTGTCAAAGTTGCATTGGCAACAAACCAACCTTCACCTCTTTTTCCTACAATATTAGATTTTGGTACTCTCACATCTGTAAAAAAAACTTCATTGAATTCTGCATGCCCAGTCATTGTCATAAGTGGTCTAACATCTATGCCAGGGGTTTTCATATCTATTAAAATATATGAAATCCCTTTGTGTTTAGGCGCATCAGGTTCTGTTCGAACTAAACAAAACATCATGTCTGAAAATTGCGCGCTAGAGGTCCAAATTTTTTGTCCATTTATAATAAAATCATCACCATCATCGACAGCTTTAGTTTGGAGAGAGGCTAGATCAGAACCTGATCCAGGCTCTGAATAACCCTGACACCAAATAACTTCACCTTTGATTGTTTTTTCTATCCAAGACTGTTTTTGATCTTCTGTTCCAAGTTCTAATAATGTTGGCACAAACATTGAAATACCCTGATTAGCCATGCCAAGAGGGATTTGAGCATTAGTAAACTCTTCTGCTATTATTCTTGATTTAAGCACATCCGGATTCGCTCCGTAACCACCATAATCTTTTGGAATTGTTCGGGCTGCATAACCATTTTTAATAAGCTTATCTTGCCAATCTAATTCATTTTTATTTGGCCTAGCTGGATTTCTCGCTTTTCCAGCCATATCTATATTATCTTTTAAAAATAATTTAACTTCTTTTCTAAATTCTATGTATTCTGGGCTTGGTTTGAGATCCATTAATTTCTCCAAATATTAAATTAATCAAATTTCCATGATCATATTGTATTTTTGACTATTATTACTATATATATAAAGTTCCAAAAAAAAAGGATTTGGTAGTGAAAAATTATTTACACAAATTAGTTTTCGTTTTTATTGTATTTTTCTTATTATTCAACTCAACGGAGGGTAAAGCGATGGAAGATAACGCTTTTTCATTTAATTTTGAATCAATAGAAGGCAATCCTATGCCTCTTAGTGAATATCAAGGTAAGGCTCTATTGGTTGTCAACACCGCTTCTCAATGTGGTTTTACACCACAATATGAAGGCCTCCAAAATGTATGGGAAGAGTATAAGGATAAAGGTTTAATGGTTATTGGCGTACCTTCAAACAATTTTGGTTCACAAGAACCAGGTCAAGAAGGTGAAGTTAAAGAATTTTGTGAAACTACATTTGGAATAAATTTTCCTATGACAACAAAAGAGGATGTTAAAGGTGAAAATGCTCATCCTTTTTATAAATGGCTTAAATCTGAATATGGTAAAACTCCGAAATGGAATTTCCATAAATATTTAATTACTCCAGATGGGACGCTTGCTAATTCTTTTCTATCATTAACTAAACCTCAATCAAATAAAGTTAAAAAGGCGATAGAAAATGTTTTACCAAAAAACAGTTAAATATTTTTTAATTTTTTCTTTTTTTAGCCTCCTGTTTTTTTCAAGTAATCTTAATGCTGAAATCTCTGTAGAGAATGAATGGGCGCGTGTAACTCCAAGTGGAACTGGCTCTGTTTATATGGAAATTAAGAATAATGGTAATAGTGATGATAAACTATTATCAGCCTCTTCAGATAAAGCTGGTATGGTTATGATACATAGATCAATAAGAGAAGGTGATATCTCTAAAATGATACATATTCATGATGGTATTACTATTCCTGGTAATAGTTCAGTTAGCCTTAAGCCAGGCGATTATCATTTAATGTTAATGAATTTAGATAAGAATTTGCCACTTGGTGATAAAATTTCCATTATTCTTAATTTTGAAAAAAATAACTCCTTAGAAATTAATCCTGTTGCAAAATTGAGACCACCAAAAATGCACGCACACAAATAAAAAGGCTACACACCATATTGATGCATAGCCTTAGTTTATTACTGAATATTGGTTTAAGCGGCAGTAAAGCCCAGAATAGCTTTAATTTCTAAAAACTCTTCGAAACCAAAGTCACCCCATTCTCGACCATTACCGGATTGTTTAAAACCTCCAAACGGCGCAGAGAAATCAGGTCCAGATCCGTTTACATGAACATTACCGGATCTAATTCTTTTAGCTACACCTTGTGCTCTTTCTTGACTGCCTGAAACATAACCAGAAAGTCCATATACAGTGTCATTGGCAATTGCTATGGCCTCTTCATCATCTTTATATGGAAGGATTGATAAAACAGGACCAAATATTTCTTCTTGAGCTATTGTCATGTCATTTTTAACATCGGCAAAAACAGTAGGTTTAACGAAATAGCCCGCATTTAGACCTTCAGGTTTACCTGGTCCTCCAGCAACTAATGTGGCGCCTTCCTCAATACCTTTTTCAATTAAGGCTTGTATTTTATCATATTGTAATTCACTCACCACAGGTCCTATTCCTCCGGCTGCAACTTCAGCTGGATTCCCAACAATAGTATTTTCAGCAGTTTCTTTGGCAATTGCTATAGCTTCATCTTGCCTATCGGCAGGAACTAACATTCTCGTTGGTGCATTACATGACTGACCAGAATTCATGAAGCAGCTAGTGACACCTCCTGCAATAGCAGAATCAAAATCTGCATCATCAAGAATAATATTAGCTGATTTACCGCCTAATTCCTGTGCAACTCGTTTAACAGTATCAGCAGATGCTTTTGCAACAGCTATTCCTGCTCTAGTCGAACCTGTAAAGCTCATCATATCAATGTCTTTGTGAGAAGACATTGCCTCACCAACAGTTGGTCCATCACCATTAACTAAATTAAATACTCCTGCTGGAACACCTGCTTCATCTAAAATTTCTGCGAATAATATTGCGTTCAATGGCGCAATTTCAGATGGCTTTAAAACCATTGTACAACCAGCAGCTAGAGCTGGTGCAACCTTACAAGTAATTTGATTAATAGGCCAATTCCAAGGAGTAATAAAACCGCAAACACCTACAGCCTCTTTTCTGATTCTTGTATTCCCTCTATCTTCTTCAAATTCATAATTTTTAAGTATCTCAAGAAATGTACCTAAATGACCTGCGCCAGTTGCTGCTTGAGCAGCTTTTGACAGCCAAAGAGGTGCTCCCATTTCAGAAGAAATAGTTTCAGCAATTTCATCATAGCGTGATTGGTAAACCTCTAAAATTTTACCAATTAGTGCTATTCTTTCTTCCTTACTTGTTTGAGAGAAACTATCAAATGCATTTTTAGCTGCCGAAACAGCATTATTTAAATCCTCCTCATTACCAAGAGCAATTTTACCAATTGACTCTTCTGTAGCTGGATTAATAACATCAAAATGCTGAGGATTTACAGGATCAACCCACTCCCCATTAATATAAAACTTTAGACATTCTTTCATTTTGTCCTCCTGAAAAAAACTTAAATATATTACAGCATAATTAGAATTTACGAACAATCTCTTTTACAAATATTTAATAATTATTTATAGTTTGTAAAATTAGATTTGAGGAAAAACAATGGCTAAACCATATCCAAAAGAAGATCATTTGATTGGCAATTTTGCTCCGATAAGAATGGAGAGCAATATTAATGATGTTATAATAGAAGGTGAAATTCCTAAAGAAATTAACGGAACTTACTATAGAAATGGACCAGATCCAAAATTTCCTCCTAGAGGTGATAGTTCGCATTGGTTTGGTGGGGATGGAATGATTCACGCCTTCCATATTAATGATGGAAAAGTATCCTATCTGAATAGATGGATGAAGACCGTAAAGTGGAAAAAAGAGCACGAAGAACAAAAAGCTCTTTGGTCTAGCGGTATGGATGTAATGAACAATGATCCTTCAGTATCTAATATTGAAACAGATGGCTTAGCAAATACAGCTATTGTTTCGCATGCTGGTAAAATTTTTGCTTTAGAGGAAGCTCATGCACCATTTGAATTTGATGAAATGACGCTTGAGTCAAAAGGTTCTCATACTTTCGATAATAAGCTTCAAGGGCCTGTGACTGCCCATCCTAAAATTGATCCTGTAACTGGAGAATTATTATTTTTTGGTTATATGGCGGATGGTTTTTTCACAGATACTATTAGATATACTGCTGTTTCTAAGAAAGGAAAAATTACAAAGTCTGAATTAATTAAAGCTCCATTTCCTTCAATGGTTCATGATTTTTTTGCTACACAAAAATATATTGTCTTCCCTGTGTTTCCTTTAACTGGTGATTTTGAAAGAGCACTAAATGGTAAACCAGCTTTTGCTTGGGAACCCGAAAAAGGAACTCATGTATGTATTTTACCTAGAGATGGTTCAGCTGAAGATGCTAAATGGATAGAATGCGACCCATCATTTGTTTTTCATTATATGAATGCATATGATGAAAATGGTTCAATTAAATGTGATTTGATGGAATTTGGAGTTCCGCCTCTATTTCCATATGCGGATGGAAGCATGCCTGAACAAAAAGATGCTGAAGCAAGACATGTAAGATGGCAAATAGACCTAAATAAAGGAAAAATTGATAAGACAATAATGGATGATCTTACAGGTGAATTTCCAAGAATAGATGATAGATTTGCATTACAAAAACACTCTCATGGTTATTACGCTGGAAATATTGGTAAACATCCTAAAGGTATGTCTTTGAACACAATCGTTCACTACAATTTCTTAACTGAAGAAAGAGAACATTATTCAACGAAAGATGGTGGAGCGGTTGGTGAACCGGTTTTTATTCCAAAATCTAATAATAGTAATGATGGTGAAGGTTGGCTAGTTGCAACGGAATATAATGCCAACGAGAATAGATCAAATCTTATTATTCTTGATGCTATGAATGTTGCTGATGGTCCAGTTGCGGTCGCACAATTACCTCATAGAGTTCCATATGGTTTTCATGGGTGGTTTGAAAATAGAGCATAATAAATGCTTAATAGATCATTATTATTTTCCATAGCTTTATTGCTATCAGTAGATGCTGGCAATTATTTAAATGCGAATGAAAATAATAAAATAATTTATGAAAAAGACTATTTTAATCAATTTAATATTACAAACATAAATGATGCTCTTAAAAGAATACCTGGCGTAGAAAATATAGGCTCGCGTAATTCGCAAAGTTATGAACCAGGTAGTAATAAAAAGAGAGGTTTTGGTTCATCAGGAACTCAAATATTAATTAACGGAGAAAGGCAATCTTCAAAAAGTAATAGTATTATAAAAACTCTAGAAAGAATAAATGCTGACTCATTAATTAGAATAGAGGTTATAAGAGGCTCAGAGGCAGGACTCGATGTTCGTTCAGATGGAGTAATTGTCAATATCGTTGTGGATGATTCCTTATCTAAAAGTTCTGGAACATGGAGCGCTGCTCTTGGATATTTAACCTCTGGTGATAGTAATTGGAGAGGAACTGGATCCTGGGCAACTAAAATAAAAAATACAAATTTTGTTTTAGGATTGGAGAGAATTGGTGACTTAAATAGCAGAACATATAATGAATTTACTGTCGATCAAGCAGAATCACTACTTTATTATAGATTACGTGAAACAATTGAATATAGGTCAAGCAATAGAGTAAACGTGGATTTAAATTCAAAGATTAATGATAAAAATACTTTAAGAATAAATGCTTTACTTTGGTTTGATGGGAAAGAAAATGAACCGCAAATTCAAGAATATTTTTTACCAACCGATACTGAAAACAAGGCGTTTTATAAAAAAATTAATTGGGATAGACAAGAAGATAATGATGGATGGGAGTTTGGGGGTGACTGGGAACATCAAATTAATAAAAATAATTCATTTAAATTAAGAGTTGTTCTAACAGAGGAGAATGAAGATCAAACTGATATTTCATTTTTAGATGATACTGTAAATTTTTATAATAATAGTTCTGAAACAAATAATAGAAAACAAAATGAAAGAATAATAAGATTAAGCTTTAACAAACTTATTGGTGAAAGTAGTTCTCTCGAATACGGAGTAGAAAGTGCTTACAATAAACTAGATAGAATTTTTAATCTTATATACTTTGATAGTGATGAGAAACAAACTAATGCAGGTTTGATCAATACATCTGGAAAAGTTGAAGAAGATAGGTATGAGGGATTTGTATCCTACAATCTTCCCTTATCAAAAAAAATTAGATTGGAATTAGCTTTGAATTATGAATGGTCAGAAATAAGTCAAACTGGTGATGTAAATTTATCAAGAGAATTTGAATACTGGAAACCAAGAATAGATCTTAAATGGGATTATAAAAAGAATAGACAGATCAGATTAAATATTGAAAGAAATGTTGGTCAAATTAATTTTGATAATTTTATCTCCAGTTATGATCAATTTGAAGAATCTATTAGAGCAGGTAATCCTGATTTAAGACCTGAAACAACCTGGAAATTAAAACTAGAGCACGAATGGAGACTTCCGAATGATGGAGGAGTTATAACATTAAAAGGATCGGCAAGGGATATAGATGGCCCAGTAGATAGATTACCAATAGATGGTTATGCTGGTATAGGAAATTTAGGCTCAGGCAAGAGAACCAAAGCAACAATAGATGGTAGTGTCAGAATAAATAAAATTCTTGAAGGAGGGGTTTTTAGGTTCTCAGGCTATCTTCAAAGCACTAAAGTTACTGATCCTGTTACAAATATTAAAAGAGATTTTTCATGGTATAAAAGGTGGGAAACAATGATTAGTTTAAGACAAGATGTTCCTGGGGGTAAATATAGCTGGGGTATGACCTATAGATATCAATCGCAATTTAACATTTATGACCCTTATTTGTGGGGAAGATTTGCAGAAGACCCAACTTTAGGATTTGGTTTTACCGCTAAGATTAATCCAAAATTAAATTTAAACTTTATGATAAAAAAGATTTTAGATACAAATATTGGTTTCGGAAGAAAATTAATTTACAATGGCTTTAAGTCTAATAACGATCTTCTTATTCGAGAAAATTTTGATGTAAACGAGCATAATTTTTTTAAGATTGAACTTGAGGGAACTTTTTAATTTAAACAGCGTGACCTGAGTGATCCATATCATCATCATATTTAACTTCTTTGTTTAATCTTTTATCCATGATTGAAATAACAAGACAAAGAAACATTAATAAGATACCTAAAAAATAAGGATAATCTGGGCTTATATCAAATAACTTCATTCCAGTTAATGGATTAACAACAAAGCCAGCTGCATAAGCACTTACAAGGATACCTGCAGCAGCTCCTTGTTCACCTTTATCAACTCCAAGTGATACGCCTGTAAATAAGCCTGGACCCATTAATGCACCTCCTATTCCGTAAAAGGCTAAAGCAAAACTCATATAATAAAGATTGGTAGAAAAAATAAATGCTACTAGGGCTAAAATAGAAAAATACTTCCAATTCTCAATAGAAATCCAGGTGTAGGTGATATTTTTCTAATAATAAAAAATTGCACAATAAAAGTAGCAACTCCCATTAAAATTAGTACCCTTCCAGTATAAAAAGTTGCCTCTATAACTGTATAACTAAATTTATCTTGGAGATACATAGCAATTAACTGCATAACAATTGCTTGTGTTTGACTAATAAAAAAACCCATAGCAACAAATGTTAAAATTCTTGGATCAAATGCCGTTAAGCGTACCTCATGTACCTTAGCTGGAATTGATGGTTTTGTTTTTTCAGGAAGAAATATCCAAATTAAAATTGCTATGACGCCTGTGATAGAACCAAAAAGAAAATAAGGAACTAATGGTCCTAGCAGGATTGCCTGAGAGGCCAAAGCTGGTCCAATAATTCCACTAACAGCAAAAGCTGAGCCCATTAATGCCATAACCCCAGATCTTTCTTTTTCTGTTGTCCTATCTGCAACATATGCCATTGAAGCCGAATGTGATCCAGAACCTAAGAAGCCAAAAAATGCTCTTGTTACAATCAATAAAATAAACAAGGAAGTAAGACCTATAAAACCATCATTATGAAGTTTGAACTCAAACCCCATTAAAATTGTTGTTATTGAGTAAATAAAAAGACCTAGTAAAATTATTGACTTACGCCCTATGAAATCACTTTTTCTACCCCAATAAGGACTCATAAACATCCAACCTAAAGCTGATAATGAGAAAATTAAACCTATTTCTGTAGTGCTCAAACCTAAACCTCTAGCGTAGGGAGGTAAAACAGCTATAAAAAGAGTTTGGCCTGTGCCAATAGCAAACATACCAAGAAACAAAACTCTAAAGCCAAGCTTTCTCTCACTAGGTGTCGTACTGATTGAAGTGGACATTATGTGTGTTTATATGCTGTTGCAGCAAAGATCAATAAACTAATTATTCGGCGTGACTTCCCATAGATCCATCAGCAAGCCTTCCTCCATCAACATTAATATCTGCACCAGTAATATAATCGCTCGCACAAAGAAATAAAATTGCATCTGCCATATGCTCTGGTAAACCTATCATTCTTATTGGAGTTTCTTGAATAAAAAAGTTTTTAAGATTCTCATCTCCACCTTCTCCTCCTCCAACCATGGTTGTCCAAATTACTCCAGGATGAAGAGCATTCACCCTTATTTTTCTTTTAGCTGCCTCTAAAGCAACTGATTTTGTCATAGATGTTACAGCTCCTTTTGAAGCGCAATAACCTACTCCCTCTGGTAAGCCCATTTGACCCATTAAAGAGGAAACATTTACAATTGCTCCACCGTCATTCATTTTACCTAAACAATGCTTCATACCTAACCAAGTACCATCAATATTTACGGAACATATCTGTTTAAAATCATCTAAAGAAGTCTCAGAAATAGGTTTAATCCAAAATTGACCTGCATTATTAATTAAATAATCAATTGATCCATATATATTGATAGTTTCTTGAATTACCTCTTTCCAATTCTCTTCACTTGAAACATCATGTTTTATATATTTACATTTACCACCTTGGTTAATAACCATATCTTCTGTATTTTTACCTTCTTCTTCATTTCTTCCGGTAACTATTAGGAGAGCACCCTCGCTAGATAACCTCAAAGCTGTTTCTCGACCTATACCAACAGAGGTAGCTCCTGTGATAATTGCGACTTTATTTTTTATTCTATTCATTGAAAGACTCACTGGGCAATTAATCCTCCATCAATAGTTATTTCAGCACCTGTCATAAAAACAGACTCATCAGAAACTAAAAATCTTATAGCCTCAGCTATTTCATCACAGCTTGCTTTTCTTTGAAATGGAATCGTCGCGATATTATCTTTTTCATATTTAAGAGAATCTAGAGATTCAGGATAATTTTTTTTAAATTCCTCATCAGTATATGTATCTACTAAACCTGGATGAATTGAATTTATCCTTATTTTTTCTGGCCCTAACTCACAAGCTGCTGCTTTAGCCAACAATTTAACACCTCCATGCGCAGCGCTAAGCGCTGACATATTTACTGCCCCTATTTTAGCTAAAACTGAGGACATCATTACTATGGATCCACCTTTACCATGCCTACGAATAGCTTCAGTCCCAAACTTTAATCCTAAAAAACATCCATCAAGACTTGTATTAATAAGTGATTTGAAGCTTTGATGGGTACAATCTAAAATAGATTGAAAGTTATAGTTTCCTGCATTATTTACAACTGCATCTATTTGAGGAAAAAGCGTTAAAGTTTCTTCAATAACACTCTGCCAGCTTTCTTCTTCAGTTACATCATGGGAAATAAATTTTGCAGACATATTTCTTGATAATATATCTTTTTCTATTGATAAACCTTCGTCAGTAGTTCTGCATGTAACAATTACATTAGCGCCCTCATCCGCCAGCAATTTACACGCGGCAGCACCAATTCCTCTACCTCCACCAGTTACAATTATCGTTTTATCTTTAAGACTATTCATAAGTTTAGTTTAATTTATATATACAAAAAAAAAGGGGTGAAAACTAGCGTTTCACCCCTTTTTTTAAAAAACTCTTTTTACCAAGAATTTCTAAGTTCTAGCATCCAAGTTGCAGGATCACCCCAACCTTGGAACCTAACAGATGTCAATGAATGTGTTCTGTACTCTTCATCAGTTAAATTTCTTCCAATAAGAGCTACAGACCAGTCGCCTGCATCATAAGTTATAGTAGCGTCAAGCAATTCGTATCCTAACTCAACATCAGGAAAAGATGAAACTGTTAGATTTTGATCATCAACTCCTCGATATGTAATATTGGTATTAAGAGATGCTCCATTTGCTAGTTCATGCTCATAAAGGGCAGTAAATGCAAAACTATATTCTGGAACTCTACCAAGTTGGGGAGGTGTTCCACTATTTACAAGGTCAATCATGTTACCAGCTTGAGTTGGAACTCCACCTAGGCCTAATCTACCTGAGTCAACAACGGCTTCATTAACTTTTGGATCAAGAATACCATAGTGAAGTCTTAATGTTAAGCCATCAACAGGAGGCAACCAAATAATTGATACCTCTGCTCCACTTATTTCAGTTTCACCATAGTTATTGATATAAGTATCAGTTGCTCTATAGGCACCAGATGTTGACAAAATACTAGCAGCCTGAAAACCTTCTGTAGTTGTCTGGAAGATTGCCCCATTAATTTGTAGAGCGCCATCCATAAGAACATTTTTTGAACCAATCTCAAATAATTCTGTTATCTCTGGTTCAAAATTACCATAATCTGCTCCTTCAGTTGCATGAGCCTGAGGTACAAGAGAAAAACCTTGTGCATTCAATGCAGCAACTTTTGTAGCTGTTAAGGTTTCAGAAGCTGCTTGTCTCATTGAATAACCACCTGATCTAAAGCCTCTTGACCACCTAGCATATACCAAACTATCTTCAGTAACTTGCCAATCAACAGTTGCTTCGCCCATATAATCATCCCAAGAATCAGATTTTGTGAATCTTGGAAGAACAATTGGAGAGTCAAACCAAGGTTGGGTACCGTAACTTCCAGGTCCTACTATTTGGTTATATTGAGTGTGGAATGTTTTTTTCTCATCAACATAACGAATACCACCTGAAACAGATACCGTATCAGTAATATCATACCTTAGAAGTGCAAATATAGCATAAGACTCAGTATCTTGACCGGAAGTTTGTACAACACCACCTGAATGCTGCTGTAAAAAGATTGAGTCTTTCCATAAAAATACACCAGCAGTTAAGTTTAGTTGATCGGTAATATCATTAGTTACTCTAATTTCTTGCGAATACTGAGAAAAATGCTGATTTCTAGCAGTATGTAAAGGTCCACCCAGTGTAGCTGGGTTACCCTGACCTTTAGCAAAACCTGGGGTCGCATCAAAATCTTGCAGAACATTATCATCTAATTGAAGATATGAAACGGCATAAGTAACTTCGCCTAATTCAGTATCAGAAACTACTTCCATACTTGCTCTAACAAAATCCATATCTGATTGTTCAGGGTAATTTAAATTAACAACATGTGGAGGAAGAGCTTCAGTCTGATTAAAGAAAGGTTCTAGACCTGCAAACCCTGCAAAAGGAGTAATACCTATTGCAGCACCTGCAGTACTTAATTCAGTTGCAGTAACACCGCCAAGAGCTTTATTACATCCATTATCAGCAGCACCTACAAGACCTAAACCTGCTCCAAAATTTGGAACACAACCTACACCAAACGGGTTACCAGAATAAGAAACGGGAGCTGTATCACCACGATCATAATACCAGTCAGTAACAATATATATCTCGGTATTTTCATTTGCATCAATAAGGAATCTTGCGCTCGCAGCAGCTATATCAAGTTGTCCTGAATCAGCGCCTGTAGCTAAATTATCATAATAACCAGCATGAGCAAGTTTTCTAAAATTCCATCTAGATGAAACCTTATCACTAAGAGGAATATTTAAAATAACTCCAAGTTCATAGGCATCATAGTTACCAGCAGAAATTTCAGTATCAAATTCAAAATCGTCTGAAGGTCTATTTCTTTCAACAACAACATTACCGCATGAAGTGTTTTTACCATAAACAACACCTTGAGGACCAGAATTGACTTGGATTTTTGACCAGTCAAAAGCATCCATAAGTGTTCCGGTATTTGTACCTAAAAATAGCCCGTCAACAATTAAACCAACAGGGGGATTTTGTGTTTTTTCAACTTCAGCATAACCACAACCTCTAACAAAGATTGCTCCTTGGTTTCCTGAAGCAGTATTCATACCAATTTGTAAATTTGGTGCCAAACTATCTAAATCACGCATAGTAGTAGGACGAAAATCATCAAGAGCTTTTTCATCTACTGCATAAACAGCAATTGGAACCTCCTGAATATTTTCTTCAGTTTTTCTTGATGTAACTATGATCTCATCTATTTGACGATTTGAAATAGATGGATTTTCTTGAGCTAAAAGTGTATTAGTAATTAATAAACTTGAAAATAACCCAAGTATAACAAATGAAGTTAGTTTTGTCATGATATCTCCCCAAAAATAAATTTTATTTCAGTAAGTTAATTTACTGATTCTTCTTTTTTAGCATCTCAAGTAGAGTATGTTTCGTCAAGAATAATTATAATCAATTTGGTATATTAATGACATAATCTGATATTTTTGTTGTAAAATAGCAACTTTTTTATGTTATTATTGTATTGTAATTATTTCTTGTAATTAAATATTGAAAAGACTTATATAATAATAATTATTAAAATTTTGGAGACTTTAATGAGTGAAGCTATAAAACCTTTAGATGAGGATCTTGAAAAGATTAACATATTTGACCCAGAGCTTATGGCTTGCCCACATGCTTTTTTTAAAAAACTCCGTGATGAAGCCCCTGTATTTAAAGATCCTAATACAGGAATTTTTCAAGTCTCAAAACATGAGCTGATTTGTAAAGTTGCAAGAGATGCCAAGCTTTTTTCTAATCAATTTGGAACGATTCAAAGAAGTGGAGGCGGTGATTATCCACAAGAGGCTGCTGATATCATGGCTGAAGATGGATACCCTCCTGTTGACACAATGCTCACAGCAGATCCACCAAGACATACAAGTTATAGAAGTCTAGTTGATAAAGCTTTTTCACCAGCAAGAGTTTCAGATATGGGTCCAGAAATAGAGGATAAAATTAATTTTATAATTGATCAGTTTTATGATCAAGGTAAGTGTGATGTTAGTAGAGATATAGCCCAACAATTACCCGTAAGAGTAATAGCCGAACAAATGGGTGTTCCTTTAGAAGATTATGATAAATTTTGTGGATGGTCAGATGCATTTGTTCAGCAACTCTCTGGAACAAGTTCTCCTGAAGAACATATTGAAATTGCAAAAAAATTAGTTCAATTTCAACAATATTTTGCTGAGAAATTAAAAGAAAAAGAAAACAATTCAACTGATGATATCATTTCTGATTTAGCAAATCTTGATTTCGAAGATGAGAATGGCATAAATAGAAAATTAGAAACAGCTGAACAATTGTCTATCTTACAACAATTACTAGTTGCTGGTAATGCTACAACAGCGCATACAATTACCGAGGCTTTCTATTTGCTAATTTCGAATCCTGATCAAATGGAAATGGTTGTAAAAGACCATAGTTTAATTCCTAATATGGTTGAAGAGGCTCTTAGATTATTAACTCCTACAAATAATATGTGGAGAATTGCTACTGAGGATACAGAATTAGGTGATGTTGAAATTCCTAAAGGCTCAGTAATTTTAATTCGCTATGGATCAGGAAATAGGGATGAAGACCTGTTTGAAAATCCTGATAAATTTGATGTTACTAGAAAGAATGCTCGAAGACACATAGCATTTGGACAAGGTATTCATGTTTGCTTAGGTATGAATTTAGCAAGAAAAGAAATGTATACAGCTTTTCCAATAATATTAGATAGACTAAAAAATATGAGATTTTCTGAAGGAAATAACTTTGTTTATAGTCCTAATGTTTTGTTAAGAGGCTTAGACAACCTTTATATTGAATTTGATCAAGTTTAATTAACTTTTGTTTCATCTATTATTTGATATTCTAAAATTTTATTAGATATAATAACTTTCGTATCTTTCTTTCTTAATTGGTCATAATAATCTCTTTTGACCTCTGATAAAATATCATCTAAAGCCATTTGTTTCATTGAAGTTTTGTTAAAAACATTAATAAGATGATATCCAAGCGAAGATCTTATTGGTCCTTGCCAGTTTTTTATATCTTTCTGTAATGAAAAAATATTCTGTGCTCCTATTTCTCCAAAATGACCAACAACAAAAGAAAACGGTTTCTTTGAATAATTCTTTTGATAAGGGAAAACAATACCACCAGTATTTATCAGATTTTTTAATTTTTTAATATCAGCTACTTTTTCTAACTTTAATAAATAAGATTTAGCTTGCTCTTCTGTATCAAAGAAAATATGTGAAAAAGATATTGTTTCAGGTTCAATGTATTGTGATTTATTTATTTCAAAGAAATCATTTATTTCACTTAGCCTAATACTATCAATATTTATAGACTCACCAACAAGTGCTTGTTGTCCTAACTGGGCAAGACGAGCTGATATAATTGAGTCAATTTTATCTAAACCTAGTCTTTTAGCTTCCCTTACTAATACCTCCCTCTGGATAAAATCTTTTTTTAATTGATTTATTTGTTTATCAGATAAAATACTAAAATCCTGATTATACGGATTCTCGGGATCTAGATTATTAAAATAAAAAATCTCTAAGTTTTCATTGTTTACGATAATAACATCTTCATTAATGTCAGAGATAGGTTGGATTGTGCTTAAAGCTAATACTGATAACCCAATTATCAAACCAATAATTACAACAATCTTTTTTTTCACTATGGATTATACCATATTGACGAAGTGTAAGCTCTTTCTTGATGCGTTTTTGGAACATATGATGGAACATCAATACCAAACACTGCGCTATCATATGTTGTCCAACGGGGTGTTGGTATTTCTAAAGCCCTAACATAATAAAATGCAGATATATTTGGATTAAATTCTGGATCTTCCCAAAAAGTAGATATATACGCTTTACCAATTGAATTTGAATAAGTAGCATTTTCTACATCAACAGTATTTTCACCTGCATCCTCAGAAATTGCTATATCATATATCTTTTCTTTTGATCTACCATATGAATCAACCCATCCCTTAATAATCTGAATTCGCTCTATATTTGCTCCATTTGGATCTTTTGAAACCATGACTAAAAATCCTGGTGATTTTCCTCTTTCTCTTGGTCCTAAGTCTGACCCCATAGGAACGCCATTGGTGTAACCAATCTCAACAAAATTTGGTTTATAGGAATCTTCTTTTGAGAAATTCCAACCGCCAAAAAATCTTACAGCCATTCTTGGTCCAGTAGTTGCATAAGTTTCTTTTCGCTTCATTGCATCAAAAATTTCCTCACGCGTATTTTCTCTTGCCCAGACAGCTGCATAGCCAGATGCAGTGATTAACCAATTACGCCATAAGTCTCCTTGACCATCTCCATCAGGTCTATCACAACCTGCCATACAATTACTCATACGACCTGGTCCAGGTTCTGAGTCAATAAATTTTCCAAAGAAATTATCCTCAGCAGAGGCTGCTAATGCTGTGTGATTGTCAGAGCTACCAATGATTCCAAACTTAAATGGATTTACGCCAATTTTCTTTTGTATTTCCAAGCCTCTCCTCAATGCAGGTCGAACATAGCTGCCTAAATATCTATCTATTTCACTTTTTTTATAGCGATAACATTTATAATTTTCTGAACTCGCACAGTCTCCTGTGTTACTCAACCTTTCTAACCTATCAGTTTCACTTCTTCCTATATTTCCTTCCCAGGTTTCATAATCTGCAAAAGGATCATCTGGAGAAATGGCTGGATGTGTTTCACTATCACCTTTAACTTGTGTTGCCTCTACTAATGGCTCCCATCTATTTCGCATGTCCGCGTAAGCACGATCAATAGCTTCTCCATAAGAATTTTTAAGAGGAAACATTCTACCGCCACTTATATTGCTATTATGAGAAATAGATATAGCTTCACCGCCAGTTTTTTTATTATAGTTTTCTAAGAATTTCCAAAGTTCCTCAGGCTTGTCACTATCTAAAGCTGAAAAAGGTATGATCTCCTGAGCCTTTTTTGCATCATCTTTAAAAATAACAACTCTATGAAGATTGTCACCTGTCGGCATAGCGGTCCACTCATAACCAATAAAAGCAGTAAAAATACCTGGTTGATTAAATCTATCAACATTTTCAGTAATTTCTTTCCAGATAGGTACATATATTTCCTTATTAAAAGAAACTTCTTGGTTTCCATTAAGACCTTCAACAAATTCGGTAAACAATCTAGGGTCATCATTATCCATATAATTCTTCCATCTTTTTCCTAGAGGTTTTTCAATAAGGTTTTTATCACCAGCTTTAATTCTTTTAAAAACACCGAGATAAGTTGCATGATCTGAGACCATAAGAAAATCAAGTGGAACCCTTAATTTTGCCCTTACTCCACTTTCAGAAGTCACCTCTTCTCCTCTAGCAAAACGAAAAGCGTCACTTGGAGTTAAATTTGGGTTTCCTATTGACCATGCATCAGCTGATTCATTTGTATGAAGATGTGTATCACCCCACAATAGTTTGTCAGGATAATTTTTATTTACAGCTGGAGAATATTCTATTGAAAAAACTGAAAAAGATAAAAAAACTGAAAAGATAAATATTGATACTTTATTAATAAACATATGACTCCCCTTGAAAATTAAACTAAATTAGAAAATTATAATGAGCAAATAAAAAAGGGCGCTATAAGCGCCCTTTTTAAATTTTTTTTGATTATTAAAATTCATATCCAAGTGAAACACCGAAATGTCGACGTTTTTGTGGAGTTGCGAAAGCAAATGCACCAGCGTCAAATGGTCTAACTATATAACCACCTTCCTCAAGTATATCATTACCAAAGACTGTAAATGTCATTGTGCTTCCGTTAGGATTATCTTGTGTATAAGTTAATGATAGGTCAAGTTTTTCAGTTTTATCAACTGCCATATTTGCACCTAATTCATAATTATATACAGCTGGATCAAATCTACCATAGAATTCATCTTTTGCAGAAAAAGTTCCAGCAAATACAAGTTCTCCATTACGAAACTCGGTAACATATTCCCAGCTTAAACTTGCAGTATAATCAGGAGCAAAATTAAGTTGTGCCGCAGCTGCAACATCTTGTCCATCATATTCAAACTTATCATAACCAGAATCAAGCACACCAATAGCTGTTCTAAGAGTTAAAGCTTCAGTTGCCCTGAAAGTACCTTCAATCTCTAGACCATCTATGGAGACTTCACCTGCATTTCTTACAAAAGTACAAGTTGTGCCACAAAACTGAGGAACTCCTTCAACAACAATAGATCCGTCTGCTGCTGTAACAATAACTTCTTGTTTATCAGTATAATCATTAGTAAAGGCAGTAAGATTTAAAACTAACCTATTATCAAATAACTCACTTCTTAATCCAAGTTCAATTGTTTCAACTTCTTCAGAATTGTAAGGCCCAACAGATTCAAGTGTCGACCCTCTAGCATTAAATCCACCACTTCTAAAACCAGTTGAGTGTGAGAGATAAACCATACCAAAGTCAGTATTTCTTTGAATAACAACTCTATGCTGAAGATTATCATCTTTAAAGCTTCTAGAGAGATCAAGCACTTTAGGCGTTCTATCAAGTTTAGCTTGTAAACCACCATATGTTTGAATTGCAAAATCTTTTTCTTCTTCTGTATATCTTAGACCTAAGCCTAGAGTCCAATCTTCATTTATATCATATGATAGATCGCCAAATATTGCTTGAGCTTCGGCTTCTTGTTGAGATTGGAAATTTGAAGCAGGACCAGAGTCCATATTTGCCTCAGTCTCAATATAAAAAAGACCTAATGTATAATTTAATGGTCCACCAGAGTCAGATATTAACTGTACCTCATGAGAAGTTTGTTCATAATTCTGATCTCTTACAACTGGGAAAACACAATTCGGAGTAACAACGGCTCCAGGTGATCCCCATGAACAAATATCCATAAGTTCCTTAAAATCATTATTACCAGCAATATATTTTAAAGTATGGTTTTCTAATTCCCATTGAACTCTCAAAGTCATATTATTCCCTTGAATACCACTTAAAAAAGGCTCAGCAGAATAAACAGTTTCATAATCATTAGCTGCTGATAAATCGCCAGAACCAGCTGCACCTTGACCAAGAAGAGCAAATACACCTTGAGGCGCACCTAAGTTATTTATGTAAAATTTAGTGATAGCAAGAAGGTTGTGTTGTGAATTATCATTATAATTATCAAAAATAAAATTTACATTAACATTTTCAGTAGGATCAAAATCAATAGATACAGAAGCAGACTCTAAGTCACGAGCTTTTTCTCTTTCATCCCTTGTTACATTAAACATAAAACTGTCACTTTGTAATTTTCTTAGAGATACCTTTATTCCGCCTTTATCACCAAGAGGAGTATTAAGAATTAATTTTAAATCACTTGTATTATCTTCTTCAAGATCAATTTTTATTTTTGCACCAAGTTCTCTAGTAGGTTTAGTTCTCGTTATATTGATAACACCACCAATTGTATTTCTTCCAAAAAGTGTTCCTTGTGGACCGCGAAGCACTTCAACTGATTCAAGATCAAAAAGATCAAGGTCAACCCCAGAGTTAGAAGCAGCAAAAACACCATCAATAACAACACCAACTGTTGTTTCAAATGTTTTTTCTAAATCATCAAATGTTAGACCCCTAATACCAGCACTAATAGCGCCACCTGCAAAAGCCATGTCAGACATTTCAACATTTGGAACAAGTTTTTCTAAGTCCTGTACTCGTTGAATATTACCTCTTTCAATTTGTGTAACACTTAAAGCTGAAACAGCAACAGGAACATCTTGTATTGACTCAGTTCTTTTTCTGGCTGTTACCAGAATTTCTTCAACAGTATAATCTGATGAACTTTCTGTTTGGGCAATAATTTTTTCCTGTGTAAAAAAGGAAACAAAAACCGCAAACAAAATAAATAATTTCATTAATTTCATGAAAATCTCCCCAATAATTGTAAGCATGGATAGTTATACCGATTTACCTTAAAAGACCAAGTAAAATATCATAAAAAGACAACATAGATAGAAAATTAATCATAGTGTTGTAATAATACAACATATGTAGAGTTTTTTTTAATAATTACCAGTTTTCACCAAATGGTCTTAACCAGTGATCAAATGTCCAGGCTGATTTAGATTGATGAACAATATGCCAAACTTCAGAGGCAATATCATCAGGTTTTATAAAAAAATCATCTGGTTTATCCGGCCAAGCCTTTCTTGTCCATTCTAAATCAATAGCTGCATCAATAGTTATATATGCAACATGTACTCCTTTGGGATTTAGATAACGAGCAAAAGATTCAGTTAATATTTTCTGAGCCGCCTTAGTTGATGCTGTTCCTCCAAAATTTGCTTTACCCCTATGTGCTGATGTATTACCTGTTACGATTATAGCGCCCTTACCTTTTTTTATCATTTCCGGAGTAACTTTTTGAGCTATCCTATGTAGAGCTAAAACATTTATATCAAAATTCGATTGTAATTCTTCAGAGGTGAATTCCAAAAAGTTACCTCTAGTTCCTCTAACAGCATTGTGAATAAAAACATCAGGATAACCAAAATCTTTTATAATGTTATCAATTGTACTATTAAGATATTCTGGATTCCTAAGCTCGCAAGTGTAACCCTTACTATTTTCTAGTTCGTCCTCAAGTGACTTTAGTCTCTCTTTATCACGGGCAATCATAGCTACTTTATAACCACCCTTACAAAAACATCTTGCTATGGATGATCCTGTGCCTGGTCCAACGCCAGTAACAAGAGCTAATTTTTTTGACATTTTAATTTTTTAGTGAGAGCTCTTTTGCCCAATCAATTCCTCTTCTAAGAAGAGTATAAAATTGAGGAAAATCCCAGGCACACCTTTCAACAACTGGATAATACTCCATAGGCTCAGGCAAATCATGCATGTCATAATGACCTCTGGCATGGCCTAGTGTTAGATATAAAACCTCACCTTTTTCTACTTTTTTTGAATAGAATACAGGCCAAGATTTCTGAGGCCAATCATCCTCTACAAACCCTTCAGCCTTTCCACCATAATTAGCTTCAAGATAAACATCTAAATCCCCATGTAAGTCCATTAAATAAAGTTCATCTGTGGTTTCAAATTCTTCGAATCCTTCAACAAGAGGATGATCAGGTTGAGATACTTCTACTTTATAAGGCTCTATCGGTGGGTGAGCTATGAACTGAGAGCCTAAAGTTTCCATCATTATGGGTGCTATTCTTGGGCTATCTACTTTTCCATCAGGTTCAAAGTTTAAAATTGAATTAGTTCCATGAAGTGCAAACCACCTTTTGCCAGATTCAACATAATTCCTTAAAACCTTTTGCTGCTCAAGTGTTGGGCAAACATCACATGTATAGGTAATCAAGAAATCTGCATTTTCTATGGCATGAAGATTTGAATAATCTTCAAAAACTCGTGTTCTAACTCTTTCATCTTCTGCCAGTAATTTTAAGATTTCTAATCTAGCAAAATCAATATCATGCCATTTACCGCTTACAACAAATACAACATCAATTTTCTTTTTTATATCATCAGTCATTAATACACCTTCATAATAATTAAAATTTAAGTCAAATTAGAATTGGACTCCCTTTGTAAATCCACCATCAATTACAACATTTGTGCCTGTGGTATGACCACTAGCAGGACTCGCTAGAAACGCTACAGTTTTTGCTACATCTTCTCCAGAACCATATTTACCTAGAGGAATGCCTTTTAATGTAGCATTATAGAAATCTTCCATATTATCTTTAATGAAATTCCATGCGCCACCCTCAATATAAATTGGCCCAGGACATATTACATTGGATCTAACACCATTTGGTCCTTCAGTTTGAGCAATATGGTTTGAGTAATTCAATAATCCTGCCTTAACTGCTCCATAGGGTCCACTACCTGGTCCTTGCTCAATTGCTGTTGTAGTAGATATTATTACAATAGAGCCATTAGATTCCCTTAAAGCTTCTAATGAAGCTTCTACAGATCTGACAGTTCCCATAATATCTGTTTGGAAATTAGCAGTCCATCCGTCTTCACTTGGGTTACCCCCACCAGCACTTACTTGTGGAACAAGAATATCTAAACCACCTAAGTCACCTATAGCTGATGCTATCCATGTTTTTAATGCGTCACCATCAGCTACATCAACAGCTCCACCGATAGCATTAACACCTTTACCTTTTAATGCTTCAAGAGCTGAATTCACATCATCAATATTTCGAGAGCAAATTGCAACATCAGCTCCTTCATCAGCTAATGTGTGGGCAGAGGCTAAACCTATACCTTTACTTCCGCCTGTAATAATTGCTTTCTTGCCTTTTAAACCTAAATCCATAACTTCCTCCTTTTAAAATTACATTGGTCCGAATCCTGGGGGTGCTCCTCCAGGAATAAATTTCTTTTTTTCTTTCTTAGGTACTATAACCTCAATTTTTCCTTCAACTTCCCTTATATCAAAGCACATTAAAGGCTTTGTGGATAGATTTGTCATCGATTTTCCTGTTGATAACTCAAATCGTGCCCCATGATGTGGGCATGCATAAAATCCGTTCCTAAATCTTCCTCCAGAAATAGATTCATTTGCATGTGGGCAATTATCTTCGACCGCAAATAAATCTCCCTCAGTAGATCGTACAACCAGAATTTCTCGATCATTGATCTCAAAGACTGCCTCAGATCCTTTTTCAACATTAGTTGAATCACAGACAAAAACATAGGTTTCTTGTTCACTCATAATATTACCAAAAAAAGATTAGATGATTATTCTTTATAGTTAGGGACTTGTCCGCCACCTTCCATAATTAATCTGTCAACTACCTGATGAAAGTGAATAATTCTTCTTTCTTGTTCACCACACCACAATCCTCTATATGCAGGACTATTCATGCCCTTTTGAACAAAAGGAAGATTATGAGCATCTTGATCAAGAACTTCTCCAAGGGTATGCTCTTCACCATCTTTAATATAAATATGCTCTGGACGACCAGACGCATCTGCCTCGCCTTGAACCGCTTCATCCATTCCTGGATTTACTCTTGGCGCCTCATCATCTTCAACAGTCATATATGATGGAGCATTTGACTCAGAAGCCTCTGTAGCTTGCTTAGTTCTTTTGTTATTTGTATCTGTAGGAAGAGAGAACATTTGTAAATCATAAAGACATTTATTTGGGTCTTCTGTGTGAGGTCTTTGAGTAAACATCATATAATTTGTAGCATGTGTATTCAAAGTAACATTTGGAAAAACACAGTAGTGATAATCATCAGATAATTGGTCATCATTTAAATTTGAGAAATCCCAACCCATTTCATCTGCACGCTCTCTTTGAGCTAATTGAATAGCTCTACGAGCTTCTTGAGCATTTCCTTTAAAGTCTTTAGGGTCTACGCCATTTTGTTCCATGTAAACTTCTAGATTTGGTCCGATCACTTCTTGATCAATATGAGGTCTAGGACTTGGCACTCCAAAAGGAACCAGATATCTATTATGAATATCATAAAGATCAATTTGTACATTTTGATCATCTAACCAATCCATTAATTGCGGATGAGTTCCCCAAACATGATAAGTTTCATTAAAAGCATCAACGGATGCTTTCCAATTACAATTCCATTCAACAGTCATATCCATTACTAAATCCATTTTATCGAAGTTATAAGCTTCAAGATGCGCTTTAACAGGACCAAGCCACTCATCTAGTGGTCTAACATCTGGATTTAATGAATACATAATCCAACCATTCCACTCTTCACATGGTAGCTCAGTTAAATGTAATGAAGGATCACAAACGCCCTGCGGAAAAGTATGAGGGTCAGGAGCGTCAACTAGTTGACCAGCGGCATCATACTGCCATCTGTGATAAGAGCATTTAAAAGTTTTATCGATTTTTCCCATTTTTTGTTGAGCGAGGGTATTTCCTCTATGTTTACAAACATTATAAAAAGCTCTGGCTTTCATATCTTCACCACGAGTTATTAAAATTGAATAATTTCCAATTTCTGTAGTGATGTAATCATTTGGCTCTTTGAGATCTTGAGATAAACCTCCTCTTAGCCATATTTTTGTCCATATATGATCCCATTCTAACTTCATAAACTCTTTAGAAGTATATCTTTCTTTGGGTATATATTCATAAGATAAATTTGGTTCAGGCTCTTTATCGCCATGCAAACCTGGTTGAGCATATCTTATTAACGCCATTGCAATCTCCTAACAAAATCGTCTTATAATATTATGTGATAACTCTATGTGTCCAGTAAAAATAATAACCAGTTTTTTAATCATTTATCGATTGACCATAAGAAAAACTTAATCTTCTATAATATTATGAATGGTGAAGAAACAAATAGTATTGAAGTTGAAATGCAAAATAGAACATTTCTTGATCAACAAAAAGATAACATTATTGTTATAACCCGAGGTCATCCATTTGAACGAGATCCATTCTTTGAAATGATTGATTCAACAGGTTATCCATGGTCACATATTGAACACCCTGCAGCTCAAGAATATATAAGTTCAGAATCTGTAAAAAATTATAAAGCTATAGTTTTTTATGACATGCCAGGAATTAACTTCGAAACAGCTCCTCCAAAACCAACATTTATTGATCCGAGCAAAGAATTTAAGGAAGGTTTCCTAAATTTATTAAAAAAAGGTATCGGATGTGTATTTATTCATCATGCAATTGCTGGTTGGCCAAATTGGGAGGAGTATGGAAATATTATTGGTGGAAGATTTTTATATCAAGAAGGAGTTGTTAGAGGGGTTAAAAAACCGGATTCAGGATATCGACATGATATTAGATATAAAGTCATAAAAGACGAAAAACATCCTATAACTGAGGGTATTGAAGACTTTGAGATTACAGATGAATTATATCTGGCAGAGTTTTTTGAAGATGATGTTAATCCAATTTTAAGAAGCAATTACGAATTTACAGATAAAAACTTTTATTCGTCTGCTCGCGCTCTTGAAGGAGAAATGTTTTCCAATAGAGGTTGGTCTCATCAAAAAGGAAGTAATGTTGTAGGATGGACAAAAAAATATGAAAATAGCTCAATAGCGTATTTACAATTCGGTGATGGACCATCAGCATACAAGAATGAAAACTTTAGAAGACTTATTAAACAATCCATTAATTGGGTTATAAAAGAGACAGGTTGATTAATAAGTAAAAATATTTAATATCGTAGTGAAATTTTTATTGAATATTACGATTAAAACTTTTAATCCTATTTGTACATCCATATATATTATGAGGAGGATATAATGCAATTAGCTAGAGAAGAACTTGAACAAGCCTATAAGCAAATGAAAACAATTAGGGAGTTCGAGGAACACCTTCATAGAGAAATAATGACTGGGTCGATTCCTGGTTTCACTCATCTATATGCTGGCCAAGAAGCAGTAGCTGTTGGTGTATGTGAAAATTTAACTGAAGCCGATTTTATTACATCAACTCATAGGGGTCATGGACACTGTATCGCTAAAGGATGTGATGTAATTGGTATGATGAAAGAACTATATGGAAAAGCTGATGGTCTTTGCAAAGGTAAAGGTGGATCTATGCATGTTGCTGATATGGATGTAGGTATGCTTGGTGCAAATGGAATAGTAGGTGGAGGCCCACCTTTAGCAACAGGTGCTGCATTAGCTGCAAAATTAGATGGAAAAGGTTCTGTTGCTGTATCTTTTGGTGGTGATGGATCTTGTAACCAGGGACCTGTTTTTGAATCAATGAATATTGCCGCAATACTTAATTTACCAAGTATATTTGTATACGAAAATAATCGTTATTCTGAACATACACATTGTGATTATGTCATTGCATCTGAAAGCATTGCAAGTCGTGTTGAAGGTTTTGGTATTCACACGGTTAAGGCTAACGGATTTGATTTCTTTGAAGTACATGAAGTTATGAAAGAATTGATAGCGAAAGCCCGTGAAGGAAATGGTCCATGTGCTGTTGAGTTTGAGACTACTAGGTTTTATGGTCACTTTGAAGGTGACCCTCAAAATTATCGTGCTCAAGATGAGTTAAAGAATGATCGCGAAAATAACGATTGTATAACGATTTTTAAAGATAAAGTTACTGAAGCTGGGCTTCTTTCTGATGATGATATTAATAAATTAGATGAAGAAGTGAATTCACTAATCGAAGAATCAGTTGATCAGGCAAAGAAATCACCTCTGCCCAATCCTGAAGATGTAACTACAGATGTATATGTGTCTTATTAGGTATTAAGGAGAATAAATATGACAGAAAAAACTTATAGAGAAGCCTTAACAGACGCGCTTTTTCTTGAAATGAGAAGAGATGAGAATGTATTTGTAATGGGTGAAGATGTCGTTGGTGGAACAGGCAGCCCACATGCAGAGCCAGGTTTTGTAGGTGGTGTTTTTGGTGTAACAGGCGGTTTACACGAAGAATTTGGTCTTGAGAGATGTATTGATATGCCTATCTCAGAAGCTGGTATTGCAGGAACAGCTGCAGGAGCAGCACTTGCAGGTAAAAGACCTGTTGCAGAAATCATGTTTTGTGACTTTATGGGACTTTGTTTAGACCAATTAATGAATCAGGCTGCAAAATTTAGATATATGTTTGGTGGAAAAGCTACTTGCCCGATGGTTTTAAGAACTACTTATGGGGCAGGAATGAATGCAGCCTCTCAACATAGTCAATCACTACATCCATTAGTTACAGCTATACCTGGTTTAAAAGTTGCAATGCCGTCAACACCTGCAGATGCAAAAGGTCTTCTGTCGACAGCCATTAGAGATGATGATCCAGTGATATTTTTTGAACATAAAACCTTATATACCATTTCTGGTGATGTGCCTGATGGTGAACATCTTGTTCCATTTGGGAAAGCTAGAATGGTCTCTGAAGGCGATGACTGCACATTAGTAGCAACAGGAAGAATGGTTTCTTTTTGTGAAAATGCTGCTCAAGCTCTTGCTGATGATGGAATTACTTGTGATATTATTGATCCAAGAACAACTAGTCCTCTAGATGAGGATGCTATTCTAGATAGTGTTGAAAAAACAGGTAGACTTGTTGTGGTTGACGAAACTCCGCCAAGATGCTCATTCGCATCTGATATTGCTGCTTTAGCAGCTGGTGAAGTCTTTTCATCTTTAAAAGCGCCAATTAAGCAAATAACTGGTCCTCATTCACCAGTACCGTTTGCTAAAGAGCTTGAAGGTGAATTTGTACCATCTCCAACAAAAATAAGGGATGCTGTCTCTGAAGTTGTAAACTTTAAATAGGAAATAAAAAATGAGTAAGAAGATTGAAGCTCTTACGATGCCTAAATGGGGTATCGAAATGGAGGAAGGTAAACTTACAGAATGGTTAATTGAAGAAGGTTCTTCTTTTTCAAAAGGAGATGCATTACTAGTAGTTGAGACTGATAAAATATCAAATGAAATTGAAGCTGAATTTGATGGTTTGTGCCGAAAAAAATTAGTAGATGTAGATGGAACATATCCTGTTGGAGCTCTATTGGCCGTTTTTGCTTCTGATGAAATAACAGATGAAGAAGTAGATCAATTCATTAATGATTTTGTGCCTGTTGATTCTTCATTTCAACCTGAAAGTGCAGTGTCAGAAAAAAAATCTGAGCCAGCTGAACCAACTACTCCCCAAGAAAAACCAAAATCTAGTGGTGATTTACCTGATGCACCTCCTGAAAATATTAATATTTCTCCCAAAGCTTGGGAAGTTGCACTTGAGCTTGATGTAGATGTTTCAACAATAACACCTTCAGGAAGAAGAGGAAGAATATCTGTACAAGATGTTGAACAAGCAGCTGATCCAACTAAGCTTGCGGCCTATAAAGGTGAAGAAGGCGGTGATACTGGTTCAGTTTCATCTGCTGACAATCCCTCAGAACTCATACCACATAGCGGAATGAGAAAAGTTATTGCTGAGAGAACAACAGCTTCAAAAAATACTGCTCCACATTTTTATCTTAATGTGGATCTTGATGCTAAAAAACTATCTGCTACAAGAGAAAAACTAAATAAAGGCAAAGACAAAAAAGAAAAAGTTTCAATAAATGATCTACTAATTAAGTGTGTTGCTTCAGCATTAACAAAACACCCTGAAGTAAATATTAATTGGTCTGACGAAGGAATTTTACAATTTAAAAATGCTGATATATCAATTGCAGTAGCTACTGATGCGGGATTAATTACACCGATTGTAAAAAAAGCTAACGAGAAATCAGTTGAGGAAATCTCTGCAGATACAAAAAAATTATCTGATCTAGCTCATAATAATAAGCTAATGCCCGAAGATTATCAGGGAGGTACTTTTTCAATATCAAATCTTGGTATGCTTGGTATTAAATCTTTCACAGCAGTTATTAATCCACCACAATGTGGAATACTGGCTGTCGGAAAACTTGAAGATGATAAAATTTCAGTAACTATGTCTTGTGATCATAGAGGTATTGATGGAGCTGTTGGAGCAAGATTCCTTCAAACTTTATCTGATATAGTAGCTAAAGCTGATATCTAAATTTCTTTATCTGAATCTTCCCAATAAGGATCTCTTAAATTCCTTTTTAGAATTTTTCCGGTTGGAGCTTTTGGAAGTTCATCAATAAATTTAACAGATTTTGGTTTTTGGTATGATGCAAGATGTTTTTTGGCAGTATTTATAATATCATCTTCACTAGCATGCATATCAGGTTTTAAAACTACATAGGCCTTTACTGACTCACCCCATTCATCATCAGGAATTCCAAAAACAGCAGTTTCTAATACTGCCTCATGTTTACAAATTGCTTCTTCAACCTGGACAGAATATATATTTTCTCCACCAGAAATAATCATATCTTTTGCTCTATCTTTAATAAAAATATAATTATCTTGATCCCAAGTAGCTATATCACCTGTCCACATCCAACCATTACGAATAGTTTTTTCTGTTAAATCAGGTCTCCTAAAATATCCAACCATGTTAGCGTCAGATCGAACAATAATTTCACCAGGTGTTTCACTATCATTTGGAACTGGGTTTCCATCTTTATCAACAACCTGAACCGATGTAACAAAACCCTCTCTTCCGCAGGATTTTAATCTCTCTTCATTAACACCCTCAATAGCTGCCTTTATATGATCTTCTTGAGATAAGAAAGTCATTGTTGTGCCTTCAGTTTGTCCATAACCTTGAATGATTTGACATGGTAATTTACTAAGAACCTCTTTTATAACTGTTGAAGGCATTGGGCCTCCACCGTATTGAACGCATCTGAGACTACTAAGATCATATTTATTAAAATTTTCTACTGCCATCATCCAGTTCAACATTGTTGTTATGCCTAAAAAGCCTGAAACTTTTTCTTGTTGAATCAAATCTAGAGCTAATTTTGCATCAAAATTCATGAGAACTATTGGACAACCATGCGCCGTATAGTTCATAGCTAATAAGACTGGGATATGAAACATCTGACCGGTCAACATATAAACATCAGAGGGCACTATTCTCTCAGCAACTGTTTGGTTGAGCATTCCGAAATAAGCAGATTTATGTGTATGTAAAGCTCCTTTCGATTCTCCGGTGGTTCCACCAGTATAAAGAATGAAAAACGGATCTTCATCACCCACAGTTTGAGCTTGCTTGACCTCCTCACTCGAAGAAGCTTCGATTAACTTCTCAAATGTATTATCACCTCCAACTCCATATTCTATCCAGTGGTCTACAAAATTAATTTCCTTCTGAAGATCAGACTTTATATCTTTAAATTGCGCCTCACAGATGAAAACTTTTGGTTCACCATTTTCAATAATTTTAGCAATCTCAGTCTTTGCCAAACGCCAATTCAATGCATGTGCAACTAAACCAGCCTGCCCACAAGCAAAAAATAAAGCCAAATATTCAATAGAATTCTGTGAAAGGATAGATACCCTATCCCCTTTTTCTAAGCCAAGTGACAAAAGACCATTCGCAATTTTTTTTACTAAATCATCAAGTTCTTTAAATGTTATTCTTCTTTGAGATGCATTATCATAGACTGCCCATGCATTAGGTTGTCTTTTACCCTGTTTTGAAGTTATTAAACCTATATTAATCATTAATCTATCTCAAAGGATTTAAAAATTTGTTGTTTTTCTTCATTAATATTTGCATATTAACATTATATTTCCAATATGATTTTAGGTGAGGGAGGAAATAGCGTGATTTCAAATGAAAGTATAAATATTGCTGCACTTGCAACAAAGTATGATGACAATAATAAAGACAATAACTGTCTAACCGTTGATGATATTGAAAGAAGTAATTTTGAATTTTCTGAAAATATTTTACTTCATGCAAAAAGATTCTTAACTCTTGGATTAAATAAAGGAGATAAAATAGGAATACTACTTTTCAATTCAATTGAATATTTAGAGTTAATGTATGGTGCAATGTATGCTGGATTATCGCCAGTTTGTATAAATGCTAGATACAAAACACAAGAACTAGATTATGTTTTAAAAGATAGTGAGTGTAAATATTTGTTTATTTCCTCTGAATCAGACGAAATAACAAATTTCTCTGACCTTATATTATCAGTCTTAGATACAAATGATCAAAAAATTGACTCACTTATTAATACTTATGTAATTGGTGGTTCTGAAGATGATAGATTACTAAGCTTTGATGATTTTTTAAAATTAGATATATCTTCAGTAAATCTTGCTGAGCCTAAAAGTGAAGGAGAGGATATTGCCTTCATTATGTATACATCTGGTACTACATCAAATCCAAAAGGATGCCCTTTAAGCCATAACAATATGATGCATGCAACAGAAGCAATGTCAGAAAGATGGAATATATCTAGTAATGATGTTTTTTGGGATCCTTTACCAATGTTTCATATGTCTTCAATACTTCCTTTTTCAGCATGTTTAATGGCCAAATCAGAATTTATTTCTACAGTACATTTTGATCCTGATAAATCTTTAAGAGTCCTTGAGGAAGCAGAAGTTTCAATTGCATTTCCTGCTTTTCCTGCTGTCATGTTAGCTCTTGTCAATCACCCTGAATTCAATGCTTCAAAATTATCAAAACTAAGAATTATTAATAATGTTGCTCCGGTTGATACATTGAGATCATTCCAAGAAGCACTACCAGATGCAAAACAAGTTTCAGCTTACGGTTTAACAGAAGCAAGTGGCGTTTGTGCATATGGTTCACCAGATGACCCTCTAGAAAAAAGAATTACAACCAGTGGAAGACCATTTAATGGTGTTAAAATTAGAATTACACACCCAGAAACAGGTGAGGTAATGCCTTCAGGGGAAAAAGGTCTAATTGAAATAAGTGGACCTACAGTATTCAAAGGATATTTGAATGATCCCATTAAAACTAAGGAAACTATATCTTCAGATGGTTGGTTATCGACAGGGGACTTTGGATCATTAAGTGAAGATGGATTCATTAGTTATCATGGAAGATTAAAAGATATGTTAAAAGTTGGAGGTGAAAATGTAGCAGCTTTAGAAATTGAATCTTTTTATAATAATCATGAAGGAGTAATGATTAGTCAGGTAATTGGTGTTGACGATGAGAGATTAGGTGAAGTCCCAGCTCTTTTTATTGAAAAAAAAGATGGAGTAACCATAACTGCTGAAGAGCTAATAGATTCTGCTAAAGGAAAAATTTCTAATTTTAAAATTCCTCGCTATGTTGTATTTGTGAAAGATTGGCCAATGTCATCAACTAAAGTACAGAAATTCAAATTAAAAGAATATGATCTAGGTAAAAAGGTTTTTGGATAAATTATCCTATTCTAACGGTAACACTCTGTAGTATATTATTTTTTCATCTTTTAATTCCACTAAACCAAAAAAAGGTTTTTTTAATATATCTTTACCAATAACATATGCCTTAAAAGCACCTAATTTACCATCGGACACAACATTTTCCACTTTATGAACAATGCCTTCAATCTGTAACTCAGTAATCCTTTTTCTTAAAAACTCTTTAACCTTTTTTCGTCCATTTAAAGTATCTCTGATGTTAGTTTTATGTGCGTCATGCTCCCATACTTGATTATGTACCCACCTTACATCATCATGCATCGCCTCTGATGCCTTATCAGCATTAGCAGTATCAATATTATCAAAATAGATATCTTGCAAAAGATACATAAGATGATTTTCATAATTTTTATTAGGCACTATAACCTCCATCAACCCCAATAATTTGACCATTGATATATCCAGAATTTCTACCAATCAAAAATTTTACTAATTCAGAAACTTCGCTTGGCTCGCCCATACGCGGCATAGGTGTTCTATCGAGACACATTTCAATAACTTCTTGAGCTATCTTATCGACAGTGAAGGATGAATGAACTATGCCGGCATCAATTACTCCTGGCGCAACTGCATTTATTCTAACATTTGTATCCTTAACTTCTCTTGCTAGTTGACGAACAATGGCCATTATAGCTGTCTTTGGGATTCCTGACATACCATCGTTTTCTAATGTTCTTAAAACGGCAGTTGTTAAAAACTGAACTATTGATCCTCCTCCTTTTTGACTTAAAACTGTAAAAGATTCTTTTAATACATTAAAAGATCCAAATACATCAATTGAAAGAATTGATTTGAACTCATCTTCTGTTACTTCCGCCAAAGGCTTTAAAGGTATTGCAGGTCCAACAGCATTTACAACGCCAACGAGATTATTTTTTGCACCTTCATCAGATAATTTAAGAAATTTTTTAATAGAATTAATATTGCATACATCTACTCGAGATATTTTTGTATTAAATCCTTTTTTGTTAAAACTATCAGATATATTTTTGGCCTTTTTTTTATTATTATTGTATCCAATGATTATTTTATAATCTTTGACTAAACTTTGAGCAACTGCAGAACCTAAACCGCCACTTCCACCAAATATTGCTACACTATCCATCATATTAACCCTCAAATTAAAATTTTAAAGTATTTTTAAAATCTAAACCATTCTAAAATACTTTGGCAGGATGGTTTTGATCAATAATTTCTTGGATTTCAAAAATATTACCATCACAATCTCTTCCATAGGTAGCCTTCACCTGGCCAAAATCTTTAGGCGCAGAATGAAACTCAACGCCATTATCAAGTAATCGATTATATTCTTTTTCAATATCTGTTACATCAACACAAAGATGAGTATGCCCATGGTTATTTACGGGTCTGTTTTTTTGAAGAGGAATTGAAGGTGGCGTATTATATTCAAAAAACTCTATCATAATATTTCCACACTTTAAAAAACCTTGCTTTGCTGAACTATTCTTAAGACCAACTACTTCATCAATATCTTTTGATCCAATTGGCCATTCAGTTCTAGCGACTTCTTCAAAACCAAAATTATCCCTATACCAAGCCATTAATCTATCGATATTAGGCGTTGAAATTGCAGCATGATGCAATCCATTAATTGTCATATTAAATTCCCCCAAATAAATTGACTAAAATAAAATTTACTACAGAGTTAAGAAAATACAAAATTAGAAAGGATAAAAAATGAATAATGATATTCTAGAACCAGTAATTTGTATGGCGCTATTGACTTTTGTAATGATGGTATGGATGTATGCAACAAGAATTCCAGCCTCAAAAAAACTTGAAGAAGAAGGAATTAACCTTCAGAATTTATCACATCCCTCAAAATTAGCTGGAGTCTTTCCCAGTAATGTCGAAAGAGTGGCAGATAATTATAATCATTTATTTGAACAACCTACCATATTTTATGCAATATCTTTTATAATATGGGCATTAAGTATGACTGATAGTTTGTATTTAACTTGTGCCTGGTTATATTTTTCTCTTCGTTTAATTCATTCCTTTTTTCAAGCTACTATTAATCTTGTTTGGATAAGATTTGGTTTATTTATGTTTAGTTGGGTTATACTGGCATTGATGATTTTTAGACTCAGCTATAATGTTTTCATATAATTTTTAGGAATAAATATGAATCAAATAGAAAAAAGAATTGAAAATATAGAGGCCATACAAGACATTAATCAGTGTCTTACGAGATATTGTCGGGCTTTAGACTGGGTCGATGAAGACCTTTTAAAAACATGTTTTTTAGATAACGGACATATTGATTATGGTTTTTATGTTGGTGATGCAAAAGGTTTTATACCTGTAGTTTTAGAGGTAGAAAAAAATAGTCATACTTGGCACAACATTAGTAATGTAGCTATTGATTTGAAGGATAACAAAGCTGATGTTGAAAGTTATGGATTTACTGCTGGAGGTGAGGTTACCGATAATCAAATAAAGGATATAACAATATACCTTGGTAGGTACCATGATGAATTTACTAAAACTGATGAGGGCTGGAAAATAAGTAGACGTCTCTACATTTTAGATGCAACTTTCCCTGTAACAAGCGGTGAGGTACTGGAATCAATAAAAGGATTATCTTTGGGGGTTGATTTAAGATCCAATAGCGATAAATATAGAAAACTATATTAAGAATTAGGAGGGCAAAATGTCCACATTACTTGCGCATATAAAAATTGTTGAAGGTCATGAAGAAAAATTTGAAAATATTTCTAGAGAACTTTATGAAAAAACTCACTCTAACGAGGATTCAGTAATTCACTATGATTATTGGAGAGGTAGAGAAAAAGGGTCTTACTATACTCTTCTAGCATATCCGACATATTTAGATTTCTTAATAACACATCAAATAAGCGATCATCATGAGGCTGCTGCTGGTAATTATGGCGATATTATTGAGGACATTGATCTTGAGTGGGTTGATCCAGTGGAGGGAGCATCCAAATTAGGTCATACTGAAATGCAAGAAGTTCCTGATGATGCATCTGATCTTGCAAAAGAGTATGGGGAAACTCATGCTGCGATAATTCAAGATTGGTGGTTAGCCCTAAGAAAAGCTTAATAGAAAATTTTGAGAAATATTATGATATTTAGAAAAATTAATCTTCTAATTCTATGCTTAATTATTAGTATTAATTTAACTGGCGCGCCAAGCTCTGAAAATGATAGATCAATATTATTAAGTAGTTCAAATGAATCAAAATATGCAGAAATATTTAATAATAATTGCGTGAGTTGTCATAGTGGTGGTGTTCCAAGGGCTCCTCATTTAACAACTTTTCAGGTAATGTCTGCAGATTATATTTTAAGTACATTAAATGGTGTAATGTCTTCGCAAGCAGAGGGTCTTAGTGAAGAAGAAAAAGTAGGTATTTCTGAATACATTACTGGAGGAAAAGTTTCTGCAAGCTTACCAGATCCAAATTTCTGTAAATCTAATAACAAACCTATAAAATTAAGCCAAAAAAATTCATATATGGAATGGGGATATGATAAAGAAAATTCAAGATATGCTAAATCAAATTTAAATTCTGAGAATGCAAAAAATTTAAAATTAAAATGGGTATTTGCATATCCTGCAGCTACTAGAGCACGCTCACAACCTTCGGTTTCAGGTAATACCATTTTTGTTGGTGGTCAAAATCTTTATTTATATGCGCTAGATCGTGAAACTGGCTGTGTTAAATGGAGAACAAAAGTTGATGGTGAGATAAGATCTGCTCCGGCAATAAATTTTTCTGATGAGGGTAACTTTATATTTGTAGGTGACTATGAAGGGAATCTATACAAAATTGATCCTTATAATGGAAATAAGATATGGGTTAAATCTCTTCGTTATCACCCAAGAGTCATTCTGACAGGTTCAGTAAGGGTAGATAATGGGGTTGTTTATGTGCCACTATCATCTAGGGAGTGGGCAGATGGGGCAGATCCAGAATATCAATGCTGTTCTTTTAGAGGTGGAATTATGGCGTTAAGCGCCAATAATGGAAGTGAATTATGGACATCTTATTCCATACCATTACCACCTAAAGCAACTGGAGAACTCAATAATATGGGAGTAGAAATTCTAGCACCTTCTGGAGTTCCTGTTTGGAATTCGCCAACATTTGATACCGCAAGAAATCTTATTTATTATGGAACAGGTGAATCTTATTCCTCACCTGCTGCCGATACAAGTGACTCTATAATAGCTATAAATAAGGTAAATGGAGATATTGAGTGGGTATACCAAGCAGAAAGCGGTGATGCCTGGAATATGGGTTGTTTTGTTGAGGCTGATGCAAATTGTCCTGAAGAAGATGGACCAGATTGGGATTTTGGAGCTTCAGTTGTACTTGCAAATATAAATGGTAAAGATGTTTTGTTTGCTGGAAGAAAATCAGGACATGTTTATGGCCTTGATCCTGATAACAAAGGTAAGCCACTATGGATTAAAAGAATTGGGAAAGGTGGATTTGCTGGTGGAGTCCATTGGGGAATGGCAACAGATAACAAAAGTATTTTTGCAGCTGTTGCAGATACAAATTTTATCAATAAATTTCCAGGCCCTGCAACACCTGGAATATATTCACTTGATGGGATGACAGGAAAACTTAATTGGAAGTTTACTCCAGTCGATAGATGTTCAGAAAATTCAAAACCTGCTTGTGATGTTGGTATTTCTGCAGCAATTACAACAACAAATGACCTCGTTATTGGCGGAGGTTTTGATGGCTGGGTTTATGTTTTAGATAAAAATAGTGGTGAACTTCTCTGGGAATTTAATACAAATGTTGATTTTACCGAACTTGCTGGAATAGAAGCGAGTGGTGGATCAATTGAATCTGATGGACCAGTTATAGTGGATAATAATTTACTAATTAATTCTGGTTATCAGTATGGTGGTAGATTAGCTGGAAATGTTTTGTTGAATTTTGAAATTTCAGAATAAGAAATATGATGACCTATTTTTTTTTATAAACTAGGCATGTCCCTTCAAAAGTAAGCAAATCAATCTTGTCTTTTCTTTTTAGTCCGTGATCAAAAATTACTACACCTCTTTCATTAGATGATGTATCGCTCTTAGATAAACATTTTGACCATACATATACTTCATCTCCAGGTCTTAATGGATTCTGCCACCTCACATTTTCCCAACCGATTCCACATACGAATTTAATGTCTCCATTTGCGTCATGATCAAGTAATCTCCAGATAGCGGCAACATGAATTCCACTCGCTATTAAACCCTTAAAACTAGATTCTTTAGATGCTTCTGGATCTGAATGAAACCATTGAGGATCATATTTTTCAGCAAAATCAATTATTTCTTTTTCTGTTATGATTATTGATTTTGATTTTCTTTCTTCACCAACTTCAATATCTTCATAATACCTCCAATTCATAGAGCTACTTATCATATATCTAGATCACCTTGCGTTATTGAAGGCCAAAATTTATCCGCACCGTTAGAAATCGCTTTTTCTCCAAGAACTTTAGACCATTCACTGCCCGAACCATACTCTGCTCTCCAAGCCCATAATCTTCTTGTTGCAAAATGGAGTCCATGCTCATAAGTGAAACCAATTGCACCATGTACTTGATGTGCGATTCCAGCGCCAACTGATACAGCATCATCAATTCTACTTTTTGCAACCGCAATAGCAAAATCTGGATTGCCTTTATCCATGGAAGAACATGCATAATCTGCTGCCACAGATGACGCAGCAACATGTGTAGATAAGACTGCAAGGTCTTGCTGTATTGCTTGGAATTTACCTATTGGTCTACCAAATTGAATTCTCTCATTTGCATATCTAACGGACTGGGTCAATATAGACTCAAGGGCTCCTGCCATCTGATTTGATCGCATTAAAGCGCCTAACTTTTTTACTAAATTTGAATCGCAATCAACTTTAGAATTCTCAATAAATGAAACTTTGTCTAATTCAATATGTCCTCTATTTTCTAAAGCAATATTACTATTATCCTTTAAGTTATTTTTATCAATCTCAATTAATCCAACCTTTAAATCACTACCATCTTTATATAAAACCACACCATGAGTTGAGTAAGAAGCAAAAGGTGTTCTTGGTGAACTCCCTGATAATAGATCATTTTCAGCTACAAAGGCTCCATTAAGTATCGTTAGAATTGAGTCTGTTGGTTGTGAAATTCCTGCCAAACTTAAAATATATGAGGCAACAATATTTTCTGCTAGAGGAATAGGCGCTTGATATCTACCTAAAGCTTTAAAAAGAATGCCAGCATTCATCCAGTTACCGCCAACTCCATCTAATTCTTCAGGAACTAATATTAGATTGAAGCCATTAGCAATTACTTCAGACCATAATTCGTCAGGCCATGTTCCTTTTTCAGCATCAATTATACAGTTTTTTGTAACATGATCGCTAAAAAGTTTTTCAGCTGTATCAGACAATAATTGAGATGTCTCATCAGTCATTATCTTAAACCTAACCCCCTTGCAATAATGCCTCTTAAAATTTCTCTTGTTCCGCCTCTAAGAGAGAAAGAAGGAGAGATCTGAGTTAATATTGCGAGGTATTTTTGAAAATCATTACCTTGATTATCAGGTTCTAGATCCATTAGCCTATGAGCTATATTAGGTAAATCTTGCTCAAAAACAGCCCCGAGATCTTTAACAACTGAGGCTTCTAATGCAGGATTCTCTCCATCATTTAACATACCTGCAACAGAAACTGACATTTGTCTTAAAGTAGTTAGATGCGCCATTTGTCTTCCAATTTCTGTAACACCTTCGTAATCATTTCTTTCTGAAAACTCTTTTATTAATTCTTGTAGCAAGGCATAACTTGATAAATACCTCTCAGGACCAGATCTTTCTAAAGCTAATTCTGCAGTAACCTGGTTCCATCCATCACCTTCCTTACCAACAAGCATTGTTTCTGGAACCTCTACATCTTCAAATACGACTTCATTAAAATGATGTCTACCTGCAAGATCAATAATAGGTCTTATTGTTACTCCTGGAAGAGATAAATCAACAATAAATTGACTGAAACCTCCGTGTCTATCTTCTTCTTTTGATGTCCTAAAAAGAGCTATCATATACTGGCAACGCTGTGCACCAGAAGTCCACAATTTTGTTCCATTTACAATATATTTATCGCCTTTTTTTTCTGCCTTAGTTCTCAATGCAGCAAGATCTGAGCCTGAGTCAGGTTCAGACATTCCAATACAGAAATATGTCTCCCCTTTAAGAATACCAGGCAATATTTTCTCTTGTTGTTCAGGTGTTCCATATCGAATTATAAGTGGTCCAGATTGACGGTCAGCTATCCAATGAGCACCTACAGGAGCCCCTGCAGTTAACATTTCTTCGAGCACAACATATCTTTCCATAGCTGATCTACCTGATCCACCATATTCAGTAGGCCAACTCAGACCAATCCACCCTCTTTCACCAACTTTTCTACTGAAACCTTCATCAGCTCCGTACCAAGTTTCTGCTCTAGTCTCCTTAGGTACATCTACTAATGCGGATGATAGAAATTCTCTAACTTCAAGACGCAAAGTTTCTGCTTCAACAGGAAAGTCTGTTAACCGAAAATTAAATGGAATATTCATTAAATAACTCCTTATTATTTTGACTGCATATAATTAGTCTTATAGAAATAAATTAGAAACTAAACAACAATAAAAGGTATGTAAATGAACAAAGCCGCGACAAATAGACAAATAATGGAAACATATTACAAATCTATCAATCAAGGAGATTTCGATACTGTTATTAATTTAATGAGTGAAGATGTTATTTTTCATATGATTGGAACTGGTCCATTTTCTGGAAGATGGGAAGGACGGGATAGAGTTTATGGTGAGCTGGTACCATCTGTAATGAAATCTTTCAAACCTGAAACTGTTGAATTTGCTGGTAAATGGAAAATAATGTGTGCTGATGAAAAGAGAGCGGTAGGCTTGATGACTGGAAAAGCTGAAACAACTGAAGGTACAGATTTTGAAACAACTTATTGTCAGATATTTAAAATTGAAAATTCAAAAATAATTGAAGTATATGAGTTTTTAGATACAGAGCTAAATGCCAAAACCCATGATCCGGCTAACCTTGATTCTGAGGCTGATGATTATGGAATGATGAAATTTTAAATTATATTTCTTCAACAGGTAATTCGGCGACTAACCAATCCTTTAAACCACCTAGATTAAAAACTTTTTCAAAACCTAAATCTTTTAAAGCTTTTCCTGCTAAGGCTGCTCTACCTCCTGATGCACAATATAATATTATTGTGTTTTCTGTATCAAAACCCTCTAAACCATTCGGGTTGACTAGTTTTGTTTGAAATTCAAGTAGTCCTCTTGGAATATGATAAGAGCCTTTTACTTTACCAGAGATCTGGATTTCCTCTAATTCCCTAATATCAATAATTAATGCACCGTCATCTTGTAAAGATTTTGCTTCATCAGGGTTAATGGATGGGACGCTATCATTAGCTTCTTTTAAAATTTCTTGAAAAGTTTTCATTATGATTGCTCCTTTATTGCAAAGTGTATTTTATTGGAAGAGATTTTAAACCTGAAACAAAGCTTGCTTTAACCCATTCAGGCTCACCATTTAATTGAATATTATCAATCTTTTTAAATAATTCTTCATAAAAAATTTCCATTTCAATTTTTGCAAGATACTTTCCTAAACATAAATGTGCTCCATGACCAAATGCTAAATGCCTATTTGGGCTTCTATCAACTTTAAATTTAAAAGGATCATCAAAGATTTCTTCATCTCTATTTCCTGATGGATAACATAATAAAATTGAGTCATCTTTTTTTATTTCTCTATCCTTCAAATCATAATTTTGGGTAGCTGTTCTGAAGAAACTTTTAACTGGAGTAACCCATCGTATTGTTTCTTCAACAGCACTTGTCATTAAGCTAGGGTTATTCTTTAGTTTTGATAGTTGATCTGGGTTTTCTATTAAAGCTAAAATTCCTCCTGCTGTAGAAGATGATGTTGTGTCATGACCAGCAGTGGCAATAATTATATAATATGACATAGCCTCAAGATGACCTAATTGTTCATTATTTATTTTTGCATTTGCTATTACACTAGAAACATCGTTTGTAGGATTCTTTCTTCTATCTTCAGTTAATGAATTAAAATATTCAAAAAAATCTGTAATTGTGTTCGACTCCGAAGAAGTTTCACTTTCATCTCTAATCATATCTTCATCACGTCCGCCAAATAATTCTTGAGTTAAACGTAACATTCTTGGTTCATCTTCTTTAGGGACTCCTAAAATAGACATGATAACTCTTAAAGGGTAAAAAATAGCAACATCTTTTGCAAAATCACATTCATTACCATGATCAACCATTTTATTTACATATTCCTTAGCAATATTTCTTATATCTTTTTTTAAAGACTCTAGATTTGGTGGGGCAAACCATTTTTGCGTTAATGATCTATATAATTGATGATCAGGATTATCCATATGAACTAATGATCTTACAAGCAAGTGGCTTCCTCCAGTGAATTCTTTAATTGCATCTTCTGTTGGAATATCCATCAAAGTAGTACGTGGGTCGTTTATAAATAATTCATTTTGTTTTTCTATCTCAATAATATCTTCATGTTTTGTGATAGCCCAAAATGGCCTAAATTGATCTGGTTCAACCCATGAAACCGGATCTTCTTTTCTCATAAAAGTAAAAATATCATGAAGCTCTTTTTCATCTGCATAAGTCTCAGGGTAGGCTATTTTTTTAAAATCTTCTTTATTCATTTGCTAAACTATTCGATATCTTTTTTTTCTTTAATATTAACAAATCTTGGCCTTCCAAAACCACTTTTGCTAAATTTCTTACCACGCAGAATTTGTAGCTTTTTCATTGCCTCCTGCATAGATTTTGCATCAATAATATTTTGAACCATCTCACCTTTTGAGTTTATCCAATCAATTGTATATTTATATTTTCTTATTAGCGGATTCAAAATAACCCCCAATATTTAAAAACCCAAGATGAAACTATGCCAAATAGATGTAAGCTTTGTCAAATTACTAAGTAATTTTAATTATATTGTCTTGTTTATTTTTGCCTATTAAGTCGTATTAGGGCTGAATTGTTTTTTTATAGCCTGTGGAATTCTAATCAAAACTTCTTTTATATCTGCACCAATAACCATTAAACAAGGTACTAAGATTAAAGTCACAGGCGCACATAAAACAACTCCACATGTTAGAGATATAACTGCTGGCTTTAAGAAATTTGCTTGAACTGATGGCTCAAGCATAATGGGCATAAGCCCTACAAAAGTAGTTATTGATGTAATTACTATTGGCCTAAACCTAACAACGCCCGCTTCGATTACCGCTTCAAGAAGATGTTTACCACTTTTTCTAACTCTATTAATATAATCAACAAGGACGAGGTTGTCGTTAATGACAACACCACATGCTGCTCCTATTCCCCAGTAAGAAATCATGGATAAGCCCTTTCCAAAAACTACATGACCAATTACTGCCCCACAAAAACCAAATGGTAATGCAGATAAAATTATTAATGGTAAAAAATATGATTTAAATGCAATGGATAAAAGAGCAAACATTGTAAGAAATGCAACAAGTGACAAAAATCTTATTTCAGCAAAAAACTGATCTTCGCCCTCTGCTTCACCTGAAAAAGACCATGAGACATCATTATATTTTGCTTCCCAAAGAGGGAGAAAATTCTCTCTAAAATCTGTCAAAACTTGTGACCTTTGGCCAGGTAGAGCGTATGCACCTATGGTAGCACTTTTCTTACCATCTGTTCTCTCTATTTTCGTTATACCAGGAGATTGTTGAACGCTGGCTACGGACATAAATGGGACTTCTCTTCCATCTGGAGTTCTTATTCTAAACTTAGTAAGGCTATCTACTGATCTTCTAAGCTTTTTTGGATAATGAACCATAACCTTAACATCATCACCCTCTCTTGGTAACCTCTGAACTTCTTCACCGTAATAAGCCTGTCTCAATTGACGCGAAATTTCTCCTAATGTTAATCCAATTTTTTCAGCATTTGGTTTTAAAGAAATTTGTAATTCAGTTGCAGCGCTGTTTAAACTTGTATTCACATCATAAATTGAATCATATGAGCGTAATTTACCCATAAATTCCTCAGAAGCAGAAATTAAACTTTCTGAATCCTGTGAGCTAATATTAAATTCTAAATCTGCGGCTGTACTGTCTCTTCCTATTTGAGTGCCTATAGCAAAATTCTCAGCATCAGGAATATCTCCAATATAATCTCTATATAAGTTAGCTATTTCTTTTGCAGAGGCATCTCTAACAGATGGATCATGTAAATTAACATATGTTGTTATCTTGTTTTCATCTAACATTAATAAAATACCTTTTATGGCATTATCTTTTCCTCTATAAAACTCAATAACTTGATATCCAGCACTTTGAATCTTTCTTCCAACTTCCTCTGTTCGTGAAAAAGGTGATCCAGATGGTAAGTTAATTAGAATAGTTAACTCATCATCCTCAACATTTGGGAAAAAACTTTTAGATATCCAATTTGATGATGATACAGACACAACGATTATTAATATTGAAACAAAACAAGCCAATGCCGTATATCTTTTGCTTAATGCAGCAATCAGTACAGGCATATAATGAGATTTTCCGTACCTTACTATTCCATCTGCAAATCTTTTTTGTATTTTTGCAAATTTTGATGTTTCATTATGAGGTTTTAAATTTGAGAGGTGAGAAGGCAATATAAAAAAAGCCTCAATAAGAGAAAAGGCAAGAGCAAATAACACAATATAAGATATATTTTTAACGAATTGGACTTGCCAGCCATCAAGCAATAACCAAGGAACAAATGCTATCATAGTAGTTATGACAGCAAAAAATACTGGCTTTGATACCAAATATGCCCCTGTAATTGCGGCATCTGTTCCGGTTCTCCCTCTCTCATATTCGAGATGGATATTCTCACCAACAATAACAGCATCATCAACAATAATTCCTATTACCAATAGAAAAGCAAATAGGGAAATAACATTCAATGAGATATCCATTCCCGGAAGGAATATCAAAGAGCCTGTAAATGCTGTCCCGATACCAATCGAACACCAGATTGCAACTGCAGGACGAAGAAAAAGCATCAATATGAAAAACACTAAAATTAGGCCTCCATATGCTGCTCTTATTATTAGATTCATTCTTCCTTTATAAAGTTCAGATTGATCAGTCCATAAATTTAGTGAAATACCTTCAGGTAAGGTGCCTTGTTTACTATCAATCCATTCATTCACCGATTTTGAGGTCTTTACAACATTCATATTGCTTGAAGACATAACCATTAAGCCTGTTACAGCTGAAGATTTACCTGTATCAACATTTATTAAAATATCAGCGGTATCTTTATCTTCAAATCCATCAACAACAGTAGCAACATCAGAAACTTTTATTTTTCCTCCATCGGGTGTTTGTAAAATTACAATCTCATTAAAATCTTCAAGTGAATCGCCAAGATTACGTGTGGCAAGTTGGAGGGTTCCGGTTTGAGCCTTTATATTCCCAGATGATAAATTTATTGAGTTTTTCCTGATTGCATTAGCAATATTATCAAAATTAAGGCCGTACCTTCTCATTGCAGTTTCAGATAATTCTATTGATATTTCCTCTTTTCTTACGCCCATTAAATTTACGACATCAACATGTGGTTGAAGAGCTAATTCATCTCTTAACAAACGTGCGGTTTTTGTAAGCTTCTTTTCCGATACATCACCAGAAAGCGCTATAGCCATTATGGGAAACTCAAATGATGCATCATCTACAACAGGAGGCTCAACATCTGAAGGTATAGAGACAACAGCATCCACCTCTCGCTTAACCTCTTGAATTAAATTATTAATATCTGTCCCGGCAAAAGCTTGAACATAGATTGCTCCAAAACTTTCTTGAGCAAAGCCTCTTAGCTTTTCTATTCCTTCAATATCTCTAAGAGATTCTTCAACTCTAACCAAAATTTGATCCTCAACTTCCTTGGGTGAGGCCCCAGGCCAGACATAATGAACAGAAACTATAGGGGCAGAAATTTTAGGAAAAACTTCTTGTTCGATTCGAGAAAAAGTTGCTATTCCAACAATTATAATCCCTGCCATTAAAAGGTTTGCTGCCTTGGGGTTTCTTGCCCACCATGAGATCATTTTATACACTTATAAAGCCTCTTTATTTTCTAATTTCATAGGAGTTAATTCCATTCCTTCATACCCAGTATTTAATGTTGAAACAACTATCATATCATTTTCATCAATATCGCCAAAAATTATAACATCTTCATTTTCAGTCCCAACAACTTCAATTTTCTTAATTCTTAATTTGTTATCATTATCAATCAAATAAATTTCATTTCCATTCTTAATTGCAGCATTAGGAATAATAAAACCTCCAGATATAAAATTCCCTTCAATTTCTGCATCGACATATGTTCCAATAGCTAAAGGAGGGCTTTCATCATAAGGATTGATTACTTCTGCATAAGCATATACAAGCCTTGTTTGGCTATCAATTGAACCTGAAGTTCTTGTAATTCTACCATTCCATTCAATATATTCTCTGGATATAAAAGATCTAAAAATAACCTTAGGGCCATCAAAATAACCTTTTGACTCATATCCAAGAGGTAAACCTAAATAAGATAATTCAGTATCGGTCAATGGAAGGGGTATCAAAACTTTTTCTGTTGAAAAGGCTGACCCCAAGATTGATCCTGCATTAACATATTGACCAATCCCAGCATTCTTTTTTTTGATTAACCCATCAAAAGGTAGGCTAATTATTGTTCTTTCAAGGTTTAATTTTGCTTTTTCTAAATCAGCTTCAGCAGCATTTAAAAGGGCTCTTGCTTCCTCAAGTTGAGGTATCCGTAGAGTAAGAGGACTGGCCTCTCCTTCCCCAAGCTCTTCCCAATCTTTTCTGGCTAACTCACTCTCAGCAATTTCTCTTTCTAACAATTTCTTTGCCTGCGCAACTCTTGACTCTGCTGAAATAGTTGCAAGTTTATAATCTCGATCATCTATCCAGATTAATGGCTGGCCTTTTTTTATGTTTCCACCGTCAATAAATTCATCGGCAACCTGGATTATTCTTCCGCTAACTTGAGGTATAACATTTATTTCAGTAACAGACCTTACTTCACCGTTTGTTGTTACCCTAAGGGTTACATCTTTTTTTTGAGGATTATCATAAAAAACAGCTGTGGGTTTTGGTATTTCAACACCTTTATTTGGTTTTGGGTCAGTTGAAGAAATTACAAAAGATATAAATAAACCAAATATTAGAATTATAACTGGTAAAAATCTTGAAGAAAAAATTACTCTTAACATAGCTCGCATAGCTTTATATCTCCTCAAATAATGGCGAAGATATGGCTAAGTGTAATTTTATTCTGTTAGTAATTCTTAAAAGACTTGAATTTATCAATAAGCTCTCTGCACTTAATCTTCTGGACTGCGCATCTAGAAGTTCAAAAATAGTTGAAACACCTCTGTTATACTGATCAATTGTTAACTCTTCTGCAGCTTTTGCTTCTTTGAAAGCATTTAACAATGACTCTTCTCTATCTTGAAGAATATTTTCAGCGAATAATGCATCCTCAATTTCTCTTGCAGCATTAAGTAAGGTTTTTGAGTACTGGTTAAGAATTATCTTCATCTGAGACTCAGTAATTTTACTCTGAGCAATTCTAGTACCGCCCTGAAAAATTGATTGCGTTAAACTGGCTATTATATTTCCTGCAAGTCTATCAGGATCAAATGCATCTGACCAATCCCTCTCTGAGGTTGACCATTGTGCAGTTATGTTTAAGCTTGGAAGAAAAGCAAGTCTTGCTGAGGTAACCTCTAAACCAGCCTGTTCCAACTGGATTTCTGAACTAATAATATCTGGTCTATTTTTGAGAACATCCTCTGGAGAACCTAAAATAGGTTTAGGTGGTAAACCTGGTAAAATATCTGCTGATATAGTTGAACTCGGATATCTCCCTATAATAATTTCAAGGTTTCTTGATGCCTCCGAAAGAGCTTTTTTCCTATTTAAAAGTTCAGCTTTTCTTGACTCAACCTCCGATCTTGCTAAACGGAGATCTCTACTTTGAGCTATCCCTTTTTGGTACCTACTTTCAACTCTTTTAAGTGTACTAAGTCTTGTTTGAAGGTTTCTCTCAGCTAAGTCAGTTTGAAGCTTAGACTCACAAAACAAATACCAAGCTTGCGCTGTTAACCCTACAATAGATAATTTCGCTGCCTCATAATCATTGTAAACTGATTTAGCATTGAGATATGAAGCTCTGGATCTAGTCGATAATCTACCCCATATATCAATTTCCCAATTGAGTTGGGCTGTAAGGCTGTCACGATAATTATAAATTCTTTCAACTTCACCATTAGGATTTTGGATAGTTGTTGATATTTGGCTTTTTGCTGCACCTATATTAATAGCTGGCAATAATGGTGCAAGTGAAGCTCCTGCTCTAGCTCTAGCAATTTTTATATTTTCGTATGCAATGCCTAAGTCCTTATTATTCTCAAGAGCTTCTTTTATTAGACCATATAGAGTTTCGTCTTTAAATTCACTTACCCAACCATTAGAATTCTCATTACCTTCATAGATTGAGGACCAGTTTGAGGGAATATCAGGTAACTTTTTTAGATATTTTTTTTGATTAGATGAGCAACCACTTATAAAAATGGTAATCGCAATTACTAAAGTACAAATCCTGATATTTATCATTTATAAAAAGCTCAAAAAAGAATCATAACTATTCTATCACACCTTTTACTTCTCACACTGCATCTTCTCAAGGATTATTCTTGATAAAATCATCTATTATTTTTGCCAGTTCTGGTCCTACTTCTTCTTGAACAAAATGACTAGCTCCCTTTAGAGTAATAACAGTTGGATTTGGAATTCGTTCTAAAAAATCATCTTTCATTCCTATTGTAATTCTTTCATTTTCGCCAAATGCAACCAAAAATGGTTTTTCCCAATTTTCATATACATCAACCCAATATTTTTCATTTTCTGAAAGCTGTGTTGGGATTAAATATGGCCATACATGTGGACCAGCTTTATATTCACCGCTTGGGTAGGGAGCTTCATAAGCTTTTGCCTCACCTTCTGATAAACTTAACCCACCAAAACTTTCTATAATACCAACGATATCCATATCTTCGCTGTAATAAGAATGAGCAATCCATTTTGAAAACATAATAGCCCCTGAGAGAGGAGAAGGGTTATCACTTTTTAATGCCTTATCTCTTGCAAGTTTTAATTCTTCAAATGTAATAGGTCCATGAAACCAAACAACAAGTTTAATAATATTTTCAAATAACCAACCTGAAAAACCTTCTCGAGCTACCATTCCTGTATTCGATACAACAACTCTTGCAAAGCGATCAGGTAATTCAGCAACTACTCTTAATCCAACTAACCCTCCCCAATCTTGACCAAAATGTGTTGCTTCCCTTAAATCTAACTGAATTACAAGTTCTTTCATCAAATCTATATGATGCTTGTAACTATAATCATATTTAGAAATAAATTTATCTGATTTTCCAAATCCAACCATATCTGGAACAATAACTCGGTATCCTGCATCCGTTAAAACAGGTATCATTTTACGAAATAAATAACTCCATGCTGGTTCACCGTGAAACAATATTATTGGGTCAGCGTCTTTAGGGCCTTCGTCTAGATAATGAATTCTTAATCCTTCAATAATCATGTAATTTGGTTTGAATGGATAATCCTCGAGTTTCTCAAAACGCTCATCTGGTGTACGTAAAACCCCAGGAAGTATATCAGAATCATTATTATCACTTACAATTTGAGTTTTACTATTAGTCGTAAAAATTATTAAGATTATAAAAAAGTAAATAAGATTTTTAACCATTTTACCCCAAATTTTTTGATTTGGGGTTATTAAATTTATTGATTTCATTTTATTATTTTTCTCTTCAAAAATTTAAAAAAATTAACTTCATATTATTCAATTTTTTTCTATTAATGCAAAAGTTATTATAATAAACTGAACTGATGTAAATCTTAAGAAATAGGATATCAAAATTGCTTTTAAATGAAGAAATTAAACTAGATTATTCTGATGTTTTAATTAGACCAAAAAGATCAACAATGAGCTCTAGGGGTGAGGTTTATCTTGGAAGAACTCATAAGTTTTTATGGAGCAAAAAAGAATGGACAGGTATTCCAATTATGTCTGCAAATATGGATACAGTGGGAACGCCAGCAATGCATAAAATTTTGGCTAAGCATGGGATGATAACTTGTCCAGCTAAACATCACCTAAAAAAAAATATAAATAAATTTATGAGCGGTAAGAAAAATATATGTTGGTTTGGTGGAATAGACGATATTTCAAGATTATCAAAAATTTCATCTGGTTTTATAGGTTTGGATGTAGCAAATGGCTATACAATACGTTTTGTAGATGCTGTTAAGAAATTACGAAATAAATGTCCAAAAGCTACAATTGTAGCAGGAAATGTTGTTACGGCTGATATGACACAAGAACTTATTCTTGCTGGGGCTGATATTGTTAAAGTTGGTATAGGACCTGGATCAGTTTGTACTACAAGAATTAAAACGGGTATTGGTTACCCTCAATTGAGCGCTGTGATAGAATGTGCAGATGCGGCTCACGGGTTAAATGCGCATATAATTGCAGATGGTGGTTGCGTTAGTTCTGGAGATATTGTTAAAGCTTTTGCTGGAGGAGCAGATTTTGTGATGATAGGCGGAATGCTTGCAGGTCATGATGAATGTGAGGGTGAATTGGTAAATGGTGAAATGAAGTTTTATGGTATGGCTTCTAAATCAGCTATGAACAAACATAACAATAATAATCATTACCGAGGAGCTGAGGGGAAAACAGTTTCTGTACCTTACAAAGGTAAAGTTGATGATACTATAAAAGATATTTTAAGCGGTATTCGTTCAGCATGTACTTATGTTGGCGCTAATAGATTAAAAACCCTATCAAAATGCACTACATTTGTTCGTGTAAACAACACACATAATACAATTTACGGAAATGAATAAATAAAAAAACTTTGAACTATTTTTGTTAAATCAAAAGAATGAAGGATTGAATCTAATGATTAAAAATTCAAAAGAAATTGGACCTAATCACTACAGAGAAAAATTTGGAAGATATTTTGAAGATTTTAATGTTGGTGATGTTTATGATCACAGACCTGGTAAAACAATTACCGAATATGATAACCATCTTTTTACACTTATGACATTAAATACTCACCCTATTCATTTTGATGCTGAATATGGAAAAGCAACAGAATTTGGGGAAAATCTTGTTGTTTCACCATACACATTATCTCTTCTAATCGGAATGAGTGTTTCAGATTGTAGTCAAAAAGCTATTGCAAATCTTGGAATGGATGAAGTTAAATTTACAGCTCCAGTATTTCATGGTGATACAATTTATGGATCTTCAGAAGTTCTTGATAAAAGAGAGAGCAAGACAAGAGAGGGTCAAGGAATTGTTACAATTAAAACTACAGGAACCAATCAAAATAATGTTGTTGTTTGTACATTTAGAAGACAGATTTTAATTCCTTTTGAAGGGCACGCAGTAGAAGATAAGATTGAACATTATTAGTATGTTATATAAAAAATTATTTATACTTTCTCTAATTTTTCTTTCTTTAGTTGGTAAATCTAGTGCAGATGAAATTTTGGATTTATATAAACATTTGCATTCTAATCCTGAATTATCTTGGCAAGAATTCAAAACGTCTAATTTACTAGCAGATAAGATGGAGGGTCTTGGATTTACGGTTACTCGAAACTTCGCAAAAACAGGGGTCGTTTCAATATATAAAAACGGAAAAGGACCTGTCTTAATGATTAGGGCCGATATGGATGCACTACCAGTTGAAGAAAAAACTGGTTTGGAATACTCCTCAAAAATCAAAATGCTTAATGATGATAAAATAGAAGTTTCAGTTATGCATGCATGTGGTCATGATGTTCATATGGCTGTAGCAGTAGGGACAGCAAAAGAATTAATTAACTCAAAGAATAAGTGGTCAGGAACATTAATGGTTATTTTTCAACCTGCAGAAGAAGTTGGACAAGGTTCATTAAGAATGCTTGAAGAGGGCTTATTTAAAAAATTTCCAAGACCGGATTTCAATCTAGCCCTACATGTTGGTTCTTTTCCTGCAGGAAAAGTTACATATACTAAAGGATATGCAATGGCTAATGTTGATATGGCTGATATAACAATATATGGCGTTGGAGGTCATGGTGCATATCCTCACAGAGCAAAAGATCCTATTGTACTTGCTTCCAAAATTATTCTTTCACTTCAAACAATAGTTAGTAGAGAGATAGATCCTTTAAGCCCAGCTGTTGTTACTGTTGGTTCAATTCATGGTGGATCAAAACATAATATTATTCCAGACGAAGTTAAATTACAGTTGACTATGCGCTCTTATACAGATGAGGTAAGAGAAGAAATTATTTCTAAAATAAAAAGAATAATTGAAGGTGAGGCAATTTCACTAGGAATACCTGAAAATAAAATGCCTACACTTAAATTGAGAGATCAATATACTCCAGCACTTTATAACACTCCAGACTTTGTTGACGAGGTTGTTGGTTATATTGAGAAATCTATTGGAAAAGAAAATATTTTTGAATCTAGTGCCGTCATGGGTGGTGAGGATTTTGGAAGATATGGAAGAGTTGAACCAAAAATACCAACTTTCCTATTTTGGCTTGGGGCAAGTGAGCTTGAAGTTTGGGAAAAATCAGTTAGAGGTGAGATTGATTTACCTGGAATTCACTCACCATTTTTTGCGCCCGACCCAATACCAACCCTTTCAACCGGAATAAAGGTAATGACAGCTGCAGCAATAGGAGTATTCAATGACAACAAATAAATTATTTAACCTTGAAGGAAAAACAGCATTGGTGACTGGAGCTGGAAGTGGCATTGGTCAAGAAATTTCTAAAACTTTATATAATGCTGGCGCTAACCTTGCACTTGCCGCAAGGAGAAAAGAAAAACTAGAAGAAACCAAATCAATGCTAAATAATAAAAGCCAAAATGTTGAAATTTTCTCTTTAGATGTAACTGAAGAAAACTCAATTTCCGATTGTCTTGTTGAGATAAATAAAACATTCGCTTCAGTTGATATACTAGTTAATAATGCAGGAATGACTATAGTTGGAACCCTAGATAAAAATGAAGAAGATGACTGGAATAATGTTATAAATACAAATCTTCGTGGTCCATGGGCTCTATCAAAATTTTGGCTTAAATCAAGATTAGAAAAAGATCAAAAGGATGGAGTCATTTTAAATGTATCTTCAATTACTGGCGAAGCGGCTCAAAAAGGAAATGGTATTTATGCAATATCAAAAGCTGCTCTCACACACATGACGCGTCAAATGGCACTTGAATGGGCAAAATATAATGTACGCGTTAATGCTATAGCACCTGGTTATTTTAGAACTGATTTAAACAGTGAATTTTTAGATTCTGAAATGAGTGATCCTATGATCAAGAGAGTTCCTTTAAGAAGACCAGGAAATATTACCGAGCTTGAAGGTCCTATTCTTCTTCTTGCAAGTGATGCTGGCTCATATATGACAGGATCAATATTAGTGGTTGATGGCGGGCATTTAGTTAGAGATTTATAGGTTTAAAACGAAACCACCGCGCTTTTAAAAAAGCGCGGTGGTAATTAGTCATATGCAATGTGGGGAGGAGAACAGAATGACTAATTTCTAAATTCTGGATATGCCTCCATACCTAATTCTGAGACATCTAATCCAGACATTTCTTCTTCTTCAGTTGGTCTTAGGCCAAGAACGCCTTTCAAGATCAACCAAACAATTGAGCTAGCTACAACAACGAACACACCTATAGTAACTACACCAATAAGTTGTGTCATAAAGTCAGCAGCTAATGTGCCTAATCCAGGTATTCCAACCACTAGTGTACCCCATATACCGGCCACTAAGTGAACAGAAATTGCACCAACAACATCATCTATTTTCAACTTATCTAATAGAGGAATTGCTAGTGTACATAACACACCACCTACAGCACCAATAATAATGGCTTGAAGAGGTGTTGCTACATCTGGACCTGCTGTAATACTTACAAGACCTGCTAGAGCGCCATTTAATGCTAAACTTAAATCAGCTTTACCATATAAAATTGAAGCTAAAATCATAGCAGCAACTAAACCACCAGCGGCAGCCATATTAGTATTTACATAAACATTAGCCATTGCAGCAGCATCAGCAGCACTACCAAGCGCAAGTTGTGATCCACCATTAAAGCCAAACCATCCGAACCAAAGTATGAATGTACCGATAGTAGCTAAAGGTAAATTTGACCCAGGAATAGCTATAACAGAACCATTAGACGCATATTTACCTAGTCTAGGACCAATGATTATTGCTCCAGTTAATGCAGCCCAGCCACCTACAGAATGAACAAGAGTAGAGCCAGCAAAATCTGAGAATCCCATTTCTGATAGGAATCCACCACCCCATACCCATGAAGCTTGAATTGGATAAATAAATCCAGTAAGCACAATAGCAAAGATAAAGAATGGAAGTAGTTTAATGCGTTCTGCTACAGTACCACTTATAATAGACATTGTAGTAGCACAGAAAACCATCTGGAAGAACCAGTCTGACATCTTAGAATAACCGTCGGCAGAACTTACTTCAGCCTCGGGATTCCATAATGTAGGCTGCCCTATGAACCCATTAACTTCGTTATACATAAAGCCATAACCGACTAAGTAAAACATAATTCCAGCTAAACTATACAATCCAACATTTTTTAAACATATAGTAGCTGTATTTTTGGTTCTTACTAAACCAGCTTCAAGGCAAGTAAAGCCAAGAGCCATAAGCATAACGAGAAACCCATGAACAAGAAAAGAAAATGTGTTAAAAATATACGCAGATTCTTCTGAAACCTCGGCAAATGCTGTTCCACTGACAGTAAACAGCATTAAGCCAAGAAGACATATTTTTTTTATTAATTTCATAATAATTACCCTCTAAAATGGATGATCTAATTAAAGACTTCCTGCAAAACCGTATGATACTATGAAGTAAGGGTCACTATCGTCTCTACTAGAGTCAATAATACCGAAACTAAAATCACCTATAGCTAATGAAATACCATAGTCTGTTTCCGCATCACCCATTTCATAATCATAATGGCCAATATGAAGGCCAAGATCTAAACCTTCAGTAAGTGAAAAACCTGTATCTAGGAAAAAGTATGGATCATCTCCAAAGCTTGTTCCTTCCCAATCAGCATCTGCTAATACAGCAACACCTAATGTTACAGCACCAAGTTCTGCACTTATACTAACTTCACTAAAATCAAGGTCATCTCCATCAGGATATGCATAATAAATGTAACCAACGCTAACTGGACCAAAACTATAACCAAAGTAGCCATCTAATTCATAAGATGTGCCATCTCCAAAATCAACATTTGAAACCCATGTACCAATTGAAAAACCATTATCAGCTGTGTAATCTAATCCGCCTGATGTCGCAGCACCACTACCTTGTGACATACCTCTCCATAGATATTGGCTTGTTACACCAACATTCCAATCAAGAGATCCAGCAAAAGTAGTACCTACTGTTGCAAAACCAAGGAAAACAGCAAAGAAACCTTTTTTAACATACTTGTTAAACTTTTTAAAAATAATCATAATGTTAACCTCCTAATTTATGATATGGGTAATAAGCAAATTAGATGCCAACTTTAGATTTTAATTTATTTTTTTGGACTTTTTTTGTTTTAAAGTGTGTAACTTCAACACAATGTATAAGAGGTGTTAATTAATATCAAAAATTTTACCAGGATTCATAATATTCTTTGGATCAATAGCTTTTTTTATTTGAGACATAATCTCAACAGATAAGCCTTGTTCAGTTTTTAAAAATTCTTTTTTGCCTATCCCTATTCCATGTTCGCCAGTTGAGGTACCTTCCATTTTTAAAGCCCTATTAACTAACTTATCATTTAAATGTTTTGCCTCAGAAACTTCTTTTTTATTTTCTGGATCTAAAAGCATAATTAGATGGAAATTACCATCCCCAACATGACCTACAATTGGAGCTATAATATTTGACTGCTCTATATCTTTCTTTGTTTCAATAATGCACTCAGTTAAATTTGAAATTGGAACACATATATCAGTTGTAAATGCCTTTTTACCAGGTGCTAAAGCTAAAGCTGCATAATATGCATCATGCCTAGCGCTCCACAAAACTTCAATTTCTTCACTTCTATCTGACCATTGAAATTTTAGAATATTATTTGCCTCCGCAATATCTCTAAATATTTCAGACTGCTCTTTCACACTTAAAGGCATTCCTTGAATTTCAACAAATAATGTTGGGCCAATTTCATGGGATACCTTTTTGTATTGGTTAATAGCTTCAATCTGAACTTCATCCAATAGTTCTATCCTAGATAACGGCAAACCTACTTGGATTGACTCAATTACAGTGTCGATTGCACCTTTCAAATCTTTAAATGTACAAACACCAGCAGAAATTGCTTCAGGTCTACCGTGAAGTTTTAAATTTATTTCTGTTATAAAACCTAATGTTCCCTCTGAACCAAGCATTAAATGACTTAAATCGTATCCAGCTGCAGATTTTCTTGCTCTAGTTCCTGTTTTAATTATTTTACCATCAGGCATCACTACCTCGAGACCCATTACTTGTTCTCTTATGGTGCCATACTTAACAGTCGTTGTTCCCGACGCTCGTGTAGCACACATACCGCCAATTGATGCGTTAGCTCCAGGGTCAACAGGAAAAAATAATCCTGTATCCCTTATATAATCATTTAATTCTTTTCTTGTAACACCAGCTTGAACTTTACAATCCATATCTGAATTATTTAATTCAATAATCTTATTCATTTTACTTGAGTTAATAGTGATACCACCTTTTAAGGCATGTATATGGCCCTCTAGAGCAGTACCAGTTCCAAATGGAATAACTGGTATATCATTTTTAAAAGCAAATTTTATTATTTTAGAAACCTCCTCTGAGGTTTCAGGGTATGTAATTGCATCAGGTATGTTTTTTGGTAAATGCCAAGACTCATCTTGGCTATGCTCTAAACGAATAGCTTTCGAGGTTGTAAGTCTATCTCCTAAAAAACATTTTAATTCATCAAATTCCATATGAGAATTAGAGGCCTAAAACAAACTTAGCCATTATATTTCTTTGGATTTCATTAGATCCACCATAAATGGTAGAAGCCCTATTATTTAAATAAGCTGGAAAAGCTGTAATAGAATAATCTGGTCCAATAACATCAAAATTTGAACCTGGTATTCTGGCTTCATTTTGTTGAGGGCTTGTATAATAACCTAATGCAGATACAGTTAAACCGTCTAAATGCTGCTTAAGTTCTGATCCTCTAGATTTTAATATAGATGAAGCAGGGCCCGGATGGCCTCTTTCTGCAATATCTGACATAATTCTGTGCTCGGTCATTAAAACTGCTTGAACTTCAATTTCAGCCTCATTTAGAGATTTTAAGAAATTTTTATCATCAATTAAACTTTCGCCAGTATCAGATTTTTCAATAGTAGCAATCTTTCTTATTTTATTTATTTGAGCTTTTAAACCAGCCGCATAAGCACCACCTCTTTCAAACTCCAATAAATATTTGGCTACAGTCCAACCATCATTCTCTTCTCCGACAACATTTTCAACAGGTACTTTAACATCATCAAAAAATGTTTGGTTTACCTCGTGATCCCCAGCCATTGTAATAATTGGTTTTATTTCAATTCCTGGTGTATCCATATCAATTAATAAGAAGGTTATACCTTGTTGAGGTTTACCAGTATTATCAGTTCTAACAAGACAAAAAATTCTATTTGCGTATTGTGCATGCGTTGTCCAAATTTTAGTACCATTGACTACATAATGGTCACCTTCCCTAACAGCCTTGCATTGAAGTGATGCCAAATCAGATCCTGATCCTGGTTCAGAATAACCTTGGCACCAAAAATCATCACCAGATAAAATCCTTGGTAAGTAAAAGTCTTTTTGTTTTTGTGTTCCGTATTTCATTAAGACTGGACCAACCATATGCAAACCCATAGCAGTTGGTGATGGTGCCCCTGCTGAGGCACATTCGCTGCTAAATATATACCTTTGCATATCATCCCATCCTGTGCCACCATATTCTTCTGGCCAACGAGAGCCTATCCAACCTTTATTATATAAAATTTTATGCCATTTTGATGAATATTCTACCTCACTAAATACACTTGCTGTAAGTTTACCAGCTTCTCTCAGTTCATCAGTTAACTCTTCATCAAGAAAGTCTCTGACCTCCTGTCTAAAAGCTTCATGTTCAGGCTTAAAACTCAAATCCATTTTTCTCTCCAAATAACTAAATCAAAAAAATACATATTTATTATAAAACATACTTGATTAGTTTGTCATAGTATTTTGTAATAGGCATAAATATTTACTGGGAGGAATAATTGACATATTTTTCAGAAATTGTCCATTTATCTGACATAGCAAGAGTTCATAGAGATAGATGTCCAGAAAAAAAAGCTTTTGTTTTTGAAGATAGGGTAGTGACATATAAAGAGTTCGATATTAACTCAGAGAAAGTAGCTAATGGTCTTGTTTCAGAAAATGTTGCTGAGCAAGATCGAGTTGCATACATGGATAAAAATTCTGACAGATTTTATGAGCTTGTTATGGGTTGTGCAAAATCAAATTCAGTAATAGTTGGCATAAATTGGCGGTTAGCACCTCCAGAAGTTGCTTATATCCTTAATGACTCAAGTGCTAAAATTTTATTTGTAGGTGAAGATTTTTTTGGTCTGGTAGAAAAAATTCTGCAAGATGTTCCTAGTATAGAAAAAGTTATTTGTATGTCAGGCACAAATAAAAATTGGCCAACATATGAAGATTGGAGAGACAAACAAAGCGACTCAATATGCGACAGAAAGCCTCAATTAAAAGATGTTGCTATTCAAATGTATACCTCTGGTACGACAGGTAATCCAAAAGGCGTTCAATTAACACATGATAATTTTTATTCATCGAGGAATCCAGAGCCTCAAGAAGGTTTAGAGTGGAGTGAATGGACTGAAGATGAGGTTCAGTTAGTTACTGCACCAACATTTCATATTGGTGGAGCTGGATCAGGAATTGGAGGTTTATATGCATCAGCAACAAATGTCGTTTTGAAAGAGTTTGATCCAACAGCAGTTTTAAGTGCCATTAATGACTATGGTATTACTAAAATTTTTATGGTTCCTGCAATGATGAAAATGATACTTGATAATCCATTATCAAGAGAAACAAACTACTCAACAATTAAATATATATCATATGGAGCATCTCCTATTCCATTAGACTTATTAAAAGAGGCCATTGAGGTTTTCCAATGTGGATTTATTCAGTTATATGGTATGACGGAAACAACTGGATCTGTAACATATCTTCCTCCTGAAGATCATTCAATTGAAGGTAATGAAAGAATGAAATCGGCAGGAAAAGCATTGCCACATTGTGAAATAAAAATTGTTGATGAAAAAGGTAAAGAAGTTAATACAAAAGAAGTGGGTGAAATAATTGTTCGAACAACTTCAAATATGATTGGTTACTGGAATTTACCAGAAGAAACAAAAAAAACTCTTAAATCTGGATGGCTTTATACTGGTGATGCTGGTTTTATGGATGAGGATGGCTATGTTTTTGTCCATGATAGAGTAAAGGATATGATTGTATCAGGTGGTGAAAATGTCTATCCCGCAGAGGTTGAAAGCGCTATATTTGGACATGAAATGGTTTCAGATGTTGCGGTTATAGGTGTTCCTGACGAACATTGGGGAGAAGCTGTTAAAGCTTTGGTGGTTTTAAAGGAAAACTGCGAAACATCTGAGGAAGATATAATTAATTTTACTAGGCAAAAAATTGCTGGCTTTAAGACACCAAAATCAGTAGATTTTATTAATGAATTACCAAGAAATCCATCTGGTAAAATATTAAAGAAAGAATTAAGAAAACCTTATTGGGAAGGTTTTGAAAGAGCAATAAATTAAATTTGGAGAGAGACATGTCTACACAAAAACCCATAGCAGATAATTTATTCACTTGGCCCTCAGACTCGCCGAAGTTAATTGGTAGCAAAGATACTGAAACAGGAAGATATTTCTTTCCTGCTAAAAATTCGAATCATCATGAAAAAGTAGAATTATCAAATAAAGGGAAGTTATGGACTTGGACAGTACAAAGGTTTCTTCCAAAAACACCATATATAGAACAAGTTGCACCTGAGGACTTTAAACCTTATGCTGTTGGATATATTGAACTACCAGGTGAAATTATGGTAGAATCAAGATTAGTAGGAATTGATCCCAAGGAATTGGAAATTGGTATGGAAATGGAACTTACAATAGAACCATTCGTTAAAAATGAAGAAGGCGAAGAATTATTAATTTTTGCTTTTAAACCTTCTGTAAATTGATAGGAGATATATTATGACAGATGTAGCAATAGTTGGAATTGGAATTCATCCATTTGGAAGAACTGATGGCGTATCAGGCCTTCAACAGGGAGTTCATGCAGCTAAAGAAGCATTATCAGATGCAGAAATAGAATGGAAAGATATAGAATTTGCTTATGGCGGTTCATCTGCCGCGGGAAGCGCCGATACAATGGTAAGCGAACTTGGGCTAACTGGAGTCCCATTTATGAATGTTTCAAATGGCTGCGCAACTGGTGGTTCAGCATTATTATCCGCCTACACAACAATTAAATCTGGTCAATTTGATATTGGAATGGCAGTAGGTTTTGATAAGCACCCTCGAGGCGCATTTAATGCAGATCCAGAAGCCGCTGGACTTCAAAAATGGTATGGTGAGACAGGACTTATGCTTACTACACAATTTTTTGGGATGAAAATACAAAGATATATGCATGATTATGGAATTACTTCTGATGCATTAGCTTTAGTTGCAGAAAAAGCATTCAATAATGGTTCACTAAATCCTAATGCATGGAGAAGGGATCCTGTTTCAAAGGAAGATATATTGAATGGCATGATGGTTTCTGATCCTCTAACGAAATTTATGTTTTGTTCACCTGCTGAAGGCGCTGTTGCTTTAATATTATGCAGAGCTGATATTGCAAGTAAATTCACTACTAAACCATTATATCTTAAAGGTGCAGCATTTAGATCTAGACCCCTTGGGTCTTTTGAAGTTTTTAGCCCCTCTCTCGAAATTGAAAGAGGGCCTAGCCCAACTGTTGGAGCAGCAAAAGCAACTTTTGAGATGGCAGGTATAAGTCATGAAGATATTGATCTAGCGCAGCTTCAAGATACTGAATCAGGAGCTGAGATTATGCATATGGCTGAAAATGGTTTTTGTAAAGATGGTGATCAAGAGAAAATGCTTCAAGATGGTGATACAAATATTGATGGAAAACTTCCAGTGAATACAGATGGTGGTTGTATAGCTAATGGTGAACCAGTTGGAGCTTCAGGCTTAAGGCAAGTATATGAAAACTGTGTTCAACTAAGAGGTGCAGCAGGTAAAAGGCAAGTACCAAATAATCCAAAAACTGCATATACTCATGTTTATGGCGCTCCTGGTATCTCAGCATGTACAATTATCACTAACTAATAATAAAAATTTACAGGATTAATTATGATTAATAAAAAATTTCTACTGGCTGGTAGGCCGGTAGGCAGACCAATATCTGATGATGACTTTGAATACAAAGAAGAAGAAATTAGAGAAATTAATGATGGTGAATTACTTCTAGAAAATATGGTTATTGAATTCCAACCTGCTCAAAAAGGTTGGATGGAAAATATATCTAATTATGTAGCACCTCTTGAAATAGGCGATGTAATGCGCTGCAGCGGAATTGCTAGAGTACTAGATAGCAAATCAGAAAAATTTAAGAAAGGTGACGTTGTTTCGGGTCAAACATGTTGGCAAACTCATCCTATATTGAATGAGGAGGACATAGAAATAATTGAAGATACAGATATGCCTACAGCATATTTAGGTGCGCTTGGTGGCACAGGATTAACTGCATATTTTGGAGTTACCAAAATAAGTAAACCAAATCCCGGCGACACTGTAATTGTAACTGGTGCTGCAGGAGGAGTTGGATCTTTAGCTGGGCAAATCTTCAAGATCGCTGGATGTAAAGTTTACGGTATTGCAGGAGGAAAAGAAAAGTGTGAAATGCTTATCAATGAATTTGGGTTTGACGGAGCAATAGATTATAAATCTGAGGACCTTAATGAAAGCTTAAGTAAGTTATGTCCTAATGGAGCTGATATTGTATATGATAATGTTGGCGGAAGAATTTTAAATGATTGCCTATTGCATTTAGCATTAAATGCAAGAATTGCTATTTGTGGGATAATATCTAGACATAAAACCGATAATATGAATTTCGGACCTGAAAATTATTCAAATTTAATTTTCAAAAGAGCAACCATGCAAGGTTTTTTGATGTTAGATTATATGTCAGAGACAGCTTCAGCTAGAAATAAAATGAAAAAATGGATCGAAGATGGCAAATTAATTTGTAAGGAAGATTTACGAGAGGGTTTTGAGAATGCGCCTGATACTCTCAAAGGTCTTTTTGATGGTAAGAATAAAGGAAAACAACTTTTAAAAATAACTAACTAATTGATTGTATTGTCTAATGAATCGTGGACGAAGATTATATAGTGGTGTATTAATACCGATTGAAAATAAATATTAAAATTGAGGAGATTTTGATGGATAAACATGTAAATGAATCAGGACTTGAACCGAAGCAAGAAATTCAAGAGTTGGTCAGAAGATCTAGAGAAGCTCAAAAGCAAATTGAAAATTATACTCAGGAACAAGTTGATGAACTTATACGAGCAATGGTTTGGTGTGTTGCAAGGCCTGGAGTTGCAGAAGAAATCGCTCAATTTACGGTTGATGAAACACAACTAGGAAACTACGAAGGTAAATTTCTAAAAATACAGAGAAAAACCCGGGCAACTCTAATGGATATTATTGATGAAAAATCTGTTGGTATATTAGAAGAGGATAATGAAAGACAAATTATCAAAATTGCAAAACCCATGGGTGTAATTGGAGCACTTGCTCCATCTACAAATCCTGAAGCAACACCAGTTATTAAAGCCATTCATGCTGTCAAAGGAAGAAATTCAATTATTGTTGCGCCCCATCCTAGAGCAAAACTAACAAACAAGAAAATATGTGACCTTATGAGAGCGGCAATTGAAAGTTGTGGAGCACCAGCTGATTTAGTAATAGGAATTGAAATCCCATCTTTAGAACTTACCAATGAACTTATGGCCCAGTGTGATAGAGTGCTTGCTACTGGAGGCGGTGCAATGGTTAATGCAGCCTATTCAAGCGGAACACCTGCACTAGGAGTTGGAGTTGGTAATGCTGTTATTACCGTTGATGAAACTGCTGATTTAGATGATGCAGCTGATAAAATAAAAATTTCAAAAACCCTTGATTTAGCAGCCTCATGCTCAGCTGATAATTCAGTTATTTTAGTAGAAAAGATTTACGAAGATATGCTTTCAAAACTAGAGGAAAGAGGTGGTTATTTAGCAAATTCAGAGGAAAAAGAAAAACTTCGTAATACGATATGGGATGAAGAAGGCCATTTGAATACAGCTATTGTAGCTCAACCAGCAGAAAAAATTGCTGAAATGGCAGGGCTTGATATTCCAGAAAATACTGAATTCATAATTGTTCCTGAAGATGGATGGGGACCGGAAAATCTGTTTTCAGGTGAAAAATTATCAGTAGTAATGGCATTATATAAAGCAAGTGATATCGATCATGCTATTGAGCTAACTAACAATATCCAATCCTACCAGGGACAAGGACATTCTTGCGGTATTTATTCAAGTAGTGATGAAAATATAATGAAACTTGCTAATATTACTAAGACATCAAGAGTTATGGTAAATCAACCTCAGGCAGCATCAAATAGTGGAAACTTATGGAATGGAATGAGACAAACATTTTCATTAGGATGTGGTTCTTGGGGCGGAAATGGAACCAATAATAATATTTCCTGGAGAGATTTAATTAATGAAACATGGGTATCAAAACCATTACCTCAAACCAAAGAATTAATTTCTGATGAAGAACTCTTCGGTGATGTTATGAATAAAATTAGTTAATTTAATTATTTTCAAAAAGTCATTAAATTTAACTGATTTATTATAATTGAGTGATACTTTACCTTTTATTTAGAAATGTAATAAAAAAATGAAACTATCTGAAGAACAAATAGCTTTTTATGATGTTGCAAAAAATTTTGCAATTGAAAAAATGGCGCCTCATGCAGAAAAATGGGATGAAGAAAAGATCCTTCCTGTAGAAACATTGCAAGAATTAGCACAATTAGGTTTTGCTGGTATTTATGTTTCTCCTGATTTAGGTGGATCAGGATTATCAAGGCTAGATTCAACATTAATCTTTGAAGGCCTTAGTCAGGGTTGCACATCTACAGCCGCATTTTTATCTATACATAATATGGCAACATGGATGATAGATAATTTTGGAAGTCAGGAGTTAAAAGAACGTTTTGTTCCTGATCTTTGTTCTATGAAAAAAATAAGTTCATATTGCTTAACTGAACCAGGCGCAGGATCAGATGCCGGTGGTTTAAGAACAAAAGCAGAAAAATCTGGCGACCATTATATTTTGAATGGAACTAAATCATTTATTTCTGGCGGAGGCTTTTCTGATGTATATGTTACAATGGTTAAAACCGATGAAAACTCTATCTCGACCCTTGTTATAGAAAAAGATAGTGAAGGCCTTTCATTTGGTGGACAAGAAAAGAAGATGGGATGGAATTCTCAACCCACAGCTCAAGTAATTTTTGAAGATTGTAAAGTTCCTGTGGAAAATATAATTGGACAAGAAGGTGATGGTTTTAAAATTGCAATGATGGGATTAGATGGAGGCAGACTTAATATTGCTGCCTGCTCTCTTGGTACAGCACAATCAGCATATGAAAGAGCTGTTCAATATGTTGGTGAAAGAGAACAATTCGGAAAAAAATTACAAGAATTTCAAGCTCTCCAATTTAAACTAGCAGATATGTGTACTGAATTAGAAGCCTCAAGGTTGATCCTAAGGGAAGCTGCAATAAAAGTTGATGATAATACATCGGATAAAACAAAAGCCGCAGCTATGGCAAAAAGATTTGTTACTGATGCAGGCTTTAACATTGTGAATGAAGCATTACAAATTCATGGAGGTTACGGTTATTTGAAAGATTATCCTCTGGAAAGAAATCTTAGGGATTTAAGAGTACATCAAATTCTTGAAGGAACTAATGAGATCATGAGAGTCATCATAGCTAGAGAAATACTCAAGGAAAATAAATGAGCGTTGAAGAAGTCTTTTTTGAAAAAAAAGGTTCTTTAGGACTTATTACACTTAATAGGCCAGACGCATTAAACGCATTAACATTAAAAATGGTCAGAGAAATTCATCCAAAACTTAAAATTTGGGAGAATGATGATGAAGTCAAAACTGTAGCAGTCACCGCAGTTGGTGATAAAGCATTTTGTGCTGGTGGAGACATAAGAGCACTTTATGATTGGGGGAAAAGCAATGATAAAAAAGCAACTGGTTTTTATTATGAAGAATACCAACTCAATCAATTAATAAAATCATACTCTAAGCCATATGCATCATTTGTTAATGGCATTGTGATGGGTGGAGGTGTTGGTGTTTCGGTGCACGGGGCTTTTAGAGTAGCTGGAGAAAATTACTCATTTGCAATGCCTGAAACAGGGATTGGCCTATTTCCAGATGTTGGAGGAAGTTTTTTTCTATCGCGATTGAGAAATAATGTTGGTATGTATCTAGCCTTAACAGGAAGTCGCATTAAATCATCTGATGCAATTGAACTGGGTATTGCAGAATATTACATTGAGTCAGAAAATTATGACGAAATATTTAATAAATTATCTGAGGGCTCTTCACCAACTGAAATTCTTTCATCATTTCATTCTAATAAGATTAACTCAGATCTTAAAAATAATTTTGAAGAAATTAATAAACTTTTTTCTGGAGATAGTCTTGAAGAAATTATTAATAAATTAGAGAATGATCAATCTGATTTTGCTCAAAAAAATCTTAGCTTATTAAAATCTAAATCCCCAACATCTCTTAAAATTACTTTTAGACAAATAAAAAATGGAGCAGAATTAGATTTTGAAGATTGTATGAGAATGGAATATAGAATGGTTTCAAAAGTAATGTCTGATAATGACTTTTATGAAGGTGTGAGAGCTCTCATAATAGATAAAGACAATAAACCTTTATGGAAGCCAGGAAATATTGATGAAATCTCAGATGAAACAATAGATGAATTTTTCAAGAATTTAAAAAATAATGAGTTAAATTTTAATACGAGGTAAAGATGGCAAATATAACTTTTATAGGTTTGGGAAATATGGGGCTTCCTATGGCAAAAAACCTGATTAAGGCTGGGCACATAGTTTATGGCTTCGATCTGTCTGAGGAGCAAATGAATCAATTTATTGCTGCAGGTGGAAATAAAGAGGAAAATATACCTAGCGCATTAAAAAAATCTGATACTGCAATAACAATGCTTCCCTCAGGAAAACATGTAAAAACAATTTATATGGGTGATGATGGAATTATAAAGAATGCTGATAATAATTTACTCCTAATTGATTCATCTACAATAGATGTTGAGACTTCGCGTGAAGTTGAAAAAGATGCAAACGAAAATAACTTAAAAATGCTTGATGCACCAGTTTCTGGAGGCGTTACTGGTGCAGAAGCAGGAACGCTAACTTTCATGGTTGGTGGAGATACTGATGCATTTAATAAAGCAAAAGAATTTTTAGATATTATGGGCGGAAATGTTATACATGCTGGTCAAGCAGGAAATGGACAGGTAGCAAAAATAGCCAATAATATGCTTTTAGCAATATCAATGATTGGAACTTCTGAAGCATTTAATCTTGCAAAAAATTTAGGTTTAGATGCATCTACTTTTTTTGACATTGCCTCTACGGCATCAGGTCAATGTTGGTCGATGACAAGCTATTGTCCTGTTCCTGGCCCAGTTCCAACTAGCCCAGCAAATAATGACTATAAACCTGGATTTTCTGCTGCATTGATGTTGAAAGACCTTAGATTATCACAAGAAGCATCTTCTTTTTCAAACTCAAGAACACCTTTAGGCGAAAAGGCTACTGCTATTTATGAAGAAATGGAAAAGAATGGAACTGATAATTTAGATTTCTCAGGTGTAATTAAATTACTGAATGAAGAATTATAATTTTAAAATGTCCGATAATATCAAAATACCAGTATTTGAAAATTTTAAAGATAGTGCTCATTTAACTAAAGATAAATATGAAGAAGCTTATAAATTTGCTTTGGATAATCCTGAAGCCTTTTGGGAAAAAGAAGGGAAAAGAATAAACTGGATAAACCCTTATACGATGGTCAAAGATGTGACATGGTCCAACAACGATGTAAATATTAAATGGTATTATGATGGAACCTTGAATGCGAGTTATAATTGTATCGATAGACATCTATCAGATAAATCTGATCAAATTGCTATTATTTGGGAGGGTGATGATCCAAATGAGTCAAAAAAAATTACATATAAAGAATTACACCAAAAAGTTTCTAAATTTGCAAATATGATGAAACACTTCGGTGTTCAAAAAGGTGATAGAGTTACAATATACATGCCTATGATACCTGAAGCCGCATATGCAATGTTAGCTTGTTCAAGAATTGGAGCAATTCACTCTGTTGTTTTCGGAGGATTTTCTCCTGATGCACTTGCTGGCAGAATACTTGACTGTGATTCTAAATTCTTAATAACTGCTGATGAAGGAATAAGGGGTGGTAAAATTGTACCATTAAAAGTTAATTCGGATAAAGCTCTTGAGCAATGCCCAGATGTAAAAAATGTCTTTGTTGTTAAAAGAACTGGTGGAGACATTGAAATGAAAGAAGATAGAGATCTTTGGTATCATGAGGCAGTTGAACTTGTTGGTGATGAATGTCCTCCTGAAGAAATGAGTGCAGAAGATCCACTTTTTATTCTTTATACTAGCGGTTCAACAGGTAAACCCAAAGGTGTTCTTCATACAACCGGTGGTTATATAGTCTATGCATCATATACTCATGAAATAATTTTTGATTATCATGATAAGGATATTTATTGGTGCACTGCTGATGTTGGTTGGGTTACTGGGCATTCTTATATAGTTTATGGGCCTCTAGCTAATGGAGCCACTACTCTAATGTTTGAAGGAGTACCAAATTATCCATCTAATTCAAGGTTTTGGGAAGTATGCGATAAACATAGTGTGAATATTTTTTATACTGCTCCAACAGCAATAAGAGCTCTTATGAAAGAGGGAGATGCACCAGTCAAATCAACTAGTAGAAAAAGTATACGATTACTTGGTACTGTTGGAGAACCAATTAATCCAGAAGCTTGGATGTGGTATTTTAATATAGTGGGAGAAAAAAAATGCCCAATAGTTGATACTTGGTGGCAAACAGAAACTGGGGCAACATTAATCTCGCCCCTACCTGGTGCTACAGATTTAAAACCGGGATCAGCCTCAAAACCTCTGCCAGGCGTAAGGCCTGTCCTCCTAGACTCTGAAGGAAATATTTTAGAAGGTGAAAATGAAGGGAATTTGTGTATAGCCGATAGTTGGCCCGGACAAATGCGAACTGTTTATGGGGATCATAAAAGGTTTATTGAAACTTATTTTAGTCAATATGATGGTTACTATTTCACTGGAGATGGATGTAAAAGAGACGAAGACGGCTATTATTGGATAACTGGAAGAGTAGATGATGTTATAAATGTTTCTGGTCATAGAATGGGGACAGCTGAAGTAGAAAGCGCCCTAGTTTCTCATGAAAAAGTATCTGAAGCCGCTGTTGTAGGCTTTCCTCATGAAATCAAAGGTCAAGGAATTTATGCATATGTAACCCTTAATGCTGGAGAAAACGGTAACGAAGAAATTAGAAAAGAGTTAATAAACTGGGTTAGAAAAGAAATTGGTCCAATAGCTAGCCCAGATTTAATTCAATTTGCACCAAATTTACCTAAAACAAGATCAGGAAAAATCATGCGTCGTATCTTAAGAAAAATCGCTGAAAATGACTATTCAGAATTAGGTGATACATCAACGCTAGCAGAACCGATGGTAGTCGATGAATTAATAGAAAATAGACAAAATAAATAAATTCATGAAAGCAATTGTAATAGCTGATAAAAAACTCAACTGGGTGGACAACGAGGATCCAGATTGCAGGGATAATGAAGTTATTATTAAAGTTAAATCCACTGCTGTTAATAGAGCAGACCTTGCCCAAAGAGCAGGACTATACGCTGCTCCTCCTGGAGCAAGTGAAATTCTTGGACTTGAATGCAGTGGGATCATTCAAGAAATTGGGAGGGATGTTGTTAACAGAAAAGTAGGTGATGAAGTTGTTGCATTACTTGCTGGAGGTGGATATGCAGAGTATGTTTCATGTCCCGAAGTTCAAACTCTTCCTCTTCCTAAAAATATAAACTTAAGCGATGGTGCCGCTATACCAGAAGTTTTTGCAACTTGTTGGCTGAATTTATTTATGGAAGGTAATTTAAAAAAGGGTGAAAAAGTTTTATTTCATGCTGGTGCGAGTGGAATAGGAACTGCAGGAATTCAACTTTGTAATATTTTTCAATGTGAGTCATATATAACTGCTGGAAGTGAAAAAAAAGTTGAATTCTGTATAGATCTTGGTTCTAGCGCAGGCACTGTTAGATTAGAAAATTCATTCAAAAGTTTTAAAGACCATTGCCCTTCTGGATTAGATATTATACTCGATCCTGTTGGCGCAAATTATTTTGAAGAAAACTTAAATAATTTAGCTATTGATGGAAGATTAATAATTATTGGAATTTTAGGTGGAGTTAATGGAAAGATAAATATTGGTCATCTATTAATGAAAAGACAAAAAATTATTGGATCGACAATTAGATCAAGATCAATTGAGGTAAAAGGTAAAGTGATGAGCGCGTTACATGAAAATATTTGGGATCATTTCGAAAAAAAAACAATTAAACCTATCATTTATAAAAAATTACCTATTAGAGAGGCAGATCAAGCACATAAAATAATGGAAAATAATAATAATATTGGAAAAATTATTCTTGAAGTTTTTTAGTTATTTAACTGCCTGAAGTCCTTTATCAAGAGTATTTTCAAATCTATCAAACAACTCATGAATTTCATTTTCTTTTATAATTAGAGGCGGACAAACAGCTAATACATCTCCAATAGCTCTCAAGATTATACCTTCACTGTGTCCAACCTCAGCTAAAACAGGACCTGCACTTCCTATAGGATCAAAAGGAGCGGAAGTTTCTTTATCTTTTACTAATTCTACTGCACCCATTAAACCTACACCTCTTGCTTCTCCAACTAATTCCTTTTTTTCTAGATTTTTTAGTCTTTCTTGAAAAGCTGGTTCTAAAGATGAAACTCTTTCCATAAGACCTTCTTCTTCAAGGATTTTAATGTTTTCAAGGGCAACTGCACATGCAACAGGATGTCCAGCAGAAGTAAACCCACTTCCATAAAGATTGTTTTTAACAGTATTTTCAGCAATAGGTTCATATATTTTATCTGTCATCAGAACTACACCCATTGGTATATAATTTGATGTAATTTGTTTTGATAAAATTATTAGATCCGGCTCTATACCATAAAGCTCACAAGCGAATCTTTTTCCCGTTCTACCAAAACCATTAATAACTTCATCTGCAACAATCAAAATATCGTATTTCCTGCATACTTCTTGAATCTTCTTCCAATATGTTTTTGGAGGTACAATTAATCCTCCAGCACCCATTACAGGTTCCCCAAAAAAAGCTGCAACAGTTTCTGGACCCTCTTTAATAATTAAATCCTCTAGTTCCTTTGCACATCTAGTAGCAAACTCTTCTTCAGTTTCGCCCTCTTGGCCTTCTCTCCAATAATGAGGACATCTAGTATGTAGAACCTGTTTAATTGGTAAATCAAAATCATTATGCATTAAAGGAATACCAGTAAGACTTCCTGATGCTATTGTTATTCCATGATAAGCCTTAAATCTTGATATAATTTTTTTCTTCTCAGGTCTATTCAAGGCGTTATTGTAATACCATATCATTTTCATAGCAGAGTCATTTGCTTCAGATCCAGAATTTGTATAATGAGCATGAGTCATATTCAAACCAACAATTTCAGTTAATTTTTGCGAAAGCTGAGCAACTGCGGGATGAGATTTATGAGTAAATGAATGATAATAAGGTAATGTTTCAAGTTGCTTCTTTGCTGCCTCTACAAGTCTTTCTTCACCAAATCCAACTGCTACTGACCATAAGCCTGCCATAGCTTCAATGTATTCGTTACCTTGATCATCCCAAACCTTTATTCCCTTACCTTTTGCAATAACCATTGGTCCCTGATTTTCAATTCTTTTAGCATTAGAATAAGGATGAAAATGATGTGCAGCATCTAAGGCTGCATATGAATTTGGTTTAATTTTATCAGTCATTTCTTTCTCTTAACAAATAAAAAGCCTTTATAAAGGTTTAATTGCATAAATTGTAAAAAAAATTTATCATTTATTCAAAAAAAATGGACTACTTATTAGAAAAAATTACAGTTATTGATTGTGCTAGCTATATAGCTGGTCCTGCAGCAGCCACAATAATGTCTGATTTTGGGGCTAGAGTAATCAAAATAGAATCCCCAGATATTGGTGATTCCTATAGAAGTTTACTTCGTTTACCAGGTTTGCCCAAAAGCGATGAAAACTATCCATGGATATTAACGAGTCGAAATAAAGAAAGCTTAGCGTTAGACCTTAAATTTAAAGAAGCTCATGTCATTCTTCATAAATTAATAAAAAAAGCAGATATATTTATAACTAATTATCCATTTCCAATTAGGACTAAATTAAAAATAAACGCTGAGGATATATTAGAAGAAAATAAAAAACTAATATATGCATCCTTATCTCCATATGGCGAGAAAGGTGAAGAAAAGGATAAGACAGGATATGATGCAACAGCATGGTGGGCAAGGTCAGGTCTAATGCACGCAGTTCGAAATAACTCAAATTCAGAACCAAGTTCATCAACACCAGGAATGGGAGATCACCCTACTGCGTCAGCACTCTTTGGAGCAATAATGATGGCGCTATATAAAAGAGAGATAACTGGTAAAGGCTCAGAAGTTTCGTCATCTTTAATGGCTAACGGGCTCTGGTCAAATGGCATATACAATCAAGCAGCATTATGTGGTGCAAATTTTGTAGAAAATACTGGAAGAGGAACAAAAGGAGCTTTGGCAGAAAAATATAAATGCAAAGATGGTAGATGGTTTATTTTAGTAATGTTAAATGAAGAAAGAGAATGGCCTCTATTACTTGGATGTTTAAAAAGAGAAGATGTTAATGATGATAAACGCTTTAATACAAGAGAAGGTCGAGCTAAAAATTCTTTGGAATTAATGAAAATTTTAGATGAAGAATTTCTCTCAAAGGATTGGGGTCAACTTAAAGAACTTTTTGAAAAATCCGGTGTAACATTTGGGTCAATCTCTGAACCGTATGATCATATTAATGATCAACAAATATCTGATAACGAATTTTTTACTAAATTTACTGATAAAAAAGATCTATTAACTGTTGATAGTCCAATTTTTATGAAAGATGAAAAGAAAAGAAAACCTCAAACCGCTCCTGAAATTGGAGAACACACAAGACAAATTCTTGAAGAGTTAAATTACGATAAGAACGAAATTGATAAACTCGAAAATAAAAAAATTATCAGAACTTAAACAGCTAACTGTTTCAATCTTTTCCTTTGATGAGATGGAGGAAGTGTCATTTCTTCTCTGTATTTAGTAACAGTTCTTCTAGCAACATTAATGCCTTCTTCCTTTAGTAATTTAGATAATTTGTTATCTGATAGTACTTTTTCTTCATTATTAATTAATTGAATAATTTTTTCTTTTACAACCTTTGAAGATAATCCGTCATCATTAGATAATGTGTTAAGAGATTTAGAAAAAAAGAATTTCAAATCATAAGTCCCTCTAGGCGTATAAATAGTTTTAGAATTAGTAATTCTTGATACTGTACTCTCATGGATATCAAGTTCCTCTGCAATATCCTTTAATTTTAGAGGCCTCAAACCCATAACACCTTGATTAAGAAACTTTTCTTGCTTCTTAATAATTTCTTTTGCAACCTTTAAGATTGTTGAAGCTCTTTGTTCTAGAGCTTTGACTAATCCTTTGCCAGCTAGAAAATTTGCAGACAAATACTTTTTATCCTCTTTTGATAATTTTTTTCTTGATAACTCCTCCCAATACCCAGTTAATACGATTACTTTAGGTAAAGTTTCTTCATTAAGAGACACAATCCACTTATTCTTATCTTTTTCTACAATAATATCGGGAGAATTAATGTGCGAAATTAAATCACTATCTGTATCAATTGGGGCAGCACTACACCTTTTTAACATGTCTAAACTATCTTTTAATTTTTCTTTATCAATTTTAAGCTTCTTTGATATTGAAAAAATATTCTCATTAGCAAGAATCGTTAAGTTTTTTAATAGAAGCTTTAAATTATTATCTAATAAATTTTGTGACTTTAATTGTAGAGTTAAAAATTCTTCAAGATCATTTGAAAATATACCTAATGGTTCAAATGACTTCAAAACCTTAAGAATTTTTTCAATGCGAAATAAGTCAATATTTAAGTCGATTGAAAGCTCTTTTGTAGATACTTTCAAATATCCATTTGGTTCAATGAATTCAAGTATTGATAAAGCAATCAATCTATCAATCTTATTTTGAAAAGATATATTTATTTGATCAGTAATTATCTGATATAAACTATTTTTAGATTCTATTGTTTCCTCAATAATATTATCTATTGATGTTGATGATGATTCATAAAGATTAGCTGTGTCAAACGATGGGCTTCCTTCAGAATCCGTATTATGCGAGAGTGAACTCTCTGATTTATCCTGAGAAGATAAATTTTTATCATTATCATTTATGATGTCTTTTAAGTTCTGATCATCAGCTGCTTTTTCTAAAAGAGGGTTGTCAAGGATCTCTTGCTGGAGATAATTATCAAGATCAATATTATTTAACTCTAAAAGTTTAATTGCTTTAAGCAATTGAGGAGTCAAAGTCATTTTTTGACTTTGTTTAATATTTTGAACTAAAGAAATTTTTGCCATGATCTACCTTATTTTGTATAAATGGCATGAATGTTGCATATAGTCAATATAACTACAGAAATCTGTATTTTTTTAAATTTTATCCTACATTAGTATCTTTTTATATTATAACATTATTTATGTTAAAAATTCCTAACAGAGATAATATTTTAATAGATAATTATGGTAGAAAAATTGATTACCTAAGAATATCAGTTACCGATAGATGTAATTTAAGGTGCACATATTGCATGCCTGAAAAAATGAAATTTATGAGTAAAAAGGATATTTTATCATTTGATGAAATGTATGAATTATGTGAGCATTTTATTGCAAGGGGCATTAAAAAGATAAGAATTACAGGTGGTGAACCTCTCGTAAGAAAAGGGATATTAGAATTTATTAATAATCTTAAAAGTTTTAAAAATATGAATATGCTTGATGAGATTACTCTTACAACTAACGGTACTCTTTTAGAAGATTATAGTAAGGAGCTAAAAAACTCAGGAATTGATAGGATAAATATATCTCTCGATACACTAAATGAGGAAACCTTCGAAAAAATTACTAGAAGAAAAAACTTAAAAAAAGTTTTAAGAGGTATTGATGAGGCTAAGAAGTATAATTTTAAATTAAAGATAAATACGGTTGTTCTTAAGGACAGCAATATACACGAAATTCCTGAGTTAATTTATTGGTCACATAAAAATGGAATGGATATTAGTTTAATTGAAACTATGCCTCTAGGAGATATTGATAACGACCGTTATGAGCAATTTTTTTCAATTAATGAAATGAGAAAAAAAATTGAAAAGAAGTTTACTCTAAAGAAATCATCTTATACGACATCTGGTCCTTCAGATTATTATAAGGTTAAAGAAACAGGAAGAAATATTGGTTTTATTACACCTCTTTCAAATAATTTTTGTAGTTCTTGTAACAGGATAAGGGTTACCTGCACAGGTATGTTATATATGTGTTTAGGGCAAAATGATAAAATTGATTTTAAATCAATATTAAGATCTAAAGATTACAGTAAATTAGATGCTGCTATAAATCTTGCCATGAGAATAAAGCCGGAAAAACATGAATTCTCAATCAAACCAAGAATGAAAAATAATAAAATAGAAAGACATATGTCTGTAACAGGAGGTTAATCTAATCTTCTTTTGATTTCTTCTTCAATTAACCAGAGTCTATCTTGTCCCCATTGATAAAATGGATTTTCATAATTTTCATCGGTAATTCTAAAAGAAGGAACTCCCCAGCAATTCCCTTCATACATTTCATTTAAATTTTCATCTAAAACTTTCTTCCATTTTCTTTTACCTAGATCGTTCTTAATTTCATCCCATGAAAGGCCTAACTCTCTGACTAATTCTTTCAGAAATGCTTTATTTCCAATATTGATACCATTATGAAAAGAAGCGATTGTTAATTTCTCAATGTATGAAAAGCCTTTATCATGATCATTAATTATTGGAAATAGTGAATAAGCTAATTCTGCTGGTTTGCCTAAAGGTGAGTAAATTTTATTAATATAAATATTGTTAATTCTACCTTCTCTGGCTGCATCACTTAAAATATATTTACCTTTATATCGAGGTATATGCATACCTCGCATAAGCATAGGAAGAACTGGTTTTGTTATTATATTTACAGGATATTTCTCTATTATATTCCTTACCCTTGGAAAACATATAAATGTATATGGGCTGTTTAATGAAGGATATATAGTTAAATTTAATTTATTAGTCTGATTTGAAGGATAATTATTATTAGATTTTCTATTAATAATGTATTCATCTGTATCTGTCTTCTTAAGACCTAAATCTATTAATCTATTTTCAAGATGATTTAATCTATCAACTCCCCAATAGCTCTCGCCCTCATAATAAAATGACGAACTGCTATAGTATCCATTTCCTTTTCTAAATTTATTTCCTATTTCTATTTCTATTTTAGTGTTTATTTCATTTATTGAATTAAAGTTTTCTTTATAAATTGTTTCAAGACTTTTACTTTCCTCAAGCCATAAACTATCCATTAGATCTAAGGCTATCTGAATAAAGTTAGCTTGTTCACAATTTGAAAGAATTTTATTGGCTAAATCTATTTCATTTTTTAAGGGGTAATTTAAAATTTTTTTATCTTGTCCGTACCAGGGAGCAATATTCTTTACATCATTTAAGCAATGAGCTTTGAACATGCTTGGCTCAGGAACAGTTTGTCCTGGAGGACTGCCAACTAAAATACACTCTAAATCAACTTGATAAGAACTTTTAAGCTTCTCCAATACCGGAAGAACTAAAATAGAATAAGGGTCGTCAACCTGATGATAATAAAACACCTTGTGTGATCTATTTTCAGAAACTCTTATCTTTTCTCTTTTTTGTCTTTCGTGAATTAATAAATTTTCGTTAGACCAATTCATCATTAGCTTATTTCGTTTTCTAGATAAAAATTTGTTTTGAAGATAATTTCGTATATTTATTAGCATATTAAAAAGTATAAAATATTGACAGAATTTATGTCAAAAATTAAATTTTACATAACTTAATAACTTATAATGAAACCAATAAAAAATAATTTAACTGATATTTTAAATATTGATTATCCAATTATTCAAGCGCCGATGGGTTGGATAGCTCGTTCACAGTTAGCCTCTGCTGTTTCAGAAGCAGGAGGTTTGGGAATAATAGAAACCTCTTCTGGAGAATTAGATGTCATTAGAGACGAAATTAAACTTATGCGCGAGAAAACAAAGAAACCATTTGGTGTAAATATTGCCCAAGCATTTGTAAGAGATCCAGACATAGTTAATTTTATTATAGATCAAGGTGTTAAATTCGTAACAACATCTGCTGGTGATCCAAATAAATATTGCAGTGAATTAAAAGAAGCTGGTTTAACTGTTTTTCATGTGGTGCCTTCAATTTCTGCAGCATTAAAGGCTATTGAGGCAGGTGTGGATGGTCTAGTGGTTGAGGGTTTTGAAGGTGGAGGTTTTAAAAGTCCTAATGGTGTTGCTTCAATGGTTCTTCTTCCTTTAGTTTGTTCAAAAGTAAATGTTCCTGTTATTGCGGCTGGAGGTTTTGTTGATGGCAAAACTATGGCTGCCGCATTTTCATTAGGAGCACAAGGAATACAAATGGGCACAAGAATGGTCTCTTCAAAAGAATCTCCCGTTCATGAAAATTGGAAAAATGCAATAATGTCAGCAGATGAGCAGTCTACTGTTCTATTGAATAGATTTTCAAGTCCTGCATTAAGAGCTTTAAGAACAGATAAAACAAATAAACTTGAAAAGAATGATGATATTAATGCTATGCAAGAATTTGGTACAGCTTTAGATCTTTATTTTGGTGGAGATATGGAAGCATCAATTGCTCTAACGGGTCAAGTAGCTGGACGAATAGAAAAAGAAAAGTCAGTGAAAGATATTATTAAAGAAACAATAAATGAATTCTATTCAACTATAGAAAAATTTGGGAATTTATCTTAATAATTTAATCTGATAATTTAAGAAGTTGTTTTCCAAAATTCTTACCTTTAAACAAATTTGCCAAAGTATCCGGACAATTTTCGAGTCCTTCTGCGATATCTTCTTTATAATTTATTTTTCCTTCAGCAACCCAACCTGCTAACTCCATTACTGCATGTGGAAATTTTTCAGCATAATCAATAACAATAAAGCCTTCCATTTTTGCCCTTTGAATAATCAGATTAAAAATTGTGGAAGGGCCTGGCGCTAATCTTTCCATAGTATAGCCTGAAGAAATTCCACCACACATAACTACTCTTGCTTTTTGAGCAATATTACCAAGTGCTGTTTCTAATATAGAACCACCAACATTATCAAAGTATATATTTAGGCCATTTGGAGCTAATTCGGTTACTCTTTTAGCTACATCTTCATTTTTATAATCTATACAGCTATCAAAACCAGCTTCTTCAACAACCCATTTACATTTTTCAGGGCCTCCAGCAATTCCTATTATATTTGTTGCTCCTTTAATTTTTGCTATTTGTCCAGCTACTGAGCCTGTTGCTCCTGCTGCACCTGATACAAGAACAGTATCATTTTGCTCTGGTTTACCTATATCAAGCATTCCAAAATAAGCTGTTAAACCTGTAATTCCATAAATACTTAATGCAGATGTAGGAGAAATACCTTCAGGAAGTTTTTGTGGGGGCATAAAACCTGATCCTTCACCAGAAATAGCATATTCTTGCCAGCCAAAAGAACCTTGGACAATATCATCTTCAGAAAAATTTTGATTTTTGGACTCAATAACTTTTCCAATGGAACCTGCTCTCATTACCTCACCAATTTGAACAGGTGGTATATATGATGGAACATCATTCAACCAACCTCTTTGAGTGGGATCAAATGATAGATAAAGATTTTTTACTAAAATTTCACCCTCTTCAATATCTCTAACCTCTTCTTCAACAAGTTCAAAGTTTTCAGATGAAACATCGTCCATCATTGGTCTGGATTTAAGCTTTAGCATTCTATTTATTATTTGATTTCCCATAAATATCCCCTTTTACAAATACAAATTTAAATTGAACTTAATCATAAATATAATTTAAATTCTATCCTTTTATATTTAAATTTTTATGCATAAATTACTCTATTAATAGTTATAAATATGAAAAAAATTTTTCCTAATATAAACACCGGTCTTTTTATAGGTTTAACTTTATTTTTAGTTATTATTCTATCACCCAAACCAGATGGATTAAGTTCTGAAGCTTGGTATGTTGCAGCTGTCGGTGTTTTAATTGCCGTATTATGGGCTTCCGAAGCTATTCCATTATTTGTAACAGCATTATTTCCATTAGTTTTTTTTCCATTACTTGGTGTTTCTACATTTGCCGATACAGCAATTCCATATGCAAACAAAAATATTTTCTTATTTCTGGGTGGTTTTATTCTTGCTTTAAGTATCCAAAAGTCCAATCTGCACGAGCGCATAGCTCTGAATATTTTACGTTTTGCAGGTAGAAGTGGACCGAGTTTAATAGCTGGCTTTATGTTTGTAAGTGCTTTTTTATCCATGTGGATGATGAATACCTCAACAACATTAATGTTGCTTCCGATAGGTATTTCCGTCGCTCATATAATTAATGAGCAAAATCAAATTACAGATGGAAACTCTGATTTTGCAAAAGCTCTTCTTTTAGGTATTGCTCATGCAGCAAGTATTGGTGGTATGGCAACATTAGTGGGTACTGCACCTAATGCAATTTTTGCCAGCTTTATTGAAACTAATTATGGTGTAGAGATTAGTTTTAGAACATGGATGACAATTGGGTTACCAGTTGTGTTTCTTTTACTCCCGCTTTCATGGATAACTTTATCAAAAATTGTTTATTCAACAGATTTTCTGAAAGGTGGTGATACAGCTATTCATCTTCAAAACCAATACAAAAAATTAGGTCCCATGACAATTCCTGAAAAAAGAGTAGCAATAATTTTTTCTTTAACTGCGTTATCGTGGATGTTTAGAGATTTAATTCAATTAATCCCCTTCCTTAATAATTTAACTGATCATGTTATAGCAATGATTTCAGCAATAATGCTGTTCCTTATTTCAGATGGCAGTAAAGATGGTAAATTAATGGATTGGGAAAATGCTCAGAAAGTTCCTTGGAATCTTCTAATTCTTTTTGGTGGAGGTTTAAGTCTAGCAAATGCTGTCGCTTCCACTGGATTAGCTGCATGGCTAGGAAATGGTTTAGAGCCATTTGGCGTATTAGGACTTATAGTTCTAATATTTGCCGCAGTAACATTAATTGTTTTTCTTACTGAGTTAACATCTAATATTGCTACAACAAGTGTTTTCTTGCCTGTTATTGCTGCATTAGCAATTGGCCTAGGCGAAGACCCAATAATGTTTGGCGCCTCAATAACTTTAGCGGCAAGTTGTGCTTTTATGCTTCCAGTTGCAACTCCACCAAATTTAATAGTCTATGGTTCTGGTTTTATAAGTATAAGATCTATGATGATCAGTGGTGTTGCATTAAATATTATTGGTATTATCATAATTGCATTAATTTCTGTTTTCTTAATACCCTATGTGATGTCGTAATTAAAAATGAATAAAGAAAAAATTAATAAATATTCTTACTGGAAAGCTAATCTTAAAATTGTTTCAATATTGCTTTCTATTTGGTTTATCTCATCTTTTGGTGCAGGAATTATTTTTTCTGATTTTTTAGATAAAATAAAAATTGGTGGATTTGAGCTTGGTTTCTGGTTCGCGCAGCAAGGATCTATAATTATTTTTGTCCTCTTAATAGTTATTTATTGTTTCTTAATGAATAGATTAGATAAAAAATTTGAAGTTAGCGAAGACTAAACATGGATGTTCAATTATTAACATACATAATAGTTGGTGCTGCTTTTGCTTTATATATAGCAATAGCTCTTTGGTCTAGAGCATCTTCAACTGGCGAATTTTATGTTGCAGGAGGCGGGGTTCACCCTATTGCCAATGGAATGGCTACTGCAGCAGACTGGATGTCAGCTGCATCATTTATATCTATGGCTGGAATAATCTCATTCATGGGAAGAGATGGTTCGGTTTACCTAATGGGCTGGACAGGAGGTTATGTATTGCTAGCCCTTTTGTTGGCACCTTATTTAAGAAAATTTGGTAAATTTACAGTTCCTGATTTTATAGGTGATAGATATTATTCAAATACAGCAAGATTAGTAGCTGTAATTTGCCTCATATTTATTTCTTTCACATACATAGCTGGTCAAATGCGTGGTGTTGGGATTGTATTTTCTAGGTTCCTAGAAGTTGATATTAATACAGGCGTTATAATAGGTATGGCAATTGTTTTTATTTATGCTGTTTTAGGTGGTATGAAGGGTATTACTTATACTCAAGTTGCTCAATATTGTGTTTTAATTTTTGCTTATATGGTACCAGCTATTTTTATCTCAATATTAATGACTGGGAATCCAATACCACAATTAGGATTTGGTTCTAAACTGTTGACCGAAGACATATATTTATTGGATAAGCTCAACTTAGTTTTAAATGATATTGGATTTAACTCATATACCGATTTTAATAAGTCAAAAATTGATATTTTTTGTATAACTGCAGCATTAATGATTGGCACTGCAGGTCTCCCGCATGTGATAGTTCGTTTTTTTACGGTCCCAAGGGTTAAAGATGCAAGGACATCTGCTGGGTGGGCATTGCTTTTTATAGCAATTTTATATTTAACAGCTCCAGCAGTGTCTTCATTTGCTAGGCTAAATTTTGTTAATACAGTTGATAATACAGCTTATGCAGATACACCTAACTGGTTTAAAAACTGGGAAGATATTGGTTTAATTTCTTGGACAGATAAAAATAAAGATGGAATCATTCAATATCGATCAGGAAATGCGCTCGAAAAAAATAAACCTCAATTTACATCTGAACGAGGACAATATAATCAAAGATTAGTTATTAATAATCCAACATCAAATGCAAATGAAATATATATTGATAGAGATATAATGGTTTTAGCAAATCCAGAAATTGCAAAATTACCTAACTGGGTAATTGCTCTTGTTGCTGCAGGTGCACTTGCAGCAGCTCTCTCTACTGCTGCAGGTTTACTCCTTGTAATATCCTCGGCTGTAAGCCATGATCTAATGAAAAAGACAATAAAACCCTCAATTACTGAGAAACAGGAATTACTTTTGGCAAGAATATCGGCGGCAACTGCTATAATAATTGCTGGTATTTTCGGAATTTATCCTCCAGCATTTGTTGCCCAAGTAGTCGCCTTTGCTTTTGGCTTAGCAGCTGCGTCTATATTTCCAGCATTAGTTATGGGTATTTTCTCGAAAAGAATGAATCAGTATGGAGCAATATGCGGTATGTTATCTGGTTTAACTTTTACTGCCTCATATATAGTATTTTTTAAATTTATTTCACCGGAATATAATAATCAAGAGTATTGGTTTTTAGGAATTTCGCCTGAAGGAATTGGCGTTATTGGAATGGTTATTAACTTTCTTATCGCAATAATTATTTCTTCAATTACTAAGCCACCTCCAATTGAAGTTTATAAAATTGTTGATATCATTAGAATGCCGGGGGGAAAATAGATGGCAAAATATAAATTTAATAAAGAGGTTAGTAAATTTTTAGATGATCTAAAGGCTTTAGGTGGACTACAAATAGAGAATTTAACACCAATAGAGGCTAGAAACATGAGTCTCATGGAAATGCCAACTCCAGAAGTTGAGTTAGTGGTTGAAATAGGTGCAGACGGACCATTTGGTCCTATTCCTATTAATAATTATACACCATTAAATGCTCCAAAGAATAAACCTCTTCCCACAATAGTATACTTTCATGGAGGAGGTTGGGTGGTAGGCTCTAGGAAGGGCTCTGATGCTTTATGCAGATATATGGCTAATAAATCGGGTTGCAGAGTATTTTCAATCGAGTATAGACTAGCTCCAGAATTTAAATTCCCTGTACCTGTAGAAGATTGTTTTGCAGCACTGGATTTTATAAATAAAAACCATAAGGACTTGCTGGTTGATAAAAATAAGTTAGTTGTCGCGGGTGATAGCGCTGGTGCAAATTTGGCAACTGTAGTAGCTATTATGGCGAGAGAAAGAAAAGATATAAACCTAGCTTATCAATTGTTGATTTATCCAGCTACAGATGCTTCTTCTCATTACCCATCATATGACGAAAATTCTAAAGGTTTTCTTTTAGAAAAAAGTAGTATGGATTGGTTTTATAATCATTACTTACCAAATGACGATGCAAGAAAAGATTGGAGAGTTTCACCAATACTAGCTGAAGATCTCTCTAACTTACCTCCTTCATATATAATTACCGTTCTAGCAGATCCTTTAAGGGATGAAGGAAGAGCATACGTAGAAAAGTTAAAAGAAAATGGTAACGATGTAGAGCATGTAGAATATAGTGATACATTACATGCATTTTTCTCATGGGCTACAGTTTTCGAAAGCTCTAAAAAGGCAGTTGATAAAGCCTGTAAAAGTATAAATAAAGCTTTAGGTTAAATGTAGGAATCTACAAATTTTGCAATTCTTTTTATAGATTTTTTAGCCTCTGGTATTGCCAACCAGCCTAGACAAAATGCTTGGAAAACATGGAATAAGCCTTTCCATTCAATAAATTCGACTTTCCCAGGATTCTCTACTTTAAGTTTTTCATACAAACGTGAACTATCATCATAAATTGTTTCCTCTGAAGCTACTTGTATTTGAATTGGAGGCATATCTCTATAATCTGCAAATAATGGTGAAATAAGGGGATTCATTGGGTCCTCATTGCCACAATATGCACTTACAGTTACTTGCATACCCGGTCCAGGTTTTATCATCGGGTCTCTATGGCCTCTTTCATGAATTGAATTGCCACTTAATGTCAAATCTGTCCATGGAGAAATAACTATCGCACATGATGGGGTTGGCAATTCTTCAGACTTAATTTTCTGTAGCAAAGCAAGTGTTAGTCCGCCGCCCGCAGAATCTCCTGCAACAAAAATCTCTTTTGAATTAATGCCTTCTTTTAAAAGATATTTATAGGCTAATAAGGCATCCTCTATTGCTGCAGGAAAAGGGTTTTCTGGGGCTAACCTATATATTGGAAAAACAACATGAGATTTTGTTATGAGAGAAAGTTGAGTAATTAATGCTCCGTGTGTTTCAGGGCCACAAGCTACATATCCACCTCCATGAAGGTATAAAAGTGTTTTACTAGACTTAACTTTTTTATTATTTAACTTAAGAAGCTCTAGGTCATCTATATTTATATTTGTATAGTCTATATATTTTTTCTTCTTCCAATTTGTCCTTAAAAAAGAAATCCTATCTTCGCTAAAATCTCTTCTAATATCATTTGGATGATTAATTTCTGGAGCATTATCAATAATCTTACTAATTGTTGATGCCCAAAATCTACTTCTTAAACTAGGCAATTTTTTCTCCTTGGACAATTTGACTTTCAATTAAATTATTAATTTCATCATCAGAAAAACCATATTCTTTTAGAATTTCTGATGAATGTTCACCAAGAGCCGGCATAAATGATGGTTCATCACAATCATTTTCTAAGAAATTAGCTGGGGGTTTAGGTCCTTTTAGAAGATTTTCGCCATCTTTCTTTGTATTAATTACCGTTTGGTTATTTATCACTTGTGGATCTGAAAATATTTCCTCTCTTTTATTAATTTTAGCAGCAGGAACATCATTTTCTTCCATCTTCTTCACAAGTTCATCTGAAGTAAAATCTAAATAAGCATTCAACAAGATTTCCTGCATTTCCATAACATTCATTAGTCTATTCTCTGTTGTTGAAAACCTCTCATCATCTAGAAGATCTTCTTTTCCAATTGCTTTTAAAACACCTGCAAATTCGTTATCATTGATTGCTACCAAAGCAATATATCCGTCTTTAGTTTTTACTGGCTCATAAAAATCAGCAATATTTGGCATTGGAGCCCAGTCATCACCATGCCAAGAATAATTGTACATAGAATCTGACCACATAAAATACAAAGCAGTATCAAGCATAGATAATGTTACTCTTTGTCCTTTATTCGTTTTTTCTCTTTTATATAATGCCGCTGTCATAGCTTGAGCTGCAGTAAGGGAAGTTATCTTATCACACATAAGAGTTTTCATATATTTTGGTTGGCCTTCAATTGATTGAGCATCGCAAACCCCTGCAGTAGCCTGAATAAGTGGATCATAAACTCTTCTTTTGGAATAAGGTCCAGTTTCTCCATATCCTGTAATAGACATTTGGATAATTTTTGGGTTATGATTTTTTATATTATCATAATCTAATCCTAACCTCTCTAATGCGCCAGGACGAAAATTATCAATAATAATATCGGCTGTTTCAATTAGCTTATATATTATTTTTTTTGACTCTTCTTGCTTTAAATCCATAGCTAAACTTCTTTTTGATCTATTAACTACTGCAAATAAGGCACCACTTCCTTCTTTTATAGGACCCATAACTCTTGCATTTTCACCTCTGAATGGAGGTTCAATTTTTATAACCTCAGCACCCTGATCTCCGAGCATCGAAGCTGCCAAAGGGCCTGATACAATTGTTGATATATCGATAATTTTTATTCCTTCTAATGGTCCCATCTTAATCCTCCCAAATCATGGTCTATCTAAACTATAATTAAATATTAATTAGTTTCTCTTTTCTAGCTCTAATTGAATATCTTTATGTTTCTCAGGTGTTAATTCATATCCTATACAAATCAATGAAGCCAAAAAATAAAATAACATCGGAAAAAACGCAAAAGCAAATACTAAAGATTCTCTAATAGAATCGGTAACTTCTTTTCCAGAACCAAAACCTGTTGACTCAAGATAAAGATAAACCATACCAACAGCTAAAGCACTTCCAAATTTTGATAATGTTGTTAAAACTGCGAAAAATAATGCAGGTCTTTTTTCACCGCTTCTAAGTTCATCTGCATCAACAATATCAGCCATCATTGCCCTAGTCAGTGTAAAAGGTGCACCATAACCAATTCCAAATAATGTCGTTAAAAATATAACTAACCAAAAAGCTTCGGATATATCAATTAGGTAATAAAGCGGAATATATGTAGATAAGATTGTTGAGCATAATATGGCGGAAATAAATAAAACTTTATGTTTACCAATCTTATATGAAAGAAACATCCATAACGGCATAGCTAGTAAACCAGCGAAGAAATAAACAAATAAAATTCTACTTGAAACATCTCCCATTTCAAAAACATGTATTGCAAGATAAATAAATGTAGAACCAGATATTGATGAAGCAGTGCTACATAGCATTTCTGCCATTAGAACTCTTTTCAATGGATTGTTATTTTTTACAATTTTTTTTATATCAAAAAAACTAGGAAAATAAGTTCCTTTAGAACCTTTATTGTCAGGAATAATAATTAGACTTATTAGAGCGGTTAGAGGAAAGACAACTAAGAGAAAATAACCCATTCCAGCAATCATTGTTCTAAAATCATAATCTAATATTTCTAGAATAGCTGGAAAAGCTAATACAGCCATCATTCCAAAAATAGAGCCTATCTCTCTCCAACCATAAACTTGTGATCTTTCATTATATTTGGAGGTTAAATCTACTCCCCAGGCTTGTTGTGTAAGGCCAACAAAAGTATATGCTAAATATAAAATAAATAACCAAAAAGCTAAATAAATAGCAGTTTTTTCTCCTTCTGACGGGATAAACACATACCAAGACGCCAACATTAAAATTGGTATACCAATAACTATCCAATGCTTTCTCCTGCCCCATTTGCTGGGATATCTATCAACTAAGACGCCCATAAAAGGATCTGTAAAAATATCCCAAAATCGAGCAACCATGAAAATAATACCAACTGTGCCAACACTCAAACCAATTGGTCCTTCATAAAATGGAGGAAGATAAACTGTAAGTGGTAAACCTAAAGCGGCAAGTGGAACAGCTAAGGCTCCATAAGAAATAAGTATTGGTTTAGTAAGTTTTTTTATCATTAATCGTTAAAAAATTTATAGGATTAGAATATTAACCTGGGTTCTTTTCAAACTTTATATCGGGATGTTTAATTTCAAGCCAATTAGGTTTGCTATCAGTCCAACAAACCATTGTTGGATCAATATTTGGTTGTTCATCAAGAACTCCGGTTTTAATTAACATTAAACCAGGCGCACCTTCTGCAGTACTAAAAATTTGTGAACCACAATTTATACAAAAAGACCTTGTTACACCAGCTTCACATTTATAACTATTCGTTTCACCTTTAATTATAAAATCATCCTCTGGAACGCCAATGATAGACGCAACAGGACTACCCGTAGCTTTTTGACAATTCGTACAATGGCATAATAGAAAAAAGTTTGGTTCTGAGTTATATTTTAAATTAACACTTCCACACAAACAACTACCTGATCCTGACATTTTAATCTCCAATAATTAAAAGAACATTACACTAAAAACAAAAAAAGGGAGACATTTTTCAATGTCTCCCTTTAATTTAATTGATGTGGTAATTAATTACGCACGATCAAGAAGATATAGGATAATTCCTACAGAAATTAACCCAACAAGTCCTCCGTCACCTAAACTAGTAATAATACCAGTAAGGTTACCAACGATATCTCCACCTACGAAAGGTACAGCACTACCGAAAATCACTTGTAGCACAACTGCTACAGCAATTAATAAAAGTCCTAGTTGAACAACTTCACGTAAAAAGTTTTTAGCTGAATTAAGCATGTTAATCCTCCTTTTGCATTAATTAGTGGGATCCCTCCGAATCTTCACTTGACTACGATTCCATATTTTTCTACCAATATTGTCAACTAAACAATCATATTTTTGACAAAATTTTGCCATATTTTAATTTGAAATGTTTAGAAATAGCAGAAAATAGCTATTTAATTGATGTGGATAGTAATTTTGTAACTTTGCATCAATATAATACCAGATGTGGTATTTTTTTAACTTTTCTAAATTATTTGGTAAATTTTGTAATAATATTATAAAAAATATATCAAATTTATAATGGTATGATACGAATCACCACTAAAAATTCATTTTAAAAATAATAGTTCATAAATAATTGTATTTATTGATTTTTATTATAATAAACTATGTCTGGTGCCCACGAAGAGAATTGAACTCTTGGCCTCTCCCTTACCAAGGGAGTGCTCTACCCCTGAGCTACGTGGGCAAAATGAAACATTATTAATTATAATTTTTTAATATAATATCTCTTATATATTAAGAAATTAAACTTATAGAGAATAATTAATGAAAAATAAATCCTTAGAACGAAAAGAAAAATTAAATGATGCCTTAAGGAAAAATCTAAAAAGAAGAAAGCAACAAATTAAGAAAAATAAATTAATTGATAAAAAATAAATGGACTCACTAATTATAAATGGCGGAAAAAAACTAATAGGCAATATTCCTATTTCTGGATCGAAAAATGCTTGCCTACCAATGATGATAGCATCATTAATGACAAATGAACAAATGACTTTAAATAACATACCCATGTTATCAGATGTAAAAACGCTAATATCTATTCTAAAATCGTTAGGTACTAATATTGAGTATAAAAAAAATAACCTTCATCTTCACACAAAAGAAATAATTAATCATAAAGCATCATATGATTTAGTAAAAAAAATGAGAGCTAGTTTTTGGGTTCTTGCTCCTCTTATAGCAAAGAAAGGATATGCAGAAGTTTCTTTACCAGGAGGCTGCGCAATTGGAACAAGACCAATAGATATTTATTTAAAAATGCTTAAAGAAATGAATATCAAATTTGCAATAAATAATGGTTATATTGTAGCAAAAGCAGAATCTCCTATTAGCGGCATAAACTTCAAATTAGAAAAAAAGTCTGTTGGTTGCACTCATTTTTTTCTTATGCTTGCGTGTTTAGCAACTGGTACATCAAAATTATCTAATGCAGCATGCGAACCTGAGGTAGTTCATCTTGGAATGTTATTAAATAAAATGGGCGCTAAAATTAAAGGATTAGGATCAAAAAAAATAATCATTGAGGGTGTTAAAAAGTTAAACGGAATTGATGAAATAGTGCCTTCAGACAGAATTGAAGCTGGGACTTTTGCAATAGCAGTCTCTGCAACTGGAGGGAGGATCAAATTAGAAAATTCGAATTATGATGAAAATAAAACACTATTCAAAATATTAGAAAAAACTGGATCTAAAATTAATAAATCAAAAAATTCAATTAGTATTGAAAAAATAAATGATGAAATTTATCCGGTGAATATTAAGACTAGTCCATATCCTGGATTTCCAACTGATTTACAGGCTCAAATTATGACACTTATGACAATATCAAATGGTAAATCAGAAATTAAAGAAAATATTTTCGAAAATAGATTTATGCATGTACAAGAACTTGTAAGAATGGGTGCTAATATTAAATTAGATAAAGATAAGGCACTTATAAGAGGTATTAAAAATCTAAATGGAGCAAATGTTATGGCGACAGATTTAAGGGCTTCAGCTTCACTAATAATTGCTGGACTAGCTGCAATAGGTAAAACTACAATTAGTAGGATTTACCATTTAGATAGAGGATTCTATAATTTAGAAAGTAAATTAAATAATTGTGGAGCATCAATAAAAAGGATTAAAAATAATGGGTGAAGAATTAAAATTAAAAGCTTTTGATGAAGATGGGCTCACTATTATTTCTTCATTATGTCAGGATTCAATAATCAAAGAAAATGATTACGATTACGATGAAAAATCCAAGAGATTTGCTATTTTAATGAATAGATTTTGTCACGAAGTGAAAGATAAACAAAGAATAAGAACTGCTATTCATTTTGATTATGTTAAAAACTTAAAAACAAAAAATATTAACAAAAACGATAAAGATGAAACGCTTGTTTTATTGGCAATTAAATTTGATGAAACAAAAAAACCAAGTGGTTCAATAACTTTAGAATTTTCTGGAAATAAAGCTATCAATTTATCGGTAGAGAATATAGAAGTATTTCTCACAGATATTGGAGATCCATGGTCAACAGCTAAAAAGCCTAATCATGATAATGAGTGATGTTAAATTTACTAAGATATAAAGACGAAAATTTTCATATCCGTATTGAAGAGATTATAAACTCTAGAAAAAACTTTGATGAAGATATAACTAATCAAGTAAACGATATAATTTTCGATATAAAAAACAATGGCGATATAAGTCTTTTTAAATATATGTCTAATTATGACAATGTAGAATGTTCTGCGGAGAATATTTGTTATAATCAAGAAGATATTTTATCAGCAAAAAAAAATTGCACACAAGAAAGTATTGAGGCAATCAAACTTGCTAAAAATCGTATTGAAGCATTTCATAAACATCAATTACCTGCAGATTCAATATATGAGGATCAAGAAGAAGTAAGTATAAAGACTAAATGGATTCCACTTGATAGTGCAGGAATTTATATCCCCGGTGGTACTGCTTCATATCCAAGTTCAGTATTAATGGGAGTAATTCCGGCGCAAGTTGCTGGAATTAAAAAAATATCTGCGACAGTTCCTTGTCCAAACAATCAAATAGATCCTCTTGTTTTGGCCACTTTGGATTTATGTGGAATTGAGAAAATATACAAAATTGGAGGTGCTCAGGCAATAGCTGCACTTACATGGGGAACTGAATCTGTTGAAAGTGTAGATATAATTATTGGACCTGGAAATAAATGGGTTGCCGAAGCAAAAAAACAGGCTCTTTCAAATATAAATATTGATATGTTAGCGGGACCTAGCGAAATATTAATTTTAGCAGATGAAAATAATAGAGCAGATTGGATTGCAGCTGATCTTTTATCTCAGGCAGAACACGATATTTCTGCTCAAGCAATTTTAGTAACTGATAGTGAAAATTTATTAGAAAATGTAAATAAAGAATTAGTTAGTCAGACAAAGAGTCTCAACAGAAAAGATATAGCTAAAAGAAGTATCGTTGAAAATGGTTATGGTATTCTTGTCTCAAATATTAATGATGCAATTGAGATTATTAATAATATAGCTCCTGAACATTTATCAATATTGTGTAAAGAAAATAATCAAATAGAAAACAAAATTACTAATGCTGGTGTTATATTTGCTGATGAATGGACTCCAGAATCTATGGGTGATTATATTATTGGTCCAAGCCATATTCTACCCACAAACGGTATGGCTAAAAGACAATCGGGCTTATCTGTTTATAACTTCTTAAGGCGTCAATCAACTATCTCAAGTAGTAAAAAAACTATAAATACTCTTGGTCCTTCAGCAATGTTATTGGCGGATTGTGAGGGTCTAGATGCGCATGCAAATTCTATAAAAATAAGAATAAAAGATTCTTAAATGCCGGATCAAAATAAGAATTATATTAAGAAAATAAATTTAAATTACAAAGATGGTGAAAGTATAGCCGAATTTATTTCTTATGAAAGGCAAGCGGCTATTCATGATCTTATTAATGAAAATTCATTTTCAATAAATGAAGACGACATTAGCGGACCATATGTTATTGAGATAGAGATTAGTGACAATGTACTAATTGTAAAAATTACTAATGATAATCAGTCATATTCAAAAGATCATAGAATTCCAATAAACTCGTTAAAAAAGACTGTTAAAATCTATCATTCAGCATGCAATTTATATTTCGACTCAATTAAAAAAGGCTCAATTGATAAAATAGAAGAAATTGAAAAGAATAGAAGAAATATCCATAACGAAGGCGCGAATAAATTGCTCAAAATTACTGAGTCTAATTTTACTATGGACCACAATACTTCAAGAAGAATGTTTACGCTTTTATATTCTTTGTATATTTAAACCCAGAAATTTGACTATAAAAGATTGTTTGATATAAACGATTAAAGGAGAAAAATTGGCTAAAGAAGAATTACTAGAATTTCCAGGGGTTGTAACAGAGTTATTACCCAATGCAACTTTCAAAGTTAAACTAGAAAACGATCATGAAATTATAGCTCATACTGCAGGTAAGATGAGAAAGAATAGGATTAGAGTTCTTGCAGGTGATCAGGTAACAGTGGAAATGACTCCTTATGATTTAACAAAAGGTCGTATCACATATAGACATAAGTAGAGGGACTTATGGAATCCAAAAATTGCCCGATTTGTAAGAATTCTTCTCAAAAAGAATACGTTCCTTTTTGTTCAAAGCGCTGTTCTCAAATAGATCTAAATAGATGGTTGGGTGAAAAATATCACATTAGCGTTAATGAAGAGGACGTTAACAATAATTAAACTTTAGGGTTGTGAAAAAGGTATCGAAAAGTTTATATTGCAACATTCAATTTTTAAATACGCCCAGGTAGCTCAGTTGGTAGAGCAGAGGACTGAAAATCCTTGTGTCGGTGGTTCAAATCCGCCCCTGGGCACCACTTAAGATAATTATTAAATTCTAATTTAAATCATAGTGTATTAATATTTTTAATTATGGATATTTCTTTTGAATTCTTTCCGCCGAGCTCTGAAACGGCTGAAATTGTATTATGGGACTCAATAAAGCTACTTGAACCCTTAAATCCAAGTTTCGTGTCTGTAACTTATGGCGCTGGAGGAACTACACGAGATAGAACACATAATTGTGTAAAAAAGATTATTGACGAAACTACCCTAGAGCCTGCAGCTCATCTAACTTGTGTCAACTCTACTAAAGATGAAATAAAGGAAATAACAGATAGATATAAGAAAATAGGCGTTAAACATATTGTTGCAGTTAGAGGGGACATGCCAAATTTTGATAATTTTAAACCGCACCCTAAAGGTTATAAAACATCCATTGATTTAGTTAAAAACCTTAGTGAACAAAACTTTAATGTAACTGTAAGTGCTTATCCTGAGAAACATCCAGACGCCCTATCATTTGATGAGGATATTGAATTTTTGAAAAGAAAAATTGATGCAGGTGCAACTCAGGCAATTACTCAATTCTGTTTTGATTTTCAAATTATTCTCGCTTATCGAGATCTACTTCAAAAGCATAATATAAATATTCCTATAATACCTGGATTAATGCCAACTACTAATTTTAAAGGTATTCAGAAAATGTCTAAACAGTGTTCGACATCTATACCAAAATGGCTTGAAAATAAATATAATGGTTTAGAAGACAGGCTTGATGAAAGAAAAAAAGTCTCTAAAGAAGTTGCGATTGATTTTTGTCAAAAACTTATCAGCAATGACTTTAGGGCAATTCACTTCTATACATTAAACCAGTCTGAGTTAACTCTATCAGTTTGCCAAAGTTTAAATATTAGTGATGAATAATTAAATGAAATGGAATCGTAAAAAAAGAATTGAAGAATTACCAAAGCTTTTAAAAAATAAAATACTCGTTTTGGATGGAGCGATGGGTACTATGATTCAGGCTGAAAAACTTACCGAAGAAGATTACCGAGGTGAAAGATTTAAAGATCATAAGAAAAGTCTATTTGGAAATAATGATATTTTATCTATCACTCAACCCGATTTAATTTCAAATATTCATTTAGCATTTCTAAAATCTGGAAGTTCAGTTATTGAGACAAACTCTTTTTCATCTACAAGTATTTCTCAGGATGATTATTTAATGAGTGATTTAGCTTATGAATTAAACTTGCAAAGCGCAAAAATTGCTAGAAGTATTTGTGACGAATATGAAAAACAGTTTCCCAATGAACCAAAATATGTTGCAGGTGCAATTGGGCCAACAAATAAGACCGCATCATTATCTCCAGATGTTTCAGATCCTAGTAAAAGAGACATAACATATGATGAACTTTATGAAAGTTACTATGAAGCAGTTAATGGATTAATAGATGGTGGAGTAGATTTAATTTTAGTTGAGACTATTTTTGATACTCTTAATGCGAAAGCTGCAATCAATGCTATTAAAACTTTTTTTGAAGATAAAAATATTGATCTTCCAATAATAATTTCTGGAACAATAACAGATCTTTCTGGAAGAACATTATCAGGACAAACAATAGAAGCATTTTGGAATTCTATTAGACACGCAAAACCTTTTGCTGTTGGTATTAATTGTGCTTTAGGCGGAAAAGAAATGGCTCCATATGTAGCTGAATTCTCTAAAATTGCCGATACACATATTTGCATCTATCCAAATGCTGGATTGCCGAATGAAATGGGAGAATATGATGAATCTCCCTTTGATATGTCTAATATTTTAGAAAATTTTGCAAAAGATGGTTATATAAATATTGTTGGAGGGTGCTGTGGGTCAACACCGGATCATATAAAACAGATATCTAAACAAGTTGAAAAATATAAACCAAGAAAGTTGCCAAAAATAAAAAATATTATGCGTCTTTCCGGATTAGAGCCACTAAACTTAACTAAAGAAATACCTTTTGTGAATGTAGGTGAAAGGACAAATGTTACAGGATCCCTAAAGTTTAAAAAACTAATCCTAGAAGAAGATTATAATTCAGCTATAGAAGTAGCAAGACAGCAAGTTGAAAATGGGGCCCAAATCATTGATGTAAATATGGACGAAGGAATGCTTGAATCAAAAAATGTTATGGAGCATTTTCTGAAAATTGCTTCAACAGAACCTGATATAGCTAAGGTACCATTTATGATTGATAGCTCGAATTGGGATGTAATTGAGGCAGGTTTAAAGCATATCCAAGGTAAAGCTATTGTTAATTCTATTTCACTAAAAGAAGGAGAAGAAGAATTTATTAAACAAGCCAAATTATGCAAAAAATATGGAGCAGCTATTATTGTCATGGCATTTGATGAGAAAGGTCAAGCGGACACAGAAGATAGAAAATATGAAATCTGTAAAAGAGCTTTCGATTTGCTTACAAAGAAAATTGAGTTTCCTGAGGAAGATATAATATTTGATCCAAATATTTTTGCTGTTGCAACAGGCATTGAAGAGCATGGAGATTACGGGAAGGCATTCATAAATTCTACAAAAAAAATAAAGAAAGAAATGAGAAATGTTCATGTTTCTGGTGGCGTTTCAAATTTCTCTTTCTCCTTTAGAGGTAATGATACGATAAGAGAAGCAATGCATTCCGTTTTCTTGTTTCACGCAATAAAAAATGGCTTAGATATGGGAATAGTTAATTCAGGTCAATTATCAATTTATGAAGATATTGATAAGGACCTAAAAAAATCCATTGAAGATGTTCTTTTTAATAGAGGTAAAAATGCTACAGAAAAACTCATCCAATTAGCTGAGAAATATAAAGATACAAAAAATGAAATTGAAGAAAAGGAAGTAAAATGGAGAAATGAAAATGTACCTGAAAGACTAAAGTATTCCTTAGTAAAAGGTATAAGTGAATTTATTGTGGAAGATACAGAAGAAGCAAGAATAGAGTTTGGAAACCCTATCAAAGTAATTGAGGGTCCATTAATGGATGGCATGAATCATATTGGGGATTTGTTTGGCTCTGGACAAATGTTTCTTCCTCAGGTCGTTAAATCAGCTAGAGTTATGAAAGAGGCTGTTGCGTATTTAGAGCCTTTTATGGAAAAAGAAAAAAATAAGACTAAAATGCATTCTGGCAAAATACTTCTTGCTACAGTTAAAGGTGATGTTCATGATATTGGTAAAAATATTGTCGGTGTCATTTTACAGTGCAATAATTATGAGGTTATTGATCTCGGAGTTATGGTTCCAAGCGAAGAGATTTTAAAGAAAGCTATAGAACATAAAGTAGATATGATTGGTTTATCTGGATTAATTACGCCTAGTCTAGATGAAATGTGTTCCGTGGCAAAAGAAATGGAAAAAAACAATTTTCAAATACCTCTATTAATCGGTGGGGCAACTACAAGCAAAGTTCATACCGCAGTAAAAATTTCTGAAAATTATCTAAAGGGACAAACCTTTTATGTATCAAATGCAAGTAAGGCTGTTGGTGTAGTTAGTAATCTATTATCTAAAGATAAAAAAAGTGAGTTCACAAAAAATACACATGATGAATATTTGAAGATAAGGAAAAACCATAAAGGTGGTCAAAATAAATCTAGAAGGTTAAGCATATCTGAAGCTAGAAAAAATAAATATAGCGCTAATTATGAGGACTACATTCCAAAAAAACCTTCATTTATAGGTAATAAAGTTTTTACAAATTATAATTTAGAAGAATTAAGAAAATATATTGATTGGACGCCGTTTTTCCGATCCTGGGATCTTCATGGAAGTTATCCAAATATTTTAAAGGATCAAACTGTTGGCTCAACAGCTCAGAGTCTATATAAAGATGCAAATAATTCATTAGATGAAATTATTAATAATAATTTATTATGTGCTAAGGGCGTGATTGGATTTTGGCCTGCAAATAGTGATAAGGATGATATTATCTTATTTAATAATGATAAAAGAAATTCAAAGCTAGCGGTTTTTCATACAATTAGGCAACAAGCTTCACATTCTACAGATAGACCAAATTATGCTTTGGCTGATTTTATTGCACCGTTATCAAAAAACAAAAAAATCAAAGATTACATTGGAGGCTTTGCGCTAACATGTGGGCATGGAGAAAATGAATTATCTGAAAAATTTAAAAGGGATTCTGATGACTATAACTCAATTATGACAAAAGCTTTAGCAGACCGATTAGCTGAAGCATTTGCTGAAAGAATGCATGAAAGAGTTAGGAAAGAATTCTGGGGTTATTCACCAAAGGAAAATTTGAACAATGATGCCTTAATTAAAGAAAAATACAGTGGAATACGCCCTGCGCATGGTTATCCAGCCCAGCCTGATCATACTGAAAAAGGCAAATTATTTGAGATACTAGAGGTTACAAAAAATATTGATGTATCCTTAACTGAGAGCTTTTCAATGTTACCTGGAGCTTCAATTTCTGGATTATATTTTAGCAATCCAGAAAGTAATTATTTTGGAGTTGGTAAAATTAGTAAAGATCAGGTTAAGGATTATGCTAAAAGAAAATCAATGACATTGTTGGAATGTGAAAAATGGTTAATGCCAATTCTAAATTACAAGTAAATAATAATTTATTAAAAATAATACTTATATTAACTCTTGCAGTCTTTTTAAATTCCTGCGGCTCTCCTACAACAGTGATTACAAGAGGAGATACATCAGTAATTGATAAAGAGAGAATAATAATGCAAGGCATTGCTTTGGATACTTATTATAAACGTTTCGAGAAACTAAATAACTTAACCTATCCTCTATTAACAAAATCAACTGAATTTTGTGGAAGCCGAATAAAATATGATATTGGTTTAAAAACAATTTCACTTAATCAAATTGATAAAAGATTTCGTAAAGCTGCAAAAGAGAAATTAATGATAACAGAAAGTCAAAAAGTTCTCTTCACTATCGATGGCTCTCCTAGCGCAAAAGCCGGTATAAGGTCTGGTGATATTATTTTAGAAGTAAACACTCTCAATGAGAAATGGGAAAATGATGATATTTTTGAAAATAATGAAAAAAAGAATTATTCGAGGGAGATATTAGAGGTTTCCGTAATACGTAAGAACAAAACAACGGAAGATATTCAACAAGAAGAATTATTAGAGTTTGAAATTATGCCTGAAAAAATCTGTAATTATGGAGTGGTTCTTGCGCAAAACGATTCTCTCAATGCTTATGCTGATGGTAATAATCTTTATTTAACAACTGGTATGCTAAGATTTGTTGACGAAGATCGGGAATTACAATTTATCTTAGCCCATGAACTTGCCCATAATATTGAGGGACATATAGACAAAAAGGTAAATAATTCTATTTTAGGAACAATAATTGATATAGCAGCTGCGGGAGCAGGTATTGATACACGAGGTAGTTTTGGTGCTATGGGAGCTCAAATGTATTCACAAGATTTTGAAAGAGAAGCAGATTATGTTGGTTTGTATATTTTAGCTAAATCAAATATAGATTCCTCAAATATTGAAAATTTTTGGAGAAAACTTGCAGCAGAAAACCCTGGCTCAACTATCAATTATAATTCAACACACCCTACATCATCTGAAAGATGGGCCAACATAAGAGCTGCACAAAAAGAAATTCAATATAAAATTGATAATAACCTTGAACTTTTACCTGAAAGAAAAGAGAAAGATTAATGCGCAATTCAATTAAAAACTGTTTCAATACAGAAGATTTTAGAAAACTTGCAAAAAGAAAGCTTCCCTTTCCTGTATTTCACTATATTGACGGCGCTGCAGATGATGAAGTTACTCTAAGAAGGAATACTCAAGCATTTGAAAAAGTTGATTTAGTTCCAAATGTTTTAAAAGGTGTTGAAAATATTGATATTAGTATAGAACTTATGGGTAAAAGAATAAGTACTCCACTATTCTTTTCCCCAACAGCTCTTCAAAGATTATTTCACCATGAAGGAGAAATTGCTGTTGGCAAGGCTGCTGAATATTTTAATACTTTTTTTGGAATATCATCTTTAGCTACTGCCAGCATAAAAGATGTTGGTGAAAAATTTTCTTGCCCAAAAATATTTCAAATGTACATCCATAAAGATCAAGGCCTTAACAATAGCATGATAGAAAAATGCAAAATAAATAATTTTGATGCATTAGCGATAACTTTAGATACTGTTGTCGGTGGAAATAGAGAAAGAGATCTTCGAACAGGTTTTACATCGCCACCAAAATTAGATTTTAATAGCTTCTTAAGTTATGCCTTTCATCCAGAATGGACCTTAAATTATTTATTTAGAAAAAAATTTGAATTACCTCAACTTCAAGATTTTGTTAGCGAAGGTACTAATATTAATATTTCTGTTGGGGATTATTTCTCAACGATGCTTGATCAAAGCATTACTTGGAAAGATATTGAAAAAATAAAAAATCAATGGGAAGGACACCTTTGTTTAAAAGGAATCATGTCAGTTGAAGATGCAAAAAAATGTGTTGATGTTGGTGCTACAGCTATAATGATTTCTAATCACGGAGGAAGACAATTAGATGGATCAAGAGCCCCCTTTGATCAGCTTGCTGAAATAGTTGATGCCGTCGGAGACAAAATAGATGTTATTTGTGATGGGGGAATACGAAGAGGCAGTCATGTTTTAAAAGCTCTTTCCCTAGGAGCTAAAGCATGTTCAGGCGGCAGATACTACTTATATGCACTTGCAGCTGGAGGTTATGAAGGAACTTTGAGAGCTTTTCAACTTATGCAAGAAGAAATTATTCGTGATATGAAGCTTATGGGATGCAACTCTTTTAAAGATTTAAATAAAGATAATTTAAGATTTAGATAATCTTTATATTTTAAAGGAATTAGTTTAAGAAAAAAAAATGATTTTAATAATAAATGTCCTTACTTATTTAATCGGCTTATCCTGGTTAGCTTTTGGTGTACTGGGAATAATAGATCCAGAAATCTTTACAGAAAGCGCATGGGCAGCTCTACATGTTCAAATAACCGGTCAATTTGGTATGAGCGATATCCGCTCGTTTGGAGGTCTTCTTACCGCACTTGGACTCGGTATAATCTATGCTATGCATAACTCATTAGGTAAGAAAAGTTGGTTTTCAGCTTTCGCCTTACTAATGTTAGGATTAGCCATTGGAAGATCAATAAGCCTTTATTTGGATGGTTTAGATCAAACTTTAATAATATTTGCGATAATTGAGTACTCTTATGCGTTGATACTTTTTATAAAATCAAGAATCTAATCTTTAAGAAAACTTATTACATCCCTCCAAGCCTGATAATCCTCTAAAAAGAAACCATGCCCACCATCATAAAATTTTTTGACTGAATTTGGGATTTGCTCGTCTAAAATATCAATATTATCTTTTGGCGCAATGCCGTCATATAGACCACCCATAATTAAAGTTGGGCATTTGATGCTCTTTAACAAGTCCATAACATTATGATCTTTTCTGGCTCCAAGTTGTAAAAGCTTACCTTTATTTTCTTTTGATTCTGGACTTCTTAGATAATTTTTTATTTGATCAGTTAAAATTGCATAATGCTTGGAATTATTCTTTATATAATCTGTATTAATTCTCAAATCTGAAATAGAAATAAATTTTCTTACATATTCTTGATCATCGATAATTTCTTCTAACTCATGTAAAGGAAATGAATGATATTTTTCTCCTCCAGGAGAAGTGCACATCAGTACTAGTCTTTCGACTGTATCAGGATGATTAATTGCCAAATGTTGGGCGACCATTCCTCCAAAACTTACACCAACTATATGAACTCTTTTAAGATTAAGTTTTTCTATAAAGCTAAATGCATCGTCAGCGTAATCTTTCATACTATATGGACCTACTGGAATTTCACTTTGTCCAAGACCTCTTTGGTCATAAGAAATTAAATGAAAATTATTCTTTAAATCATTATCAAAAACACTCGGTGATTTCCTTAAATCTCCACCTGTTCCTGAGATGTACAGAACAGCTTCTCCTTGGCCAGCAGACTCATAGTAAATTTTTATTTTTTTAGTATTTATAAAAGGCAATAATTAGCTCTCAATGAAGGGAGTCAATATATCTTTTGTAACAAGATCATTCTTGATATTTTCTCTTCCAACCCAATCATCCACTGTTTGATGATAGTAATATATTCTTCTTTCTTGATAATTTAATGGCATTTTTTCAAAAACCCCAGAATCATGGGACTTTTGCATTGGTTCTAAATTTTTAAAGTCTTCTTCCATTATTGAATAAAAAGAGGTTTCCTGATCAATCCAATATTGCGGTTTCTCCTTACCTTCCCATTTAGGACCTAATTGTAAATATTCAATTTCAGTTTCACGAAGACTTTTCGGCCAAAAAAGTATTGCAACATAACCAGAGGTATCGGTAGGAGTAATAAAATTAGGAAACATTGCATAAGCAACATTTGTTTCAGCATGAATACTGTCACATGTTTCAATAAATGGAACAAAATCTTGTCCTTCAGCACCTAACATTCCTCCATCGAGATTTATTCTTTTTGGAGTAACCATTCTTGAATGACCATTTTTTAATAAGCCTGCTGCCATACCATTTCCATCTAATAAAATATTAACTGTATCTTTATGAATAGTTGGTGAATGATAAACCTCCATAAAGGCATCAAGGCAAGTTTTCCAATTAGCTTTTACAAGAGTGCTATTTTTCCAAATTGTTATCAATTCTGAACTTTTAAAACAATCCATCTCTGACGCTACTGGTTCTAAGAATTCCATAAGACTGCCAGGGTCTTTATCTTGAAGTGATATAAAAACCCATCCATCCCATGTATCACAATGAACTCGCTTTAACCCTCTACAAGAAAGATCTAATTCTAAAAAATCTCTTTCATCAGGAACTCTTAATAAAGATCCATCAAGATCATAAGCCCAGCTATGATATTGGCATTTAAGTAACTTTGTTGAACCTTGTTTTTCTCTAACAACTGGAGCACCTCTATGAGAACATGTATTGTAAAAAGCCTTAATACTTTTATCCTTCTGTCTGACAATCAAAATATCTCTTTGCAATTTAT
>QCOD01000004.1:0-87500 GCA_003209955.1 OCS116 cluster bacterium AG-430-B22
TAATAATGTTAAACTTCAAAGAGAAACTTTTGAAATCAGAATGGTTGGGTCAAGTTTTGCAATACCTGCCCTTTTGGAGGCCGTTGCAAAAGAAATATCTTTATATGAACAATTAGTAAATAATGAGAAAAAGTTATTAATGGCTGATTTAAATAGAAGACATCTCAATAGACAGCTATTAAATAGATTTTATATTTCTTTTTAATCAAGAAGGCCTAAAATAATGAAGATAAATAAAAATAATTGGTTTTGGAAATCTGTTTTTGATAATAAAAAGATATATTATCAAATTCTTTTCGCATCCATATTTATAAATTTTTTTGCTGTCGCAAGTGCTTTCTATATAATGACAGTTTACGATAAAGTTGTTCCAAATAGTGCTTTTAGTTCATTAATTGCTCTTACCATAGGAATGATTGTTGTTCATATTTTTGACTTTTCTATGAAGATGCTAAGAGCTTATTTTATTGATATAGCAGGTCAAAAACTTGATGATGTAGTTGCAGAAAAGATTTATTCAAAGATCTCCAAACATGATGCTTCTGTTTTAGGATCATCAAATAGTCATACCCTAACTACAATTCGTGAATTTGAAGGTTTTAGAGATTTTTTTACATCCTCCTCATTAGTTATATTTATAGATATACCTTTTATGATTTTATTTTTATTTATTTTATGGTCAATAGGTGGATTAGTCGCGCTTGTACCCACGCTTATTGCACCTATTGTAATTATCGTAACCGCTTTAGTTCAGCCTAATCTTAAATCAATTGCAGATGATGAGCTTACTTCTAAACAAAGTAAACTTGGTGTTTTAACTGAGCTATTAAATAATCACGAAACAATAAAGACTGTAACTGGCGGAAACTATCTAAAAGAAAGGTGGATAAAATCAGTTTCTGATCAAAATAAATTAGGTGTAGTTGCAAAGATTTTTTCAAATTTTGCAAATACTTTTGCTCAAACAGGTATCGCCTCCTCTCAGACATTTATTGTTTTCTTCGGGGTTTACCTTATATCAACAACAGATTTAACTATGGGAGCGCTTGTTGCTTGCGTTATTCTTTCTGGAAGAACTTTATCTCCCCTTGTGCAACTAAGCGGAATTCTGAATCGTTTCAATTCAGCGAATGCTGCTTTTGAAAAAATTAATAATTTAATGGAGGAAGAATCAAAAGATGAAAATCTTCCAGAAAACGCTGCTGTTACAGTCAAAGAAGGTAAAATTGAAATTAAAAACCTTGATTATGAAATTGAAGACAAAAAATTATTAGATAATGTCAGTCTGACAATTCAGCCAGGTGAATCAGTTGGTGTTATTGGACCAGTTGGTGGTGGAAAATCAACTCTTTTAAAATCCATTGTAGGTTATAATACTGTTGATCATGGTAGAATAAAAATTGATGGATATGATATAAACAATATTGAATCAGATAAGCTAAGACAATTTATTGCTTACCTTCCTCAATCTGTTCAACTATTTACAGGACCTATTCAAGAAAATATAACTGCTGGCCTACAAGACATAGATGACGAGCAAATTATTGATGCAGCAATAAATGCAAATGCTCATAGTTTTATTAGTTCCATACCTGGCGGATATGGAGCATTGTTAAATGAAAGTGGAAGAAACCTATCTGGTGGTCAAAGGCAAAAAATTGCTCTAGCTAGAACATTTTTAAGAGATCCCTCTATAATTATTATGGATGAACCTACTAATAGTCTTGATGGTGAAACCGAAAAAGTAATGCAAGATTATATAATTAATAATTATAAGAATAAAACTTTCATACTCGCAACCCATAAACCTAGCCTATTAAGTCTCGTAGAAAGAGTTTTAATTGTTGTAGATGGAAAAATCATGGCAGATGGACCAAGGGATGAAATTTTAAGTAAATTTACTCAAAGGGAAAACAATTAAATGAATTTTTTAAAGAAAATACTTAGCAATTTAATTTCTAAAATCTCATCTTTTTTAGATAATTCTTTGAGGCCTCGCTTTACTAGGTTTATTAACAATATTATTCCTGATAAAGACATAACCAAAACATCAATATTATTTTGGTTTATGGCGGGATTTATAATTATTGCAATTTTCTGGTCATTATTAGCTAAAATAGAAACTGTAGTGAGAGCTCAAGGAGAGGTAATTCCTGCGTCAAAAATCAAAGTTGTACAAAGCGCGTATGGAGGAATTATTGAAAAAATAAATGTTAAACTTGGAGACAAAGTAAAAAAAGATGATGTACTTTTTGTTATTGATGCTGTTAGAGCAGAATCTGAATTTTTAAGCAATGAAAGAGCCTATGAGGCAACTTTATTAGAAGTTGAAACAAGATTAAAAAAAATTGACCTTATAGAAGACCTTGTTAATCAAGGGGCGGAAGCTGAAATGCGATTGTTAGAAGAAAAATTAACTTTAGTAGATAGTCAAAGACGGCTAGCTCAGTTAGAGGCACAAAGAGCTTCTTTAAAACAACAAAAAGATCAAACAGAAATTAAAGCTCCTTATGATGGTACAATTAATGATGTAAATGTTACAACCTCAGGCGAAGTAATACAGGGAGGTCAAATTTTAGCTAATCTTGTTCCTGATGGGGAAAAATTTCTTATTCTTGCGCAAGTAGATCCAAGGGATATTTCCTTCATATCAAATGGACAGAAGGCTAAATTAAGCTTTAGTGCATTTGATCCTTCTGTTTATGGAACATTTAATGGACAAGTTATTAAAGTAGCTGCAACAACAACAAAAAGAGATAATCAAAGAGCTCAAGAGTTAATTTATTATGATACAAGAATTGAAGTTGATGATCCAAAGATTAATGAAATTCAATTACAATCTGGTATGACTGTTGATGTAAACATAATAGGTCAAGAAAGGACAGTTCTTGGTTATATATTCGATCCTGTTACAAAAATTAAAAGGCAGGCATTTAGAGAAAAATAATTTATGTCTAGAAAAAAAGATTCATCTAATATTCAGAAATTTTCTCTACCAAATACAGACGCTTTCAAAAAAATAGATAGTACAAATATCTATGATAAAGAGGTATATGTTTTATTAGAAAAAGGACAAAATCTAATAAGAGTCAATAAGTTAAATGAAGCATACGAAATTGGAAAGAAACTATTAACCAATTACCGTAATAACTATGATGTTATAATGTATGTTGCTGATATATTTAGAATTAATCGCAATCATGAAGAAGCAATTAGACTGTATGAAGAAGGCATAAAGTTAAAACCCTTCAAACTTGATGCCTATTTTTTTCTTGCATCAGTTTTTCTCAATATGGGAAATCCCAGTCAAGCAATTAAATATTGTCAAATATGTATAGAAAAAGATAAAAATTTTAATTCGATTTATTCTGTTTACGCTGTTGCTTTGTATCAAAATCAAAATTTAACTAAAGCAAAAAAAATATGTGAAAAAGCAATTAAACTTGATGGTTTAAACGCTAAGCTTGCTAACACTATGGCCGTTATAAATCATGGATTGAATAATTATGAAGATACAGAACATTATCTCATTAAGGCTTTAGATTTTGATAAAAATGATATCCACCATCTATATAATTATGGAAGTTTTATGAAAGTTATCAACAAAAAGGAAAAATCAATTTCGATATTTAAGGATATTCTTTCTAACATTCAAAATAAAGATTTTAAAAATATCCAAGGACGAAATCATGAAAAAGAGATTATATTACAGACACAAGCTAAAGCATTTCAATCATTATCAGAAATAGCACCTGAAGAAATTTCATCAAAAAAGATCAATGAAATTGATGATATTATTAAAGATAAAAATTTAGATAATTATATAAAAGCATTTTTATGTTTTGGGATGTGGGAAATTAAATCGTCTACTAAAGATAAAAATGCTTTTAATTATCTTAATAGCGCCAATAAAGCATATAGAGAGCATATATTTAAAACAAGGGGTTGGGTGGAATATCCCTTTGAAAAGATAGAATCTAATTGGAAATCTTCAAAAGAAATATTTAATGATAAATTTTTTTCCAAAAAAAGAGCGAGGGGGCACACGAGTAAACAACCTATTTTTATACTCGGTATGCCACGATCTGGCACTACATTAGTAGAACAAATACTTGGAAGTCACAGCAGAATTGATGCTGCTGGCGAATTACAAGAAGTTTATCAACTTAGTAACCGTATAAAAAGTGAGTATAAAAATAACTTTAAAAAAGGAATTGATGAAATTCAAATTAACAAAATTCAAGAGTTAGGCAATATTTATTTAGATAACACTAAAAGATTTTTATCAAAAAAAGGAAATGGTTTAATTGATAAAATGCCTGGGAATTATTTGCATATAGGCCTTATTAAGTTTATTTTTCCAAATTCAAAAATTATTCATGTTCATAGAAACCCTATTGATACTTGTCTCTCAATTTATTCTAAACTTTTTTCACATGGTCATTTATATGGTTATAATTTAGAGGATTTAGGTAAAAGATATAATATGTATGTAGAATTAATGAATCACTGGGACAAAGTTTTAAGAAATGAAATTTATCATCTTAAATATGAGAATTTAATTGAAAATCTTGAAGATGAGACGAAAAAATTACTTAATTTTTGTGATTATGATTTTGAAGAAAGTTGTTTAACTTTTTATAAAAACCCAAGACCTATAAGTACTGCAAGTGTTATGCAAGTTAGAAAAAAGATTTATTCAACGTCTATTGAAAGGTGGAAATTATATTCTGATCAATTAAAACCTTTAACCAATATATTAGATAAAAAAGATGACAAATTTTAATAATGAAGAAAAAATTTTAGAAGAAAAGTTTAACAACGCAAAAGATAATTTTCTTAAAAATAAAATTAAAGAAGCAAAAGCTGGATTTTTAAATCTTTTAAAAAGCAACCAAGATAGTTTCTCTATAAATTACTTTCTTGGCAAAGTTGCTTTGAAAGAAAAAGATTATAAAGGCGCTAGTGAATATGCAGAAAAAATTATAAATGTCTATCCTGACAAATTAAAAAGTTGGTTGTTATTAATAGATACACTTATTGCTGAGGATAAAATTGATGAGGCAATTTTAAGAAGCAAAGAAGCTTTAAATATAAAAAATAATAATGATGCTATAAATTATATTATTGGAAAATTATACCTTGATAAAAAAGATAATGATAAGGCAATTCAATATTTTCATAATTCATTAACACTTAATAACAATTATAACTCATCTAAATTAGGTTTAGCGCTTGCATACATAAATCAGGAAAATTTCTCTCAAGCTCTTACCGTAATAAATGAATTTTTAGAAAGCGATGATAAAAATATTCAAGGAATAAATACCATTGCATTTTGCTATAATAAATTGAATGAATTTGATAAATCAATAGAGTATTACAAAAAATCATTAGATTTAAATAATTCCCAACCAAGTGTTCATTATTCAATTGGAAGCATATTAACCATACTAGAAAGATACGATGAAGCAATTCCTTATTACGAAGAAGCTATTAATCATAATCTTATGGATCCTAATCTGTATAATAATTTTGGACAAACTCTTATTTTTAAAAAAAATATAACTGATTCAGAAAGAATTTATCTTCAAGGATTAGAAGTATTTAAAGACAATCTACTTTTAATTAATAATTTAGCTTTATTATATTTAAATTCAAATCAGTTAGATGAAGCAGAAAAATTACTGTTTCGTTCTATAGAGCTAAAAGAAGAACAATTTGATGTTTTAACTAATCTTGGAAATATTTATGCTTTAACTAATCAGCCAATAAAAGCCGTTAATTTTTATAGAAAAGCACTAAATATAGATAAAGATAATTATATTATTTTAAATAATTTAGGAAAAGTATTGAATGATCTAGGTAAGTTTGACGAGGCACTTGATTACATTAATAAATCTATAAATATAAAAAAAGATTATGCAAAAGCTCATAATAACCATAGCTCATGTCAATATAGCCTTGGTAATATAGATAAAGCACTAGATAGTGGTAAAAAAGCACTAAAATATGGAAAAGATAAGAATGACTTATCTGAAATATCAAATAATTTAGGAAATTGTTATAAAGTAAAGGGAAACAAAGACAAAGCAATTCATTTTTATAACAAAGCTATTGAATACAACATAGCTTGTTATGAAGCTTATATGTCATTAGTTTATCTAGAGAAATATAAAACTAACGCTAAAATTGTGTCCAATATGTTAGAAATATTAGAAAACGATATTTTGTCTTTAAATGCACAAGGAACAATTTATTTTTCACTATATAAAGTTTTTGAAGATAACAATAAATTTGATGAAGCATTCTCTTATCTTGATAGGGCAAATAAGATTTATCAAAAAATTAATCCAATTTTTGATGTCAAAAATTTACAAAAAGACTACTCGATAAAAAAGAAAGTTTACAATCATTCAAAAATATCTGAATTTGGAAAAAAAGGGTATATGAATAAATCTCCAATTTTTATCATCGGTATGCCAAGATCAGGAACATCACTTGTAGAACAAATTCTTACTAGCCATTCAAAAGTTTCAGGAGCAGGCGAGCTTACAAAAATTGGAAAAATGAAACATAAAATAATTCACAAAGAAACTAGTGAACTTGAAGATAAAAAATTTATTAATTATGTTGATGAAAATTTAGTTACAAAACTGACAGACAAAGAAAGAGAGGAATTAGGACAAGAGTATATGAATTATATTTCTCAATTTCTTGAAAAAAATGCCTTACATGTAACTGATAAAATGCCTGGGAATTATATAAATGTAGGTTTTATTAAAATGATTCTACCGAAAGCTAAATTTATACATATATCAAGAAATCCCCTTGATAATTGTTTTTCACTTTACTCATTAAGGTTCCACCGAGGTCATGAATTTTCATATAATATGGAGTGGTTAGCTCAAAATTATAACTTATATTTAGATATTATGAATTATTGGAGAGAATATTTTTCTGAAGATATATTTGATATTAAATATGAAGATTTAGTAAGCAATTTAGATCAATATGTTGAGGAAATATTAAGTTTTTGTAATCTAGAGTTTGAAGAAAATTGTCTAAACTTTCACAATAATAAAAGAATTGTTTTAACAGCAAGCACTAATCAAGTAAGAAAAAAAATTTATAGTAGTTCGGTTGAAAGATGGAAAAAATACAAAAAAAACTTAAAACCATTAATACGAAGCTTAGAAAAAAAACTTTAATTTTGTAAATCAAAAGCAATGCATAACCTCTTATGATCGGAAATAAAGGGTTTAGTTTTATGAAAAATTGAAGAAGGAAAAAGAATAATATCACCAACAGATAGATTATAAGCCTTGTTTGGGAATTTAACCTTATTATTCAAGAAATAATTGTCATTATGCAAATTAAATTCAATCGCTCCCTCATGAGAGTTTAATTCCTTGGGCATTTCTAAATATATACTTCCACTTAACCATCCATCAGGATGTATATGGTTTTTTAAATATCCACCACTTTGCATTTTCACAAACCATCCCTTAATTTTAATTTCTTTTGGTCTTTCTGTAATAAAAGAACAATCCTTTTCTTTAAATCTAATAAAATATTTATTTATTTCATCTATAATAATATTTTTTAATATCTTAAACGACTCATTATCCTGTGAAAATAAATCTCCAGCTGATTGATTACCCTCAACAAGCAAAGGCTGGATAACATTTTCAGATCTAGTGCTGCTCTCATGCAAAATTAAGTTATCGATAAGGTTATCATATTGATTTAATTGATTAATTATGCTGCCATGATAAATATAATCAAAAGGTTTTTTACAAAAATTATATGTATTACTTTTTTTAAAGACGACCTCATTGTGAGAAAATATAGACGCTATAATTCTAGAATTTGATATTTCTTTAGAATAATTCTCTAATTTTTTTTCTAAAAAATCATTGTCTGCATGAGATAGGTATAAACTATCAATCTCTTTCTCTTCCCAACCACTATTCTTACCTAATACATAATATTCAGCAGCTTTTTTATAATTACCCAATGCTTTCTCTCTATTTCCTAATTTATCATAGAAGATGTTATTTTTATTTGACTTTGTGACAGCTTTTTTAAGAAAAGCTGCCGAATTATTTAAATCTCCAATTAAGTAATAACATTCAGATAATTCAAAGTAAGTATTTGCTTCTGGTGATAAGTTATTTAATTCTTTATTAAGGAAAATGATAGCTTTTTTCATTTGCCCTAAACCTTTATGTATTATCCCACTTATAAAATTAGCATTTTGGAAAGTTGGAGTAATTTTTAAGCATTTATTAATATTGATTAGCGCTTCACTTAAATTATTATTTTTAAGTTCAATTGCTGCTAGATTAAAATAGGCTTTATCAAAATTAGAATTTAACTTAATAGCTTCTCTTATTTGATTAATTGCAAATTCAATATTACCTTGATTATAGTAACATATTCCACTTAGCAAAAATAAATTATGGTCTGTAGGATTTAATTCTATAGCCTTATCATAAGTCTTAAGAGCACTAGTAAAGTCACCAATCTTCTCATAAGCCTGGCCTAGATTCATATATGCTTGATAGAATCTATTGTTCAAATTTATTGCTTCATTATAAAGAGGAATAGCCTCAATATATTTTCCCGATTCAAAATAAAAGTTTGCTAAATTATTGATTGTATTGATTTCATTAGGGTTAATCTTATAAGATTTACTAAAGTATAATCCTGCTTCATCTTTTTTCCCTATTAAGTTATGGGTTACACCTAGAATATTATATAAATCATATGAAGAAGGATATTGGTTTAGTAGATCTAATCCTTCATTTATCACTTGATTAAATTTCTTTTGATTAACAAGAGAAATTAAATAAGTAATTTTTTTTTTATCGATAATTTTTTGATTATTCATTTTATTTATGAATCTCCATCCAACCAGTAATAATATATTTTTCACCAATTCCTACTTCATCACCATAATGGGCATGGGTCCATTCAGCAGGCCATATTAGAGTTCGACCTACATTTGGTGAAAATTTAACATTATAATGAGTAAAAACAGTTTCACCACCTTTCTCGATATCATTAAGATATGTCATCCAAGCAAATACTCGGTTGCAACTATACATTTCCATTCGTTCTGCATGAGGCCATTTAAAATGACCTCCTTTAAAGTATTTTTGAATATTAAAAGTACCAATATACATATCATCTAATTTGTTTAAAAAAGGCCATTGTTCACAATAGTTAGTTAAACAGTTTTGTAAAAATCGAAAATAGTGTTTAAAAAATTGAAAATCAGGGTTTTTAAATTCAATAGGATCTATTGAAAGATCTAAAGAATCTTTTTTGTTCTTATTGTAGCCACCACCTAACTCACCAACTTGTTGTCTATTTTTTTTCTTGTTAAAAAATTCTATCATTTCATGACATATCTTTTTATCTTCCATAACCCAATCACCAATAAAGTTATTATTAATAGAATTTACCTTTGGTACAGAACTTATTGACTGATCAATATTTAGTTTAATATATCCTGATGACTTGCTTTTTTCTTTTATACCTTTCTTAATTTGTCCAGTATGAAATAAAGCTGTGGCTAAATTTGTTCTAATATTCTTAAGATCTTCATAGTTTTTTTCATTCAAGTTTTTTTCATTTGCAATAAATTTACCTTTGTTAAAAATATTAATTGCATCCTCATAATTCCCTATTGCCATCTTATTATTCCCTAAAACATTTAGTAAGGTTACATTATCGGGATCTATTTTTAATGCCATCTCTAAGTATTTAAAAGCCTTTTCTGACATACCTTGAATTTGATAGCAGATTCCTAAGTTGATGAGCGCTTCTAAATTATTTGGGTCTAGATTAAGGATTTTCTTGAAGTTTGTAATAGCTTTATCAAATTGCCTTAAATCTTTAAGTAAAAGAGATAAATTATTAAGAACTGCTATATTATTTTTATCTATGCTAAGAGCTTTCATAAAATACTTATAAGCTTTATCAAATTCTTCAATATCAGAATAAATATTACCAATATTGAGATAAATATCTGATAAATTTGGGTTAATTATTAAAGCCTTATTATAGTAAAAAAGAGCTTTATCATTAGTTCCCTTTTTTCTATAAATTGATGCTAATAATAATAATATATTAATATCTTTTGTTTTTATTGCCTTATCTTCTTTTAAAATTAATAAAGCATCGTCATAAAAACCTTTATCAAAAAAAGATTTTGCATTTTTATAATCTATATCTGATTTTTCATTATCGCTCATATTCATTAACTCATAATTAATGCATTTCTATCCATCCAGTAGCTATATATTTTTCTCCAGATTCTACTGCCAAACCAGCATGCGCATGAGTCCATTCAGCAGGCCATATTAGAGTTATTCCTTTTTTAGGTTTTATTTTAATTCCATAATGATTGAATGTTGTCTCTCCTCCACTATCAACATCATTTAGATATGTCATAAAAGCAAATAACCTGAGTGACTCATTTAATCTCATTCTTTCTGAATGTATTTGTGAAAAATGTTGACCTACATGATATTTTTGTAAATTGAATCTTCCTATACGAACATTTTTAAATCTTTCTAAAAAAGGCCAATCTTCACAATATTGCATATAACAATTTGATATAAAATTAATATAAGGATTAATAATAGAAAATTCACTTTCACTAAATAACTCAAAAATATCAATAGAAATATCTATTGTATCCTTTTTATCAAGTTTAATAGCTCCACCTATTTCACCCTGTCCATGCCTATCATTTCTTTTTTCAAATAAATTAATAATATTTTGACATAAATCGTCATTATTCAGTTCCCACATACCTATAAAATGTGGTTCATTCTTTGAATTTATCTTAACTGGATTAGGTAGTATTACTTTACCTGTATTTTTTTTGAAGTTACCAATATTATAATACCCTGTTCCCTCTTCAAGTAACTTAAGGCCTGTATAAAAATCACCATCAGATAGATAGTAATTTCCTAAATTAGTTTTTATACCTCTATATAGTCTTTCATCAATTTTTTTATTATTATTTTTTGCATTCTCTAATAAGAATATAGCTTGTTCAAAACTTTCTACAGCTTGATTATCCATATCTAACTTTTTATAAATTGTTCCAAGAATATTTTTATAAATAGGATTTTCAGCGTCAAACTTACTAGCTTTTTCTAAATAATCTTTAGCTTTTTCCATTTCACCACGTTGGTGATAAATAAAACCCATATTTCCTAATGCAAACGAATAATTATTATCAATAAATAAAGCTCTCTGAAAAGCTTCAATTGCTTCTTTTTCCTTTTTAAGTAATCTACAAACTAACCCAAGATTATTTTGATATATTTTATTTTTAGGGTTTATAGAGCAAGCGGTCTTAAAGTGATTATAAGCCTTTTGATAATCCTTAATCTCTCTATAAATGTTAGCAACATTAAAATAACCAACATCAAATTTTTGATCACAGGAAATACTTTTTAAGAAATATTCTAAAGCTTCATGGATCCTATCAAGTGCTAAAAGAGAAGTGCCAATATTATTAAATAGTTTCGCTGAATTATCTCCTAACTCATAAGCTTTCTTAAAGCTATCTAAAGACTCTTCATATTTGTGCAAATTATATTGCGAAATTGCTAATTTATTCCATAACAGTATCTCTTTAGGAAAACTGGATAGTGAACCGAGTATTATCTTCTCAGCTTTAGAAAAATCTCTTGAATCAAAAAATAAATCAATTTCTTTTACAAGTTTATCTTTTACTAAATTTTCATTCATATATTATAATATCAACCTTCTTAAGATTTTGGAATAATATCAAATGCAATACAAATTCTTTCATCATTACTTACAAAAGGTATTGTTCTATGGAACAAAGAAGAAGGAAATAAAACCAAATCACCTTTTGATGGGTTATGTAAAATAGTTTTTGTAGAGTTTTTTATCATTTTATAATTAAAACCATATAAACCAAACTCAATTGCACCTTCATCATTATTAACATCTTCTGGTATTTTAATATAAAATACACCACTACACCATGCACGAGCATGAATATGAAAATCCTGCTTGCCTTCACTTTTTAATCTTACCCTCCACCCATTAATAAAATAATTTTTTGGCCAATTTTTGATATATGGAACATTTTCTTTAAATTTATCTTTATAATTCTCAATTTCAGTTGAGATAGTATCCTTTAATATATTAACATTTACCCCAGCTAGATTAAAAAGATTGCCAGTTGTCTGATATCCATTAAGTGTTGTCATATCTTTAGGTTCAAATTCTTCGTTTAAATCATCTGTTTCAATTAACAGTTGATCATAGTTTAAGTTATTTTTGTCTAGCTGAATTTGTATATTTTTGACAGACATATAAGAAAAGGGGTCAGGGCACCATGGATATGGATTCTCTATATCAAGCTGTTCTGTCGCAAAATTAGCTATTGCTGATATTCTTCGATCTTGCGATATCCTTTCTTTAATTGAACTAATATATTGATTAAAGTCCTCTAACCTATTGATATTAAATAATACTTCTGGAAGCTTTATTCTTCCCCTATATCCTCCCTTAGCAAAAAATTGAAGTGATTCTTCTTCTCGTCCTAATAGTTCAAGTAAATTAGCTAAATTATAATTAGCTTCATTATTATCTTCATCTCCATCTAAACATTTTCTATAATTAAGTTCTGCTTCTTCATACTTTTCTAATGTTTGGTTAATTGTTCCTAAATTATTGTAAGGGTCATAAAAGTCATCACTAAGATTTATCGCTTGATTATAAAAATCCATAGCCAATTGATAATTCTCAAGATAACGATAATTATTTCCTTGATTATTTAGTGCGTAATAGTTTGCGGGATCTGTTTCAATCAAATTATTTAATAATTTAATTGATTTATCGTAATCTCCATTTCCGGTTAAAGAAACCGCAAGCATATTTTTAATAGATGTATTTTTGTCATCAAAAATATCTAAATATTGATTACACCAATACATTGCTTGCGCATAATTATCTTGATTTAGAAAACATTCTGACAATAACTCAATGTATTGTTTATTTTTAGGATTAATTTTATTTAATTCAATAAAAATTGATGCTGCATTATTATAATCCTTTAAATTAAGATACAATTTTGCAAGATTTTGCCTAATGCCTTCTTTATATTCATCTTTACTAACACCTAATATTAAGGTTTCTTTTGCATTTTCAAAATCATTTAAGTTAATCAAAGATATTCCTTTTAAATTTAATAAATCAACATTGTTCTCATCAAATTTAAGAGCCTCATCAGCGCTTGCAACAACATCAAGATATTTGCCATCAAGAAAATCATTTTTAATTTTTTTTAATATTTCATCAGACATAGATTTTATCATTATCAGGTCTTGGTATTGCGTAAAAAATAATTAAAGTATTATCTTTATGAGTTGAAGATAATTTATTATAACATAAAGAAGATGGAAAAATAATAGTATCACCCTTATTAAGACTATAACTTTTTTGGTCTAGATCATCAGAATTATTATTCAACATGTTTTCTGATAGATTTAAATTAATTTTATTATCACTGTTAAGATTGATAATCCCAGTGACCCAACCTTTGTCTTGATGTATAGGATTAATAACAGAGCCCTTATTTAATTTAAGAACTTTACCTATTATCTTATAGTCTTCTTTCCATTTATCAAAAAATACTTCATTACCTTTTTTAAAAGAATTCATAAATTCATCTACTAAAACTTTAATTAAGATTTTTAATTCATTAATATAATTGTTTTCTAGCAAAAAAAAGTTACCAAGTGTTTGAGAACAATTATTTAAACTATTACTTTCAGAGTTCAATATATAATCTTTTTTATCAAAAACATTTTCAATTTCGTCTAATAAATTATTAACATATTCATCTGTTAATAATGCTATCTCATCTTTTTTATGAATAAATTCTAAAGGATTCTTTAGAAATTTATTTGAATAATCAATATTTAACCTAGATGCACTTATCTGATTAATAGAAGTTGTTTTATGGTCTATTCCTAAATTATCATTAAAATGTTTTTTTAAATTCTTATTATCTTCATCAAGTAAAAGGGATTGTAAACATTGATAATAGTTTTCTTCTCCGCATTCTTTATATGAAAGATAAGCGTTTTTATAATCTTTATTATTAAAATAAATATCACCTTTATATTTATGAGGTAAATTAAAATTAGGATTATTTATTGCAATGCTAGTTAAACTGTCTAAAGCATCATTACCGTTTAATTTATAATCAATAAAAGCTTTTAAAGTATTAATTAATTTATTATTGCTATCTATCGAATACGCAAGCTTTATATATTTAAATGCATTCTTATAATCTTGAAGATCCATATATAAAAATACTATTTCTAAAGCTATAAGTTTACTTCTTGGATCAAGTAAAAAAGCTTTAATATAAATACTTATAGATTCATTTATAAAACCAAATGATCTTAATAGTTTAGAAAATTTAATTAAAATCGGTAATTTAGTAACTGAATCATCATAACTAGTACTTATTTCATAAGATTTTCTTATATATTCAAGAGCTTTATTATAATTACTTTGTTCAATTTCCATTTCATGTAGATGATAATAAATAGCAAATGAACTTGGGTAGTTCTTTAAAGCATCTTTAAGAACCATTTCAGCAGCGACAAAGTCATTCATTTTCCTATAACACTTATGGACATTAAAATAATTAATAAGAGGATTTAAAGGTCCCTGCTTAATAGCAAGAAGGAAATTATTAAGTGCAGATTTATAATCTTCGTTATCAAAAAAATTAGAGCCAATTGTACTATAAATAATCGATAAATTATTATTATATACTTTTATATCTGAACCATATTCAAAGGCTTTATCAAAATAAACTTTAGCATCATCAAAGTTGTTATCACTTAAAGCTAAAAGACCAAGAAAGTTATTAAAGGTAATTGATTTTGGATAATCAGTAAGGTGATTATTTATAAAAATTAAAGCTTCAGAAAATTTTTTTTCATCAATTAGTCTTTGACCTTCTTTAACTATATTTTCAGGAGGTTCATTATTATTATTACTAGTATCAGTATTTTTATTTTTATTCATTCCTATCTAAATACCACTAACTAAGTAAACATAAAATAAAAAAAAAGGGGAACATAAGTTCCCCTTAATTTTTTTTTTTAGGTTAGTTTAAGCTGTAATAGCAAAGTCAGCAGCTGTAAAGTCTTCAGCACCACCAACACCACTAAATGTTAATAGTTTCATTGCTGTAAGTTCGTTAGCAGCAGGAGCTGAGTCATTAGCTACAGCACCGCCATCAGCAACAACAAAGAATAATGCACTGTTAGTTCCATCATCTGCAACAACAAGGAATGCATCATTTTGAGCCATACCACCGTTAGCAGTAATTGCTCTATCACCACTTGCCTCAAGCGCTATTTCAAGAGCACTTTCAGTAATTGTTACACCTTGAACTAATAGAACATTAGTTCCACTTTCAGCAGTTGCTAGGTCAAAAGCAGCAGATATAGCTTGAACAACAATAGTATCACCGCCTACTACTGAAGAGAAATCATCCAATTGAACAAGATCATCAGAACCTACGCCTTCCATTTCAGATAAATCAATGGAAACAACATCACTTGCTACAACAAATCCAGTAATAATATCTACTGTGTTACCACCATTAGCAACAGCAGTTGCATCAAGCTCGGCATCACCCAAATAGAATGTATCAACCGCACTATCACTAGTTGTAGTAATAATATCTGCAGCAGCTCCTGAATATATACTATCAGCGTTAGGGCCTAATGTAATTGTATCAATCCCACTACCACCTTTAACTGTCCATTTGAAGTTATCATCATTAGTTGCATCAAAAGTTGAAGCAGCTGTAGCACCTGGATTAACTTTAATTTTATAGTCAAGAGAAGTTAATAGGTTATCAGCATTATGGTTAACATAGAGATGACCAGTATCTGTTACATATATAGCCTGCCCTGGAATACCTGTTAATGTATCTTGCGCAGCACTCTTAGATGCTTTACCTGCAGTTACATTAGGAGTAATAGTCTGAGCAGTAGTAATAGAAGATCTATCAATTGTTATTGAAATTAAATCAGTTCCATCAAGGAAGTCTGTTATTTCATCAACATAAGATCCTGAAGAGTCAGAGTATGTATCATAAGAAAATACATCTGCTCCTGCACCACCAGTAATTGTATCAGCACCAAGTGAACCAGTAATAATATCAGCACCATTACCACCAGTAATTGTATCACCAAGAACAGTTGAACCACTTAATTTAGCATCTGTACCTGTAATAATATCAGCACCAGTACCACCTTTAATTGTTAATGATGAGTCATCCTCAGCATCAGCATCAAGTGTAAGTACACCAGCAGTAGCAGCTGCATCAATAACACCAGCTTGAGTAGATACAAAGTTACCATCAGCAAGTGTAATAGTTGCTGTGTTAGTAGTTACTTGAACAAGTGTAATATTTTCTACAGATGACACATTAGTAAGTGTTGCACTTAATGCAGTATTATTAATGTAAACAGCTAGAGTATCAGTACCGCCACCAAATGCGATAACATCAGCAGTATCAAGTCTTTGAGCACTATGATAAGTAACTGTATCATCACCAGCACCTAATGTAACAGCTTCAGTAACATCTGCATCACCAGTAGTAGTATTAATTTTAACTTTAACTGAGTTAGCAGAACTTAATCCACCAGCAGCTAATGTTAGAGGTTGTGAAGCTTCCTCTTCCCATACGGTGATTGATGAAGAACCATTAGCTGTAAACACAGAGTCAGAAAGTGTTAAAGATACAGTATTATCACCTGTAAATTTAAGTACTTCAACATCTTTAATTCCAGCTAAGTCCGCAGCAATAACAGTAGTAGCGCCATCGACATCAAAAGAGATAGTGTCAGTACCAGCACCACCATCAACTGTTTCTGCAGCTGTTAGAGCTAAGAAATCAGTATTTGTGCTAACTGTAAATGTGTCATTTCCACCTTCACCATGAAGCACATCGATACCAGCTTTACCATCAATAATATCAGCACCGTCGCCACCTTTTATTGTATCAAATAGAGCAGCTCCAGAGAAAGCTGAAGCAGTAGCATTACCACCTGTTAAAGTATCACCAGCTCTACCGCCTGTGATTGTTAATCCTGAATCATTTTCAGCATTAGCACTAAATGTTAAAGCACCAGTTCCAGTCATACCAGAAGCATCAACGATACCATTATTACCTTGTAGAGTTGAAGTAACAATAGATGCATCAGCTAATGTATAAGTAAGAGCTGTGGAATCTACACCAACAAATGTAAAGTTTTCAACAGATGTAACGGCTGTAGTGATAGTAATATTACCAGCAATAGTAGTAGCTGTAATGTAAAGAGTATCAGAACCTTTACCACCAGCAATTGTATCACTTCCATCGATAACATCAGCGTCAGATATTGTGCTAAATACGAATAAGTCATCACCAGCACCACCAGTAAATGAGTCATTCTTACTTGCAGCATTCTTAGAATATACAGTAATGTTATTACCTGCTGATAAAGCAGAAGCTGTAACCGTTAGTGGTTGAGTTCCCTCTAAATCATATATTTTAAGAGTTGATACACCGTTTGAAGTAAATACAGTATCATCAAGAGTTAGAGTAGCTGTACTTGATGTATCAAAAGTAATCTTCTCAACATTCTTTAAGTTATAAAGATCGGTTGAATCAACTGTGAAAGCAACAGCAGCACCAAAGTTTAATGTATCAGTACCAGCACCACCATCAACAGTCTCAGCAGTTGCTAAGGCTTCAAAGTTAGCTACAACATCAACATGGATAGTATCATTACCAGCGCCACCTTCAATTGTGTCAATACCAGCTTGACCCATTAGGATATCATTACCGTCTTCACCCCAAATTGTATCATTACCAGCACCACCATAAACAGTGTCAATACCGCCGCCAGCTTTAATTGTATCGCCGTAAGTTGCAGATGCACTTCCATATAGAGTATCAGCTTTTACTGAACCAGTAATTACTGTACCAACTAATGTTGCTGGGTTTTCTCCCATTACAAGTCCACCAGTACTTGCACTAGCATCGATTACAGATAACTTTGTAGCAAGATCAAGTGATGTAAAAGTTAATTTACCAGCACCAGATAATGTAATTGTAGTTGCATCAGTTGCATCCATATCAGTTAGTGTATAAGTCACACCATCTGTAGAAGCTGGAACTGTAATATTGATTGTTTCATGATCAATAAAAGAAACTAAAGTATGTGTTGAGCCACCAGCTAAACCAGTACCAATAGTTAAGTTTAGTGTATCAGAAGCACCATCAATAGCCATTGTACCAATAATACCTTCTGTACCAGTTTCAGTAACAGTTACAGTTGAATTTGCAGCTGTCATATTTGATACGGTAGCCGCGTTAGCACCGTTAGCAGCATTAGCTGTAACAGCGGTAACAGTTGGAAGATGCTTAAGGTTATAAGCAGTAGCATCTCTTGAGTCTATTTGAAGAACTTCAACACTAGTTAAATTAACTGTAGATGTTGATGTAATATCATCAGCATCATCAATTTCTAAAGTATCAGTACCATCACCACCATCAAATGTAATATATTTACTAAGGTCACTATTGATGTTTACAGTATCGTTACCAGAACCACCAGTTACGGCAACAGCATAAGTTGCAGTTACTGGAGCAATTTGTACATCAAAACCACCAGTTGTTGCTGAACCATCAACAGCAGCTGTAGTATTTGTTAGTGCGCCTGTAATTGTTGTTTTCGTATCACCAGTTAAAGTTAGTGATAGTTGTTTGCTTGTGGTTAAAGCGGCAAGTGTTGATTTCACTGCGCCAGCATTAACTGTAACATATTCAACACCAGCAATGCTAAGTGTACCTGTGTAACCGTCAACATTAACAGTTTGGCTATCTGCAGCACCAGCAACTGGAACTGCTTTATAAGTAACTGTTAAATCACCACCACCATTTTTTGCATTAACTGTCATAATGCTAGGAACATTACTAATAGTTAAGTCATTTGTTGCAGATGATGAATTTAGACCTATTGTATTTACACCAGTCATTAGAGCCATATCTAATGTATAATCTTGACCATCATCAGTTTGGAAACCATTAACTTGAATTTCTTCAATATTACTGACTTCTATACCTGAAATTGTATGATCTGCAGTAAGTGTTCCAGCTAAAGACAGTTTAAGAATATCATTGCCTGAACCACCATCAAAAACATCACCAGGTTGTGCGGTTGATCCTGTTGCATTAGCAGCTGAAACTGTACCGCCAATAATGTCGTCACCTTCACCACCTTGAATTGTATCAACACCTGTTGTTGCATTTTTTGTTTGAGCTGCAGTTGAAGCTGTATTGCTTATTAAAGCTGTAGTTGATCCAATTGAATCTAAAGAAGCATCAAATACTGTAACCTTGATACCTTCTAAGCCTTCACTTGCTTCATCTGTATTTGCTGTAACATCAAAAGTTGTTGATGTTGAACCAGCAGATAATGTTACTGTTCCAGATAATGCAACTAAGTCAGCAGATGTTGCTTTATCTACTGTAGCACCATTGTCGTCACCAACAACATTATAAGTAAAAGTCACATCTGAGGTTGGAGCTGAAGAAGCAGTGATAGTGTATGTGATTGATCCACCTTCTGCTACGCTTGTTCCACCAGCTGAGAGAGAATAACTGATTGCCCCTGATGAAATAGCTGCGCCTGAAACTGTTCCGGCACCACCATCAGAAATTGTTGTTCCTGTAGGTAGAGTTGCCACACCCATATCTGAAGCCAGTTCAGCATATGTTTTGGCTGTACCAGAAACACCAGCAGATGCATTACCACCTACATCAAAGGTAAATTTATCTGCACCATTAACTGTAATTACAGCACCATTTGATAATGTAAGCTGTACTGAGTCTGCCGCAAACTTCGAAGAAGCAATTGATAGACCATCTACCAATTGTATTTTGTTAGCTCCACTTGTATCAACAATTGTGATACTTCCGCTTGCTGCGTTTGAAACTATATAGGTGTCGTCGCCACCAAGGCCTCTATAAGTAGACCCATCGACTGATGGAACGATAATATCCGCTGAGGATGATGCATTAATTGTAGCCATTTTTCTCTCTCCTTATGTAACTAACAAAAGTAATTCTCAAAAATAAAGTTATTTCGAATCACTTGCTAAAAAAATATACTAATTCTCCTAAAAAGGTCAATTCCGTTTTAATTTTATTTGTAACAGATTGTAACATAATTTTATTAATGTAAATACCTTTTTTAATTAAATGTAAATACCCTTTTTTAATTATTTTCCTAATTACCTATTAAAAAGGGCATTAATAAGGCAATTTTTAAAATTTATCCAAAATCTCCGCCTGATGTTGCTGCAAGATCAGTCTCTGCTTTAATTTCAAGAATTAAAGAATCAAATGTTCCTGCATCAGAATCATAACCCGTAACACCATTTATATATAGAGTGCCATTTGAATTATTTGAATCAGGTGTAAAACTTATACTTATCCTATTATCAAATGTTTCACTAACAACATCTATACCACTCTTTGATGCAAAATCTAAAACTGATAACGATGATCCATCTTTATTCACAAGCACAACCTTATCATTAGCACTATCAAAATTATCTAATGTTATAATAAAGTTACCTTCTGCAGATGTACCGTCGTCATTAAATTCATATCTAAATTCATCGGCAGCATCTGTTCCAGAGACTGTGCCTTCAGCTGATAAATCAACTTCAATAACATTCGTCGTATCTGATGAAGTATCTGATGAAGTATCAGATGAGGTATCTGATGAAGTATCAGATGAGGTATCTGATGAGGTATCTGATGAAGTATCTGATGAAGTATCTGATGAAGTATCTGATGAAGTATCTGAAGTTGCTGTTGACTCAGAGGATGCTCCAGTATCAGTAGATGTAGCAGTTCCTGAAGATGTTTCTCCAGATAGCGAAGAAGTGAAAACGATTGAAGTGCTACCTAGACTACCATCAACAATTCCAGCCAATGTAATAGAAGTTGATTTATTATTAGCATCAGGAGCAAAATAAATAGTCGTACTATTATCAATGGCTGAAGACTGAATATCAATTCCAGCTGCTCCCTTGAAATCATCTAGGTCATAACCAACGGGTAGAGATGAAGCTAAAATAACAATTTTATCTTTTGATTGATCAAAGCCAGTAATAGTTAATGGACCATCATCACCTGTTAATGTGCTGTCAGCATATGTTGCATCAAATACAAAATTTTCTGCATCTGCTTGAGCGGTTAAATCAGTTGTATCAAGCTCAATATTAGAGCCATCAGATAAATCTGGGCCAGATGATGATACAGCACCTGATATTATATTTATGTTTAAAGACGATAAATCGGCGTCAACTATACCATCCAATCTAATGGAACCAGAAGAGCCAGATGCATCAGGAGCAAAAGATATAAGTGTATAATTTTCAATAGAATTTGTTGTAATATCAACATTAGCTGCAGTCAGCAATGATGTCTTGGAAAAACCTGAAGGCGCGGTTGCAGCTTGAAGTGTTAATGTATCATTAGCAGCATCAAAATCTGTAATTATTACTTCGCCATCAATAGCAACGGGTGAGCCATCAACAAACTTAACTTCATAAACAAAAGCATCCGCAGATGATGTGGCTGCAACTGTTCCACTTTCTAAATCAGTTCCGCCAGGTGCAGAAGCTGAAGAGTCATTAGCAGACCCTTCTTCAGCAGAAATAGTAATAGTTGACAAATCACCATCTAAAACACCAGCAATAGTTATAGATGTACTTTGGTTTGAACTATTTGGTGAAAAATAAATTACCGTATTATTATTAATAGTTGATTGAGAAACTTCAACTCCAGTAGAGCCTATTAAAGATGCAGCGTTAAATTCACCAGATGCACCTGAACCTCTTAATAAAATACTATCATTGGCAGCATCAAAACCAGTTATTATAGAGTCACTATCAAGTGATACAACGCTTGTTCCATCAAAACTAACATCAACTATAAAAGTATCTGCCTCTGAAGTTGCAGCGTAAGAACCACCATCAAGCTCAATACCTGCAGTTGCTGTAGATCCGCCAGAATCTGATCCTGAAGAAGAACCTGATCCAGTATCTGGTGTTGGGCTTACAGCTCCTCCGCCTCCGCCTCCACAAGCAGCAAGAATTAGAGGCAATGTTATTGCAGTAAATAAACCAAGCTCTCTCTTGTAAGAATTAAATGGTGAAGGAATTCTTCCTAAATTTTCGATTTTTTGATTATTGTCTTCGGCTAATATTGATGGTTGAAACCTTTTTGCTTTAATGTCCATATTTCACTCCGGCTGTTGACGATTAATTCTTAAGTAAACTTAATAACACAAAACGAATCGTATTTATACATTTTTATAATGCTAATGTATAAAAGTGCAAGCTTTAATGTTTATTACTAATCATCAATTATAAATTGTAACATAATGTAACAAATATTCAAAAATCATTCAAGTCAAGTAATAGATATTTTTTCAATAATAAATTCATATAACGCTTTTTCACTCTTCTCAATTGATAAACTTTGTGTATCAATTTCTAGGTTAGGTGATTTTGGAACTTCATAAGGCGAGTCTATACCTGTAAAATCTTTTATTTCTCCTATTCGAGCTTTCTTATATAGTCCTTTTGGATCTCTTTTTTCGCAAGTTTCGAGATCGCATGATAAATATATTTCATAAGAATTATCTTTAAATGCTTTAAGAGCTTTTTTCCTGTCATTCATAAAAGGGGATATAAATGCAGTGATAACTATAAAGCCTGCTCTTGCAAATAAAGCAGCAACTTCGCCTATTCTTCTGATATTTTCTTCTCTATCTGCATCTGAAAAACCAAGATTGGAATTCAAACCATCCCTAATATTATCACCATCAAGCATATAAACATTACAGCCTTTGTCGAATAATCTTCTTTCAATTTTTTGAGCTAATGTTGTTTTTCCAGAACCAGAAAGTCCTGTAAGCCATATTACGGCACCTTTATGACCCGATCTTTTTTCTCTCTCGAAAGAATCAACCTCATGCTTAACAGGAGTAAGGTTCATTGATTTTCTAACATTAGTAGCTGAAATTTTTTCAACTTCATCTTCAAAAGTAATTTTTTCTACATTATACCCTACATCTCTTCCATATATAACATCTGTTATATTAGGAAGTTCTACAACAACATATTTCCCTGAATAATCTTTCTTTAAGTCTTCATCGATAAATTTTTTAACTTCTTCAAATGAAAAAGGGTTCTTCTGATCTGTATCATGTGTAGCTCTTACTCCAATCGCAACTCTTTCCGCCCTACTTAAAGCAGCCTTAAAAAGCTCTCTATGCCCTTCATGCCAAGGCTGCCATCGTCCAATAATCAAAGCAGTGTTCAATTTTTTTTCTTTATCCATTTATTTTTCCATAAAAAATATACTTTATATATTGTGAAAGTCTCATCCTTATATATATAAAGTATTAAAGAGCAATAAAATAAAGGATAGTTATGTTTAATAAAGTTTTTGATAGTCACCCAAAAGGTTTAATAACTTTATTTTTTACGGAAATGTGGGAAAGAATGTCCTTTTATGGAATGAGAGGAATATTAGTCCTTTTTATGACCGCAAGTATTTCGAATGATGGATTAAATTTAGACCCTGTTTCAGCAAGCGCAATTTATGGGATCTATGCCTCAAGTGTATATTTGGTTGCATTACCTGGTGGCTGGATAGCGGATAGGATTCTTGGGCAACAAAAATCAGTATTATATGGAGCATTTATTATAATGCTAGGTCATTTCATTCTTGCGATTCCAAACATAACAACATTTTATATTGGATTACTTTTTGTAGTTCTTGGGACAGGTTTATTAAAGCCAAATATTTCTGCTATTGTTGGAGGACTCTATAATTCAAATGAGCATCTTAAACAATCAGGTTTCACAATATTTTACATGTCAATAAACATAGGCAGTATTCTTGGCTTCTTTATATGTGGATATTTAGGTGAAAATATTGGATGGCATTATGGCTTTGGTGCAGCTGGTATAGGTATGGCACTTGGATTATTGCAATTCATTTTATCAAAAAAATATCTTGGAGATGTCGGCTTATTGCCATCATCAACTATTTCAGAAAACCATAGAATAAGAGATCAAAAAATTCTCTTTGTAGGAATTCTAGTAATTTTTTTAATAACAATTTCAGGTATATTTAATTTATGGACTTTCAATCCTGTTCCGCTAGCAAACATTATGACAATAATTATAACCATAATTTCTTTGGGATATTTTTTATACATTTTTATTTTTGGAAGATTAGATAGTCTCGAAAAAAGAAAAATATTTTTAATTTTTGTTCTTTTTATCGGGGCCGCATTCTTTTGGTCAGGATTTGACCAAGCAGGTAGCTCATTCAATATTTTTGCAAAGGAATACACTGATCGATATATAGGCGGCTGGCAATACCCTGCTAGCTGGTTGCAAGTTCTTAACCCAGCTTTAGTAGTTATTCTTTCTCCTTTCATGGCTTATTTATGGATTTATTTAGGAAGAAAAATGCTTGACCCTAATTTACCATTTAAATTTGGATTAGGTTTAATTTTTATGGCCATTGGTTTTGTCGTTATTGCTTATGCTGCGAATTTAGCAATTGAGAATGGTTCTGCTGGGGCAAAATGGTTATTACTAACTTATCTATTTCATACAATAGGTGAGCTAACTATTAGCCCTATTGGTCTTTCAGCAATTTCTTCACTTTCTCCAAAAAGATATATTGGCCAAATGATGGGGGTTTGGTTTTTAGCGTCTTCTCTTGGAGCAATAATTGCCGGATTATTGTCAGGTAGAGCGACAGAATATGGTATTAATTCAATGCCAACATTATTCAATCAGATAGCCTATATATCAGTTATAATTGGATTAGTCTTTTTGCTTATTTCTAAACCACTTAGTAATTGGGTAAATAATAAAGGAATTAACAAATAATGAGCTGGGAAGATGAGATAAATGAATTAAAAAAAAGAGAGTCCTTAGCAGAAAAGATGGGTGGGAAAGAAAAGGTTAAACGACAAAAAGATAATAACCGTTTAAATGTCAGAGAAAGAATAAACTTACTTTTAGATAAAGATTCTTTTCATGAGATTGGAAAAATAGCAGGAAAAGCGACATATGATGAACATGGAGAATTAAAAGAATTTTTACCTTCAAATTTTGTTATGGGACGAGGATCGATAAATGGAAGAAAAGTTGTTGTTGGAGGTGATGATTTTACAGTAAGAGGTGGAGCGGCAGACGCATCGATTGCACAGAAACAAATAATGGCTGAACAACTTGCAAATGAATATAGACTTCCATTAATTCGTTTAATTGAGGGTACCGGCGGTGGTGGTTCAGTAAAATCACTTGATATGGATGCAAGAACTTATATTCCTGGAAACCCAGGGTGGAATTGGGTAGTTGATAATTTATCTACTGTACCAGTTATCGCTCTTGCACTAGGCCCTGTTGCTGGCCTGGGCGCTGCAAGAGCAGTATCTAGCCATATATCAATAATGGTTCAAGGTATTTCGCAAATGTTTGTCGCTGGTCCGCCCGTAGTCAAAAGAGTTGGAGAAGATTTAACAAAAGAAGAATTAGGCGGAGCAGAAATACATTCTAAAAATGGAGCGATAGATATAGTTGTTGAATCTGAGGAAGAGGCTATTGAAATTACAAAAAGAATTCTTTCATACCTTCCATCATCTGTTTTTGAACTTCCGCCAAGAGGGAAATGTAATGATGATCCAAAACGGAAAGATGAATGGTTAGTAAAAGCAATACCAAAAAATAGACGGAAAGTTTATAAATCAAGAAAAATTATAGAAACCATTTTTGATAAATCAAGTTTCATAGAAATTGGAAAAAATACTGGTCAATCAGTAGTTGCTGGTCTTGCAAGGCTTGATGGTTGGCCTGTAGGAGTACTTGCAAGCGATCCATATTTTTATGGTGGTGGCTGGACAACAGAGTCTTCAAATAAAGTAACTCGTTTTATTGATATTGCAGAAACTTTTCATCTACCTATCGTTCATTTAGTTGATAATCCTGGTTTTGTAATAGGATTAGAAGCAGAAAAAGCAGCTACTATTAGACATGGAGCAAGAGCCCTTACTGCAGTCTATCAGGCAACTGTTCCTTGGTGCTCAATTATTTTACGAAAAGTTTTTGGAGTTGCTGGAGCAGCACATATGAATGCATCAAGAGTACATTTCAGATATGCTTGGCCTTCAGGTGATTGGGGATCTCTACCAATGGAAGGTGGTATTGAGGCGGCTTTTAAATCCGATTTAGAAAAATCTGAAAACCCAGAAGAACTTCTAAAAGAAATCGAAAATAGAATGGAAAAAGTTAGGTCTCCATTTAGAACAGCTGAGTCCTTTTTAGCTGAAGAAATTATTGATCCAAGAGATACAAGAAAATTATTATGCGAATTTGCTAATCTCGCTGCACCATTAAGGACAATTGGTAAGACAAAGTTTGGATTAAGACCATAATTAAAATTATATGGAAAACAAAATTAAAAATATAAAGAATTCTTTCAAAAATCGAAATTATGAAGAGGCTATTAAAGAATCAAAAAAATTTTTAGAAAATGATCATAACTCTTCAATATTTAATATTCTTGGTATTTCACTAGCGATGCTTAACAAAAACAATGATGCTATTAAAACCTTCAATGATGCGATAATTAAATATCCTGATAATGAAGAATTAAAAATTAATCTTGCAAAAATATTTACTAAAGAAAGAAAATTTACAGAAACAATAAAAATATATGATGCCTTATGTCAACAAACAGGAAATGATGACTATAAAATAGAGCTAGCAAATAGTCACATTATGTGCAGCGATTATGATAAAGGAAACAAACTAATAAATGATCTAATAGAGAAAGACAGCAATAATATTATTTTATTAAATAAAGTTGCTCAACTTCTTATCAAAGTTAAAAAGTTTGATAAGGCAGTTGAATACCTTGAAAGAGCAAATACCCTATCCCCAGGTAATATTGGAATTTTAAATAATCTTGCTATCGCTTATAAATTTTGTAGAAAATATAATGATGCCCTGAATATTTTTTTAAAACTTTTAGATAGTGAAGAAGATACAAGTAGTCATTTCCATATATATAATAATATTGGAACAATTTATATGTATTTAGATAAGTTGGATGAAGCGAAAAATTTTTTTAAAAGAAGTTTATCAATAAAACCAAACGATGAATCAACTAATTTTAATAATGGAAATTTATTAAGAAGATGCAAAGAATACGATCAAGCATCAGTTTTTTATAAAAAATCAGGTAAAATTGGAATACCCTCATATATGGAAATGCTTTATCAGATTGATGATAAAGAGAACTTCAAGAATAATATATTAAAGTTAAGTAAAAATGATCCGTTTAATATCAGAGTTGCTGCAATATCTGAGTTTGCTTCTGAACAATGGGGCATAGAAAATCATTTTCCATTTTGTCAAAATCCAATCCAATATTTATCTCATTTAAATATTGGAGAAGATTTAAAAGATTATAATTTTGAATATTCAAAACTTTTAGAAGACGCACAAAATCTTGTTGAAATATGGGAACCAGAAGACTCTGAAGTAAAAAAAGGTATACAAACTTTTGGTAATATTTTTGATATAAAATCTAAGAATATGAAAATTTTTGAAAGTCTAATTTTGAACGAAATTGAAAAATACAGAATTTCTTATAAAAATAAAAATTCCCTATTTATAAATAATTGGCCAGAAGATTTTTATTTAAATGGCTGGATGGTGAGTCTTGAAAGCAATGGGTACCAGAATTCACACATTCATCAAAATTCTTGGATGAGTGGTGTATTTTATATTAACATTCCTAGTGACTCTTCTGGTAAAGAAGGGGCAATAAGATTTAGTTTACAAGGCTTTGATTATCAAAAGAGAAAAGATAAATCTAAAGAAAAAATAGTTAAACCAAAAATAGGTGATATAGTTTTATTTCCTTCTTCATTATTTCATAGCGTTATTCCCTTTAATTCTAATGAAAATAGAATTTGTTTAGCTTTTGATGTGATAAAAAAATAAAAAAATGTCATAAAATTAGGTACTTACTGCCTTTATGTTGTATTAATACAACACTACTTGATTTTATTTCTTTTTTGTTATAAAACATCACATCTTACTACTAACGAAAAACAATAATTAATTAATACAGGTGGGAAGCATAGTTTTTATGGACACTAAATTTATGGCTGAAAATAATATTGAAAAAAATAATATAGGTTTCCCTAAAAACCAAGGCCTTTATGACTCATCAAAAGAACATGACTCATGTGGTGTTGGTTTTATTGTTGATACAAAAAATAATGCCTCACATGATATCGTAAACAAAGGTCTTTCCATGCTTTGTAATTTAGAGCATAGAGGAGCAGTTGGTGCTGATCCTAAAGCAGGCGATGGGTCTGGCATTTTGATACAGATCCCTCACGAATTTTTTGAAAAGGAAATAAATCATTTCGAGTTACCGCAGAAAAATGAATATGCTGTCGGAGTATTCTTTTTAAGAAAAGATGAAGAATTAAAAAATAAAATTCTAGAAAAAATTGAAAATGTTTGTATTAACGAAAATATTCCTTTTTTAGGATGGAGATTATCTCCTACTTACGAAGAAGAATTAGGTTGGTCAGTCAAGCCAACTATACCTTATGTTTATCATTTATTTGTTGGTAAACCAGATAATGTTATAGAGCAGGACGATTTTGAGAGAAAAATATATGTTTTAAGACAATGTATCGATAAAGAAATTATGATGATGGGTAATGAATATTATAATCAGTTTTATATTCCATCATTTTCTTCAAGAACAATTTTGTACAAAGGTATGGTCCTATCTGATCAGGTAGGAACAGTTGGAAATAAATTAGGTTTTTTTGAAGATTTATCTGACAGCTCAATTGTTTCATCCTTCGCATTAATTCATCAAAGATTTTCAACAAACACTTTTCCAACATGGAGTCTTGCTCAGCCATTTCGTATGCTTTGTCATAATGGCGAAATAAATACACTTAGAGGAAATATTAATTGGATGAATGCTAGGCACAGCATCCTTAAATCTGAAAAATTTCAAGATGATATGGATAAAATTTGGCCAATAATTAAAGAAGGTCAATCTGATAGTGCTTCCTTTGATAATGCTCTAGAGCTTTTAGTTTTAGGAGGATATTCAATTTCCGAAGCTATGTTAATTATGATACCTGAAGCATGGCAAAATAATTCTTTAATGGATAAAAAACTGAGAAGTTTTTATGAGTACCATGCTCCCCTGATGGAGCCATGGGATGGGCCTGCAAATATTGCCTTTACTGATGGTAAACAAATAGGTGCAATGTTAGATAGAAACGGATTGAGACCTGCAAGATATTTAACAACAAATGATAACAAGGTAATCTTTGCATCTGAAATGGGCTTAATACCTGTTGATGAGAAAGATATTGTTTCAAAATGGCGTCTGCAGCCAGGTAAAATGCTTTTAATTGATCTTGAAAATAAATCAGTTGTTGATGATGACACAATTAAGAAAAATATTTCTGAAAAAAATGATTGGGAGAAAATGGTACAACTTAGTCAGATTGATCTTCAAAATATTTCTCCATCTGACAAAGATAGAAGAATTGAAAATACACTATCACAATTCGAACTCTTAAAGGCGAATGGTTATACTCAAGAGGATGAAAGTTTTTTGATGAATCCTATGGCTCATACTGGAGCAGAGGCAACAGGATCGATGGGAACCGATACACCGATCTCAGCATTATCAAATAAATCAAAACTTCTATATACTTATTTTAAACAAAACTTTGCTCAAGTAACTAACCCTCCTATTGATCCCATAAGAGAAGAGATAGTAATGTCTTTGGTGAATTATATTGGAAAAAGAGGCAACATACTCGATATCAATTCAAGTGAATATTCAAACTGCATAAAAGTCAATCAACCAATCCTCAAAGAAAAAGAACTAAACAAAATAATTTCATTTGCAGACAGTAATTCAAAAAATTTAAAGGTTAAGGAATTAGATATAACTTTCAAAAAAAATGCAGATGGGCAATCTCTCCTAAAGAAAATAAATGAACTTTCAGAAGAGGCTGAAAGACAAGTTAATGATGGCAACAATATATTAATTTTAACAGATAAAAATATATCTGAAGATAATATTTCTATACCAGCTTTATTAGCTGTATCTGCAGTGCATCATCATTTAATTAAAAAAGGCTTAAGAACTTCAACAGGGCTAATTATTGAAACTGCTGAAGCAAGAGAAGTTCATCATTTTTGTTGCCTAGCAGGATACGGGGCAGATGCGATTAGTCCTTGGCTTGCCTTAAGACAAGTAAGAAATTTAGCTCCAGATTTAGAAGAAAAATCTGAAGATAATTATATCAAAGCATGTGGAAAAGGTATGTTAAAAGTCATGTCAAAAATGGGCATATCAACATATCAATCTTATTGCGGTGCTCAAATTTTTGATGCAATTGGATTATCGTCAGATTTAATAAATAAGTATTTCTTTGGAACAGCATCTAAAGTTGAAGGAATAAATCTTGATGAAATTGAAGAAGAAACTATACGAAGACATACTAAGGCTTTTGAGAAACTGCCTGGTCAAGAAAATATGTTGGATGTAGGTGGTGAATATGCGTTAAGGATTCGTGGTGAAGACCATGTTTGGAATAGCGACACTGTTAGAGATCTTCAACATGCAGTAAGAGCTAACAATTTTGAAACATATGAAAGTTATGCTGAACAGATCAACCAGCAAGATAAAAAGCTTATGACATTAAGAGGATTATTTTCTTTTAAATCTCCTGAAAGTTTTGGAAGATCTGCTTTAGATATTGATGAAGTTGAAGATGCAAAAAATATTGTTAAAAGATTTGCTACAGGAGCTATGTCTTTTGGATCAATTAGTAGAGAAGCTCATACCAACCTTGCAATAGCGATGAATAGGATTGGGGGAAAATCAAATACTGGTGAAGGCGGAGAGGAAACTGATAGATTCAACCCTATGGAAAATGGCGACTCAATGAGATCAGCTATTAAGCAAGTTGCTTCTGGAAGATTTGGAGTTACTGCAGAGTATTTATCAAATTCTGATATGATTCAGATAAAAATGGCTCAAGGAGCAAAACCTGGTGAAGGCGGACAGCTCCCAGGACACAAAGTTGACGATACAATTGCAAAAGTCAGATACTCAACTCCTGGCGTTGGATTAATATCTCCACCGCCGCATCATGATATATATTCGATCGAAGACCTAGCTCAATTAATATACGATTTAAAAAATTCTAATCCTGATGCAGCAATCTCAGTTAAACTTGTTTCTGAGGTTGGTGTTGGTACTGTAGCTGCAGGCGTATCTAAAGCTAAAGCAGATCATGTAACAATTTCTGGTTTTGAAGGGGGAACTGGTGCTAGCCCATTAACTTCAATCAAACATGCCGGAAGTCCATGGGAAATTGGACTTGCAGAAACTCATCAAACTCTTGTTCTTAATGGTTTAAGATCCAGGATAGCTGTTCAAGTTGATGGTGGGTTAAGGACTGGGAGAGATGTTGTTGTCGGAGCCTTGTTAGGGGCTGACGAATTTGGTTTTTCAACAGCTCCACTTATTGCTTCTGGATGTATTATGATGAGAAAATGTCATTTAAATACATGCCCAGTTGGCATTGCAACTCAGGATAAAGAGTTAAGAAAACTCTTTAACGGACAGCCAGAGCATGTAGTCAATTACTTCTTCTTTGTAGCTGAGGAAGTAAGAAAAATCATGGCTGAATTAGGATTTAAAAATTTTAATGATATGATTGGTCAAAGTGAAGTCTTAGAAACTAATCAAGCTATCAAGCATTGGAAGGCAGAAGGTCTTGATTTTAAGAACTTGTTCTTCAAAGCTGAAAATTGGGAAGGCGAAGACAATTTTAATAGTAAAGAACAAGATCATAACATATATGAAATTTTAGATAGAGAGTTTATTGATAAAGCTAAAACAGCAATCAATAATCAGAAACCAATTCAAATTCATAGTGATATCAAAAATACAGATAGGTCTACCGGAACTATGCTCTCTCATGAAGTAGCAAAGAAATATGGTCATGCTGGATTAGCTCATGACACAATTAATATTCAACTTAAAGGGACAGCTGGACAGAGTTTTGGCGCTTTTCTAGCAAAAGGCGTAACATTAGATTTAGAAGGCGAAGCAAATGATTATGTAGGAAAAGGATTGTCAGGTGGAAGAATTTCTATACGCCCTTCCCTAGTATCATCAATAATTCCAGAAGAAAGCATGATAGTAGGTAACACTGTTCTCTATGGAGCTATTGAGGGTGAATGCTACTTTAGAGGTATAGCAGGTGAAAGATTTGCTGTAAGAAATTCTGGTGCGACAGCTATAGTTGAAGGTGCTGGCGATCATTGTTGCGAATATATGACTGGTGGTATTGTAGTCGTAATCGGTGATGTAGGTAGAAATTTTGGCGCCGGAATGTCTGGAGGTATTGCATATATACTTGATCCAGATGATAAACTTCAGGATCTTTACAACCCTGAAATGATTGAGCTTGAAACAATCACTGAAGATAATGACAATAGTAACGATAAATTTATAGATAATCATCTCTTCAACGATAAAAATAGATTAAACAAATTAATTAAAAACCATTTGCACTATACAAATAGTAAGAAAGCATCAGAAATATTAGATAATTTTTCAAATTATCTTCCTTTATTTAAAAAGGTAATGCCGGTTGAATATAAAAAAGTTTTAATGCAAAACATTGAAAAAAAACAAGAAGAAGAAAGAGCATAAAGGATTAAAAATGGGTAAAGTTACAGGTTTTATGGAAATCAGAAAAAAAGATAGAAAATATCTTGATGTGGACTCTAGAATAACAAACTATAATGAGTTTGTTGTCCCGCTTACGAACGATGAGACTAAGGATCAAGCTGCACGATGTATGGATTGTGGGGTACCATATTGTCATTCTGGTTGCCCAGTCAACAATCAAATACCTGACTGGAATGATCTAGTTTACTCAGACAAATGGGAAGAGGCTCTTAATAATCTCCATTCTACAAATAATTTTCCTGAATTCACAGGAAGAATATGTCCTGCTCCTTGTGAAGCATCGTGTACTCTAAATCTATATGAAGAACCTGTTTCTATAAAAACTATAGAGTGTTCAATTATTGATACTGGTTATAAAAATGGTTGGATTGTTCCTGTTATTGCAGAAAAAAAGATAGATAAAACTATAGCTATTATTGGGTCTGGTCCAGCTGGTATGGCGTGCGCCCAGCAACTAGTTAGAGCCGGTTATAATGTAACTGTATTTGAAAAAAACGAAAAAATTGGTGGACTTCTTAGATATGGAATACCTGATTTTAAAATGGAAAAACATCTAATTGATAAAAGAGAAGACCAAATGTCAAAAGAAGGTGTTAATTTCAAAACTGGTATAAATGTTGGAAAGGATATTAGTATTGATGAAATAAAAAATCAGTATGATGCAGTGGTGCTAGCGGGCGGCTCTGAATATCCAAGAGATTTACCTATTGAAGGTAGAGAGTTAGATGGTGTTCATTTTGCTATGGATTTTCTTCCTCAACAAAACCGAAGGGTATCAAACGAGGCCAATATCTTTTCAAAAGAAATAATAGCTAGGGATAAAGATGTGATTGTTATCGGAGGTGGTGACACTGGTTCCGATTGTATAGGCACATCAATAAGACAGGGTGCAAAGTCAGTAACACAATTAGAAATTATGCCTATTCCACCGGAAGAAGAAGATAAAGGTTTAACTTGGCCAAACTGGCCCTTAAAACTAAGAACTTCATCAAGCCAAGAGGAAGGCGCATTGAGAGATTTTTCTGTTTTGACAGAATCAATTGAAGGCGAAAATGGTTCTGTGACAGCAATTAATTGTGTAAAAGTTAATGATAAAATGAAACCAATAAAAAATAGTAATTTTAAGTTAAAAGCTGATTTAGTTTTATTGGCAATGGGTTTTATACATCCAACGCATAAAGGAATGATTGAAAAACTTGGCGTTGAAAAAGATTCAAGAGGTAATGTACTTGCAAATACATCAGATTATAAAACTAGTATTGATAATGTTTTCTCCGCAGGTGATATGAGAAGAGGACAATCGCTAGTTGTTTGGGCAATTCGCGAAGGTCGTCAATGTGCAAGCTCAGTTGATCTATTTTTATCAGGGGAAAGAAGCTTACCTTTTTAAAATGAATATCTTAAAAGATCTTCTACAACCTTTTCAAGATCACTTAAGGAACTGCATGCTTTGGCTTTATGGCAATATGGTGCATACCTATTCATCTCAGAGTCACCAGTTCCCCATAAAGTTTTTGGTTCTGGATTTAGAAAAATAATTCTTTTTGATTTTTCATGTAATGATTTTAAAATATCTGTCCTTGGATCACCAAAATTTGATCGTCCATCACCTAAAATAATTAATGTTGTTTTTCTATCAATATCATTTTCGATAAAACCCTCTAAATCACTTAATGATTGACCATAATCAGTTGAGCCTCCCCCATGTAAGATTAATGTTTCTGCTGCTGCATCTTCTATATCCTTTGTATCAAAGAGATCAGTTACTTCACCAGCTTTATTGGAAAAAGCAAAAGAACGAATATTGGGCAAAACTTCTGATAAACTATATAAGAACATTAGAAAAAATCTTGCAACATTTGCTACTGATCCAGACACGTCACAGAGGGCAATAACTTTTGGGCGATCAACTTTTTTTCTTTTCCATAAAGTTTTAAAAAGTAATCCATCATGTTGTTGGTTTACTCTCAATGTTGAACGAATATCCAAAACACCTCTATTAGCTTTTCTTTTCTTTCTAGAGTGTAATGCTATTAAACGTTTCGCCATCTTTCTTACAATCCCGGTCATTAAAGCAAAATCAGACTTATCTACCTGACTTAATCTAATTTGAGAAAGAGCATCTTCTCGTATTTGTTTTCCAGACTCAGATGTTCTTAACTTTAATTGATGTTCCACATAATCTCTAATCTCAAGACGAATACGCTCCCTAACCTCTTTTAAATCCTCTTCCCTTTTATTATTTCCTTCTCTAGAGGCTTGGAAAATATCATTATTGAGTTTTTCTAGACCCATAGACTCAAGTATTTTTCTTGTAAACATCCCTGTTTGTGTGAAAAGTTTTATATCCCTTAAACCTACTTCACTTGCAGCATCTGCTAGAGATGTCATTAAGGCGGTTTTGTCCGATGTTTTAAGTAAAGATTCCAAGTCATTATTGTTCTGAGGATCATAAATTTTATCAGAAACATTCTTTTCATGAACCTCTTCTTCAGAAGGATCATCTATATTCATAAAATCTTCTTTAAAAAAGTTATCAAAACAATCCGCAAAAATTTCTTTCTCTCTAATGCTCTTAGCAAGTGATTGAGATAAACTTTCCTTTAACAAGTTTTTATCATCAAGACCAATAATTGAAGATATCTTCATAGCGTCTATGGTTTCTGAAGAAGATATCCTTACGTCTGATAATCGTAAAACCTTAATAAAATCTCTTAAAAAATCGACCATGCTTTATTCTTTAAGCGTTTCCTTTTCTAATCATCGCCTCTATCTCAGAGTCAGCAGCATCGATATCGCTTTGAAATTTGAGCAATACATTAAGAGTTTCTCTTACAAGATTTGCATCAAGAGATTTTACATTTAAAAGAACCAATGACTTTGCCCAATCAATTGTTTCGGCAACTGATGGTAACTTTTTTAAATCCAAATCCCTTAAATTCTGAACGAAATTTACTAATTCTGTTTTTAATTTTTTTTCAATATCTGGAACTCGTGAGGCAATAATTTGTTCTTCTAATTTAGCATCAGGGAAAGGAATATATAAATGCAAGCACCTTCTTTTCAAAGCATCGCCAATTTCTCTAGTGTTATTTGAGGTTAAAAAAACAATTGGTTTAACTTTCCCTTTTATTGTTCCGATTTCAGGAATTGATACTTGATAATCAGATAAAATCTCCAATAGAAAGGCTTCAAATTCGTCATCAGATTTATCAATTTCATCAATTAGTAAAACTGTTCCTTTATCATCACTAACAGCCTTTAATAGTGGTCTTGGTTCCAAAAATTTATCTGAGAAAAATATATCATCAAAATTATGCAGACTTTCTATTGAACTTTCTAAACCGCTCTTATCAGAAATAATATCATTTAATTTATCTTTTAATACTTGAGTATATAAAAGTTGCTTTCCATATTTCCATTCATACAAAGCTTTGGCTTCATCAAGCCCTTCATAACATTGTAATCTAATCAATGATTTATTCATCCATTCGGAGGTTGCTTTAGCTAATTCTGTTTTTCCAACTCCAGGTGGTCCCTCAACCAATATTGGTTTGTTTAAATTTTGGCTTAAATATATTGCTGTGGCTATTTGTAAATTGCAAATATAGCCTTCTTTTTCGAAATTAAGTTGAATTAAATCAATAGCATTTTTTGAAGCAGACAATTAAAATTCCTTTTTTGAATATCAGTGTTATCATATAATTAAAGGCATTAGTCCACTTAAATTTAAGAATATGGAATGAATTCAGAAGATAAAAGAAAAGAAACAATAACAATAAATCTTAAAGAAACTTTAGATTTAAAAAATAAAGAAAGTCTTGCAAATAAATATTTCCAAGAGGGAAAATTTGATGAAGCATATGAAATATACAAAGAGATTTCGAATTCAGATTCTAAGAACGCTAATAGCATTAACCAAATTGCTAGAATACTCTTACAAAAGAGCAAATATAAAGAGGCATTAGAGTATTTTAAAAAAACCTTAAGCTTAAAACCAAATAATCCTATCATTTGTTTTAATATTTCAAATCTTTTATTGCAGTTAAACCAAATCAATTCAGCAGAAAAATATCTTGATAAAGGTTTAATGCTTAATCCTAATCATCACTTTGGATTATTTATAAAAGGAAAAATCCACTTTAAAAAAAAAGAATTCGAATTTGCTATCAATGAGTTAAGTAATTCATTTGAACAAAATGAACATAACTATCAAACTTTAAAATGGATTGCAAAATCATATCACTCACTTGAAAAAAGAAAAGAAGCAAAATTATTTTTTGAAAAATATATATCAAAAGAAGAAAAAGATGATGAAGTGCTTAATACTTTAGGTGTATTTGAATTTGAAGAGAAAAATTATGAAAGAGCTTTAGATTTTTTTGAAAAATCAATCCAAAGTAGTAGCACCAATAAACAGGCCATACAAAATAAATCTTTATCATTAATAAGATTAAAAAAATTTGAAGAATCTCTAAAAAACTTAATGAAATTACTTGTTTTAAATCAAGATGAAGCTTTGACAAAAGCTTTATTTATTGAATGTGTTATTAATATTTCGTTAGAAACTTTTATTAAATTTTCAAATGATGAAAGCTTCAAACATATATTTCTTAAAATTTTCAATAATGAGGAATTTGACGATAGAAAACTTCAGCCTTATGCGATAATTATTTTACAAGAACTAGGTTTTTATAAAAACGCTAAAGAATTTATAAATGATTTTGATAAATCTTCGTATATCTATAATTTATTTATAGCTTTATTAAAAAAAGATTTTGTAAAAGACCTAGCCACAGAAAAAAATATAAGAGAAATTAAAAAATACTTACTTGAAAAAAGAATTTCAAAAGAGTCAAACCTGATATTAAAAGGAAAATCTGAATTATTATTTCTTTTTACTAAACAGAGTTTTATGAGTGAGTATATTTCAGATGATATATTAAAAAATTCAATTTCGAAAAAATGCATATTACTTGAAAAGGAAATAATTAAATCAATTTCATCTAAAAATTTTAGCCAGGAAGATCTTTTCTTGCTAGCTAGTTATGTTCCTATTGAAAAAATTTCTTATAAAATAAAAGATTATATAATTAAAAATAATGAAGGAACAAATTTTCTTAATGAGTTTGTAACTTTAAATATATTTAATGCTTATGAAGAAGAAGAAATAAGTAAGGAAATAAAAAAAATTGATACCATAAAGGATAAAGTTTCAAAAAAAGTTAAAAACCAATATGAGAATAACCCTTATCCAAGATGGGGTTTGTTAGAAAACATCAATACACTTAATTTTGATGAATTTCTAAAAAATGAAATATCATATAAAATAAGCGATAAATTTATAAAAAAACCTGATTTATTAATTGCAGGATGTGGAACGGGAAGACATCCTATTCTAGCAGGAAAGCAATATTTTACAAAAAATATAGATGCAATTGATATCAGTCTTTCAAGCCTATCTTATGCCAAAAGAAAGGCAATTGAGAATAAAATTGATATTAATTTTTTTGAATGTGACATTCTTAATGTTTCTCAATTAGAAAAAGAGTTTGATGTCATAGAGTCAATTGGAGTAATCCATCACATGGAAGATCCAAAAAGAGGTCTTAAAAAATTAGTTAATGTTTTAAAAAGAAACGGTTTTATTAAAATTGGCCTTTATAGCTCAATTGCAAGAAAAGATATTAACTTACTAAGACACAAAATTAGAAATGAAAATAAAAATCTATCGCCTGAGAATATAAAAAATTTTAGAAATAACCTTATAGAAGAAGAAAATGAAATAATATACTCCCTTAGGAATTTTTCAGATTTCTTCTCTTTATCTGAATTCAGAGATCTCCTATTTCATGTTCAAGAACATCAATATACGATAGATGACCTAATACTGTTAATGGAAGAGAATAGCCTAAAATTTTTAGGATTTTCAATACGTCAATCAATTCAAGAAGAGTTCATTAGTAAATATGGGTATGATTTACGAAATCTTGATAAATGGAAAAATTTTGAAATCAAATATCCTTCAACTTTTATAGAAATGTATAATTTTTGGTGTCAAAAAATATAATATAAAACTCTAAAATATTATTATACTTTGCATTTTCTTATTAATCTCCTATTGTTTCTATCTATTAAATTTAGATAATAAAAAGGTATTGTATGGTTGGCGAAAGGAAAAAGTATGACTTCGGTAAATGATGTAACAACAATTGAGAAAGATGGAAATATTTCTATAATCACTTTGAATTCACCTCCAGTGAATGCGTTGTCGGCTCCGGTAAGAGAGGGCTTGCATAAAGGAATTACCGAAGCAAGAAATGACGGAGAAATAGAAGCAATTGTAATAATATGTGAGGGCAGAACTTTTATAGCTGGAGCAGATATTTCTGAATTTGGTAAAGAACCAAAAGGACCATCACTTTTTGAAGTTCAAGAATTTATTGAAGATTCTAATAAACCAGTTATTGCAGCAATTCATGGAACAGCTTTAGGCGGTGGTCTAGAGGTTGCTCTTACATGTCATTATCGTATTGCTGTTCCCTCAGCAAAATGCGGTTTGCCTGAAGTAAACCTTGGTTTACTTCCTGGTGCAGGAGGAACTCAGAGACTTCCAAGAGTTGTTGGGGTAGAAAAAGCTCTTCAAATGGTTACATCAGGTCAACATGTTCCTGCTAAACAATGTTTAGAAATGGGTTTAGTTGATGAAATTGCTAATGAAGATGGATTAAGAGAAGACTCAATTAATTTTGCTAAAAAAATAGTTTCTGAAAATCGTCCATTAGTAAGGATTAGTGAAATGAATGAGAAAGTTGAAGCCGCTAGAGGCAATGAAAATATCTTTACAGACTTTAGAGCATCGATAGCAAGACGGGCACGTGGTTTTCTAGCTCCAGAATATAATATTCAATGCATTGAAGCAGCAGTTAATAATTCTTTTGATGAAGGTATAAAGATAGAAAGAAAACTATTTATGGAGCTTGTAACTGGGACTCAATCGGCTGCTCAAAGATATGTTTTCTTTGCTCAAAGGCAGGTTGCAAAAATTCCAGATATTGAACCCGACACTGAAATTAAACCCTTTGCATCTGTTGGGGTTATTGGTGCAGGTACGATGGGCGGTGGCATATCAATGAATTTTGCCAATGTGGGTATACCAGTAACTATTATTGAACAAAGTCAGGAAAATCTTGATAAAGGTTTAGGTATTATTAGAAAAAATTATGAAAATACCGCTAATAAAGGAAGAATAACTTTTGAAGATGTTGAAAAAAGGACAGATCTTATAAAAGGTTCTACAGATATTAGTGATTTATCAAATTGCGATTTAATAATTGAAGCAGTATTTGAGAATATGGATTTGAAAAAAGATATCTTTAAATCATTGGATGGTATTGCTAAGAAAGGTTCAATTTTGGCAACAAATACATCAGCTCTTGATATTAATGAAATTGCAGCAGTAACAAATAGACCTGAAGATGTTATAGGTCTCCACTTTTTTAGCCCAGCTAATGTAATGCGTCTTTTAGAAATTGTTAGAGGTGAAAAAACTTCGAAATCAGTTGTAGCAACTTCTATGAAAATGGCAAAAAGTATTGGAAAAGTTGCGGCAGTAGTAGGTGTGTGTCCTGGTTTTGTTGGTAACAGGATTCTTGCGCAAAGACAGAGAGAGGCTAACAAACTTATTTTGGAAGGTGCCATGCCTTGGGAGGTAGATGATGCTTTATTTGATTTTGGTTTTCCTATGGGACCTTTTGCAATGTCGGATCTAGCTGGTCTCGATATTGGATGGGATGAAGACTTATCAACTGGAGATACATTAAGAGATAAATTATGTGAAGCAGGAAGGCTTGGACAAAAAACTGGTAAAGGTTTTTATATATATGATGAGAAAAGGAACAAATCTCCTGACACAGAAGTGGAAAAATTAATTATTGAATTTTCAGAAAAGCATCAGATTAAAAGAAGAGAGATAAGCAAGGAAGAAATTCTAGAGAGATGTTTGTACCCTATGATTAATGAAGGTTTCAAAATTTTAGAAGAAGGAATGGCTATAAGAGCAAGTGATATTGATATAGTTTGGATCAACGGATATGGATGGCCAATGTATGAGGGTGGACCAATGTTTTATGGGCAGCTAATTGGTTATGATAAGATTTTGAAGTGGCATCAAAAAATGGAAGAAAAATTTGGTTCAGATTTTTCACCGTCACCATATTTGGAAAAAGTTGTTAATGAAAAAATTAATTTATTTGGCTAATAAATGAAAATTTCAGTAATTGGATGTGGTTATGTAGGATTAGTTTCTGGTTTTTGCTTCGCAGATTCCGGTCACAAAGTAACTTGCATTGATAATAGTGATAAGAAAATTGAATTACTAAAAGATAATAAAGTCCCAATTTATGAGCCTGGTCTTGAAGAGTTATTATTGAAAAATGTAGAAAATAATAATTTAAGTTTTGAGTTGAATATAAACGAAAATATTAAAGATTCAGAGATTGTTCTTATTGCAGTTGGAACTCCTACAAACGAAAATGGAGATGCAGATTTAACCTTCGTACATCAATGTGTGAGAGAAATTTCTGAATTTATCTCTCCAAATACACAAATAATAATCAAATCTACTGTGCCTGTAGGTACTTGTGATGAGGTTGAGGATATAATTAAAGAAAATTGTTTACATTCAGATTTTTCAGTAATTTCTAATCCAGAATTTCTGAGAGAAGGAAATGCTATTAATGATTTTATTAATCCAGATAGAATTGTAATTGGCACTGACAATCAGACAAGCAGAAAAATAATGGTTAATCTATACAAAAATATAATTAATGAAGATAAAATCTTTTTTACTTCAAGAAGATCATCCGAACTAATCAAATACGCAAGTAATTCAATGCTTGCGATGAGAATAATATTTATTAACGAAATTGCAGATCTTTGTGAAAAGATTGGTGCGAATGTAACTGATATAGCAAAAGGTATTGGTTTAGATAAGAGAATTGGTCCACATTTCCTTGAACCTGGACCAGGATTTGGAGGCTCATGTTTTCCAAAAGATGCTAGGGCATTAATTGAATCGGGAAAAAAGTATGGCGCACCTCAAACATTACTTGAAAGTGTAATATTAGGAAATGAAAATAGAAAAAAAAATATAAGTAAAAAAATCTTAGATAAATTAGATAAACATTCTGAAAATCAAATAGGAATACTTGGAGTAACTTTTAAAGCAGAAACTGATGATATGAGAGAATCTCCAAGCCTTATAATAATCCCAGATCTTCAAGAAAATGAAATGAATATTTCAGTCTATGACCCTGAAGGAGAAAAAGAAGCATCAAAAATTCTTAAAGATGTAAATTGGAAGAAATCAGCTTATGAAGCTGCTGAAAATGTTGATTGCCTAGTAATTTTAACGGATTGGGAAGAATTTAAAAATTTAGATTTAAATAAATTAAAAAATTCAATGAAAAAACCTTTAATATATGATTTTAGAAATATCTTTGATCCTGATATGATGACAGAACTAGGTTTTGAATATTATTCTATAGGCAGAGGATAAAATGTCAGAGATACAAAAAGTAGCAAAAAAAGTTCTAGAAGACGAAAGTGAAGGAATTGAACTTTTAAAGGATTTTTTTGATAATAACTTTTCTTCTGCTATAAAAAAAATTCTTGATATAAAAGGTAAAGTGATCGTTACCGGTGTAGGGAAATCAGGTCATATAGGTAAAAAAATTTCTGCGACATTGTCTTCTACAGGAACGCCATCATATTTTGTTCATCCAACTGAAGCCAGTCATGGTGATATGGGTATGGTAGGAAGTGAAGATATTATTTTTGCTATATCTTGGTCAGGCGAGACATCCGAACTTAGTGACATCATTCATTTTTCAAAGGAAAATAATATAGGTTTGATCAGCATAACATCATCATCAAATAGTTTGCTTTCGCAATCTTCTGACATCGCATTGATTTTACCTAAAGCAACTGAAGCTTGTCCAAATGGATTAGCTCCTACCACATCTACAACAATGCAATTAATTGTTGGCGATGCCATAGCTATTTGTCTTTTAAATGAGAGAGGTTTTGATAAAGATAAATTTAAATCACTACATCCCGGTGGGCAGTTAGGTGCCGCTTTATTAACATTGAAAGATATTATGCATAAAGATGAGTCTATTCCCTTACTTCAATCAGGGACTAATATGTCTGAGGCTCTAATAAATATATCTGAAAAAGGTTTTGGTTGTGCGGGAGTAATAAAAGAAAATAAACTAATTGGAATTCTAACAGATGGTGACTTACGAAGACATATGGGTCCTGAATTATTAAATAAAAGTGTAGACCAAATAATGAATTCAAAACCAAAAACTGTAAGCGAAAATATGTTGGCAAGTGAGGCGCTAGGTCTTATAAATCAACTAGGAATTCAAGGTCTGTTTATAATCAATGAAAATAACAATCCTATAGGTTTTGTTCATTTCCATGATCTAATTAGATTAATAAAACAATAATAAAAAAATTTAGAAAGAAAAAAATGAAGTTAAATAAGATAATTTACTTTCTGATTATAGTTTTTATTGTAAATCCAATATTTCTCTACTCAAAAAATATTGAAGAAATTGTAGTAACAGGAACAAAAAATAAAACACCAATCATTGATGAAACTGGAAATTTATCCTTTATCAATAGTGAAGAAATCAATTTTATAAGCGCTGATAATCCAAGTAATATTCTAAACAGAATGCCAGGTGTATTTATTAGCCAAGGTAGTGGTCAAGAGCATTTAACTTCAATACGATCTCCGGTCTTATCTGGTGGTGCAGGAGCTGGGAGTTTCTTGTATCTAGAAGATGGTATACCCTTAAGATCTCCAGGATTTTCTAATGTTAATGGATTAATGGAGTCAACTATTGAGATCGGGGAAAGAACTGAAGTTATTAGAGGCCCTGGATCAGTTCTTTATGGTTCTAATGCCGTTCATGGTCTTGTGAATGTAATAACCGAAAAAGATAACCCTAATTATAATAATAAAATAAATCTTCGCGCTGGAAAAAATAAAATTATTTTTAATTCTAGCGCTTATCGAAATCTAGATAATAGTGACATACTTTTTAATTTTCTTTGGAAAGAAGATAATGGCTACACAAATAACTATGCTAACGAAAACTCAGATAAATTTGATAAACCGCATTATGGTCAACAGAAATTCTTAATTAGAATGAATACTCAAAAGAACGCAAAAGATTATATTTTTCTATTATCAGGGACTAACCTTAATCAAGAAACTATGGGTTACATAAAAGGTTACCAAGCATATAAAAATAAAGAAATTAAATATAAAAATCCCGATCCTGAAGCCTTTAGAGACACTTACAATATAAGATCTTATCTAAAAATCATTCAAGATTTCCAAAATGGCTCATTAAGCATAACGCCATATTTTAGGTACACTGATATGGATTTTAAAATGCATTTTCTTCCTGGAAAACCTCTAGAAGAAAATAGCCATAAAAGTTTAGGGCTACAAACTATGTATCAGAGTTCATTTAATAATCACTTTATGACAATTGGTCTTGATTTAGAAATGACTGAAGGTGAATTAAGTGAATTCCAAAGCGCTCCAGATGTCTCTTTTGGTCCTAGATTAGCTTATCCTAAAGGTGCACATTATGATTATGATATTGATAGTCAGATTTTAGCTGCTTTCGTAAACATAGAATGGAACCTCTCTGAAAAAACAAAAGTAGTAACTGGTATACGAGGTGAAAAAGTTGAATACGAATACAAAACAAATATTGAACCAGGAACTAAAGGTAGAATTCAAGTATCACCTAATAGAGATGATGATTTCACTGAATTTTCACCAAAGTTAGCAATCAATCATAAAATAAATGATGAGCTAGCTCTTTTTTGCCAACTACTCTCGTGGAAATAGAGCTCCACAAACTACAGATTTATATCGTATACAAAGTAAACAGATTCCTGGTGGAGCAAAATCTGAAAAACTTGATAGCATTGAAATTGGTATTAGGGGTGGTTTCAATATTTTTAATATAGAGCTAGTAGGCTTTGATATGAAAAAAGAGAATTACTTTTTTAGAGACTCACAAGGGTTTAATGTAGAAAATGGAAAGACTACCCATAGAGGATTAGAAATTAATATCATTGCAGAATTTAATGAATTTTTTCAAATTGAAAATTCTACCAGTTTTGCAGAACATGAATATGATTTTGATCACTTGCCAAATGGTATTAAATCAGGAAATCAGATTGACTCAGCTCCAGAACTCATAGCTAACACTAGATTTATTTATTCACCTAAAGAAGGAACAAGAATTGAACTTGAATGGGAAAAAATAGATAGCTACCCTGTAGATGAAAGAAATACGCATTTTTATAAAGGACATAATGTTATTAACTTAAGAGCAAAAACACCTATCAATGAAAACCTTAGTATTGGTATTTATATTAATAATGTCGCTGATAAATATTATGCAAATAGAGCTGATTTTGCCTTTGGAAGTTATAGATATTTCGTTGGCCAAAAAAGAGAATTCTATCTTATGATAGAGTCAAAGTTTTAAGATTATTAAATCAATCTTTAGGTTGTTTAACTATTCTTAAATAAGGTTTTGGCGCTTTCCAACCTCCAGGAAATTTATTTTTAGCATCTTCATCATTTACTGCTGGAACTATTATTACATCATCGCCATTAAGCCAATTTGCTGGAGTGGCAACTTGGTGTTTTGCAGTAAGCTGACATGAGTCAAGTAAGCGCAAAACTTCATCAAAATTTCTACCTGTACTCATTGGATATGTAATCATTGCCTTTATTTTTTTATCAGGACCAATAATAAATACTGATCTAACTGTAGCATTATCAACTGCAGTTCTTCCTTCAGATGTTGAGCCTTCAGTTTCCGGTAACATGTCATATAGCTTAGCTATTTTTAATTCAGGATCTCCTATCATCGGAAAATTAACTCTATTACCTTGAGTTTCTTCTATATCAATCGCCCATTCTTTATGATTTTCAACAGGATCAACACTGAGTCCAATAATCTGGCAGTTTCTATCATCAAAGGCTGATTTTAAACCGGCAACATAACCTAGTTCAGTCGTACAAACTGGTGTGAAGTCTTTTGGATGAGAAAATAATATAACCCAACTGTCCCCTGCCCAGTCATAAAAATCTATTTTTCCTTCTGTAGTTTCTGCCTCAAAATTTGGTGCATCAGAATTTATTCTTAAAGACATTTTTTCTCCTAAAAAAAATTAGCTTTTAAATTTTTTTATTATTTTTATTAATAAATTTGCAATCGGAAAATATTATCAACGAAAGCTATACTATATATATAATTTTTAATAAATTTTTTTCAAGTATTTTTATCAAAAGGATATGAAATTCCAGTTCCACCTAGACCACAATAGCCATTTGGATTTTTAGAAAGGTATTGCTGATGATAATCCTCAGCATAGAAAAAATCATTTCCTTGCGTAATATCTGTCGTAATATCAGAAAAACCATTTTCTTTTAATTGTAAATTAAAGACCTTCAAAGACTCATCTGCCAATGTTTTCTGTTTACTTGAATGGGTAAAAATTGCTGACCTATATTGTGTTCCTATATCATTTCCCTGCCGCATTCCCTGTGTGGGGTTATGAGACTCCCAAAAAGTTTTCAACAAAATATTATAATCTACTAAATTAGGTTTATAAAAAACTCTAACTGTTTCAGTATGACCTGTTAACCCTGAACATACCTCCTCATATGACGCATTGGGTGTGAATCCTCCCATATAACCGACTGCAGTTGAATACACATTTTCAACTTCCCAAAATTTTCTCTCGGCACCCCAGAAGCAACCTAAAGCAAAATCAGCTATTTCGATTTCATCTTCAAATGGTGGTTTTATTCGATTACCATTTACAAAATGAAGATCACTTACTTCAATAGGAATATCCCTCCCTGGTAAAGCTTGATCTGAAGTGGGTAATGGTAATTGCATTTTAAAATCTTATAATATTAGTTAAAATTTATCAAAAAAAATCAGGATAATAAACCCTTAGAAATAGCAAGTTCCTTAATGTCTTTTTCTGTACGCGGGCCTAAAACAGAAATAACTTTAGAAGATAAATAGGAACCTAAATTAGCACACTCATGGTGACGCATATTTTTACTTAAACCATATAAAAATCCTGCAGCATATAAATCCCCTGCTCCTGTTGTATCAACTAATTTATCAGGGGGATAAGCTACTACCTCATCAGTTTGAGAATCGGAAATAACTATAGAGCCATTGTGACCACGGGTGATAATAGATAGTTTTAATTGTGATCTAGAAGCTGAAATTGCATCAGATAAAATCTCTGTTTTAAATAGAGCCTTAAACTCTTCTTCATTACCAAAAACGATATCTACATTCTTTGTTAGATCTAAAATTTCTTTATGCCATTTAGTTACACAAAATGAATCAGATAAGCTAAGAGCGGTTTGAATATTATTCTTTTTAGCTAACTCCAAAGCTTTTTTACATGAAGACTTAGCTAAATCTTCATCCCACAAATAACCCTCAAGATAAACTATTGCTGAATTTGCAATACTTTCTTCATTAACCTCATCAGGAGACAATTGAGAAGCCGCACCTAAATAGGTTCTCATTGATCTTTGGGCATCAGGAGTTACATAAACTAGACATCTTCCAGTATCTAATCCTGTCTTGGAGGGGTTTGATGTAAACTTTACACCTGCATCATCCATATCTTTGATATACTCAATTCCTAAAGCATCATTTTTTACCCTTCCAATGAAGGCTGAAGACCCTCCCAAAAATGAAAATCCAACAGCTGAATTTGCAGCGGATCCTCCTGAAGCAACTTTATTATCTGGAATTATACTTTGTAATTTTTCAATTTCTTCTTTTTCAACAGGTCTCCAAGATCCTGGTTCAATACCCTGATCATTCATAAACTCAAAACTTACATCTGCTAAAATATCAACAATTGCATTACCAACAAATAAACAATCATATTTCATAAAAATCATCCTTACCGGCAAGCATTATTTTTAATTTGCCAGTTATCAACCCAAGAATATACATCCTCTAAGAAAGAACACTTGTTATTAACTTTAAGAGACCTTTCATCATTTTCAAAAATATTTACAAGTTTGTCATGAGGAGCATATCCATTACTCATCCTTGGTGCATTTGATTGTTTAGTGTCCAATATCATTATCCTATCTTTATTGATTCCGCCCTTAGGCCATTTATCCCACTGAACAGCATTTTCTAATTGAGCATTTGGATATCCATCTTTAGCAAAATGTGCCCAATATTGCATAATTAATTTTGATAATTTTATTCTTTCAAACTCATTTTTCTTAGTAAATAAAAATCTAGTCTGTCTTCCAAAATCGAAATCACCCATTACAAATGGAATTTCTAGGCCATGTCCAGCACCTAATAAAAAAGAAAAATCCATACCCAAAATACTTGGTTGTTCATCCCAATCAAATCTATAGGCGTAAACATTTGAATAACCTCCATTCACTATTGCATCAGCAGGCGTATCTACAGCATTGGATCGCCAGGCTAAACTCTGATAATCAGATTTCAAATCATAAAAAAAAGGATCTTTAACTATGAAGCTAAGATTTAGGATATTAGTAACTAATTCTTCGTCAAAAAGATTAAATGTTTTATTTTCATCTTTATTAACACCAAGAATAATTGGAACATTTGCATGTCTATTTTTATCGCTTAGTGCAGCTAGAATACTATCTTTAGGTAAGACAAGATCATCTCCAATTATCCTTGCTAATTGTGTTGTACCCTCCCAAGCATTGCCCTTCGACCAATTTCTCATTAGGTCATGAGAATCTAAATTCATTAATTCTTCAATATTACCCGTCTCATGAAAATGTGTATTAATTATCCCTTCATTCAGCAGAGAATTGACTAATTCTTTTGTTGTCTTGTGTCTGTATCTATAATCTTTGTCCAAAGGATGAATGTTTCGATCTATCTCTTCAGCATCCTCTATTGAAGTGAGTGTAATTCCGCCTGATTGAGATATCGATCGGTGAAATAAACCTTTAGCTAAAGGTGAAACATACAAGGCTATCACATTTTGACCACCTGCACTTTCACCAAAAATAGTGATATTATTTTTATCACCACCAAAACCTTCTATATTATCTCTTAACCATTCAAGCGCTTTAATTTGATCTAGTAGTCCAAAATTTGCTGAAGCATCAATACCATCTGATTTATTTCTTAGTTCTGGATGAGAAAACCATCCAAATAAACCTAATCTGTAAGAAATTGTTACCACTATTATATTTTGTGATGCTACAAATCTTTCTGGGTTATATTCTGAGGTCATGCCACTGGTGTTACCTCCGCCATGAATCCATACCATCACTGGAAGTTTATTTATTTCTTTAGGTACAGAAGTTACACCATATGAAGGCGCATAAATATTTAGATACAAACAATCTTCATCACCAATTATATCTCCGGGTTTAGCTAGACCACCTCCAGTAAGAGATGATTGTATTTGTACGCAAGGGCTACCAAAATTTGTTGCCTCATAAACTTTATCCCAACTATTTACATTTCTTGGCGCTTTCCATCTTAATTTATCTACAGGAGCTTCTGCATAGGGCACACCAAACCATATGTGAATGCCTTCTTCACCTTCAACTCCTATAACAGGACCTGAGTTAGTTAATCGTAATGAGTCAGGTGATGTTTTGACAATATCAGAAGATGGCTTTATCGAATCAATCGTTTCACAACTTGTGAGGAAAAAGATCGAGAGAAATATAGTGGTAAAAATATTTTTTTTCATTTTATTTTCCAATATATTAACAAATAATATAGATTAAATATAAATAAAGGTTTTTTTAGTTTAAAAGGGGAAGAGCTATGGATAAAAAAGTGGAAAAACAAAGAGCTTCATACAGAACAATGGCTGAGTCTACCAAAGAAGATTGGGAAATAATTGGTAACTACGCTACAGGATTTAATGCTGATTTACCAAATAGAATTCTTGATCATTTAAAGATGCTAAGTGGGGATCATGGTGGATTTGCCGTTGATAGACTAGAACATAGCTTACAAACTGCAACTCGAGCTTATAAAGATAATAGAGATGAAGAGTATGTAGTATGCGCCTTACTTCATGATATGGGAGATATTCTTGGTTCATATAATCACGCTGAAATAGGTGCCGCTATTCTCAAACCATTTGTTTCAGAACAAAATCATTGGATGCTTAATCATCATGGTATTTTTCAAGGATATTATTTCTTTGAACATCTTGGTTTAGATAAAGATATGCGCGAACAATTTAGAGGGCATGAACATTTTGAATATACGGCTCAATTTTGCCACCTTTATGACCAATGTGCATTTGACAAAGATTATGAATCTATGCCTTTAGAAGCATTTGAACCAATGGTCCAAAAAGTTTTAGCAAAACCAAAAGCTTCAATATATAAAGGCAGAAACTATTAAAACCTAAAATAATTAATGCAAAGAATAATCTCATCAAGACTTGCTTGGACTGCAGCAATTTTACTAACTGCAATTAATACCTATTCATTTGCTGATAGGCAACTTCCATCCATTATGATACCCGAATTAAAAGCTGAGTTACTTTTAACAGATGCTCAGATAGGATTTCTCTTTGGTACCGTTTTTGCAATATTTTTTGGAATAGCTACTGTTATTTTTGGAAGATTAGCTGACACCCCCTACAGAAAAAACGTCCTTATTTTTGCTATTATTATGTGGAGCGTATTGACAGGCCTTTGTGGAATTGCTCAACAATTTTGGGATTTAATAATATTTAGAATTGGAGTTGGTGTTGGGGAAGCGGCATTAGGGCCAATTGCATTAGTTGTATTTGCTGCTTATTTCACAAAAGAAAAACTACCTTTAGCACTTGGAATATGGGGGACTGGACCATTTTTAGGTTCTGCTCTTGCTGGTTGGGGCGGCGCTGCAGTAATCACAAATATGGATTTTATAAAACCTTACATAGGCTTTTTATCTAACTTCTCTGATTGGAGGATAACTTTCTTTTTATTTGCAATCCCTGGTTTAATATTCGCATTATTTTTGAAATTTTTACCCTTCCCCGAAACTAATATTGAAAAAACGGAATCAGCTTCATTTATGCCCTTTTTAAAAAAGGCTTGGAAATTTTTCCTTCTGATGTTTGTTGGAGTAACAATCACAGGATTAGTTGGTTATTCAGTTTTAGCTTGGGGAATAGAAATGCTAGTAAGGGTACATGATATTCCAAAAACAATAGCCGGACAAAATTTTGGTATTTTTAATATATTTCTTGGTATTGGAGGAAGCGTTGGAGCAGGAATAATAGCTAGCAATATGATTGTAAAAGGCACTATTAATGCGCATCTTAAAATAGCTGGTATTTTTGTAATATTGCTATGGCTTTCACTTTTACTATTCACACTATCAGATAATTCATTTTATTCTCAAATTGGTTTAGCAGGTATGATTTTATTTATGTCATGCGGACCTGGCTTATATGGTTCCGCATTTCAAAGTGCCTCACCTGTTAACCTCAGAGGAAGAACTGCATCAATCTATTATATAAGTGCAAATGTTATAGGGTTTGCTTTAGGGCCCTTTGCCTTAGGCTTCTTTAATGACTTCATATTTAATGCAGAAAATGGATATGACCAAACAGGTATAAGATATTCTTTGCTTTCGATTGGAATAATTTTATATCCAATTGCTGCTTTGTGTTTTTATAAGGCTTCAAAATTATTCTTACCTCTCCAAGCAGAAGCTGAACAATCATAAATTAAGATATTGACCTTGTCTAAATGATCTAACAATATAGTTTTTTTAAGGACAAATTATGAAATACGAAACTCTAAAATTTGATATAGATCAAGGTTTGGGAATTATTACTTTAAATAGACCTGAAGCAGCAAATGCTATTAATATTCCTATGGCTAAAGACCTTTTAAATGTTGCGATTGAATGTGAGGGAGGTGCTCCTGTAAGGTCACTTTTACTCAAAAGTGAAGGTAAATTATTTTGCGCTGGCGGAGATCTAAAATTTATTTCTGAACTAGATAATATAAGATCTGGTCTTGCAGAAATGTTAGGTTATTTACATGCAGCTCTTGGAAAAATAGATCATCTTGATACACCCTTGGTAGGTGCAATAAGTGGAACAGCAGCTGGTGCTGGGTTGTCGCTTGTTTCCGCTTGTGATCTAGCAGTTGCTGGAGAAAGTGTTAATTTTACCATGGCTTATACAGCGGCAGGGCTTACACCAGATGCAAGTTCAACATTTCATTTACCGCGATCAATTGGGAAAAAAAGAGCTATGGAACTAATGCTTACAAATAGAGTTTTATCTTCAAAGGAAGCTCTGGATTGGGGATTAGTTAATTCAGTAGTAGCTGATGATAGTGTAAATGATGAAGCTGAAAAATTAGCAAGAAAATTAGCTAATGGTCCTACAAAAGCGTATGCCGGAGTTAAAAATATGCTTAGACAAACATTTTCTAATGGATTGGAAACGCAAATGGAAGAAGAGTCACAAATATTTGCTCAACAACTTAAAGGAAGTGATGGGATAGAAGGTATAAAAGCATTTACCGAAAAAAGAAAACCTGATTTTAGGGGAGAGTAAATATCATGACAGATATTTCTGAAAAAGAATTAGAGAAAAAATTTGTAGAAGTCCTTGGTAAAAAAATGGCTTATCATGAAAGAGGTGAAGGTAATCCAATAGTTTTTCAGCATGGCAACCCGACCTCTTCATATCTTTGGAGAAACATAATTCCACATCTTGAGAATCAAGGAAGATGCATAGCTATTGATCTTATTGGAATGGGTGATAGTGAAAAATTAGAGGACCAAGGTGAAAATACATATTCTTATCATGTACAAAAAAGATATTTTGATGGCTGCTTAAAAGAACTAAATATAGATAATAATGTTATTTTTGTAATACATGATTGGGGGTCATCACTAGGTTTCAATTGGTCATTTGAGAATCAAAATAGTGTTAAAGGAATTTGCTATATGGAGGCTATAGTTCAAAATCTTATCTGGGATTCCTGGCCTGATGATGCGACATCAATTTTTCAAGGATTTAGATCCGAAGCTGGAGAAGACCTAATTCTTAAAAAAAATCTCTTTATAGAAGGTGTTTTACCAAGTGCAATTATTAGAGACTTAAGTGAAAAAGAAATGACAGTCTATAGAAAACCCTTCCTAAATGAATTAGAAAGAAGACCTACACTTGATTGGCCAAGACAAATACCTATAAACGGTGAGCCTGAGAAGGTTTGTGCAATTGTTGAAAAATATTCTGGGTGGATGTCAGAAAATGAAATACCAAAATTATTTATAAATGCTGAACCTGGGTCAATTCTTGTTGGAAAACAAAGAAAGTTTTGTAGGACATGGAAAAACCAAAAGGAAGTTACAGTTAAAGGAACTCACTTTATTCAAGAAGATTCACCACATGAAATTGGTCAAGCAATCGCAGAATGGATCAAAGTAATTTAATTTTTAAGTGAAAAATAAAATGTTCGAAAGAAAAAAACTCGATTGGGGGGAAGGCGAAACCTCATTCATTGAAATCTTTGATAACAAAGATAAGCCAGGTTTTCAATTCGCTCATGCTACCGGTTTTAATGCTTTAACATATAAAGAATTATTAGAGCCTTTATCTGATAATTTCAATGTGAGAGCTGTTGATGCTAGAGGTCATGGATTTACTAAGTTAAAGGCAAACCCACAAGATATGTATGACTGGAAAATTTATTGCGATGACTTAATAAAGTCAGTTGAACTATTTGTTGAAAAAACTCAAAAACCTATAATTTTAAGTGGACACTCAATGGGTGCAGCTTCAGCAATTCAAGTCGCAGCTATTCGTCCTGACCTAGTAAGTGGATTAGTCCTAGTAGACCCAGTTTTAATGACCAACAAAATTAAAGTAATTTTTAAAATAGGTAGGAAGTACCCTCTTTTCAAAAATTTTCCTATTATTAAACAAGGTATGATGATGTCAGAAGCAACAAAAAAACGAAGAAGAGATTGGAAAAGTAAAGAGGAGATTTTTAACTCTTATAAAAATAAACTCATCTTTAAAACTTGGACTGAAACTACGATAAGAAATTATATTGATGGCGGGACAGAACTTATTGGCGATGAAACTCGTCTAACTTGTGATCCTTTATGGGAAGCTGCAACATTTTCATCATGGAAACATGATGCTATGGGTTTAATAGATAAACTCAATTGTCCAATAACTCTTCTACAAGCTGAATTTAATAGCACTGCAAGAGGTGACGGTCCAATAAAATTAATGAAGCAGGATAAACTTGGAGTTCATAAAATAATAAAAGGTTCAACACATTTTTTACCAATGGAATTTCCTAATATTATAAAAGAAGAAATTAACAAGCTTCAGAAACGCATAAATACCGAAAAAAAATAAACAATTTTCCTTCTACTCATTCATAGGTTATTATCTAAATTGGAGGGTATAAATGGAGAATGATGAAATTGCACCTGCAAAGGAGCCTTTATTTGAAATAGAAGAAACTCCTTTTGTTCCAATTAGAAGCAAAAAAATAGACTATATTGGTGCTTTAGAAGGTTTTGTACTGGTTATTTTAATATGCATGATTTTACTTGGTATTGTTAAAAGGATGAATAATTAAAAAATAGAACTCTATTAATATTTTATTTTTTAAGAACGCATTTACCATTATTTAATACCATTACATTTCTGTCCCTAACCCAACACCTAAATGAAATAACATTATCATCTGACCAAATTTCTGTGCTAATTTTTTCTCCAGGGTAAACAGGAGAAGAAAATCTTACATTAAATTCTTCAATTAATGTGCTATCATAATTACAGACATTAGATATTATTGTTCTACATGCAGTACCATAGGTGCAAAGACCATGTAAAATTGGAACATCAAAACCAGCAGCTTTTGCAATTTCTGGATCTGAATGCAAAGGATTTCTATCACCTGACAATCTATAAATTAAAGCTTGATTTGGTTCAGTATCTGCAAAGAATTCATCATCTGATTTCCTTTCAGGAATTGAGTGTGGCGCTGGAGCGCCATCACTTGGCCCACCAAACCCACCATCACCTCTAGCAAAGGTCGTTGAGCTCAATGTACATAATAACTTTTCACTTTGTTTTAGTTTAATATCAGTTTCAGTAATGATTAAAGCTCCTTTTTCTTTTCCTTTATCAAAGACACCTTTTACAGATGAGTCTACGAGGATATCAGCGGCATGTGGTAATGGTTCATAAATCTTTAATCTTTGCTCACCATGCAAAACAAGTAAATAATTTATTCCACTTTCACGCATATTACCGGCACCCCAAGAAATTACTGTGGCCATTGAGGGAACAGTTTTAAGATCTCTCTCATAAACAAATTTCAATTCTTCATTATTTAATGGATCTTTACCAAAACCTATGCCCAAACCATAAAGCATAGTTTCCCTATCAGAATATGAAAATTCCTGATTCTTAGTCTCAAGAGACATTATTTTATCATAATCAATAGCCATTTATATTCCCTCTCGTTATTACTAATATTTGTAATGTATTAATTTTTATTAATATATTAATATGACTAAAATTTTTATATGGAGTCAATTATGTCAGATACAATTTTAGATAAAAAATTTGAATGCTTTGATTTAGAAATTGAAAATAAGATTGCTAAATTAACTCTAAATAGACCAGAAAAACTTAACAGCATGATTAGATCTTTTTGGGATGAGTTGCCTGAAATTATCACTGCTATTGATCAAGATGCTCTAGCAAGAGTTATTGTTATTTCATCAACTGGAAAACATTTTTCAGCAGGTATGGATCTTTCTGTCTTCTCACAAAATGATGTAACTAGCTCTGATAATAAAAATAAAAAAGAAGAAGGACGCTTTAGAGGAAGCTTTTATAAGAACTTATTAAAACTTCAAGAGACATTTAGCTGTCTAGATAATTCAAGAATTCCTGTTTTAATGGCGTTGCAAGGTGGTTGCATTGGTGGTGCAGTTGATTTTGCCTCTGCATCAGATATGCGATACTGTACTGAAGATGCATTTTTCTGCATTCAAGAAATAAATATTGGAATGACTGCTGATGTAGGAACTTTTCCAAGACTTCCATATTTAATTCCAATGGGTTTAGTAAAAGAACTTGCTTATACGGGACGACGTTTGCTTGCTAACGAAGCAAAAGAGTCAGGACTTGTAAATAAAGTTTTTAAAAATCAGGAAGAGATGATGGATTATGTTATGGATATAGCCGCTCAAATTGCTGAAAAAACTCCACTAGCAGTTTGGGGTTCAAAAGATATGATCAATTTTACCAGAGGAAGAACAGTAAAAGAAGGACTTGATCGTATAGCTTTATGGCAATCCGGCATGTATCATCCTAAGGTTGATATGAAGGAAGCGTTTGATGCTCAAATGGAGAATCGTGATGCAGAATTTGAAGACCTTTATCCACTAAAAAAAGATTTTGGACTTTAGAATTTTTCTTTATAGGTAAAAAGCCAAGAAAAATTAGTAGGTGAATTTGTATTGAATGAATTTTTTGATATTTCAATATATGACCCTAAAGCTCCAGATTTTAAATCTTTAAACCATATAAACTCTAAACTTATATTTCTTTTTAGAGGTTCTATGGAAATATTTTTTCTTTCATATCGGATATTTCTCTCTTTATCGCGTCCAATAGGTAAATTTAATTCAAGTTTTCCTCTCTCTGCATAAGGCTTTTGCCGTATTAAGACAGCAAAAGTATCGTCCTCAAATAAAAATTTATCTTTCTTTAATCCAATATCAAAACTACTTTCATAAACACTTGATATTTTTCTTATATAAAGATCAGATTTAACTGGTAAGATCCTAGCAAAATTAAAGCTAGCAATTAATTCATAGTTTCTTGCAAATTTATATGCATTAAAACTTGAGAAAAATAATGATTTAGTATTACCAAGATCACCAAAAGCCCCTGTAAAAGAGTTAGAGAGGTATTTGTCTTTATTTATTAGAAATCCAAAAGAATTTTTACTTTGATATTTCTTTATATTATCTTTTTCAAAAGAAATATAAGAACCAAAAGATCTATTTTTCTTTGGGATTATAAAAGAAGGAAGGCTTAACCAGTTTTCTTGTCTTTCTAAACCAGAAAAAAATATCATACTTATATTTTTAGATATAAAATCAGAAGCCAAAGAAAAGCTAAATCCATCTTCGGCGCTCATCAACCATGGAATATCAAAAACATTATTATTCATAAAAGACCTAGAAAATTTAAATCTTTTTTTAGGGTCAAAAATATGAGCTGAAGGATTTAATCCATAATAAAGAGAAAAATTAATTAAATTACTTTTCAATGCAAAACCGGCATCACTTAACCTTAATCCATTGTAGCCATTAGAATTGGTTACATTATTCCATGAAGAAAAGAAAAACATATTTTTTGTCGAAGACCGGTAACTATCTTTTTTTAAGTGTACCAACCTATCAAGCTGGCTAAGATTTATGTTGGATTGAAAAAAATTAACTGCTGGTGTAAAAAAAGGTGCGCCTAATGCATCAAATAAAACAATATTATCGTTTTTAAGAGAAATCTTTAAACTATCCCCAAAAGACATACCTGTTTTAAGATACGAACTTTTTAAGGAAAAAGAATTAGCTGAAGATAGATTACCAGAATAAGCAGATAAAAAACCAACAGGTGAAATAGCGGCACCAAGATCTAAAAGCCCTTGCCCATAGATAGCCTCATCAGAATATTCACCTTCTTTATTTGCAGTTTTATAAAGTCTATCAATTATTTCTTTTGCTGATAAATTATCTTTAAATGCTCCTGCTAAGACAGCTAGCGCACCGGTAACATGGGGAGCAGAAAAAGAAGTTCCTGAAGCAAAAAGATAAGCTTCATTTGGGTGATTTTTTAAATATTCAAGAACACCTTCATTAAGGTCATTTTTTTCTTTCTCAGACAATGAGTTGTATAAATTATTTGGGATTGCCACATTGATCCTGCTGCCAGGTGCAGCAATACATGCGCTTTTTACAACACCACATCTATTTGACCAATCGGCAATTTTACCTTCCCTATCAACAGCTACAACAGCAATATTATTATCGGCTAGTTCTGGAAAGTAATAAGATAGGCCAGCTAACCAGCCAGGATCTGCAGCATCAACTTTTTCTCCATTTGTGTCTGTAATTCCATTATAATTACCTGCAGACCAAACAAACATTGTTTCTTTATTTTCTTTGAGGGAGTTGATAAATTTTGGAAAATTAGATTCGAAAGTATCTTTTGGGTAATCTGTAATTTGTCCAGTAAACCCAAAGCTGTTATTTACTATGTCAGCTTGACTTGATAATTCATTATATAAATTTGCTTCAGATTGATCATAGTAAGACCAGTCATATTTTTGGATTGTTGTTGGGACGTAATCTCCATCAGCTGGCGGGTCACCTAATTCAGTGGCAATAAATAAAATTTGTGACTCATAAGCTACTCCTTGCATGTTACCTGGTATATCTTTTGCATCTCTTCTTGCAGCTATTATTGATACTGTGGCTGTCCCATGAAACTTTTCCCATGGAGTTGGTTCTCTATCTCCGGAATAAGTTAAAACGCTATCTGGATGTAATATCCCTTCTCTCAAAAACTCATGATGTCCCCAATCTAACGCCTCATCAACTACTGCTACACTTATACCCTTGCCTGTTGCACCAACTACATATGCATTGGAAGCATTAATAAAATCTAAACCCCATTGATTAAAATATTCCGGTGTTTCTATTTCTTTTAAATCCAATATAGGAAATAAGTTACTTGCAGATTCATCTTCTAACACAATTTCATTTGGGACTTCTGAAACAGGGACAACATTTGAACCCCCTCCCCCACAAGATGTTAAAAGAAAAACAAACAGAATATATAATTTTCTAGAAATAAATAAGTTTATCAATTTAGTCATTTAAAGCCCATATACTAGTGACTTGAGAATTATTTTTTTTAATATCAGTAATAATAGTTTTAAGAAAAATTACCTTATTAGTTTTTTTAATTACCATGTTTTTAATATTATAATCCTCTAAGTTATTAGAAATCTTTAAAGATCCAATATCTATATTTACAGAAATTATTTTTGCACTAGGTGGAATCTCAGTACTCTTGAAAATATCTTTTTTTGATAGAAATTTAAATAATTTTGAAGACTCATCATCCATAAATTCTGCCTCTAATTCAACTTTAATATAATGATTTATTAATAATATTAAAATTTATCGAAATTATGACCATCCTTAATATATTCTTCCATCATTTCTATGGCTTGATCGTCATTGGTAATAAGATTAGCAAAAAGATCGCCCTCTTCATCAACGCTTTCTTGCGTAGATTTATTCCAACTATTTTTTATTACCTGCTTAATCGATTGAAGTGCAAGAGGAGGTTTATCAAGAAACTCGGAGGCTATTTTTTTTGCTTCATCAAGAACATTTTTTTGAACAATATGATGGACTAATCCCTCTTCTTTAGCTTCTTCAGGATAAAAAGTTCTACCTCGTAAAACCCATTCTAATGCTTTTCCCGGACCAACTAATCTTGCTAACCTAGTTGTACCTCCAGCTCCTGGTATTATTCCTACCAAAATTTCCATCTGCCCAATTGTATAATCACCTTTTTCAGCTATACGAATGTCACAAGCCAAAGCTAATTCACATCCACCTCCGCCACAGTAGCCATTAATTGCAGCAATAGTTGGTTTTTTCATATTGTCGATATTTTCCCAAAACATTCTCAATGGTGTTCTAGTATGTCTAGTTTCGTAAAGCCCCTTTTTTCTTCTTTCCTTTGCAACTTCAGACATTGCTAAAATTTCTTCAACTGAAAAATGTTTTATGAATACCCCCGGCATGCCACCAGTAAAAATAATAGTCTTAATTGAATCATCATTATCTAGATCTTCAATCATTGGTATTGTCTCAGCAATCATTTCAGATGTTAAAAAACCTTTTGGTGGGTTATTAAAGGTAATAATACCCATTCCATTATCTTTTTCACTTGTAACTAAAGACATAAAAAACCTCTTTATTTTTGTTATTCTAAGGTTAACTGTTTTTAATTTTTTATCAAAACTAAATTACTATTGTTGAAATGTATTTTTTTTAATTAACTATTGAAAAAAAAGATTTTCTGTTCACAATACAGTTTAAATTTACTTAACAAATATCCTTAGGAGATAGTAATGACTAGAGAAGCAGTAATCGTATCTACAGCAAGAACAGGTTTGGCCAAATCAGGTAGGGGTGGCTTTAATATGACGCATGGCGCAGCAATAGCAGGTCATGCAGTTAAACATTCTATTGAAAGAGCAAACTTAGATCCTGCTGAAATTGATGACGTTATTATGGGATGCGGAACTCCTGAAGGTGCAACAGGTCAGAATGTTGGGAGATTAGCTGCTATTTGGGCAGGATGTCCTGTAACTACATCTGGCGTTACAGTTAATAGATTTTGTTCTTCGGGTTTACAAACAATTGCTATGGCTGCTGGCCGAGTTGTAGCGGAAGGTGCTGACGCTGTAGTAGGCGCCGGTGTAGAATCAATTTCTATGGTTTCAATGCAAGGTATAAATTTAAAAGATATAACAGAAGAAAAATTAATGGAATCATATCCTGCACTATGGATGCCAATGATTGAAACTGCAGACATAGTAGCCAAAAGGTATGATATTAGCAGAGAAAGTCAGGATGAGTATTCTCTACAAAGTCAGCAAAGAACAGCTGCTGCTCAAGATGCTGGTTATTACGAAAATGAAATTGTCCCTATGGATACAAAAATGAAAGTTGTTGATAGAGAGACTGGTGAAGAGTCAGTAGTAGATTATACAGTCGATAGAGATGAATGTAACCGACCTCAAACAACATTAGAGGGTTTGGCAGGTCTACCTCCTGTTAGAGGAGAAGAACATTTCATTACTGCAGGTAATGCATCCCAGCTATCTGATGGTGCTGCATCAGTTGTTGTAATGGACTCAAAACTTGCTGAAAAGAAAGGACTAGAACCTCTTGGAGCTTTTAGAGGGTTTGCTGTTGCTGGATGCGAGCCTGACGAAATGGGTATCGGTCCTGTGTATGCGATTCCAAAATTATTGGAAAAAAATAACCTAAAAGTTGAAGATATTGATTTATGGGAACTAAATGAAGCTTTTGCAAGTCAAACATTATATTGTCGTGACAAGCTTGGAATTGATAATGAAAAGCTTAATGTAAATGGTGGCTCAATATCTATTGGTCATCCTTTTGGTATGACTGGAGCTAGACTTGTTGGCCACATTCTTCTTGAAGGAAAAAGAAGGAAAGCAAAAAATGTTGTTGTCACTATGTGTATTGGTGGCGGAATGGGTGCTGCTGGGTTATTTGAAGTCTACTAGTTTATGGCTCATCTGAAACCTTAATTACAAGTTTACCTGTATTTTCACCTGTGAATAATTTATTAACTGCACTTGGAGCATTTTCAATGCCTTCAACAATGTCTACTTTATATTGGATTTTTCCTTCTACCATCCATTTTGATAAAGCTTCTAAACTCTCAGAATATCTATCAAGATAATCGGAAACTAAAAAACCCTCTACTTTTAATCTTTTCATTAAGATGTTTCTAAACATTTTTGGTCCAGGAGCATCCCAATCATTATACATTGATATAAGTCCACAAACAGGAATTCGACCATAATTATTCATAAGTGTAAGAGCAGCATCTAAGGTTTCTCCCCCGACATTCTCAAAATAAATATCTATACCCTCAGGACACTTTTCTCTTAATGAATCTAAAATTTGTTCTTTCTTATAATTAATAACCTCATCAACCTTAAGATCATTTTTTAGCCATTCACATTTATTATCGTTACCTGTAATGGCTACAACGCGACAACCCTTAATTTTAGCCAATTGACAAACAATAGAGCCAACTGCCCCGGCAGCAGCTGAAACAACAACTGTTTCACCCTTTTTTGGTTTACCAATATCAAGAAAACCAAAATATGCTGTTGGACCTGTAAAACCTAAAACAGAAATGAGCGCAGTCAAAGGTATGGACTCTTCCTTTGGAATAGCGATAGCCTCTTCACCAGGAATTATAAAGTGCTCTTGCCAGCCACCATGCATGCCACCTTGAACAATGTCACCTACTTTGATATGAGAAACTTTTGAATCTTCAACTATAGCGAGCGATCCACCTGCCCTCATAATATCACCTATTTCAACAGGTTCCATATATTGATCAATGTCAGACATCCAAATTCTATTAGTAGGGTCTAATGAAAAATAAATAGTTTTAGCTAATATTTGACCTTCTGTAATCTCAGGTATTTCCTCAGTAACTAGCTCAAGATCATTTTCATTAATTATTCCATCAGGTCTTCTTCTTAACCGCCATGATCTAGTTGTTCTATTTGAATTCATTTCTTTAACTCCTGTGCTCCAATACATATCTTAATGTGTGATTTAATAAAAAAAAGAAAAAAAAATTACACTTTTTCATTTTCTTTATTGACCTGGTGAACGAACACGCTACTATATTTTGTGTTACTCAATGTGTATCACCCTAAATATAGGGGTATTAAAAAAAAATTAATACATCTGCTACACTTGTACATATACAGAGATGATCTGCCCCAGGAGAATACTTGATTCACCTTAAGAGGATCCGACTCTAAAAAAAAAGGAAAAATATATATGTTGATGGAAAATATAGAAAAAACAAAGAAATCAAAAAGAAAGACTCCACCATTAACAATTTCTGGATATACTGAAAGTGAAATGGAACAACTATATTCACAAGCAAAATCTAAGGTGGGAGAGAAATTACCAACAGAAAACCTGAATGAACCAAAGATGGATTTTAAGGTTGCAGACAGAGCTGTTCAGCATAGCGGAACAGGAAAAACTGTAAAAATTGATCCGTCTAGAGACTCTCTTTTAACTGATTTTGGAAGAGAAACACTTGAAGATAGATATTTAATGAAAGGTGAGAGCTTTCAAGAATTGTTCGCAAGAGTTGCGTCATATTATGGTGATGATGATGAACACTCTCAGAGATTATACGATTACATTTCACAATTATGGTTTATGCCAGCAACACCAATACTTTCAAATGGTGGCAATAAAAGAGGATTACCTATTTCATGCTTTCTCAATGAAGCAAATGATAGCCTTGACGGAATAGTGGATTTATGGACAGAAAATGTATGGCTTGCAGCAAGAGGTGGTGGTATAGGATCGTATTGGGGTAATCTTCGTTCAATAGGTGAATCTGTTGGAGGTGTAGGTAAAACCAGTGGAATTGTACCATTTATTAAAGTTATGGACTCACTCACATTAGCGATAAGTCAAGGATCATTAAGAAGAGGGTCAGCTGCAGTATATCTTCCTATTGATCATCCAGAAATTGAGGAATTCATCGAAATTAGAAGACCAACAGGCGGTGACCCTAATAGAAAAGCGTTAAATCTTCATCATGGTGTTTTAATAAGTGACTCATTTATGCGTGCAGTTGAGGAAGATGGCGAATGGGATCTCAGAAGTCCAAAAGATCAAACTGTTCAAAAGTCAATTTCCGCAAGATCACTATGGATAAGACTCCTAACAGCAAGAGTTGAAACAGGCGAACCTTATTTAGTTTTTAAAGATAGAGTAAATAATTTGAGGCCAGAACAACAAAAATTAGCAGGCTTAGAAATTAAAACATCAAATCTTTGTAGTGAAATAACATTGCCAACAGGAACCGATCATCATGGCAAAGAAAGAACGGCTGTTTGCTGTCTATCATCAGTCAATATAGAAAAATATTATGAGTGGGAAAATGATAAAAACTTTATTCCTGATATCATGAGGTTTTTAGACAATGTAATACAGGACTTTATAGACAATGCTCCAGAAACTATGAACACAGCTGCATATTCAGCAATGAGAGAAAGGTCGGTAGGTCTTGGTGTTATGGGACTTCATTCATTTTTTCAAGCAAACAATATCCCTTGGGAGGGTGTAACTGCAAAATCATGGAATAAAAAAATATTTAATCACATAAAAGACCAAGTCGATAAAAGTTCAAAAGATTTAGCTGAAATTAAAGGCGCCTGTCCAGATGCTGAAGAATATGGAATAAAAGAGAGATTTTCCAATAAGACAGCTGTAGCACCTACTGCATCAATATCTATTATATGCGGTGGAGCAAGTCCAGGAATTGAACCGATAGCGGCAAATGTCTTTTCACATAAAACACTTTCTGGTACTTTCACAGTTAGAAACACCCATCTAAAAAGATTATTGGCAGAAAAAGGTCAAGATAATGATGAAGTTTGGATATCCATCCTAAATAATCGAGGCTCAGTTCAACATCTTAATTTTCTCTCAGATCATGAAAAAGATGTTTTCAAGACAGCAATTGAGCTTGATCAAAGATGGTTAATTGATCTTGCCGCAGACAGGACAGAAATGATTGACCAAGCTCAATCACTCAATGTCTTTGTCCCTGCTGATAGCGATAAAAAATACATCCATGACATTCATTACAGTGCTTGGAAAAAGGGAGTAAAAAGTCTATATTATTGTCGATCACAATCAATCCAAAGAGCGGAAACCGGTTCTTCTGACGAAATTCAAAAAGAAGAAGAAATCAAATCACATGATAAAAATAAAGAAACTGAAAACAAGGCAAAAACTCTTGATGACATGGTTGCAGAATCAAGTATAAACGATGATGATTATGATGAATGCCTATCCTGTCAGTGAGTAAAAAATGTCTCTATTAGAAGAAAGATTAGTATATAAACCGTTCAAATATCCATGGGCTTATGAAGCATGGCACACTCAACAACAGATTCATTGGTTACCTGAAGAGGTTCCTCTCGCAGAAGATGTTAAAGACTGGGAAAAAACACTGACTGAAGCAGAAAAAAACCTTCTTACGCAAATATTTAGATTTTTTGTTCAGGCAGATGTTGAAGTAAACAATTGCTATATGAAACATTATTCTCAAGTTTTTAAACCAACAGAAGTTCAAATGATGCTAGGAGCATTTTCCAACACGGAAACAATTCACATTGCTGCCTATAGTCATTTACTTGATACAATCGGAATGGCCGAAGTGGAGTACAGTGCTTTTCTTGAATATAAGGCTATGAAAGATAAGTTCGATTTTATGAGAAAATGGGGTGTTGGAACAAAGGAAAACATAGCCAAGACTCTTGCAGTTTTTGGTGCATTTACTGAAGGCGTTCAATTATTTGCATCTTTCGCAGTTTTATTAAATTTTCCTAGATTTAATAAAATGAAAGGAATGGGTCAAATAGTTACATGGTCAGTAAGAGATGAAACGCTTCATACCGAGTCAGCCATCAAATTATTCAAAACATTTGTATCTGAGAATCCAGAAATCTTAAATCCTGATCTAGAAAAAGATATTTATGATGCATGCAAAGCAGTTATAAGTCATGAAGATGCTTTTATAGATCTTGCTTTTGAACTTGGTGGAGTGCAGGGTCTAGAAGCTAGCCAAGTTAAAGATTATATCAGATATATCGCCGATTTGAGACTAACTCAGTTAGGTATGGAAAAGTTATTTCATATCAAAGAACATCCACTACCTTGGATGGTAGAAATGCTTGGTGGCGTTGAACATACTAACTTCTTTGAAGGAAGAGCCACGGAATATTCAAGAGCATCTACAAAAGGAAGTTGGGATGAAACATTCAAAGAATCTTTTGGTGCCTAAAGGAATACTCTAATGAGATCTTTTACCATCAAAAACACAAACGAAATATAATTGTTCAGTTTGATCAGTATTTTCAACTCTATGATGAACATCATCTTCAATTAGAACTATATCTCCTGACGAAACCTCAAATTCAGAAACTTTTCCATTGGGGTAGGTCAGTGTCATAGAGCCCTTACCACTTATAAAAGTATAAACTTCCTCTTGACCAGCATGTTTATGTCCGCTGGTAGAATAACCAGGATTAAGATCAGTACTACTTAATACTAAACCTTTTAATGTTGTATTATCGACAACTTTATAACGTTCATCTTCTTTGGCCACTTCGCCACCAACATTATAATTTCCTGATAATTTCAATATATTTGCCTTTATGAATTATTAAATTTTAACTAGTGTCTTGCCGATATTATCGCCGTTAAACATCCTTTTGTATGACACTAACACATTTTCTAAACCATTTGTGACATCTGCTTTAAATTTTAAAGAACCTTCTAAATACCAATCATGCATAATTTTTTCTATTTTTGGTCCATCCTCTAAAAAATCAGGGCAGAAGAAACCTGTTATAGAAGCTCTTTTCATTAAAATTTGATCAAAATTATCCGGTCCAGGAAGCCTTGAGCCTTTTTCATTATATTGTGCTAATAATCCAGATAACGGAATACGTGCATATAAAGCAAGATTTTGAAGAACAGTATTTAAAATATCACCAGCAACGTTATCAAAATAAATATCAACACCCTCCGGACATAAATCTTTTAAGGATTTATCAAGATCATCAGTTTTATAATTTATTGCGTTATCAAAACCCAAATCATTTACTAGCCAGTCACATTTTTCTTTACTTCCCGCAAGACCTATAACCTTACAACCTGCTTTTTTAGCAATTTGCCCAGCTAGTGATCCCGTTGCTCCAGCGGCTGCGGATACTAGAAAAGTTTCACCCTCTTTTGGTTTTCCAACTTCCATAACTCCAACATATGCTGTCCATCCATTTAAGCCTAAAACTGACAAATAGGCTGCTTCATCTTCTAAACCTGCCTCAAGTTTCAAAAAGCTATCTGTTTCAACAATTGCATAATCTGCCCATTCACCAAATCCACGAACTAAATCACCTTTAGAAAAATTTGGATTATCTGACTCAACTACTTCTGCAAGACATACCCCTACCATGCTTGAACCTAGATCAATTGGAGGTTGATAACTATCTTGCCTATCACTCATCCACATTCTAGTTCCAGCATCCATAGAAATTATTTTCGTTTTAATTAATATCTTATTATCACTTAAAGCTGGGAGCTCTTCATCAACCAAGGATAGAGCATCTTCAAAATTTAGTCCTTCTGGCCTATTAATTAATTTCCATACTTTTCTTTTCATTGTTTAACTCACAATTTATTCCGGCTAAGACTATTACATAAACCTGATTTTTGGAATAATTAAATAAAAAAGCCGCTTAATATTAAGCGGCTTAATTAACTTTATTTATAGCTTTTTAAGCCTTATCAAGGGCCTGTGTTAAATCAGCCTTAATATCATCAATATGTTCAATTCCTACTGATAATCTCACATATCCAGGTGTAACACCAGCAGCTTGTTGTTCATCTTCAGATAATTGACTGTGCGTAGTACTTGCTGGGTGTATGGCAAGACTTCTTGCATCACCAATATTTGCAACATGGTAAAGCAATTTTAAAGAATTAATAAATTTCTTACCTGACTCAACGCCTCCTTCGAGTTCAAAGCCAACAAGACCACCGTATCCTCCTGAAAGATTCTCATCAGCTCTCTTTTTATAATCACCCTCCATCAATCCAGGGTAAATTACATTAGTAACTTTTTTGTGAGAGTTTAAGAAATTAGCAATCTCATTTGCGTTTTTACAATGCTCTCTAATTCTTAAAGGAAGAGTCTCTAATCCTTGTATAAATTGGAATGCGTTAAATGGACTCATTGCTCCACCCATATCTCTTAACAAAGTTGTTCTCGCTTTAAGAATGAAGGCCAATGGAGTTAAAGGATCAGGAAGCTGAGAAAATACAGCACCATGGTAAGATGGATCTGGTGTATTTAAGGCAGGTTGTCTATCACCAGCCCCAGCCCAATCAAAACCTCCAGCATCAACTATTATTCCACCAATAGATGTTCCGTGACCACCAATATATTTTGTAGTTGAATGGACAATAATTGCCGCACCATAATCAAATGGTCTACAAATAATTGGTGCTGCGGTATTATCAACGATTAGAGGAATACCTTGCTTTCTACCAATCTCAGCTACTTCTTTTATCGGAAAGACTTGTAACTTTGGATTCGGTAAAGTTTCAGCAAAATATGCTCGTGTTTTATCGTCAGTTGCATTTGCGAAATCATTAGGGTCTTTAGGATCTACAAAACGAACCTCTATTCCAATATCTTTAAAAGTATTGCTAAATTGGTTCCACGTACCACCATATAAATCTGTAGATGAGACAATGTTATCACCTGCTTTTGCAATATTTTGAATGGCGTATGCTGTTGCTGTTTGTCCAGATGAAACAGCTAAAGCTGCAGCTCCGCCCTCTAATGCAGCAACTCTTTGCTCAAGTATATCACAAGTAGGATTCATTATTCTTGAATAAATATTTCCTAACTCAGATAGTGCAAATAAATTTGCTGCATGCTCAGTATTATCAAATTGATAGCTTGTTGTTTGGTGAATTGGGACAGCTACAGAATTGGTACTTGCATCTGATCTCCAACCAGCATGTAAAGCTATGGTTTCTGGATTTTTTAATTCATCACTCATGTTTTACCTCCATTATCTGGGAGACAAAAAAACCCGGCATCTGCCGGGTCTCTCCCAGCCTTTTTTAGCGACTTTTTTTATGTGGCCGCAAGCCGACTGGCTCAAATCACCACATTCCGTAAAATACGGATATTGAAACTTACATGCGTAAGTTTTTATTGTCTAGTTTTTTTATTTAAGTTATTTATCGCAGCGTAAACTAATGTTTGAGCTTGAGGACGGATAGGATATCTTCCAGAAGGAATTAGCTGAGTTAATAATATAGAAAATAATTCTTCTTTCGGATCAATCCAAAAAAATGTACTTGCCATTCCACCCCATGAATAACTTCCCATACTGGCTGGTATTGCTGAGCGTACTTGATCAATTATGACCGAAAAACCTAAGCCAAATCCTGCGCCATCAAATCGTGTTTCAGAAAAGCTACTATCACCCATATCTTGAAGAGTATTATTGTTAGGAAGATGATTTTGCGTCATAAAATCAATAGTTGTAGGGCTTAAAATTCTATTTCCATTAAAAATACCTTTATTTAAAAGCATCTGACAAAAATTCGCATAATCTGAAATTGTTGAACAAAGACCTCCTCCTCCAGATAAAAAATTTCTATTTATTGAAAATTCATCCTCTCCAGCAATATGACTTAAAGTCATCTTCTTTTTTTTACTTCCAAGCAATGTCTGATAGCAATCTGAAAATCTATCCAACTTGTCATTTTCAACATAAAAACCTGTATCTTCCATTTCTAGGGGTTTAAAAATATTTTCTTTAAAAAAATTATCTAAGGTCATACCTGAGACAACTTCAATAACTCTACCTAATATATCAATGGAACACGAATAATGCCATTTTTCCCCAGGTTCAAATAACAACGGAAGAGTAGATAATTTTTTACAGAATTGATCTAGGTTCATTTCTTCTTGCGTTTCTATATCTTTGTAATTATGTAATCCATTTTTTTTATAAAGCCCTATTGCAGGATGGCCCAACATAAAGTCATAAGTAAATCCTGCAGTATGAGTTAATAGATCGCTTATTAATATTGGATTATTTAATGGTCTAGTTTTATAATTGTTAGCATCTCCAGACTCCCAGACTTCTGTATTCTTAAATTCTGGTAAATATCGATAAAGCTCATGCTCAAGTCTAATCAAACCTCTTTCATAAAGCATCATAATAGCTACAGAAGTTATTGGTTTCGTCATAGAATAAATTCTAAATATACTTTCGTTATTTATTTCTTTTTTAGTTTCAAAATTTTTAAAACCTTGATGTGAATAATGCGCAACTTCACCATATCTTGATACCAAACATACAAAATTAGGGATTCTTTCTTGTTCTATATATGAATAAAAATATTCAGGAATATATGATAATTTTTTTTGATCAAATCCTAATTCTTCAGAATTTGTATTTTGAAGTAAATAATTAGAAATTTTTTCTTTATACAATTTATTTCTCGTTAAACATTGATATCAAAAACAACTTTAATAGATCCTGATTTTCTATCATCTGCGATAGCAAATGCTTCTTCAGCAGCATCTAGTGGAAACCTATGAGTTATCACCTTATCCCCAAACTCTGGATTTTCAAATAAGATCTTTGCAGCATTATCTATATCTCTTCCATTATTTCCACTTGCATCATAGATTCTTGAAGTGTAAAAGCTTCCTTCTTTATTTAAGATCGCTAAACCTGGTAATATTATATCTTCCCATCCAGCAGCTAAGCCAATAATCTTTCCGCCCGGCTTTAATAATTCAATACATTTTGAGAGGGCCTCTGGATTACCTACTGTGTCAACAACCCTATCATATTCTCCTTTAGGTTCATTGGCGCCCCAAATCTCTGCTGCTTCTTTTTGATGGTCATATCTAGCAAAAAGATCCACTTCACAGCCCATCGAATAAGCAGTCACAACTGCGCACTGACCTATTGATCCCCCTCCAACTACTGCTACTCTATGCTTGGCTTTAGTATCAGTAATTTTATAGCCATGTACAGCTACAGCAATTGGTTCTACTAGAGAAGAGTTTTTTAAATCCATATTTTTATCTAATGCGACAAGACAGTGGTCTGGAACAAGCATTTTTTCTGTCATTCCTCCATCTGTAGTTGCTCCAAGAATATCAAACTCTTCAGAAGAACATAAATTGTATTTTCCTTGCTTACACTCATCACAAGAACCACAATACTTTAAGGGCTCAATAGCTACTGGAGTTCCGTCTTGAAGAAAACCAGAGATTTCATGGCCTGCGATATGAGGTAGATGCATGCCTGAATGCAGAAGATGCATGTCTGTACCACATATTCCACATGTACTTATAGAAACTAATACACCTTCTCCTTTTGGTTTAGATATATCTAATTTATTAACTTTTCCGTCAGAATAATTAATAGCTAGCATTATTTTCCTTAACAATTTTCTTGAAAAGATACACTATAAGTATAACATTTCCTAATGGATAGTAATTCAAAGAAAATCTATGATGTAATAATTCTTGGCGCAGGAATCTCCGGTCTTGGTTCTGCATACAATCTTTTGCGTAATAAGAATTCTTCATTTCTTATATTAGAAAAAAACGAGGGTGTTGGGGGTACTTGGAGAGAAAATACCTACCCAGGACTATGTTGTGATGTTCCTTCGCATTTCTATTCATTCTCTTTTGCTATTAATCCTGATTGGACAAAAACCTATCCCGAACAATATGAAATTTTAGATTATCTTGAAAACATAACAGATAAACTAAAAATCCGTCCTTTTATAAAATTTAATAGCGAAGTTCTTGAGTCAAGGTTTAACGAAAAGGAAAATTTATGGGAAACCTCACTAAGATCAGGAGAAATATATAAATCGCGGTCTATAATAAGTGGATTAGGACAACTAAATAAACCCAAATGGCCTGAAATTCATGGAATTGAAACATTCAGTGGTCATAGCTTTCATAGCGCCGAGTGGGATCATAGCTATGATCTTACTAATAAGAGAGTTGCTGTTATTGGAAATGGACCAAGCGCGATTGGCTTCATACCAAAAATAGCAGATTCTGTTTCAAAAATGACGATTTTTCAGAGAAGCCCAAATTGGATAACTCCTAAACCTGATAGATTATATAACTCATTTGAAAGATTTTGCCTAAGATATGTTCCTCTTTACGCAAGAATGTACAGATTTTATTGGTATTTCATTCAAGAAAGAAACTACCTAGCATTTTATCAAAAACATAACTTTTTTACAAAATTCATTGAGAAAGCAATTTCTGCAATTTTGACTAGGTTTAAATTATTTGATTTCGAAAGAGTTTATACAGCAGGTGCATTAATGTTAATTGATGAACAAATTCAGGATGAATCATTTAAAGAAAAACTAATCCCTGATTATCCAATTGGGTGTAAGAGAATTATCCCTACAAACGATTATTTTCCTGCATTATGTAAAGATAATGTAAGCCTAGAAACATCATTAATAGAAAAGATATCAAAAAATAAAATTCACACAAAAGATGGTCGTGAACATGAGGTTGATGTCATCATATACGGTACAGGCTTTGATACAAATATTTTTATATCCCCAGTAAAAATTACAGGAGTAGGTGGAAAAATTCTAGATGTCGCCTGGAAAAGCGGAGCTGAAGCTTATAGAGGGGTAATGGTTCCTTATTTTCCTAATTTCTTTATATGCTATGGTCCAAATACAAATACTGGACATGTTTCTATAATTTATATGATTGAATCCCAAATTCTATTCATTATGAAATGTCTTAATTATATGAAGAAAAATAGTCTTGAATACATCGATATTAAGGATGATGCGATGCAGGAATACAATAAAAAAATTCAAAATAAGTTATCTGAAACTGTATGGGCTGGAAGTTGTGGAAGTTGGTATAAAACAGAAGAAGGAAAGATAATAAATAATTATCCAGGATATGGTATCGAATATCACTGGATGATGGCTAGGCCTAATTATTCAGATTTCAATGATAATCTTAAAAGTAATAATTAAGATTAATTTTATAAACCCTCAATATCTCTATAAATATCAAGAATTTCAGGATTCATAAGAGCTTCAATATTTTTTAATTCTTTTTTATGTATTATATTTCTAACTGCTAATTCAGAAATTTTTCCTGATCTGGTTCTTGGAAAGTCATTAACCTTAAAAATCTTAGCGGGCACATGCCTTGGGCTCGCACCATTTCTAATAGTGATTTTAATTTTATCTCTTAATTCGTCATCAAGCTCTATATTTTCCTGCATAATTAAAAAAAGAATTATTCTTTGATCATTTTTCCATTCTTGCCCAATTGCAAGAGCCTCTTTTACTTCAATTAAAGACTCAACTTGTCTATAAATCTCTGCTGTTCCAATCCTAATTCCTCCAGGATTTAATGTTGCATCTGACCTTCCCTCTACAATAAAACTATTACTATCGGTCTCAATAACAAAATCTCCATGATGCCAAATATTATTATATTTTTCAAAATATGCTTTTTTAAATCTCTTATCCTTCTCATCATTCCAAAATCCCAATGGAATTGAAGGAAAGGAATTTACACATACAAGTTCGCCTGGTTTATTAAAAAGTCTATCGCCATTATCACTCCATGATTGGACATCCATACCAAGTGATGAGCACTGTATTTCGCCTTTCTTGACTGGCAAACAAGGATTACCATGAACAAAACATGCTACAATATCTGTTCCACCAGATATTGATGAAAGTTGTATATCTTTTTTTACATTTGAATAAACCCAATCATAACTTTTGGGAGCTAAGGGTGATCCAGTTGAGGCAAAGACACGAAGATTCTTAAAGCTATGCTTCTCATTTGGTTTTATTTTTATTTTATTTAGGCTGTCTATATACTTTGCCGATGCTCCAAAAAAACTTAGTCTTTCTTTTTCAGCAATTTCGAAAAGAATTAATGGATTAGGAAATATTGGTGAGCCCTCATATAAAACTAATGTTACTTTTGACGCCAAAGCAGTAACCATCCAATTCCACATCATCCAGCCACAAGTAGTAAAGTACATAATGCGATCATTTTCTTTCATATCGCAATGATATTTATGCTCTTTAATATGCTGTATTAATGTTCCTCCGGCAGAATGAACTATGCATTTTGGTTTGCCAGTGGTGCCACTTGAATAAAGAATGTATAGAGGATCATTAAAAGAAACTTTTACAAATTCAAATTTGTCATTATTTTCTTCTGATAATATTTCATGCCAATCATTATTATATTTAATATTTGTTTCATCAATATATCTAATATTTATTGTTTGTTCGATGGATGAAATCCTATTAGAAATACTATTAGCTTTATCTCTAATATCATATTTTTTTCCACCATAAATATAGCCATCTGTAGTTATAAAAATTTTTGGATTACACTGTCCAAACCGGTCAATAATTCCTTCCTCTCCAAAATCTGGAGAGCATGAAGTGAAAATAGCTCCTACTGCAGCTGATGCCAGCATTGAAATAATAGTTTCTGGTGAATTTGTTGCTAAAACAGCAACTCTATCACCTTTCTTTACACCATTTTTAACTAACCATTTTGCTAGAACTTTAACTTTTAATTTTAATTCTTTTAAAGAAAGAGACTTTTTCTCTTTTCCCTCACCATAAAATATTATGGCCTCTCTATGATCTTCACCAACTAGTAAGTTTTCTGCGAAATTTAAGTGACCTTTTGGAAAAAATTTACTTTTAATTAAATCATTATAGTCACTAATTATGCTTTTTCCTTTGGTGCCAATAATGTTTGCGTCATCCCAAACTAAATTCCAGAATTCTTCAATATTATTTATCGACCATTTATGCAAAAGATCATAACTAAATGCTTCAGTATTTGATAATTTCTTTTGAAAAGCTTTTTCATATAAAGAAAACATATTTGAATCTTTAATATTACTTTTTTTTGGCTCCCAAAGTATTTCTGACATTTTATTCTTTTTAATTTTTAACTTAATGCATTTTTAAGGTCAGAGAGAATATCATCTATAGTTTCAAGTCCTATAGATAATCTAATAAGGCCATCCTTTATTCCCAACTCTTCTCTTTTTTCTTTCGGGATTGAGGCATGAGTCATTGTTGCCGGATGACTTACTAAACTTTCAACTCCGCCTAAACTCTCAGCAAGAGTAAAAATTTCAAATTTATTAAGTATTTCTCTCACATTGTCTATATTCCCATCAGTTATAATAGACAGCATTCCTCCAAACATATTCATTTGTTTTTTTGCAATATCGTGATTCTTATGGCTCTTGAGACCAGGATAAATTATTTCATAATTAGTGAAGTTTTCTTGTAAAAATTCTGCAACAAGCATAGCATTTTCACAATGTTTTTCCATTCTTACAGATAAAGTTTTTAAACTTCTCAAAAGAAGAAAGCTGTCAAATGGACCAGTAATTGCTCCGCTAGCATTTAATAAATAATTAATCCTTTCTGATAAGTCAGATCTTTCTTTTGAGATAACAGCTATTCCTGCAACTACATCTGAATGACCTCCAATATATTTTGTTGCCGAATGCATAACTATATCAAATCCCTGATTTAGCGGTTTTTGAACCCATGGAGAGCAAAAAGTATTATCACAAACTGCAATGATATCTCTACCTTTAATTAAATCTGTTATCATTCCTAAGTCTATCACCTTTAAAAGAGGATTAGTTGGTGTCTCCAACCAAATCATTTTTGTTTTTTCATTTATTGCATTTTCAATATTTTTTGGATCTGAAAAATCCACAAAATCACATTGAATTCCCGAAGTCCTTTTTTTTACATTCTCAAATAACCTATAAGTACCACCATATAAATCATCACACGCAACTATATGATCACCTGAGTCTAAAAGATCAATAATCGTTGATGTTGCAGCCATTCCTGAGGCAAAAGCATGACCAGATCCACCGTTCTCAAGGTCTGCAATACACTCCTCTAAAGCTTTTCTTGTTGGGTTTGAGCTTCGAGAATACTCATAGCCCTTATGCTCTCCAGGGCCATCTTGCTCATAAGTCGATGTAGCGTAAATTGGAGTCATAACGGCTCCAGTCGATGGATCACTTGACTGACCAGAGTGAATTGAACGAGTTTCAAAACCTTTTTTATTTTTACTCATATATCTAATTCCTTTTCAAATATGCAAGCAGATCAATTCTAGTAATAATACCAACAAATTTTTCTTCTTTTAAAATAATAGCAATATTGTTTTCTTTTAATAGTTCAATTAAATCCTCTAAAGAAGAATTAATTTGAAGAGATACATAATTTTTTTGCATACATTCTGATACTTTCTTTTCAAACCCTTTGCTATTTGTACAATGATTTAAAATATCGTTTTCTGTAATCATGCCAACCAATTTTTCTTCATCTAATACTGGTAACTGAGAAATATCTGAATTATTCATCCTATTAAAAGCTGTAGCAAGAATATCTTCCGGTTTTACATAAATTATTTGATTTTTATCTGCTCGAAAAGCAATTACATCCTGAAGATCTCCTTGAGGATCTTTTATTATTAGATCGTTATGAATTAACCACTTTTCATTATATGCCTTAGATAAGTATTTATTGCCAGTATCGCATATTAAAGTAACTACTCTTTTTTCTTCTTTTTGATTTTTACACCATTTAATGGCCCCTGCAAATAATGTCCCTGCTGAAGAACCAGCTAAAATACCTTCCTTTTTTAACAATATATGTATTGCTTCAAAAGCTTCTTTATCAGAAACACTTATAGCATCATCTATAACTTCGAGATCACAATTATTAGGAATAAAATCTTCTCCAATCCCCTCTACAAACCATGATCCTCCCTCATACTTATAAGACCCTGTCGTAACAGCATCTTTAATTACTGATCCTATCGGATCAGCAGCAACAATTATTGTTTGCGGAGAAACTTTTTTTAGATATCTACCAACTCCAGTTATAGTGCCGCCACTTCCTACTCCGGCTACAAAAGCATCTATATCTCCATCCATTTGATTATAGATTTCTGGTCCAGTTGTTTCTTCGTGCGCAAGAATATTTGCAGGATTATTGAATTGATCAGCATAAAATGATCCTTGAATCTCATTAACAAGTTTTTCGGCTACATTGTGATAATATTCTGGATGATCCTTACCTACATCAGATCTTGTAAAAATAACTTCTGCCCCAATCGCCTTGAGATGAGCAACTTTTTCTAGACTCATCTTATCAGGAATAACTAAAAGAACTCTGTATCCCTTAAGTATGCCTACTAAAGCTAATCCTATTCCAGTATTGCCTGCGGTTGCCTCAATAATTGTTCCGCCAGGCTTTAAGGATCCTTCTTTTTCTGCCTGATCGATAATATAAGTAGCAGTCCTATCTTTTATTGAACCTCCTGGATTATGGGATTCCATCTTTACATATAGCTTACATAAGCCAGTATCTATATTTTTTATTTCGACCAATGGTGTATCACCGATCAAAGACAATAAAGATGGCGATATTTTAGACATAATTTATTACTCAATAAAAAAACTTACATAACATAAATTAATGGCGGTCCCTAGAGGATTCGAACCTCTGACACCTGGTTTCGAAGACCAGTGCTCTATCCAGCTGAGCTAAGGGACCTTTAATTTAAAAGTATATCATTTACAATAACATAATTTATTAATTCATGTATTTTATGATAACCTGATAAAAGGAACATCATAAATGATAAAAAAAATATTAATTTTAATAACAATAATTTTTGTTACATTAGTAACTACTTATGCATTAAAGCTATTATTCTTTAAACCGTTTTCTTTTAATCATTTTTTAACAAGACAATTAGTATATGATGCCCTAGAAAGCCCAGAATATTTGACATATATAGGAATTTTAGAGAAATACGGATATAGGTCATATAATGGGAAGTTATCAGATTATTCATTAGAAAAAGATATTAAGGATCTCAAAAAACTTAAGAAAGAGTATAAAATTCTTAATTCTTATGAAAATGAAGAGTTAAGCGCTGAAGAATTAACAAGTAAGAAAATTTCTCTTTTTCAAATGAGAAATGAAATTGATCAAAGAACTAAATATCCTTATCACGCATATCCTTTAATTCAGATGAACGGATTACATACACGTATCTTAGAATTTATGACTGATATTCATCCTATTAAAGATGAAAAAGATGCAAAATATTATTTGTCTAGATTGGAAATGATTCCCCTTGTTTTTTCTCAAATTCTAGAAAAAATGGAAAAAAGAAAAAATCTAAAGATTTTTCCTCCAACCTTCATGGTTGAGAGAGTTATAGGGCAAATTGAAAATATTATAGATATTCCTATATCCAAAAATCCACTAATAAATATTTATGAAGATAAATTGTCATCTATTGGAATGTCTAACGATTTAATTAATTTATATAAAAATAAAGCATCAAAAATAATTAAAGAAAAAGTATTTCCTAGCTATCAATTATTGCTTTTGCATCTATATGAAATAAAACCTTTATCGAATATAAATCACGGTGTTTGGAGCTTACCGGATGGTGATAATTATTATTCATTAAGATTGAGAGTAATGACAACATCCGATTATTCTGCTGAGCAGATACATAATATCGGTTTAAATGAAGTTGAACGAGTTACAAATGAAATACATAATATTCTTAAAACAGAAGGTTATGAAAATATTAATAATGTTGGGGATGTTTTAATTAAATTAAACGAAAGTGAAGAATTCTTATTCGAAGACAATCAAAAGTCTAGAAACGAAATTATTGAAATTTATAACAATATAATTGATGAAGCATATAAATTAATGCCGCAATATTTTGCTGAGCTTCCAAAATCAAAAGTAATTGTCAGACCTGTCCCATCTTATTCAGAAAAGAGTGCTGCTGGAGGTTATTATAGAGGGCCGTCATTAGATGGTAAGAGACCAGGTATTTTCTATGCAAATTTATATGATATTAAGGCAACCCCTAAATTTGGTATGAAAACATTAGCTTTCCATGAAGCTATTCCAGGGCACCATTTTCAGATAGCACTTAATTTAGAAAATAAAGATTTAAGCTTCTATAGAAAATATGGAATAAATTCTACTGCTTATACTGAAGGTTGGGCTTTATATGCTGAACAATTGGCTGTTGAAATTGGATTATCAGAAGACCCATACGATAAAATTGGATTCCTCCAATCTGAATTATTTAGAGCGGTAAGGTTAGTGGTTGATACTGGCATTCATTATAAAAGATGGTCTCGCGAAGAAGCAATAGATTATATGTATAAGCATACAGGTAAAGCTATGAGTTCTGTAATTGCCGAAATTGAAAGATATATCGCCTGGCCAGGCCAAGCCTGTAGTTACAAAATTGGAATGCTTAAGATTCTTGAATTAAGACAAAATACAAAGGAAATCTTAGGTGAAAGATTTGATATAAAAGATTTCCACAAATTCATTCTTGAAAATGGAGAAGTGCCTCTTACTGTACTAGAGGATAACTACAAAATTTGGATAAAGGATAAAAAATAAGACTTTAAGATTCTTCTTCAGATTTATCTTCTTCTTCATCTTCTTCTTCAGCTTCTTCTTCTGCAGCTTCTTCTTCTGCAGCTTCTTCTTCAGCTTCTTCTGCAGCTTCTTCTTCTGCAGATTCTTCAGCAGCGCTCTCTTCTACTTGATCATCATCAGAATCTGACGACTCAGCTGAGCTTTCTCCATCCAGAGTAAGATTACCGGCAGCCATTCTTCCTCTATTCTCAGTTAGTTCGTAAGAAACTTTATCACCTTCGTTAAGAAATTTAATTCCAGAATCTTTCAAAGCAGTTACATGAACAAAAACATCATTGCCACCATCTTCTGGCTCAATAAAACCATAACCTTTTCTTCCATTGAACCACTTAACTATTCCTGTAGGCATAACTCCCCCTTATTAGTATTTTTTATTTATTTATAGCATAATATAATAATACTAAACTAAAAATGATTATTTTAATTTTTTAATGCTTTATTATGTCAACTAAATACAAAAATAATATAACTGTGGCCACTTTATATAAATTTGTAGGAATTAACGATTTACAATCGTTAAGGTCAGAAATCCAAGCTTTATGTAAAGAAAATAACGCTAAGGGTACTATTTTATTAGCAAAAGAGGGGATAAATGGAACTATTTCAGCTAAAAATAAAGAAATTAGAAGTATTTTAAAGAAATTAAAAAGCGATAAAAGATTTAAGAAACTTGAGGTTAAATTTTCTGAAACAAACAAAATGCCATTTAACAGAATGAAGGTAAGAATAAAGAGGGAAATAGTAACAATTGGTGATGATACAATAAATCCAAATATTATATCAGGTGATTATGTAAAACCAGAAAACTGGAATGAACTCATCTCCGATCCAGAGGTGATAGTAATTGATACAAGAAATACATATGAAACAAAAATTGGGAAATTTAAAAATGCCATAGATCCTAAAACTAACTCATTTAGAGAGTTTCCTGATTGGGTAAAAAATTTTAAAAAAGAGGTCAAAAATAAAGACACTAAAATTGCTATGTATTGTACAGGAGGCATACGTTGCGAAAAATCTACATCCTTAATGAAAAAAGAAGGTTATAATAATGTTTTTCATCTTGAAGGAGGAATATTAAAATATCTTGAGAAAATGTCTGATGATGAGACTTTGTGGGATGGGGAATGTTTTGTTTTTGATGATAGAGTTGCACTAGATGATCAATTGGAAGTTGGCTCATATCAAATGTGCTATGCTTGTAGGATGCCCTTAAAAAAAACAGACTTAAAGGATGATAAATATGAAAAAGGAGTTAGCTGCCATTACTGCTATGACAAAACTTCTGAAGAACGTAAAGAAAGATTTTTATCTAGGCAAAAGCAAATTGAAATAGCAAAATCAAGAGGAACTAAACACTTTGGACCACAAATCAAAAAATAATTTACCTATATTATATTCATTCCGAAGATGCCCTTATGCTATGCGAGCAAGGATGGCTATACATATCAGTGGTCAAAAATGTGAGCTTCGTGAGGTTCTGCTCAGAGATAAGCCTCCTTCAATGCTTGAATATTCCGCTAAAGGAACTGTACCAGTACTTATTTTACAAGATGGTAAGGTTATTGATGAAAGCCTTGATGTAATTGATTGGGCTTTAAATCTAAATGACCCTGATGATTGGCAAAGATCTAAAGATACGAAAAAAACAAAAGAATTAATCAAAATAAATGATGGCGAATTCAAATATCACCTTGATAGGTATAAATATTCAAAAAGATATGACAATGAAGATCCCGAATTTCATAGGAAAAACTGTTTAAAATTTATTGAGTCAGTAAATAATGAACTTAACAATTCAAAATATATTTTCGATGATAATATTTCATACGCTGATATTGTGTTACTACCTTTTATAAGGCAATTTAGAATAGCCGATATAGAATGGTTTGACTCATTACCTTATAACAACTTAAAAAAATGGCTATCAGGTTTTTTAGACTCTACCCTTTTAAATTCAATTATGAAGAAGTATGATTTATGGAAGGAAGGAGACAAATCAATTGTTTTCTAAAAGGTAATAAGTGGCTGAAAATCATGATGATATAATTCAACTTGAATACCCACATATTTTATATGGTGATCTTGCTCTTTGGAATAGAACGACTACCAGAGAACCAGGCGAATTAAAATATTATCTAGCAAAAGATGGAGAAATATTCAAAGAAGTAACAGCTATGACACCTTTTGATTGGCATCAAGAGGCTATAACACGAGTTGCTAATGCAATAAATGACCGGCTAGGTGTTACCATTTCAGAGGTTGATTCTATTGATGAAGCAGACTTTCATATTATTATTGAGGATACTTTTGGTAAGGGAGGAAGTATTAATGGGCCAATAGGCTCAGATAATAGACAAGCTTATGACCAATTAACAAAGAATTTTTATGAACTTGATATTCAATTCAGAATGAATGCTTATGCAGGCGCACCGCAAGATTATAATGCCCCAGGACCAGCAGATCCAATTGAAATGACGGATGAATATAAAGCAAATTGGGAAAGAACCTTTGCACATGAATTTGGGCATCTTTTAGGTCTTGAACACCCATCAGGACTTAAGGATGGAGATTATGCCGTTACGCAAATTGCTGGTTCAGGCGAAACGAGCATAAGTAATATGGGTATTAATCATCAACTTGAAGATGGGAGTCTTCTTGTTCATTTTGCTGAATTTGATTGGGAGGCTTTAGAATTAATTTGGGGGAAAAATGGCGAAACACCTCCAATCCTTAAATTAGATCCCTTAAGTCGACAAGGAGATAGTGTTATGGGTCAACTAGTTTCCATAGCAAAAACAAGTGATGAAACTTTTAAAATTAATGGGAATAGGGATGATTATAAAATAGAAAACTTTTATGATGATAGTTTAGAAAAAACAGTTCAGGCAAATTTCTTAAAAATAATAAGTTCAACAGATGATTTAGGGGGAGATATTGGTGCTAGTGGTGACTTTGCTCTAATAGGTTACTCTGCAATAGAATTTAATGACGCTACCTATCAACCTAATTTTACTGAAGAATTTTCATTATTGTCATATCCTCAACTTGATGAAACAAGAGTTTTTTTAATACCAAATGGTAGAACAATTCAGGGAACTGAGAGCTTTGATACAATATCATATTTAGGTAGTACTAAAGACTCATATTTATATTCATCAGGAATTATCACTGTTGGAACAGGAGATTTTACTGACACATTAAAAGATGTAGAAAAGATATCCTTTAAAGATGGGGATGTTTTAATCAGTAAGTATTCGCTATCAGAATCGCCGGACACCTCTAAAAATATTCTCAAACCATTTAGTGAGACATCAAAGGCAGGTACTTTAAATTTTTCAAGTGGTGATAATATTATTATTGCAGATGGTCAGGCAAAAACTTTACGAGGTTTAGATGGCAATGATACCTATTTCGTTTCTAATTTATTACCGAAAGATAGCACAATTGAAATTATCGATACAAGTGGGACTAATACAGTTCAAATCGCAGCTAATACAAAAGTTATTAAGACTCTTTGTACAAAAGATGCTGCACGCTTAACATTTGAAGATGACAGAGTAATAACAATTAATGGTGCAGATAAATTTACTTTCAATATGGGTGGTAATGTTACTGATGGAACTGAAGGAATAGATCTTACCTTCGCAGAATTTGCTCTTTCTTTTGGAATAGATGATGTTTTAAATTTATCTGGGTCAGATACTGGAACAGTAACAGATTTGTATATCATCTAATTATTAATTATAATTTCTTATGATTTATTTAATATCTGCTTTTCTAATAACAGCTTTCTTATATGCATCAGTTGGGTTTGGCGGAGGGTCAACTTATAACGCATTATTAATACTTTACAATGTTGACTATTTATTAATTCCAAAGATAGCGTTGACATGTAATTTGATAGTTGTGATTGGAGGAACTATTCGATACCAATTAAACAACTTAATCCCCTGGAAAAAAGTTCTAGCACTTATTATTTTCTCAGCACCATTTGCTTGGATAGGAGGAAGATTACCCATTGATAAAGAATTATTTCTGATAATTTTAGGAATTTCATTACTTATTTCAGGAGTTCTTTTATTAATTAGAAAAGAAGAAATTGAAAATTTTTCAAAATCAGTAAATTCTAAAATTGGTATTTTTCTATTCAGCATTATGAGTGCGCTAATCGGTTTTGTTTCTGGTTTAGTTGGTATTGGTGGTGGAATTTTTCTTTCTCCAATTTTACATTTAACCAAAACAATACCTTCAATGAATATTGCCGCAATTTCTTCAGTTTTTATTTTTGTAAATTCATTAGCAGGATTGTCAGGTCAATTCAGCAAAACAAATACTTCAAATCTTATAGATAATTATTTCGAATATTCGTGGTTATTTTTAGCTGTATTTTTAGGCGGAACAATAGGAACGCACTTAGGAATAAAAACCTTCCAACCTATTATTGTTAGAAGATTAACTGCTATATTAGTGATATATGTTGGTTTAAGGGTTCTTATAGGTTTTTAAATAAATATGCATGATTTTACTTCATATATTGGAATTATTGGTGGCGGTATATCTGGTCTGACCTTGGGATGTACACTAAGAAAAAATGGTATCAAAAGTATAATATTTGAAAAAGAAAATGATATTCATGATGAAGGAGCGGGAATATCTATTTCACCTAATGGTTTGATAGCGTTTGAACATTTAGACTTAAAAAATGAACTTTTAAATAACTCATATAAATCTCCGAAAGCAATTCTTAAATATAATAAAACACCATTATTAGAAATGGAATCACCTGTTTACACTATGAACAGAAAGAATCTTATTAATTTACTTTATGAAAGATATATAAATCTTGGAGGAGAAATATTATTTGATCACAAACTAAAGGATATAAAGTTAAAAAATAAAGAATTAATCTTTACTAATTCAAAAAATTTTAGAGTAGATCATATTGTTGCTTCGGATGGAATAAAATCATTAATAAGGGAAAAAATTTTTTCACAAGGGTCAAAACCAGTTTACAGTGGTTATAGTGCATGGAGGGGTTTTATAAAGTCAGAAAATCCTAATGTAGAAATTTCTTTTTCTAAAAAAAAACATTTAGTGAGTTACCCAATAGATAATAATTCAACAAGAAGCTTCACTGGGGTTACTAGAAGTAAAAATCAATTAACTGAATCCTGGAAAGAAAAAGGAATTATTGAGAATTTTTTAAACGATTTTAAAGAAATTGATGACGATCTTCTGTCAAAATCTAGATCTGCAAATGAAATTTTCAAGTGGGGAATTTTTATAAGACCTCCCTTAAAAAGCATAATTGAAAAAAATATAACACTTATAGGTGATAGCGCACATCCTATGGTTCCATTTCTTGGACAAGGAGCTTGTATTGCCATTGAAGATGCCTATACTTTTGGTCTTTTGTGTCATGAGTTAAATTGCAAATTTGAAAATATTCAAAAAATTTATCAGCAATTAAGGTTAAAAAGAAATAATAAAATACAACAAATGTCTCTCATTCAAGGAAAAATTAATCACTTAAAAAATCCCTTTCTTGTTTTTTTGAGAAATCAGCTGTTAAGAAAAACTAACATTGCATCAAATAGATTAAAAACTATTCATAATTATAATGTTCATAAAGAAACTGTTAAATATTTTATGTTTTAGGTAATGCAAATGCTATTAAATGATCTGAGGCAGGTGATCCTATAGCCCAATGACCGCCAGCAGCAATTACAACAAATTGTCTTCCATTCTTAGTTTTGTAGGTCATTGGAGTTGCATGGGCTCCTGTGGGTAATCTAAATTTTGCCAATTCTTCACCTGTTTCAGTATTAAAAGCTCTTAAATAATAATCACTTGTTGCACCTATAAATGTTAAGCCTGAAGCTGTAACTGTCGGACCACCCATATTTGGTGCTCCTTTAATCCACCAAAAGGGAAAAGGCGCTAGATCTTTTGATGTCCCCAATGGAACATTCCATAAATGTTCACCCGTATTTAAATCAATAGCAGTTAATGTACCCCATGGAGGTTCAGTACATGGAACGCCTAAGGGAGAAAAAAAACCCATAGAACGTAAGTTACAATATGGAGCACCTTCATTTGCTTCGATATTAGTAAACCTCACCTGAGTCTTATTTATTGATAATTCTTCAAGGGGTTTATTACAATCTTCACGTGGAACCATAACAATTAAGCTTGCCATATTATTTGTATTAACAATCATAATATTTCTTTTAGGATCTATAGCCGGACCGCCCCAATTATTTCCACCAACACCACTAGGATAATGGATACTCCCTTGAAGAGATGGAGGAGTAAATAGACCTTCGTTTCTTAATTTTTTTGCTGTCCTTTTGCAATGCCCCCGATCCCAAAATGTAAAACCAAAAGCTTTTTCAGGGTCATATTTTATTGGATTTAAAGGAGCAGGTTTTGATGGGAAAGGTTGAGTTCTACTAACATAATCTCCTTCAATTGCTCCCTGGGGTACTTCCTTTTCCTCAATAGGAAAAATTGGTTCACCATTTTCTCTGTTAAATAAAAAAACAAGTCCAGTTTTGGTTGTTTGCGCAAGAGCTTTGATAGTTTTATCATCTTTTTTGAATTCATAAAAAGTTGGTTGAGATGGTACATCATAATCCCAAATATCATGATGAACTGTTTGAAAACTCCAAACTAATTTTCCAGTATTAGCATTTAAGGCTACAACTGAGCTTGAATATTCCTCTAGTCCCTCTCTATGACCACCATAATAATCAGGTGAAGCATTTCCAGTAGGAAGATAAACCATATTTAAATCTGGATCAGCTGATATTATTGACCAAACATTTGCCGTTCCTCTTCTATATAAAGGATTACCATTATCATCTATTATAGTTGCTTCGTCTGGCGGGATTGGATCCCAAAACCATATTAAATCACCAGTTCTGACATCAAACGCTCTTACAACACCACCAGGAATATCTGTGGAAGCATTATCAAGCACACTACCGCCTACTACAATTTTATCGTTTATGATTGCTGGAGGAGAAGTACTCCAATAGTATATAGCTGGATGCTCGCCGAGTCCTTTTCTCAGATCCACTCTTCCTTTTTTACCAAATCCCTCGCAAAGTTGTCCATTCTTAGCGTCAATTGAAAAAAGTTCGGCATCTACTGTTACCCCCATTATGCGATGGTAACAATCATCAGAAGTTAATTTTGTCTCATCTTTCCAGCTGCTCAATCCTCTACATGCTAAAATTGCTCTTCCATCTTTTTTTAATTTTGGATCAAAAACCCATTTTTCTTCGCCGGTTTCAGGGTTAAGGGCAAAAACTCTATTATAGCTGGTGCAATAAAATAATGTATTATCAACTAAAAGTGGTGTTACCTGAAAGGAGGTCTGATATTCTCCTCCTTTTACTCCAGCTGAATTTGCTCCACCTTTATAGTCACCAGATCTGTGCTCCCAAACTTTTTTTAAATTTTTGACATTTTCAGGTGTAATTTCATTAGCTTTGGAAAAATGACCTCCACCAGAATCTTTTCCATATGAAGTCCAGTCGTCAGTTTCAGCAGAAACATGAGTTGCTACAAAAAATATCATTATATATAAAATGATTTTTAGCATTTAGTCATTCCCCAGAGAAATCTTAGTAAATATATATAGAGTGGACAAGGCTATTTTTGTTTATTTAAATATATAGTTGGTTGCGGGGGTAGGATTTGAACCTACGACCTTCAGGTTATGAGCCTGACGAGCTACCGGGCTGCTCCACCCCGCGACAATCCCGTTACTAAATTGTGAAAAGTAAATGTAATTTATAAGCCTGGCAACGACCTACTCTTCCACACCTTAAGATGCAGTACCATCGGCGCTGAGAAGTTTAACGGTCGAGTTCGGGATGGGATCGAGTTTAGGCCTCTCGCTATAATCACCAAGCTAATGAATTACATTAAAGTAGAAATTTGAAAAAAAATGAGTATTAAAGATAAGAAAGATCAAGTCAATCGAGTTATTAGTACCAGTCAGCTTCATATGTTACCATACTTCCACACCTGGCCTATCAACGTGGTAGTCTTCCACGACTCTCATGGGAGAACTAGTTTCGAGGGAGGCTTCCCGCTTAGATGCTTTCAGCGGTTATCCCGTCCGTACATAGCTACCCTGCTATGCCGCTGGCGCGACAACAGGTCCACCAGAGGTACGTCCACCCCGGTCCTCTCGTACTAGGGGCAGCTCCTCTCAATTCTCCTACAATCACGGCAGATAGGGACCGAACTGTCTCACGACGTTC
>QCOD01000004.1:92500-98764 GCA_003209955.1 OCS116 cluster bacterium AG-430-B22
ATTTAACTGGTTATCTGTTTTCTTTTCTTGTTTGACTTTTTGTGTTCCATCATTTTTTGTTTTATTAGAAGGTTTAATTTCGAATTTACCATTCTCAATTAATATTCGAACATAATGTTCCGCATGTTGAAAATAGCTTTCTGCAAGAATTGTATCACCTGAAGATTTCGCATCTCTAGCTAGTAATAAATATTTATCATAAACCTGTCTTGCTGATCCTCTAACTTTTACCGATGGACCTGAGGAGTCAATATTACCATTTCCCTTTCCACTGGGTCTTCTGTTTCTTCTTCTTCTAGGATTATTATTTTGGGGTCTAACCATGGGAAAATACGATTTTAATTTCTAACATAAATTTTTCCTAATTATTATTTAATACTAAAGAGCTATCTTTCTATAAAAACCTTTTCATCTTTACTGGGATTAGCTTAATTTCATTTAGCAAGAAAGACACTAGCCTTTAGAAAATTAGATTTCCACTATTTTTTTATTTTTTTTTTAACAAAAATCAAAACTCTGTCTAAGTTACTATAATCTTTGACTTTATTTGTTAGTAAAAAGTCATTATTCCCGAATATTTTCTCAACACCTTTAGCTTGATCATGACCAATTTCAACCAAAATGTAACCTTTGTCATTAATTAGATGAGTGCTTTGGTTAGCAATAACTCTGTAACAATCTAATCCATCGACACCACCATCGAGAGAAATTAAAGGATCATGATCTTTTACATTCTTATTTAAATTCTTTATTTCATTTGTTTTAATATAAGGGGGGTTAGAAATTATAATATCAAAAGTTCTGTTAAGTGATAGCCCCCAATCACTCACAACCAAATCAAAGTTTTTAATTCCATTTTTGATTAAGTTAGATTTAGTGGTCATAATTGCTTGCTCACTAATATCTACGCCAACAGCTTTAGTTCCTATCGAATTACTTAATATTGCCGCAATAATACAACCAGAACCAACTCCGAGCTCTAATATTGATTTTAAATTATTTTCTTGAATTAGATGGAGAGCTTTTTCAACAAGAATTTCTGACTCAGGTCTAGGATCAAGAACAAATTTATTTATATCAAATTTCATAGAAAAAAATTCTTTACTTCCAAAAATCCTACTAATAGGTTTTCCAGATAAGCGTTGCAAAACTACTTTTGAAAGATATTCGCTCTCCTTATTTGATAATGAGATTTTAGTATCCATAATAAAATCTTTATCACTCAAATTTAATATCTTTTTAATGATAGTCCTTGAATCAATTTCACTTGTTTGAATTTCAAATTCATCAAACTTCTCTTTGGTGCTCTTATGAATTTCAGATAAAAGCATTTTAATTTTGCTGAGAAAGCTGACGCGCCTTTTCTTCTGTTATCAAGGCTTCGATAAGACCAATCAAATCTTGTCCTTCAAGTATAGTTTCAAGCTTATGTAAGGTGAGATTAATTCTATGGTCGGTTACTCTTCCTTGTGGATAATTATATGTACGGATTCTTTCAGATCTATCGCCTGATCCAACCTGGCCTTTTCTATCCTCTGCTCTTTCTTGAAGTTGTTTATCTCTTTCCGCCTCATACAATCTTGCCCTTAAAATTTTCATAGCCTTTGCTTTATTTTTATGTTGCGATTTTTCATCTTGTTGACTAACAACAATGCCGCTTGGTAAATGCGTAATTCTTACTGCGCTATCCGTTGTATTAACTGATTGCCCTCCAGGACCACTGGCTCTAAATACATCAATTCTGATATCTTTATCTTGGACATCTACATCAACATCTTCAGGTTCTGGTAAAACAGCTACAGTTGCAGCCGAGGTATGAATTCTTCCGCTTGACTCTGTTGCCGGAACTCTTTGAACTCGATGCACACCAGATTCAAATTTTAATTTCGAAAATACATTTTCTCCAGAAATTGATAAAATGATTTCTTTATATCCACCGACATCGCCATCCGATAAAGCCATTATTTGTGTTTTCCATTTATTTAAATCACTATATCTTTGATACATTCTATATAAGTCTCCAGCAAAGATAGCCGCTTCATCACCTCCCGTTCCTGCTCGTATTTCTAGAATAACATCGTTAGCATCGGCCTTATCTTTGGGTAAAAGCATTAATTGGATGGACTCTTCTATTTGTAATATATTTTCTTTTAATTCTTCTAGTTCAGTTTTTGCTAGATCGAGCATTTCAGGATCGGATGAATCATCATTGATAATATCATTCAATTCTTCGGTTTCTGTTTGGAATTTTTTCCAATCAACAATTGCGTTTTTTAAAGGCTCAATTTCTGAATATTCTTTCGAGAATTTTACATAATCTTCTGAAGATAATTCACTACTTAGAGATTTCTCTAACTCGCTTGATCTATCTAATATGCTTTCTAACTTATCTAATGGTATTTGAGTCATATTTATTAATGTCTTTATTTATTTCTGTTTTATTTTTTTTTCAACTTCACTAACAATTGAGTCAATTAACTCATCATTATTTCGTTTTGCAAGTTGCTTTCCATCGACATAAAGCATTCCACTGTCATTTCCACCACCAGTAAATCCTACATCTGACATAGTAGCTTCACCAGGGCCATTAACTACACAACCAATTACAGAAATTGTAAATGGCTCAGAAATACTTGATAAACGTTCTTCTAACTTTTTTACTGTACCGATAACATCAAAACCTTGTCTCGCGCATGAAGGGCACGAAATTATATTAACTCCTCGATGTCTTAATCCAAGACTTTTTAAAATACTAAAACCAACTTTTATCTCTTCAACTGGATCTGCAGATAGAGAAACTCTTAATGTATCGCCAATTCCTTGAGCCAGAAGTTGACCAATGCCAATGGAAGATTTAATTGTGCCATCCATTAATCCCCCAGCTTCGGTAATACCTAAATGAAGAGGAGCATCAGTTACTTTTGATAACTCTTTATATGACTCAACTGTAAGTAAAACATTTGAAGTTTTTACAGATATCTTAAAATTATTAAAATCTAAATCTCTTAAAATATTTTCATGGAATAATGCACTCTCGACCATTGCTGATGGCGAAGGTCCTTTATATTTTTCAAGTATATTTTTTTCTAAAGATCCGCCATTAACACCTATTCTAATTGAGCAATCATTATCTTTGGCAGCTTTAACGACTTCTTTAACTCTATCAATAGATCCAATATTGCCTGGATTAATTCTTAAACATGATGCGCCAGATTCTGCTGCCTCTATTGCCCTTTTATAATGAAAATGAATATCAGCAACTATTGGAACATTTGTTTGATCAACTATCTCTTTTAAAGCTTTTGAAGACTCTTCGTCAGGACAAGAAATTCTAACAATGTCAGCACCTGCATCCTCTAAATCCAATACTTGTTTTATTGTTGATTTGATGTCCCGTGTATCAGTATTTGTCATTGATTGAACACTAATAGGCGCATCACCTCCGACAGGTATGTCTCCGACATATATTTTTCTTGTCTTATTCCTTTTAATATCTATCCCATAAGGATTATTCATTAGTTACCTTTCAAATAAAATCAGATAAATTTACCTATCTAATATAAAGGACTGATGTAGCATGTTAACAGCTTTTTCAGCCTGCTCATTGCTAATGAGAATAGATATTTTAATTTCTGAAGTAGAAATAACATCAATATTGATATCATTTTCAGACAATATACTGAACATCTTAGCGGCTACACCTGCATTACTTCGCATACCAACACCAACAATAGAAATTTTAGCAATGTTACTATCAGTCAATAAACTTTCATATGGAACATCATCTTTAATTTGTTCCATAATTTTTTCTGCGTTCAACAAATCATCTTTAGGTATTGTAAAAGTTATGTCAGTTGTCCTAGAGCTCTCTGAAATATTCTGCACGATCATATCAACATTAATATTATTTTCTGAAAGAGACGAAAATATTTTAGCAGCAATACCAGGTTTATCTCTTACGCCTATTAAAGTTATTTTACAATCATTGAGGCTTGAAGTTATACCTGTAACAACACGTTGATCATTAATAGCGTCCTCTTCTGTAACAATAGTACCAGCATCTTCTTTATTCTCGTTAGCAAAACTAGATAATACCCTTAAAGCAACATTATTTGTCATAGCAGTCTCAACTGATCTTGTTTGAAGAACTTTAGCGCCCAAAGATGCCATTTCTAACATTTCTTCATATGACACTTTATCAAGTCTTTTGGCCTCAGGTACTTTGTTGGGATCAGTTGTATATACGCCATCTACATCAGTATATATGTCACAATAATCAGCGTTTATGGCTGCAGCAATTGCCACAGCTGATGTATCAGAGCCTCCTCTTCCTAGAGTTGAAACTCTCCCCTCTGATGTAATGCCTTGAAATCCAGGAATAACGCATACTTTTTTATCTTTGAGAATCTTATTTATAAGCTCTGATTTTATAGCTTCAATTCTTGCAGATTTATGATCATTAGATGTCAAAATAGGAATTTGCCATCCTAAACAAGAACTTGCTCCTATCCCATTTTCATTCAGTGCTGCTGCAAGCAAACCAACACTTACTTGCTCTCCAGAAGAAATAACGACATCGTATTCTTCAGGATTAAAATCATCAGAGATATCCTTTGTGAGATTGATTAAGCGGTCTGTTTCTCCAGCCATAGCGGATAAAACGACTACAACTTCATGTCCCTCATCATATACTGATTTAACAATATTTGAGACATTTTGTATTCTATCAATACTTCCAACAGATGTTCCACCAAATTTCATAACGATACGTGACATCATGATCTCCAAAATTATTTCAAAATTTATCCTTAATTAGTTATATAGATTACTCTATATAAGCTGGACAAGTAATAGATAATGTATAGGACTCATAGGAGCAAGCATAAGTGAAGAAGAAATTAAGATGAATACAACCATAGATCCTTTAGAAAAAGAAAAATTTTCAAAAATGGCAGAAGAGTGGTGGGACCCAACGGGAAAGTTTAAAGCCTTACATAAATTTAACCCTAAAAGGATTGAATTTATTAGGGATAAATTGGTTGAACACTTTTCAATTGAGTCCGATTTAGAAAATCCTTTTTCAAACCTTGATATTTTAGATATTGGTTGCGGAGGTGGTCTTTTATCTGAACCAATGTCAAGATTAGGAGCGAATGTTACAGGCATTGATATTGTAGATAAAAATATCAATGTAGCAAAAACGCATTCTGAAGAACAAAACTTAAAAATTGATTATAAAATTACAACTGCTGAAGAACTTGCATTGGGTAAGAAGAAATTTGATGTGATATTAAATATGGAAGTTATAGAACATGTAGCAGATTTAAATTTATTTATTGAGTCTTGTGAAAAATTATTGAAAAAGAATGGGCTGCTTTTCTTTGCCACATTAAATAGAAATATATTGTCCTTTGGTTTAGCCATAGTTGGTGCAGAATATATTCTTGGCTGGTTACCTAAAGGTACCCATAATTGGAAGAAATTTATTACACCTGAAGAATTAAAAATAATCTTTAGATCAAGCGGTTTGAATATTACAGATATCATGGGAATGAAATATAACCCTATCTACGATAGTTGGTATTTATCCGAAGATACAAGTGTAAATTATCTTGGTACTGCTATTAAATCTTAATTCTTAGATTTGGGATTTAAAGATGGCAAAGGCTGAACATTAATGCCTTCCTCTATAAGGTCTTTTGCTTCCTCAACTGTTGTTTCGCCATAAATATCTTTTTGTTCTTTTTCTTCATAATGCATCGCTCTAGCTTCATCAGGGAACTTATCACCAACATATTCATAATTTTCCTTAACGTGTTTTTTGATCTTATTCATAACCATCTCAACTTTCTTAACATCACTTTTAGGAGCTTTCTGATTTGATTTAGAAGGGATATTCGGAGCCATAATTGATTTGCTAATTTTTTTTGAACCACAAAGAGGACATTCGACTGAAGATTCTTCTAATTGTTTTTCACAAGTATCATAGTCAGAAAACCAAGTTTCAAAATTATGTTCTTGGTCACAAATGAGGGAATATTTAATCATGATAAAAGCTTTTCAAGATCACCACTTCTATCAATTGCATATAAATCATCATAACCACCTACATGCGTATTATTGATAAAAATTTGAGGAACGGACCGCTTTCCATTAGCTTTTTCAATCATTTCCATCATGAGATCTGGATTATCGCCAACATATATTTCTTTATAATCTAAACTTTTACTTTGCAGTAAAGCCTTCGCTTTTTCACAATAAGGG
>QCOD01000005.1 GCA_003209955.1 OCS116 cluster bacterium AG-430-B22
GTGGTTTTAATTTTGTAAATGAAGCTCTTCAAACTATTCCAGGTTTGTATATTAGTCAAAATGGTGCTTTAGGCGGAACTGCTACAGCTAGGATTAGAGGAGCAGCAAGTGGTCAGACTTTAGTTTTAATTGATGGTGTTTCAGTTTCTGACCCATCAACCCCTGGTGGTGAGTTCGACTTTTCAAGTTTATTGAGCTCTAATATCGAAAGAATTGAAATTTTGAAAGGTTCTCAATCAACATTATGGGGCAGTGACGCTATCGGAGGTGTTATTAATATAATAACAACTAATGAAGCAATCGGTCCAAGTATTAAATTGAATACAGAAATAGGCTCTTTCAATACACAAAAAATTGGTGCTGATTTAAGATATTCAAATATGGTTCATAATTTATATTTATCTTATAATCAGTTTAAATCAGATAGTATTTCAAAGGCAGACAAAAGTGACGGCAATTCAGAGAAAGATGGAATAGGCAGTAAATCTTACTTAATAAAAACAGATCATAAAATTTCTGGATTTGAAATATCTACTAACCTTAATTACAGAGAATCCGATATTGACTATGATAGTTTCGGATTTGTAACTGGAGTTATTGACGGTGATGAAAATACAAAGGGCCGACAAATAAACTGGGCCATAGAAGCAAAAAAATCTTTTTTAGATGATCGTTTAACAAACACATTTTCCCTTTCTGAGTCTGAGATTGACAGGAAATATTATACGAATGGAGTAGAAAATTTTTCAGCAAAAGGTAAAAGAAGTTTTGCAAGATATATCATTAATTACAATTTTAACGAAAATAATTTCTTTACCTTTGGAGCTGAGGCAGAGGAGTCATCTACATTTGATGATGATTTTGAAACTGAATCATTATTTTTCCTTTACGAGGTTATGCCTCATGAAGATTTAGGCCTCTCTTTTGGTTTAAGAGAAGATAAAAGAGATAATTTGCCAAGTGAAGAAACTCCTAAGGTAACAGCTTATTATAATATTAATAATAATTTACGCCTATCAGCTAATTGGGGCGAGGGGTTTAAATTACCAACAATATTTCAATCTACATTTTTTTGCTGCGGAGCAGACAAACCAAACAATAATCTGCTTCCAGAAACTAGTGAGGGATATGAGGTTGGCTTAACTTATGAATCAAATGAAAGAGATAGTAGTTTCAAGTTTATTTATTTTGATCAGGAGATTAGCAATATGATAGATTTTTCATTTAGCCTTGGTGCTTATGAAAATTTAAAACTTGTTAACTCCGAAGGTTATGAATTTAATTTCGTATCTAGTATCACTGATAATATACTTTTATCGGGAAGCTACTCCAAAACAGATAGCACAAATGAAGCAGGTATTAGGCTTATTCGATTGCCAGAAGAAAAAGCAAACTTAAATTTTGATTTATCTTACGGACTTAAAAATAAGATTTTTGTATCATTCTTTTATAATGGCGATGAAACTGACCCAAGAGGAATTGTTAAAAGCTGGATTAGATCTGATATAAATTTTTCTAGAAAAGTGAATGATAATATTAGAATGTATTTGAAAATCAAAAATATTTTCGATGAAAATTATCAAGATATATACGGTTATGGAACCGAAGAAAGATCATTCAATTTAGGTGTATCATTGGATATTAATTAATGATTAAAATGTCTTAACCCTGTAAAAATCATTGCCAAACCAGCATCATCTGCAGCTTGAATGACTTCTTCATCTCTTATTGATCCACCGGGTTGAATTATAGCTGTTACACCAGCTTCAGCTGCTGCTATTAAACCATCAGCAAATGGAAAAAAGGCATCAGAGGCAACAACTGAGTCAACTGCAAGAGGGTTACTTTCTCCAGCGGCAGATGCGGCATCTTCAGATTTTCTTGCTGCTATTCTCGATGAATCTAGTCTATTCATCTGTCCGGCTCCGATCCCAACTGTAGCACCATTCTTTGCATAAACTATAGCATTTGATTTTACATGTTTTGCTACAGTGAAAGCAAAATATAAGTCCTCTAGCTCTTGATCAGTTGGTTTTCTTTTTGAAACAACTTTTACCTCTTTTTTGTTGATAACAGTGTTATCATTAGTTTGAACAAGAAAACCTCCAGTAACTGTTTTCATTACATAAGATATTTCACTGGTATCAGATAAACCGCCGGTAGATAGCAGTCTTAAATTCTTTTTCTTGCTTATTATATTTTTAGCTTCATCCGAAACAGAAGGCGCAATAATTACTTCAGTAAATATCTCTGTAATTAATTCTGCGGTTTCCTTTTGTAGTTCTGAGTTAAAAGAAATTATTCCTCCAAAAGCAGATGTTGAGTCGCATTTTAAAGCTTCTTTATATGCTTCTGCTTGATTGGAATTAATCGCAACTCCACATGGATTTGCATGTTTAATTATTGCGACAGCATGATTTTTATTTGGATCAAATTCTGAAACTAGTTCAAATGCGGCGTCGGTATCATTGATATTATTATAACTAAGCTCTTTTCCTTGGATTTGTTCGGCGGTAATAACGCCAGATCTATTTGTTCCATCAGTATAAAATGCCGCTTCTTGATGAGGGTTTTCACCATATCTCAGTGATTGTATTTTTTTTCCACCAAAAGATTTAAAAGTTTGATCCCCATCTTTTACTTGTTTGTTCATCCAGTTTGATATAGCTGAGTCATAAGCTGCTGTCCTTGAATAAGCCTTAAGGGCTAGGTTTTTTAATGTTTTTTCTAGGACTTTTCCATCTTTTTTTAATTCCTCTATAATTAAACCATAATCATCCTTATCAACGACCACAGCAACACTATTATGATTTTTTGCTGCCGCTCTTATCATTGCTGGCCCACCTATATCGATATTTTCAATACATTCTTCAAAGCTTACATCTTTTTTAATTGTATCTTCAAAAGGGTATAAATTAACTATTAATAAATCTATCGTATTAATGGAGTTACTTTTTAAAGTCTCCATATGATCTTTATTTGTTTTTATCCCTAACAATCCACCATGAATATTTGGATGAAGTGTTTTTACTCTTCCATCTAAAATTTCTGGAAAACCTGTTACAGATGATACATCAGTAACATTTATCCCTATCCCTTCAATAAAATTTTTTGTTCCGCCTGTTGATAGAATATCAATATCCAATGATGACAATTCTTTGGCTAAGTCTTCTAAGCCCTCTTTATCTGAGACAGATATAAGCGCTCTTTTGACCTCAATCCCACCACTCATAAAATTAACTCCGAGATCTTAATTTAGAGATATTGTTGGCGTAATTACCTTGTCCGCCCTGAAAAGTTGAAGTTCCTGCAACAAGAACATCAGCGCCAGCATTTATAGCTAATTGTGATGTTTCAAAATTTATACCTCCATCTACTTCAAGCTCTATATCTTTTCCAGTTGCATCAATTAATTTTCGAATATTTTCAATTTTTTCTAATTGATCATGCATGAAGCTTTGTCCTCCAAAACCAGGAACAACAGTCATAACAAGTATTAAATCAATATCTTCAATTATCTTATCTAAGACATTAATTTCGGTCGATGGATTTAATGATATTCCCACTTTACAACCCAGGGATTTGATAATCTCTATGGTCACCTTAGGATTGTCTTCTGCTTCGGGATGAAATGTAATAATATCTGATCCAGATTTAGCAAAATCTTCTAATAAAGGATTCACAGGAGTTATCATTAAATGAACATCAAATGGGATTTTGGTACATTTCCTTATATCTTTAATTACCTCAGGGCCTATAGTTAAATTTGGAACATAATGTCCATCCATAACATCAACATGTACATAGTCTGCTCCCGCAATTGTAATTGCTGAAATCTCTTCTCCAAGTTTTGAAAAATCTGCTGCTAATATCGATGGAGCAATTTTAATTTTTTTGTCCATTTAAATTCCATATCAGAGGCTTTGACTCAACGCAAGTATTCAAGATACTTTTTTTAAACTTGCAATAAAAAAACCATCTCTATTTTTAGCACTTTTTTTTCCGTTAGGTAGAACTCTTAACCATCCTTCATTCGTAACCGAGTCTTCAATATCTTCGATAAGGTTTGAAGAAATTTTATCGATTTTACAATCTTTATGTTTTTGAAGGAATTGAATAATTTGAGTTTCACCTTCTTCTTTTTCAAGCGAACAGTTGCAATATATCAATTGACCATTATCTTTTAATAGAGACCAGCTTTTCTCAAGTAATTTTTTCTGAAGATCTACTAAGCTACTTACAGACTTTTCATTCTTTGCGTAAAGTATATCTGGATTTTTTCTTATTGTTCCAGTTGATGAGCACGGAACATCCAATAAAATTTTGTGCCATTTTTTTTCGGTTTCATAAGTTAAGATATCAATATTTTCAATTACAGTATTATATTTAAGTCTTTTCATATTTTCTTTAAATCTATTTATGCGAGTTTTATTTGAATCAATTGAATGTACCGTTGCTCCTAAGGAAATCATTTGAGCAGTCTTACCACCAGGTGCAGCGCATAAATCAAGAATCTCATCATTCTCTTTTATATTTAAACATTTTACAGGTAATTGAGACGAATAATCTTGTACCCACCACTCACCTTCTTCATATCCTTTCTTATCAGCAATCAATCCAGACTCTCTCAGCCTAAGAACATTGTTTGGCATAAGTTCCGCATTAAGCTCTTTTTGCCATTTTGATATGTTATTTTTAACGGCTATATCAATATGTGGATGAATATCTTGGATACATTCAATAAAATTAAGATAATCATTTGGCCAATTTTTTCTCCATCTATCTAGTAACCATTTTGGTATTTTAGGAGAGTCGTTAAAAATCTTTTTATATTTTTTTTCTTCTCTTGCGATATTTCTCATAACTGCATTTACTAAAGATCGCCATTTTACAGTTGCAATATCAACTGATGTATTAACGGCAGCATGATCTGGGGTTTCTAATATAAACATCTGGGCAACCCCAATTCTCAATGCCATTTTTGGGTTATTAGGGAGTTTTTTTATTGGTTCTTTAAGAAGGTTATCAATAGTAGAATCTATTTGCGTTAAATATCGCAATACTGACGAAGACAATAAATAAATAAATGCTTTATCTTTGTTTGAAAGTTTAATGGATTTTTGATTCTTCATGGCTTTTTGAAAAGCATTATCGAAAGGTATAAAATCTTCGATTACATCTTTTAAAATTAAAGAAACTTTTTTTCTAGCTATATTACCTGATTTTTTTTTCATGAATCTAACCATTAAGAATTGTTTATTTGTAAAATAGGTTATATATGAATTTATGTCTAAAAATCTGGAAAATATTGATAAATTAAAAAACACAAATTCTCAATCTGCTCTTAAAGAAGCTGAAGAAAGAAGAAAAAATAAAAAAAATAAAAAAGCTGAAAAAGAAATAGATGGCAGAGAGGGTCCAGAGCCCACTCGTTATAATGATTGGGAAAAGAATGGAATCATAAGCGATTTTTAGACAACCACTATATTAATTGCTTGAATTTAAAAATTTCGACTTTATCGAAAAGACCGGCTTTTTTATAGGGATCATTTTCAGACCATTCTTCCGCTTCGCCTTTATTATGGACTTCTATAACAATTAAGCTACCTATCATTGTATCTTCTTCAGATAAAAGTGGGCCTGCATATTTCACTACATTAGTTTCAGCGACATATTTTAAATGGTCTTCTCTATTTTGCATTCTTGTCTCAATAGCATTTTCTTTATCTTGGCACATTAAACAGTAAAGCATTAGTTTTCCTTTTTTATTGGTCTGTTAAGGAGGTTATCTATTATGTCTGTTACAGAGTATTTTTTCTCTATTAAATCATTTACGGCTAAAGTTATTGGCATATCTACCCCATTTTCTTCAGCTAAACTCGTTATTGCCTTAGCAGAATACATACCTTCAGCAATTGTTGAAAGGCCATTTGTTGCTTCTTCGATTGATTTTCCTTCACCGAGCTGAATACCTAGAGAATAATTACGAGAAGTTTTTGAATTACAGGTTAGAAGAAGATCTCCCATTCCAGATAAGCCTGCAAGAGTTTCTTCTTTGCCTCCCATAGATATAGCTAATCTTTTTATTTCTGAAAAACCTCTAGCAATTGTAGCTGCTCGAGCGCTATCGCCCATCTTTTGTCCTTCAACAACACCAGCGGCAATAGCAATTACATTTTTAGTGGCACCACCAATTTGGGTACCTATTACATCTTCGCTAATATAAGGACGAAAAGTAGGAAGACTAATATTTTCAGCAATACTTTTTGCTATTTCTAGATCTTTACAGGCCAATGTAACAGCTGTTGCTTTATTGTTAACCACATCAATTGCAAAACTCGGTCCTGAAAGTATAGCAATGGGGTTTTTATGAAAAATACTTTCGGTAACCTGGCTCATTAGACTTAAGGTAGAAATCTCAATTCCCTTTGAACAGAGTATTATTGGAGTTTCTGATTTAAGAGTTTTTGAAACTTCTAATAATGTTTCTCTTGTATGCTGAGCTGGAGAAACAACAAGCAGCAAATCACATTTTGTTATTTGTTCAAGATTATTAAATGCCACTATTAAATTAGAGAGTTTAACATTAGGTAAAAAAACATCATTTTCATGTTTAGAATTAATACTGTTCACAACAGAATTTTCTTTCGCCCATAAATTAATTTGATGACCTCGCCGACTCATAACTTCTGCAAGAGCCGTTCCCCATGCACCAGCACCTACAATAGAAATATTTTTAAAATCCTGTTTCTCGCTCATTCTGTTCTCACTTCTTCTAAGGGCCATCTAGCTTTAGCAGAAACATTTAGTGAATTCAAAAAACCCTTACTCATTCTCAAGCAACCCGCCCAAGCTATCATGGCTGCATTATCCGTACAAAGTTCAATAGGTGGTGATGAAAAATTCATATCATTTTCTAGTGCTAAATTATTCAATTCATGGGTAATTTTTTTGTTAGCAGCAACCCCCCCAGAGGCAACCAAGTTTTTGATTGAAAGATCTGGTCTATTATCTTTAACAACCTCAATTGACTTTTTTGTTCTATCAATCAAACAATCAACAATTGCTTTTTGATAAGATGCAGCCATATTTTGCATGGTTTTTTTATCAACGGGCTCTAATGTTCTGGATAGTCTTATTAATGCCGTTTTTAGTCCTGAGAAAGAAAAGTTACAATTATTTTGACCGAATAATGGTTTGGGTAAATCGAAATAATCTTCATCACCTTTCAGTGCTAGCTTTTCTAATTCTGGGCCACCTGGGTATCCTAATCCCATAAATTTGGCGCCTTTATCGAATGCTTCTCCTACAGCATCATCTAATGTCGTTCCTAATTGAGAATATTTCCCCAACTCTTCAACAATAAGTAATTGGCTATGTCCTCCAGAGATTAATAAAAGTATATAAGGAAATTCAATATTATCTGTAAGCATTGGTGTAAGGGCATGACCTTCCAGATGGTTTATGGATATAAGAGGTAATCCTGTAGAGATTGATAAACCTTTCGCATAAGTCAGACCAACGATTAAGCCTCCCACAAGACCTGGACCTGTTGTTACGGCAATACCATCAATTTCTGTTAATTTTTTATTAGCATCTAATAGAGCTTCATCAACTAAAGCATCCAAATACTCAATATGGGATCTGGATGCAATTTCAGGAACAACTCCACCAAAAGGAGAATGCTCATCAATTTGGCTAATTATTTTATTAGCAAGAATTTCTCCTTTACCATTTTCAAAACTTACCATTGAAACTGCTGTTTCATCGCAACTAGTTTCAATTCCTAGAACCGTGATATTTTTTTTATCTAAAATCTTATTTATCCCTTCTAACTCTAAATTTTCCACCAATTCCGTCTACTTTAAGTAAAAAACTACCTAATGATGCTGATGTAATTTCTACTGACCTTCCTTTTAAATCTTTTGGCCCTCTATATGGTGTAGAGTCTACCTGCTTCCAAACTTGTCCATTTTGAAGCTCAATCTTAATTTTTCCAAAACTTACCCATTCATTTTTCTTTATAGTTGATGAAAGAGAGTTTAGACCCTTGTTTTCTTTGCTAGCTATAGGATTAACATTTTGTAAAACACCAAAAGAATCTTCCTTCTTTTCTTTTTCAATTCTCTGAATTTCTATTTTTCTATCTTTTTCACCAAGAGTTGCAATAGGAAAAGCTTTTTCTATTTTGTCTATATTTTTCTCAAAACAATCAAGCTTATCTTTATCGCTAATAACATTTTTGCATTCTATAATTTCAGAAATTACACTCGCCTCTTTTTGAGTAATGGCAAAAGCACTGAAAGGAATAAGAAGTAAAAATATATATAAAGTTTTTTTCATATTTTTTTTGTAACCTTAACATTTTAATCATAGATACTATATAAGAGAAGTAATCAATATTTATAATATATTTTAATTGGTAATTGAGCTTATGAATAAATTGAAGAATGTAATTGAAAAATTCTTTTTATTGTCTCTCCTGCTGTTTTCCGCAGTAGAGCTAATCGGAGAAGATAACTTTGCAAATACTGAAAATGCGAATATTGATATTATATATTCTGAAGATTTCCTAAAAGAAGGCGAAGAACTAATTCTTGGGTTGAGATTTAAGTTAACTCCAGGGTGGCATATATATTGGAAAAATCCAGGCGACTCTGGACTTCCACCTGAATTAGAATGGAATTTACCAGTTGGCATAGAATTTCAAGAAATCTTATGGCCCTCTCCAGAGCTTGCGCCATTGGATCCATTAACTAGTTATGGATATTATGACGAAGTTGTATTGCCAATTAAATTTAAAATAAATTCAAATTATAACTATAGTGAAAAATTCTCTGCGTTTTTAAGCTTCTTAATTTGTGAAGAAATATGTATTCCTGAGGATACAAATATTTCAATTGATTTAACAAAATTTTCGCAGTCACAACTCGAAAATGGAAAGAATATATTAAATGACTGGATAAATAGATTACCTTCTAAGTCCTCATTTATTATCGAAGCATTCTTGTCGGATAATACATTTAAAATTTCTTGGAGATCAGGGGAAATATATGAAAAGGCATATTTTTATCCTGAACAGAACGGTTTAATAAATTATAGCTCAAATCAAATATTAGGAAAAAATAATGAAAGCGCTTATTTAACTATTGATAGACCAGAAAATTTTAGGGAGGAGCTACAATTTGTTTCTGGGGTATTAGAGTTACAAAATGCAGATCAAAAAACATTTTTTCAAATTGAAAATAGCATTGAGCGAGTTTCCTTTATAGAAGTCAACAAAACACAAGGATTGAGCTTTTTACTCGCAATCTTCTTGGCTTTTATTGGAGGAATAATTTTAAATGCAATGCCTTGTGTATTTCCTGTAATTGCTTTGAAAGTGATGTCTCTTGTAAACGAATCAGGAAAAAGTAATAGCTGGAAACATGGTCTTGTTTTCACATTAGGCATTGAGATATCAATGCTAATTCTTTTGATTGCTACCATGGTAGTAAAAAATCTTGGACAATTTGTTGGTTGGGGATGGCAATTACAATCTAGTTTAATGTCTAGCTTACTTGCTATTTTATTTTTTGCATTAGGTGTAATTCTTGTCTCAAGAGTAGAACTAGGAAGTTTTTTCACAAGGCTTGGTAATTTAAATGTAAATAAAACAGGTTATTCTAATTCTTTTTTACTTGGGCTTTTAACAGTTATTGTTGCAACCCCATGCACTGGACCTTATATGGGAGCAGCTATTGGCTGGGGTATATCTCAACCAATTTTAATATCATCTTTAATTTTTCTATCTCTAGGTTTTGGTATAGCTTTCCCAACATTGATATTATCTATTTTACCTAAAGGAATAAATATTCTTCCTAAGCCGGGGAATTGGATGGGTATAGTAAGCAGAATAATGGGAATACCAATGTTCTTAACAGCGCTATGGTTAGCTTGGGTTGTGTTTAGACAATCTGGTTATGAGGGTCTTATAATACTTATCTCTTCACTAATGATATTATTAGTTGCTTTTTTAATATTAAGGCTTTCATCAGTTATTGCTAAAAGAAGTTCAGTGGCTTTAATATCAGCCAGCATCCTTTTTCTTATATTTTTCATTCCAGCTGAAAATAAAAATACAAAATCATATATCGATATTGGTGAAAAATGGTCAACAGAAAGAGTAAACCAGTTAAGAGATGAAAAGAGAAATATATTATTAAATTTTACAGCAGATTGGTGCTTAACCTGTAAAGTTAATGAAAGGTTAGTTTTAAATTCAAAAGAGTTTATTTCGTTGATTGAGAGTGATGAAATAGTATATTTGGTCGCAGATTGGACAAAATATGACCCCAAAATCACTGAAGAACTTGAAAAATACAAAAGAGCTGGTGTTCCTCTTTATTTATACTGGAGTCAGGGCTCAGATGAAGTAAAAATTCTACCTGCGGTCTTAACAAAAAGCATTTTATATGATCATCTTAAATTATAGCTTTTTTAAGGAATAGAATTGAAAGACTTTAAACACTTAAAAATTAATAAGGATAAAGGGATAGTCCATGTACTCATGGATAGAGGTGATGGAAGAAATGCATTATCCTATGATCTTATGAAAGAGTTAACTGAATGTGCTAATAAGCTCAAATCTGACATTGATGTAAATTGCATTATTCTCTCTGGTCAGGGAGATTCCTTTTCAGTGGGCGCTGACCTTAAAGACAAAACATTCCTTAAAGGGGATGAAACAAGCCTTGAAAGAAGAGAAATACATAAGATTGGTCCAGATATGTGTCAGGCATGGGAATCTTTAGAACAAATCACTATTGCTTCAATAGAGGGCCATTGTATAGGGGGAGCGATCGCTTTAGCTGTTTCATGTGATTTCAGAGTAGCATCTTCTTCATCAGTTTTTAGATTGCCCGAAATTCCTCTTGGTATGAATATGAGCTGGCAGGCAAATCCAAGAATTAATTCTTTAATTGGACCCGCAAGAACAAAAGAGTTAGTGATACTTGGAGAAGATTTATTAGGTGAAAAAGCTTTTGAGTGGGGTTTGTCACAGAGAATTTGTAAAGAAGGAGAAGCGTTAAATTTATCTATGGAACTAGCAGCAAAGATTAATAAACTTCCTCCAATAGCGGTAAGAATGTCAAAAACTTCAATTAATGCAACTAACAATTCCTTAAATTATAATTCTAGCTATATGGATAGAGATCAATATCTTTTGACTGGTTTCACTGAAGATAGAAAAGAAGCTATTAAGGCATTTTTTGAAAAAAGAGATGCAAATTTTAAAGGAAAATAAATAACTGGGAGATTATAATGACTGGAAGAGTAGATGGAAAAATGTCTTTTATTACAGGAGCGGCTCAAGGGCTTGGGGAAGCGATAGCATATATGCTAGCAAAAGAAGGTTCAAAAGTTGTACTAGCTGATATTAATGAAGAAAAATTAACTGGTGTTGAAGATAGAATAAATTCTGATTTTCCAGGAAAAGCTCATTCAGTGAAACTTGATGTCACATCTGAGGATCAATGGAAGGATACACTTAATGAAGCAGAAAAATTAATGGGAGGAATAAATATTCTTGTTAATAATGCAGGCATAGGTGGTGGCTCTACAGTAGAAGAAACAGATTATGAAATATTCAAACAGGTTATGGCTGTTGATACTGACTCAGTATTTTTAGGTTGTAAATATGCTATACCTATTATGAAGAATTATTCTCCTGGCTCAATAATTAATACTTCTTCAATATCCGGTTTAATTGCTGGCCATAATATGGCTGCATATAATACAGCTAAAGCAGGCGTATGGATGCTTACAAAATCAGTAGCTTTGCATTGTGCAAGATCTGCGTATAATATTCGATGTAACTCAATTCACCCAACTTTTATTGATACACCTATCTTAGATGCGATGGTAGAAAGATCTAATTCAGAAAAAGAACAGGTTATGATGAAGTTGGCCCGACAGGTTCCTCTCGGAAAAGTGGGTGAGCCTGATGATGTTGCTTATACTGTTTTATTCTTAGCTAGCGATGAGTCAAAGTTTATAACTGGTGCAGAAATTAAAATAGATGGTGGCATTAGTGCAATGTAACTACTAAGGTTAAGATTATGAAAGTTTTTATTATTATTTTTATTAGTTTATTTATTACAAAAGGGTACGCAAACAATATGGAAATTTCAGGAATAGATATAAGTCAATTTAATGAGGGGTTTAAACCCCAAGATAGCTTTTATGATTATGTAAATCATAATTGGTTATCAGAAACAGAAATACCAGATGATCAGATAGGCTGGGGCTCATATATGACTCTAAGAGAAGAGTCTCTGCAAAATCAAAATACTTTGATAAATGCTCTTATTAAAAATAAAGACAATTTAGTAAAATCATCTGAGGAAGAAAAAATAGCTAATCTATATTTAAGTTATACAAACAGAAATTTAGTTAATAAACTTGGCTCAGCGCCACTTAAAGATGACATAAAAAGAATTAATAATATCACGACCACGGAAGATCTTTGGAAATACTTTTCTGATTCTGTAAAAAAAGGGATATCGTCTCCTATTTATTTTGCTGTTTATGACGATCTCAAGGATCCTTTAAATTATACTATCTATTTTGGTCAATCTGGCCTCGGTCTTCCTGATAGAGAATATTATCTATTAGATCAGCCACATTATATTAAAGGGCGTGAAGAGTATCCTAAACATCTTTCAAATCTTTTTGATCTATCTGGTTTGGATAATGTGAACAAAAGAGCATCAAATGCTTTCGATGTAGAAAAGGAACTAGCTAAAATTCAAATTAGTCGTACAGAAAGAAGGGATCCTGAAAAAACCTATAATCCAATGAATGGAGTTGATTTAGATGAGATCAGTGATGCTAAATTTAATATATGGCTTAAGAATCTTGCGATAGAATATTTTGATAGATATATCATAGAGTCGCCTGAATATTTAGCTGATCTTTCTAATTTAATTGATGAATATCCTTTAGATAAATGGAAAGACTACCTCTTAGCTAGATTAGTTAAAAGCGCATCAGGGTCTTTATCTGATGACTTTGTAGATGAATCTTATCGATTTTCTAGCATACTAACTGGAAGAGAAGAAATGCCTGCATTATGGAAAAGAAGTGTTGGCTTTGTTAATGGATTATTGGGTGATGCGCTAGGTAAAATTTATGTGAAGCATCATTTCCCCCCTGAATATAAACAGAGGATGGTTGAACTTATTGATAATCTTTTAGAGTCATTCAGAATAGGCATTGAAGATTTAGAATGGATGAGTAAAGAAACTAAAGAAAAAGCTCTCATAAAGTTAGAAAAATTGAATGTTAAGATTGGATATCCGGAAGTTTGGAAAGATTATACTGGTCTGAATTTTTCTGATGATGATTTGTATGGAAATATTAAGGCTGCGTCTGAATTTGGCTACAAAGACGCCTTGAAGAAACTTTCAGAAAAAGTTGATAGAAAGAGGTGGGCTATGTCACCTCAAACTGTGAATGCTTATTTCAGCCCAACAAAAAATGAAATAGTTTTTCCCGCAGCATATCTTCAACCGCCAAACTTTTTCCCTGATGCCGATGATGCCGTAAATTATGGGGCAATAGGTATAACGATTGGACATGAAATCAGTCATGCATTTGATGACAAAGGCTCACAATTTGATGGAGATGGCAATCTTAATAATTGGTGGACTGAAGAAGATAGAGAAATATTTGAGAAAAAGACAAAACGTCTTGTTGATCAATACTCATCATATGAGATTACCCCAGGTAACTTTCTTAATGGAGATTTTACATTAGGTGAAAATATTGCTGATTTAGCAGGAGCGATAGCTTCATTTAGAGCATATAAAATTTCTTTAAATGGTAAATCATCTCCAGTTATTGATGGGCTAACAGGTGAACAAAGATTCTTTTTTGGTTCTGCTCAAGCAGATAGAGTAAAATTTAGGAAAGAAATAGACGCAATGCGAGTTGCCACTGATCCTCATTCGCCCTCAAGATATAGAATTGATGGTGTTTTTATAAACATGCCAAGTTTTCATGAAGCTTTTGAAACTCAAGAAGGCGATAAAATGTTTAGAAATAAAGATGAAATTATCAAAATTTGGTAGTAAAACGAACTTATGAATTCTTTATATTTTTTATTAGATGCAATTTTAAGATTGTACTTTTGGGTAGTCATTCTAGCTGCAATATTTAGTTGGTTAGTTGGTTTAGGAATTGTTAATCGATCAAATCAGATTGTAGCAATGTTTTATGAAGCGGTATGGAATTTAACTAACCCTGTCTTTAGTTATATAAGAAGATATCTTCCTAATTTAGGTGGTATTGATATTTCCCCAATTATAGTTCTCTTAGCAATCCAATTTTTACGTTCTCTTTTGGCTGAATATTGGCCCTTAAATTTTTAGGAAATCTAAATGTCCGCAAATATTATTGATGGAAAACAGGTTGCAGAAAAGTTAAGAGAAAGAATTTCAAATGCAGTAAAAAAAATTGAAAAAGAACATAAAAAAATACCAGGATTAGCTGTTGTTTTAGTTGGAAACGATCCTGCAAGTGAAGTTTATGTAAGAAATAAAGGGATTCAGACTAAAGAAGTGGGTATGACTTCTTATGAATATAAGTTACCCGAGGATACTCCTGAGAATGAATTATTAAAAAAAGTAGATGAACTAAATAATGATCCAAATGTTAATGGTATATTGGTACAATTTCCTGTTCCTCAACAAATTAGTCAACAAAAAGTAATAGAAACAATTCTTCCTGCTAAAGATGTTGATGGACTTCATCCAATTAATTCTGGATATCTTAGTAGCGGATTAGAAGGTTTAGTTCCTTGTACACCTCAGGGCGCAGCAATTTTGATTAAAGAAGCTTGTAAAGATTTGTCCGGTAAAAAAGCTGTTATTATTGGTCGTTCAAATTTAGTAGGTAAACCTGTAGCTCAATTACTTTTAAAAGAACACTGTACTGTAACTATTTGTCACTCAAGGTCACAAAATCTTGATTTGATATCTTCTGAAGCCGACATTTTAGTTGCTGCGGTTGGCATTCCCAATTTAGTCAAAAAAAATTGGGTTAAGCCTGGAGCTGTGGTTATTGATGTAGGTATAAATAGGATTGATGTAGAAGAAAATGGCGAAAGTAAAACTCGTTTAGTTGGTGATGTTGATTTTGATGATGTAAAAGGAATTGCTGGCTCCATTACCCCAGTACCTGGAGGGGTTGGCCCCATGACAATTGCGTGTTTATTATTGAACACACTTAATGCTTTTTGTGATCAAAATAATTTTGATAGACCCAGTTTGTAATTTAATCTTTTTTTAAGAGCTTTAATCTTAATGCGTTGAGTTTGATAAAGCCTTCAGCATCAAATTGATCGTATACATCATCTTCTTCAAATGTAACATGTTCTTCTGAGTAAAGTGATAAATCAGATGATCTTCCAACAACAGTAGCATTACCTTTATAAAGTTTTAATCTTACCATTCCTGTTACATTTTTCTGACTTTCATCAATTAAGGCTTGTAACATTTTTCTTTCTGGAGAAAACCAGAAGCCATTATAAATTAATTTTGCATATCTAGGCATTATTTCATCCTTAAGATGACAAGCCTCTCTGTCTAATGTAATTTGTTCAATTCCTCTATGAGCCGATAAAAGTATCGTGCCACCTGGAGTCTCATAAATTCCTCTTGATTTCATTCCAATACTTCTGTTTTCGACCATGTCTAGTCTTCCTATACCGTTTTTGCCACCTAAATTATTGAGTTCAGTTAGTAGTTTTTCTGGCGATAGTTTTTTGCCATTAATTGAGACAGGATCTCCTTGTTCAAACTCAACTTCTATATATACTGCTTTATCTGGAGCATCTTCTGGTGAAACAGTTCTTTGGTAAACATCTTCCGGACACTCTTTTGAAGGATCTTCAAGTAATTTTCCTTCTGAAGAGGTGTGAAGTAAATTTGCATCCACTGAATATGGGTCTTCACCAAGATTATCTTTTGTAATAACAATCTGATTCTTTTCGGCAAATTCAATTAATTTTTTTCTTGAATTAAGATCCCACTCTCTCCAAGGGGCAATCACCTTTATATCTGGATTAAGACCATAATAAGCTAGCTCAAATCTTATTTGATCGTTTCCCTTACCAGTTGCTCCATGACAAACAGCATCTGCACCAACCTCTTTAGCAATCTCTATTTGCTTCTTGGCAATTAAAGGTCTTGCTATAGCGGTTCCTAATAAATACGAGCCTTCATAAAGTGTATTAGCTCTAAACATTGGAAATACATAATCCTTAACAAATTCATTTTTAAGATCTTCTACAAAGATTTCTTTAACGCCTAAATCTTCAGCTTTTTTCTTAGCTTCATCAAGTTCCGCGCCCTGACCAAGATCAGCACTAAATGTAACAACTTCACAATCGTAAGCTTCTTCAAGCCATTTCAATATTACGGATGTATCAAGTCCACCAGAGTAGGCTAAAACCACTTTATTTATGTTTTCTTTCTTTCCCATTACTTCCCTTAGAAAAATCTATAGCCGTCCTATACGCTCACTTTCAAGTTTTGCAAGCTCTTTTTTATATTTTATAGATGCTTTTTCCTTCTTTGTATCACTTTTTAATTGTCCGCAAGCTGCAGAAATATCTCTTCCTCTTGGCATTCTTATGGGGCTAGCATAGCCTCCTCTGTTAATAATATCAGAAAATTTTTCAATTTGATCCCAATCTGAACATTCATAAATTGTTCCTGGCCAAGGATTAAAAGGTATAAGATTTATTTTGGATGGTATTCCTGAGATTAACTTTATAAGATCACGAGCTTGCGCTTCACTGTCATTAACATCTTTTAGCATTACATATTCAAAAGTAATTCTTTTTGAGTTTTTTACTCTTGGATAATTTTTGCATGCATCAAGAAGCTCTTCTATCGGATATTTTTTATTAATTGGAACTAGCTCATTTCTTAAATCATTATTTGTAGCATGTAGAGAGATAGCAAGCATTGAACCAATTTCATTACCAGCATCTTCAATCTTAGGAACAATTCCGGATGTTGACAAAGTTATTCTTCTTTTTGAAACTGATAGTCCGGCATCGTCTGCAAAAACATTAATACCATCCCTTACATTTTCAAAATTATAAAGAGGTTCGCCCATACCCATCATTACTATATTAGTTATATCCCTTTTTGTTTTATTCCATTCAGATAATGAGTCTTTAGCAATAACCATTTGGCTTACTATTTCTTGCGATGAAAGATTTCTGACTAATTTTTGAGTACCTGTATGGCAGAATGTACAATTCAGTGTACAGCCAACCTGACTTGATACACAAAGAGTTCCCCGATCTCCATCTGGAATAAACACAGTCTCTATTTCTGATCCATCAGGAAATTTTATAAGCCATTTTTGTGTTCCATCAGATGATATTTCATTTTTACTTATTTCTGGTCTTGTTAAATTAAATTGTTCATTTAATTCTTTTCTAAATTCCTTTGATAAATTTGTCATTTCAGATATGGATTTAGCTCCTCTGACATAAATCCAATTCCACAATTGGTTAGTTCTCATATTCAATTGTTTTTCTGAAACACCCATTGAAGTTAACAATGAATTAATTTCTTTCTTATTAAGCCCGACTAAACTTTTATTCATGATCAGCACCCCCAGGAAGATCTGGTTTTTTTGTGAAAGTCCCAAATGATTTAATACGATCATACATAACTATTGCTCCAGCAATTTGAACATTTAAGCAAAATTTTGTTGGAATCTTTATAACATGTTTGCATTTTTCAATTATTTCTGGAGAGAGTGAACCCTTTTCTGGGCCCAGTATATATGCTGCTTGTCTTGGGTGGTTAAAGCTAGGTAGATCAATAGCTTCATCGGTTAATTCAACTCCCACTAAATTACATTTATCAGGTAATTTCATTTCTTTAGGGCTATCCCAATCATACCAAGGTAAATGATTTGGCGCTTTTGAAGTATCGGATTTCCCTTCACGAACAGAGTAATGGGCTGATATCGTAAAAATAAATTTCGCACCAAAAGCATGGGCTGATCTTACAAGATTACCCATATTCATCGGTTTAGATATACCTTCAGCTCCAAATCCAAAATATCCACGCATAAATATAGCCTTAATCGAGTAAATTAAGTTGGGCAAGTACCTTTTTATATTCTTGGCGTTATCTTTTTTTAGGTTTATGAATAAATATTGAATTTTTGGAGGAATAAATGAAAGCACTCTTATGTAAAGAATTTGGTCCGCCTGAAACATTATCTTACGAAGAAATTGAAGATCCTGTGCTAAAAGAAGGACATATTATAGTTGATATTCATTCAGCCTCAGTAAATTTTCCAGATGTTCTTATGATAGAAGATAAATATCAATTCAAGCCTCCGCTACCTTTCGCACCAGGAGGTGAGGCATCGGGTGTGATTTCAGAAATTGGCGATGGTGTCGAAGGTTTCAATGTTGGTGATAGAGTTATCGCATCATCTGGTTGGGGAAGTTTTGCTGAAAAAATACTAGTAGACCCTAATGCGTTGACTATTATTCCTGATCAGATGGATCACAATACAGCTGCAGCTTTTCTTATGACTTACGGTACATCTCATCATGCATTAAAAGATCGTGCAGATATTAAAGAAGGTGAATCTTTACTTGTTCTAGGGGCAGCAGGTGGAGTTGGTCTTGCAGCAGTTGAACTTGGTAAAGCTATGGGCGCAAAAGTTATTGCAGCCGCCTCATCAGAAGAAAAATTACAAACATGTAAAGAACATGGTGCAGATGAAGTTCTCCTGTACCCTTCTGGTAAAATGGATAGAGATCAGCAAAAGAAATTATCGGATGATATTAAAGAATTAACAAATGGCCAAGGTGCAGATGTGGTTTATGATCCTGTTGGAGGAGATTATGCTGAACCTGCTTTAAGAGCAACCGCATGGGAAGGTCGATACTTAGTTGTTGGATTTGCTGCAGGAGATATTCCAAAAATACCTCTTAATTTAGCCTTATTGAAAGGTTGCCAAATTGTAGGCGTTTTTTGGGGCGCATTTAAAGGACGTGAAGTTGAAGCACACAATGCAAATGTTGATGAGTTATTGAAACTTTACGGAGATGGACATCTGAAACCACATATTTCATCTATATATAGTCTTGAGGAAGGGTCAAAAGCAATAAGTGATCTTGCTGAAAGAAAAGCAAGAGGCAAGGTTATCGTTCAAGTAAGAGCATAATAATTTGAATTTTTTGACAAAATTTCTTTCAACCTTACCAAGAAATATACAAGGTGCTTTCTGGCTTGGATCATCAGTATTTGCTTTTACTGCTATGGCAGGTTTAGCAAAATATTTAGGTAATGATTTTCATGCCTTTCAAATTTCATTTTTTAGATCTTTTTTTAGTTTGATAGTTATATCTCCATTTCTAATTAGAGCCGGCGCAGCTCAAGGAGGTGTAAAAACTAAAGTTCCTTTGTTGCAAATTGTTAGGGGAACAGTAAGCGCCGTTGGTATTATGATGGGTTTCTATGCCATAGTTAACCTTCCTTTAGCAGATGCTCAGGCTATTCGTTTTTCTAGTTCACTTTTCTTGGTTCCGCTCGCAGCTATTTTTCTGAAAGAAAAAATAGGTTTAAGAAGAACTCTTGCTGCTTTGGTTGGATTTATAGGTGTTTTAATAATGTTAGACCCTGGTGGAGATTATAATTTTGCTTCTTTCATGGCGCTAGGTGCAGCAATTGCTTTTGCCTTTGCGGCTATATTAGTAAATATTGTTTCGAAATATGATGAGCCTGTAACATTGATGTTTTACTCAAATATTATCAGCGTTCTAATTATGATAATACCGGCTTTGATGTTTTGGGTAACTCCTAATTTTGATCAGATCATTCTTATTTTTATAATGGCAATTTGTGCATCAATAGCGCATAATTTTTTCATTAGGGCATATGCAGTTGGTGAGGCATCTGTAATTGCTCCAATAGATTATATAAGGCTATTGTTTAGTGCAGCTGTTGATTTTTTGATTTTTGGAATTATTTTTGGTTTAAATACTTTAATAGGTTCAGCAATTATTATTTTAACATCACTGTACATATTAAGAAGAGAAGCTAAAGTAAAAAAAGATAAAGAACCAAATTTGGAAGAAATATAATTAACAGGGAGATTATTATGCAATTAGATGAAAATATTAGTGCTGTAATTACAGGAGGCGCATCAGGTCTCGGTGAAGCTACAGCAAGAGAATTAGCAAAACACGGTGTGAAGTGCGCGCTATTTGATCTTAATGCAGAAAAAGGTGAGGCAGTTGCTACAGATATTAACGGTATTTTCTGTGAAGCCAATGTTACTGAAGAAGAAAGCGTCATAGCTGCATTTGAAAAAGCTAGAGCTGCTAATGGCCAAGAAAGGATTCTTATAAATTGCGCTGGAACAGGAATTGCAATTAAAACAGCGGCTAGAGATAAAGAAACTGGCGATATTGTTCCACATCCATTGGATCCATTTAACACAATAATTCAAATTAATTTAGTGGGCACATTTCGTTGTATAGCTCATTCAGCTGCGGGCATGATGTCACTTGATCCTAATACAGATGATGGCGGTAGAGGTGCTGTTGTTAATACTGCTTCTGTAGCGGCTGAGGACGGGCAAATTGGTCAAGCTGCATATTCGGCCTCCAAAGGTGGAATAGTCGGAATGACACTACCAGTAGCAAGAGATTTATCTCGAGAGGGAATTAGAGTAAATACAATCTTACCTGGTCTTTTTGATACTCCTTTATTTGAAGGAGCCCCAGATAAAATCAAACAGGCACTTGGCGCACAGGTTCCTTTTCCTTCAAGATTAGGATATCCGACTGAATATGCTGAACTTGCCAGACATTTATGTGAAAATGATATGATGAATGGTGAATGTGTAAGGCTTGATGGGGCTATTAGAATGGCACCAAGATAGGCTTAATATTTTTTTGCAGTCTTATCCATTTCCTTTGCAAGTTTAATATCTAATTCTGTGATACCTCCGGCATCATGTGTTGATAGAGTGACATTGACTCTATTGTAAACATTAAACCATTCAGGGTGATGATCCATCTTTTCAGCAATGAGTGCAATCCTTGTCATCCAGCTAAACGCGCTTGTAAAATCTTTGAAGATATAATTCTTTTCAATAGAATCTCTACCGCGGGTCTTTTTCCAATCTTTAAGTGTTTTTAAAATTTTATTTCTTTCTTTACTTTCTAGCTTTTCAGCCATTTTTAGCTCCATTTTGTTGTATTAAATTAGTTTAACAATTTTATTGTTGGGGTTGAATTCATTAATTGTTATAACAATATATAATATATTCAATTAATTAAAAATTTGGAGTTGAAAATGAACGAATTTAATCGTGCAAATACATCGGCAAGAGCGACAGACCAGGCATATATTGATGAAGGTCTTCGTGCGCATATGCTAAGGATATACAATTATATGACTGCAGCTTTATCACTAACAGGTATTGTTGCTTGGTTTGGTGCATCTTCAGGACTTTATCAGTCGTTAGCGGCATCTCCATTAATTTTTGTCATTATGTTTGCTCCACTTGGAGTAGTTTTTTATTTCGCCTCTAAAATAAACACAATGAGTTCTTCAAAAGCACAATCCGTTTTTTGGGTTTTTGCAGGTTTAATGGGACTTTCATTATCTTATATATTCCTTGCATATACTGGAGCAGCTGTATTCCAGGCCTTCTTTGTAACAGCAGGTGCATTTGCTGGATTAAGTATATGGGGCTATACAACAAAAAGAGATCTCTCTGCAATGGGTGCTTTTTTAATCATGGGTTTGTTTGGCTTAATAATTGCTTCAGTAGTAAATCTATTTGTTGGAAGTGGTCAAATGTCTTTTATTATTAGCGTCTTAGGAGTTCTTATTTTCGCAGGTCTTACTGCATGGGATACTCAAAAATTGAAACGTGATTGGCTTAATAGAGTTCAATATAGTGGACAAGAAGTTGCTGAGAAGTCAGCTATAATGGGTGCTCTAACACTGTACTTAGATTTTATTAATCTATTTCTTTTCATTCTTCAGTTTATGGGAAGAAGAGACTAATTTAATAAATAATCTTTAAGCTTATTAGAAATCTGGGAGGAAATCATGGGCGAAGAATATAAAAGCTCAACAGATTATCTACTTTTAAATCTTGAAAATAATATACTAACAATTACCCTTAATAGGCCTGAGGCATTAAATGCTTATAGACCTGAAATGCTTATTGAGATTAGAGAAATCATTATTCAAACTGAAGATGATCCAAATGTAGCGGTTATTGTAATTGAAGGTGCAGGCAAAGCCTTTTCAGCAGGTGTAGATTTGAAGGTTCTTCAAGGTTTTGATCCTGATGCGGGCAAAATAGGCGATCTATTTGATAAGCCTGCAGCTTTAGCTTGGGATACATTTAGGAAAAGTCGTTGCCCTATAATTGCAAAAGTTCATGGGGCTTGTTTTACAGGTGCACTTGAGATGGCATTGCATTGTGATTTCATTTTTACAACCCTAGATACTAAATTTGGTGATACTCATGCTAAATTTGGTTTAAGGCCCACATGGGGAATGTCACAAACTCTATCTCAAGCTATAGGTGTTCGTAAGGCAAAGGATATGTCTTTCTCTGCTCGTACTGTTCTTGGCGATGAAGCTGTAAGATTAGGAATAGCTAATGAGGCAGTTGAAGATAAAGATGCTCTCGATGCTTTAGTTGATAAGCGTGCAGGACAAATTGCTTCTAATTCTCAAGCTTCCGTTTCAGCTTTTAAAGATCTATATAATGTTGCACAATCAGGTTTATCCATGGATGATGCATTAAAAGAAGAATTTTCTAGAGAATATCCGGATATCAAAGATACTAATGATCGACTAGCAGGTTTTAAAAAGGATTAAGTCTGTGCGATTGAAAGATAAGAAATGTATAGTTACAGGTGGCTCAAGCGGTATTGGTGAAGCAACTGTTAGAAGATTTATTAACGAGGGAGCAGAAGTTCTAATTGCAGATATCAATCTTGAAGATTCAAAAAAATTATCTGAAGAAATTGGTGAAGGCGTCGATTATATCAAATGTGATATAAGGCTCGAGGATGATATTATTTCTGTTTCAGAAAAAGCTTATCACATGTGGGACCAGGTTGATGTATTGGTTAACAATGCTGGATCTGAACTCAATCAGTCCTATGATAAAATGACAGAGGCAGAATGGGATAATGTTCTTAACACAGATCTAAAAGGCCCTTGGTTAATGTGTAAACATATCGTACCAAATATGGTTGAGGCAGGATCAGGAAGTGTTATCAATATTTCATCTTTAAATGGTCTAGTTGGTTTTCCTCTTTCAACTGCTTACGGAAGTGCTAAAGGTGGATTGGTAGTATTTACGCGCGATATGGCGATCGAGTTAGCTTCAACTGGTGTGAGAATTAACTGTGTTTGTCCTGGAGTCATTCAAACAGGTATGATGGAAAGATGGACAGATCTTATGCCTGATAAAGCTGAGGCACAGGAAATGTTAAGGAACACAATGCCGATTGGAAGAATGGGAACAGCAGAAGAAGTGGCAGGTGCAATCTTCTTTTTTGCCTCTGATGACTCTAGTTTATGCCAAGGATCTGTTTTGAGTGTTGATGGTGGATTTACTGCACAGTAAGTTAAACCCAAGGCGAAGCATAAGATTTAAACACTTTTTTATGACCATATTTTATTTCTAAACTTTCCCTATCAATTTTTTTCAATTTCTTTACTACAAGACAATAGGATCGATCTATCATCCTTTTGATTTCACCTTCAGGAATAGACTCACTCAAGATAATAGTATTCCAATGCATTTTATTCATGTGATAACCTGGGATAACATCCTCAAATATTTCTCTCAAAATAATAGCCTCTTCGGGATCACATTTAAGATTCACTCTTTCTATACCTTGACGTGTTGTCATAAGGGCAAAGAGCTTCTCTTTTATTTTAAAGACCTGAACATCTGGACCAAAAGTATAGTCTTCTCTAACTAGAGGTAGGGTTAGACAATAAGCTCTCACTTTTTTCTTATTCATCTTCGCTAATTAAATGATATACATATCCGTCACTGTACCAGTATCTGATCCTGATAAATTAAGGATATCATCTATACCAAAAGAAAGAGCAAACTCTGCGAAAGTGAGGTCAATGCCGTCCGTACCATCAGTAATATTACCACCCATATTAAAAGTAAAATTATCTGCTCCATTAATTGTAATAATTCTATCATCTTCAAAGGTTAAACGTGTCGCATCTTTAGTCCAAAGTGTTTTAACCACTTTCGTGTTAGCTGCAATTTGGATTGTGTTTGATCCACTTGTATCTATGATTTCTATGGAGCTATCCTTGGGCAAAAGATTGGAAACAAAGTAAGTGTCATCACCGTTTAAACCTCTTAAAGTCTTGGCTTGACCATCAGCAATGATGATATTATTACCACTTGAAAAATTAAGAGTCCCTGATTTTGAAGTTTCAGAGAATGGCTCCAAAACATTTTTTGATGATACCAATTCGCTTGATAAGGAATATTTTGATTGTATTGCCGAAGTAGTTAAGTCACTGAATTTGAGTTTTTCTATGTTTGTTAAAGTATCAATACCCTCATTAGTTTGATCAGAAGAAGAAGGATTATGTTTTACTGTTAAGCTTCCGTCATCATTATAAGTTAATGTATAAGATTCATATATATCCGCGAAAACTGCTGTATCACTTCCAGCGCCACCATCAATTGTGTCATTTCCAGCCCCGCCTTCAATAGTATCTTTACCAGCATAACCAAAAGCGATTTCATCGCCTTCGCGAAGTATAATAGTGTCATTTCCAGAATATCCATGCACTTTCGTAAATGGTGCAAAGCTTTTTAGGCCTGCATCTTTTCCTTCGGCCAGATAATGCTCAAGACCTGTTGTATAAGTTCCGGCATCAACTGCTTCTTTAGCAGATGTATTTTCATTAAGATAATATCTTTCATTAAACCCTGGCACTCCTTGTTCAGCAGTATCAATTGAAAACTTTGGTCCTGTTCCAATTTGTTCATCTATTTCAAAAAGATGAAAATTTATCTTCTGTTTTGTATATGATGCATTTGATTCTGCAGTAAAGGTTACATATTCAATTTTTTTATCATTATCAAAATCTCCAAATCCGTAAGGTTTACCTTTACCAGAAATTTCTGATCCAATTTGTGCTATCTCAAATCTACCTTCACCATCATTTAAATAAATTATTGCATCTACATTATACCCACTACCCACTCTTGATCCTGCAATATCCATATGATTATCATCATTCATATCTATTAATTGCCATGGTTCCACCCATCCTAGTTTGCTTCCATTTGCGTCTTGGAAAGCATTTTCGGGGATCAGATTAGTTACATCTGTATAACTTCCTTGCCCGTCATTTAAATTAATTTGAATGTAGTTTCCTGCATAAACTGGATTAGCTGTAGTCCATAAAATAGCTAAATCTATATCGCCATCTTTATCAAAATCTGCCGGCATAGTTTTCATATGCATTTGATTTCCTGCGCCATAATAAGAATTGGGTAATGTTATAATGTTATCTTTATTAAAAGTACCGTTATCGTTTAGAAAGATAGGGGAGGTAACATCTCCATCGTAGCCTCCTATAATATCATCATATCCATCATTATTAACATCTACTAGGGCTACATCTAAGAGCATATCGCTATTGTAATTTACTATTTCTGAATAAAAAGAACTCTTATCAACAATAAAACTTCCGTCAGTTTGTTGAATCAGTGCATAGCCTTGTTGGCCTTGATTTGTATCCCAACCATGTCCTACAAAAATATCATCTAAACCATCGCCATTAATATCTCCAACAGCCATAGAATGAGCATCAACATCATATGGGCTATCATCATTTGCATCCGGAAGAGTTGGCATGATGTCTGATTGCTTGATAGATGATCCTTTAGGTAGGATAATTAGTAGTTCTGCTTCAGGTACAATACTGTCTGGATTATTTCTATTTGTTTCTAGATCAGTGTCGTGCGCCGCTGTAACAATCGCTGTTAAATCTGAGTTTGCTAATGTAATTTTTTCTGTGCGCCTAGCCCCAGTAGTTGTTGGCATAATTAAGTTGATATCTTCGTCGTAAGATAGTGTTCCATTTCCTGAGCTTAGAGCAATAAAGGGTGTTGAAGTATCTATCCCACTTGCATATCCTTTATTCATAGGAATTATTAGATCTTCAATACTATCATTATTTAAATCTAAAAGAGCAGCAGATTGAGGAAACCATGCCGCAAGCCCACCACCTTTTGTATCGCCAGAATAAATATAAGTTGGTACTGTTGTCTCATCATCAAAACTATAAATAGTTTTGATAAATGTAGCGGTTATTGGTTGCTTAAGATAATCAGTATCAATTATTTTATTATCAGCCATGAACTCGACATACCTGCCGCCAATGATAATATCCTTTGTTGTAGGACCAGTTACATGAATTTCATCTCCTACTAAAGTAATAGTGTAATCTTTTGAATTGCCGCTTGCATAGGAAACTCTGTCATCTCCTCCACCCATATTAAGAATATTATCGCCACCATTAGCGAAAAATTTCTCATAATTTTCTGTGCCGTAAAAAGTGTCGCCAAAACGTGTTCCATGAATTGTTTCAATACCGGAAACTGTATCACGTGTGCCAAATCCATCTTCAGACCAACCCTCTTTTAAATTGATTGTAACACTTTGAGTTGCATTCCAGAGAGCATAACCAAATTTTTCACCAGAGATATTATCCTCTCCTGGACTAGAAACAATTGTGTGCATAATTGTAGCATTGGTAACTGTATCATTACCTTTTCCAGGATATATATTGCCTATATCAGAATCTAATTCTGATGCATCAATTATATCGTCTTCGTCTGTTCCATTATAATCAGCCATTATTATTTAACCAAATTTAGATTTTTGTTTTTAAAATAGTTTAACAAATAATGAAGGTTTTTATTTCTTTTTAGTATTTGACCAGATGTTGATTTTATCAACCACCTTTCATCAACCTTTTTACTTTTATGATTTTTTGTAATTTTAAAGAGAGGCATTTCACTAGCATGTCGATAAATCGAAAAAATTGTTTCATCTTTTGATGAGTCAATTGCATAGTCTTTCCATTTACCCGATGAAACACCTTTACCATATAATGAAAGAATTAAATTCAATTCTTCTTTAGAAAAGAAATTTTGTTTTTTTTGGACGGCAAGATAAGCATTGCCTGTGATAATTTTTGTGCTTTTCATTTACTAGACTTTCATGAAAATCTAATCGTAATTTCGTCATAATTTCAACATCTTATTGTCAAAGTAATGTTTATTATTAATGATTGAGTAACACCTACAAGTTTTGATTCCCTCTAACTTGCAGGATCTAAGAGAGTTTCCCTCCGAAGCTCATATCTCTAAAGCGACTCCTAAGCCCTTCTGGAGTCGCTTTTTTATTGGGTTTTAGATAAATTAAATTGATATATGATTTTACTATTGCGAAGCCCTAAGGCTTTCAGCAGGCGGTGCAAACTTGGTAAGATCAATACCCTTAACAGCAGTTTTATATTCTTCTATTGATGGAGTTCTTCCTAGAATGGTAGAGAGAACAACGACCGGTGTTGATGCTAAAAGAGATTCCCCTTTTTTGTTTTCTGCATCTCCTACTACTCTCCCTTGAAAAAGACGAGTAGATGTTGCCATTACAGTATCTCCTTTTCCAGCTTTCTCCTGGTTACCCATACAGAGATTACACCCAGGTCTTTCAAGATATAAAATATTCTCATATTCAACTCGAGCAGAGCTTTTAGGTGAATCATCATTAAATTCAAAACCAGCATATTTTTGTAAAACATCCCAGTCGCCTTCTGCCTTCAACTCTTCGACGATATTATAAGTTGGCGGCGCAACAACAAGTGGAGCCTTAAAATCTACAGTTCCTTCATTGGCTTCAATATTTTTCAGCATACGAGCAAGAATTTTCATATCACCTTTGTGAACCATGCATGATCCAACAAATCCTAAGTCTACTTTTTTATCCGCTGCATAATATGAAATAGGTCTAATGGTATCGTGAGTATATCTTTTTGAAACATCATCATTTTCTACATCTGGATCAGCTATCATCGGTTCATCTATTTCATCTAGATCAATTACAACTTCAGCAAAATATTTTGCATTCTCATCTGGGGCCAGTGCCGGCTTTTCTCCTGATTTGATTTGCTTAATCCTATTGTCGGCTATTTCAATTAATCCACTTAAAGTTTTCTCATCATTATCCATTCCTTTATCAACCATGATTTGGATACGGGATTTTGCAATCTCCAAGGATTCAATGAGAGTTTCATCTTGGGAAATACAGATTGAGGCTTTAGCCTTCATCTCGGCTGTCCAATCGGTAAATGTAAATGCCTGATCAGCAAGTAAAGTACCGATATGTACTTCAATGATTCTTCCCTGAAAAACATTCTCATTACATTGTGCCAACATTTGCTGTTGCGTGGCATGGACTACATCCCTGAAATCCATATAGTTTTTCATGCTTCCTTTAAAAGTCACTTTAACGGATTCCGGTATAGGCATTGTTACCTCCCCAGTAGCTAAAGCTAATGCTACGGTTCCAGAATCTGCTCCAAACGCAACACCTTTTGACATACGCGTATGAGAATCTCCACCAATTATTATAGCCCAATCATCAACAGTGATATCGTTTAAAACTTTATGGATAACATCAGTCATCGCATGGTAAACACCTTTGGGATCTCTTGCTGTAATAAGACCAAATGTGTTCATAAATTTCATTAGTCTTGGAATATTAGCCTGTGCTTTAGAGTCCCACACTGATGCAGTATGACAGCCAGACTGATAAGCTCCGTCAAGAGTAGGAGAAATTACTGTTGCTGCCATTGCCTCAAGTTCTTGAGTAGTCATTAAACCAGTTGTATCTTGAGATCCTACAATATTCACTTTAACTCTTACATCAGACCCGCTGTGTAAAACAGAGTCTGATAGAACGCCTACAGCATTTCTGTTAAAGATTTTCTCAACAGCTGTAAGACCTTGACCTTCATTAGAAATTATCTGTGAAGGTGCATAAACAGACTCAAGATCAATACTAAGTAAATCACAAGCAAAGGCTTGAAGTTTTTTTCCAAAAACAATTGCATATGATCCTCCTGCTTTTATGAATTCTAATTTTTGGGGTGTGAAGGATGAAGAAAGATCAGCTAGTTCGTTTTCTCCTTTTTCATCAAAAAGTTTTTTATGCTCAGTATTTATTGTCAATACAGTACCCGTTTTTACAGAATAGGCCTGTTCTAAAATTGGGTTGTTATCTTCATCCAAAGTCGGATTTCCATTGGTGTCTAGTTTTTTTACCCAATTCTTTAAATCGATACCGATACCACCAGTTACATCAACCGTTGTTAGAAAAATTGGTGAAATACCATTTGTTCCAGCAACTATCGGTGCAATATTAACAAAGGGAACATATGGGCTGCCAGGTTTTCCTGTCCACAATGCAACATTATTAACTCCTGACATTCTTGATGAACCAACGCCCATGGTTCCTTTTTCTGCTATTAACATTATCCTTTTGTCAGGATGCTGTTTCTGCATTTTTTTTATATCAGATTGTGCCTCAGCCGAAATCATGCATTTTCCATGTAATTCTCTATCTGATCTTGAGTGCGCTTCAGTCCCTGGTGAAAGGAGGTCTGTTGATATATCACCCTCAGCGGCTATATATGTAACAATTTTAATTTCCTTATCAATCTCAGGTAATTTTGTGAAGAATTCAGCTTTTGAGTAACTTTGGAGTATTTCTTTTGCTACCTCATTGCCATCAGTAAAAGCTTTCTTTAAGCGCTCTGTATCAGCCTCATATAAAAAAACTTGAGTTTTTAGAATTTCTCCAGCCTTTAAGGCTATTGATTTCTCTGAGCCTAAGGCGAGATCTAATAGAACCTCAATAGAAGGGCCACCTTTCATATGAGATAATAATTCAAATGCAAAATCGGAAGAAATTTCTTCGAGAGAAAATTCCTTATTAACAATTTCTTTTAAAAATTTTGCTTTCGCATTAGCTGCGCCTGTAGTTCCAGGAAGCATATTGTAAATAAAATAATTTAAGGAGTCTTCTCTATGTTTATTTTCAGTATCTCTAATCTGAGAAATCACTTCATTAGCAAGAGCTTCATCATCTATAGGTTTAGGATTTAAGCCCATAGCTTTTCTTTCTTCAATCTCCTCTAAGTAAGATTCATATAAACTCATAAATTACTTTCTTTTGCTAATTATATCCGGAATATACTATTCTTCATTAGGATGTCAAATTAAGGTCAGAAATTTGTTAAAAATGGTTAAAAAATGAGACGCTTTTTACCTCTAATAATTTTGCTTGGTGTAATTACTTTATTTTTGTTTGGTACTTTCAAAAAAAATACACGGGTTATTCCTACGCCACTAATTGGGCAAGAAGTTCCGATAATGGGATTAGAGACAAAATTTTATGAAGATTTTCAAAATAATGATTTAGAAGATGTTTTAAAGATTGATAAAATTAAAATCATTAATTTTTGGGCTTCATGGTGCTTACCTTGTGAAGTCGAACATCCAATTCTAATGGGCTTAAGCAAGAAGTCAGACTTCATAATTATTGGTGTGAATTATAAAGATACTGAGGAAGGCTCCGCTGAATTCTTGAATGAAAAAGGTAACCCCTATGATCTAGTAGTAATTGATGATGAAGGAATGATGGGTATAGAAATGGGTTTAACAGGAGTACCAGAAACTTTTGTTGTTAATGAAGAGGGGAGGATTATTTATAGAGTTGTTGGCCCTATAAATAATGAAAATAAGTTTTAATTATACTGCAACGCCATGAGCAAAATTTTCATCACTACTTTTTATTAATGCAGTTATTGTTTGACCACTTTTAATTTCTTTTTCAATTAATTTAATTGGCGCAAATTGATTAGAGTGACCTTTGTTATCTTTTTCAACAAATACTTCAATGTTCTTACCAACTAAATTTTCTAGATGCTTTATCTTTCTTTGCTTAGCAACATCTCTTAGTATTTTTGACCTTAGTTTGATAAGTTTATTATCATTCTGTGGCATCTTAGCAGCTGGTGTTCCTGGTCTCGGAGAAAATGGAAAAGCATGAATCCAGTCTAATTGACATTCCTCAATAATATCTAATGTGTTTTGAAACATTTCTTCTGTTTCTGTAGGAAAGCCAACTATTAAGTCAGCACCAAAAGAAATTTCAGGTCTTTGTTGCTTTAGTTGGTCACATAAATCAATTGCATCCTCTCTTAAATGTCGTCTTTTCATTCTTTTGAGAATCAAATCATCTCCCGATTGGAGTGACAAGTGAATGTGTGGGAGGATTCTTTTATTATTAGCAATTAAATCAATTAGTTTTTCATCAAAACCTATTACATCCATTGATGAAAGTCTTAATCTTTCCAACCTTGGTACCTCACTTAAAATATATTCAATCAAGATTCCAAGACTAGCTTCTTTTTTATTTTCCATATTCCAAGAAGCTATATCAACTCCAGTTAATATAATTTCTTTATGTCCTTCATTAATGAGATTATTTATTTCTTTGATAATTTGTTCTTTTGATTTTGATCTTAAATTACCTCTTCCAAATGGGATTACACAAAAAGTACATCTATGGTTGCATCCATTCTGAATTTCAACAAATGCTCTCGTTTTACTTTTATAACCATTCCTTAGAGAATTAAGAGGATCTTCATTGATCATTATGTCAGAAACAAGGTTGTTGTTATTTCTTAATAAATGAGAAGATATTTCTCTTTTTTCTGAGTTGCCTAAAACCTTATCAACTTCCTCCATCTCTAAAAAAGATTGAGGTTCAATCTGTGCTGCACATCCCGTAACTACTATTTTTGTATTGGGTTCATCACGCCTCTTTTTTCTTATAGAGTATTTCACTTGTCTGATAGCTTCTTCGGTAACGGCACAACTATTATAAACAGCAATATCCTTTAAACCTTTTTCAATAAGGTTTTGTTCAATTATTTCTGACTCATATGAATTGAGTCTGCATCCAAATGTAAATATTTCTGGTTCTTTACCCATTTAAAAATCCGATATATCTATTTCTAACTTTTCTTCAATTTCATATGGTCCAGTCATTACAATATTGTTGTCGTCTTTCCAAGAAATATTTAGATCTCCTCCAGCAAAGCTAATTTTTGTATCACGACCAGTAATATTTAAACTTGCTGCAACTGCAGTTGTTGCACAAGCAGCTGAACCACATGCTTTAGTTGTTCCTGTTCCTCGTTCCCAAACATCTATAAAAATATGATCATCATTAATTGTCTCTGCAAAAGAAACATTTACTTTTTCAGCAAACATTTCGTGATGCTCAATAAAGTGGCCCATTTTTTCAATTTCGGGCTTATCTTTATTAAAGAAAAATATGGCATGAGGATTACCAACATTGACAGCACTAAAATTTGGTAATTCAAATGAAGATGGCTCTAGGGTAATTGATAATGTATTTTCAATTGGATTAGACAATGGAATTTCTGACCAGTGAAATGATGGTTCACCTATATTGACTGAAATTTCATCTCCATTTCGCCAACATTCTATATCCTTATCAACCGTTTCAATTATTACATTATTTTTTTTTGTTTCACTTAATATTATATCGCCAACACATCTTAAAGCATTTCCACACATGCCTGACTCAGTTCCATCAGCATTCCAGAATTTAATATGACAGTCACCATTTCTTGTTGCATTTTCAATATTAATAAATTGATCAAACTTATAATTGATCACAGCAGATTGTAGCTTGAGAATAAGATCATTATTTATATTTAATTTATGATTTCTTGAATCATGGAATAAAAATGTATTACCGGCTCCATTCATCTTTTGAAATTCATATAAGTTTGTGTTTTCATCATTCATACCTATCTTATAGAGCTGAATTTGAGTTTTTACTACTTAATTGATTAACTTGACTTATATTGCTTATAAGTTCTATATAACTCCACTTTTAATTAAAAAGTTGAAATAACGGTTCACAATGAATCGCCATCCGTCAACGAGGGTTCGTCCACGGGTGTTTTTGTTGCTGAATTAAGTTTTTGAAAGGAATAAAATGGCTGTAAAAATTAGACTTGCAAGAGGGGGTTCTAAAAAGAGACCTTATTATAGAATAGTGGTTGCAGATATAAGAGCGCCAAGAGATGGAAAATATATAGAAAGGGTTGGATCTTATAATCCTCTTCTACCAAAAGATCATGAAGATAGAATCAAACTTGATATCGATAGAATTAAAGAGTGGTTATCAAAAGGTGCAAAACCAACTGATAGAGTTGCAAGATTTTTAGATGCTGAAGGAATTCTGAAAAGAGAGCCAAGAAATAATCCTCAAAAAGCAATTCCGAAAAAAGAACCAGAAGAAGCTAAAGAAGAGGCTCCAGCAGAAGAATCTAAAGAAGAGGCCCCAGCAGAAGAAGCTAAAGAAGAGGCCCCATCAGAAGAGGCTCCAGCAGAAGAAGCTAAAGAAGACGCACCATAAGAAGAGGCTCCAGCAGAAGAAGCTAAAGAAGAGGCTCCAGCAGAAGAGGCTAAAGAAGAGGCTCCAGCAGATGAGGCTCCAGCAGAAGAGGCCCCAGCAGAAGAAGAAAAAAAATAAACTAGATAAGAAAATCTATTTTTTTATTTTTTCAAAACTCGTGACAAGTGATTGCATAGGAAATAATCTTTCATTGTTTATAAAAAAATAAAATAAGAGTTTAAAAATAATGACTTGGAAAGCAAATATTTTAACTTTATATCCAGAGATATATCCTGGCTATTTGAGCTATAGTTTACTTGGTAAAGCTCTTGAAAAAAAAATTTGGGAACTGAATATATATAATTTGCGCGATTTTGGAGATGGAAAGCACAAAACTGTAGATGATAGACCTTTTGGTGGCGGTGCTGGAATGATAATAAAGCCAGATATTCTAGGTAATGCTATTGAAGAAACACTTATTAAAAACCATGCTCGACAATCATTAGTTTATTTATCGCCTAAGGGAAGGCCCTTTAAACAAATTGATGCTAAAAATTTTTCCCAAAGTTCTGGGGTATCTATATTATGTGGTCATTTTGAAGGAATTGACCAAAGGGTCCTTGATATTTATGAAATAGAAGAAATATCAATGGGAGATTATATTTTAAGTGGTGGTGAAGTCGCTTCCTTTACTTTTTTGGATTCAATTTTAAGATTACTACCAGGTGTTCTTGGAAATGAAGCATCTATTGAAGATGAGTCCTTTTCCGACGATTTACTTGAATATCCTCAATACACTAAACCACAAGAATATAAAAATATTAAGGTTCCAGATGTATTACTATCTGGCAATCATGAAGAAATAGAAAAATGGCGTAAAAAAAAATCTATTGAAATAACAAAAAAAAATAGACCTGATATGCTAAAAAACGAAAAGAGTAAGAAATAATTTAAAAATTAGGGTGACTTATTAACAATTTATGTGTTATTTGAACTTCCTGTTTTAATTATTAATTGTTAATGTTGAATAAAATGGATGCGATTGAAAATATAGAAAAACAATATCTAAATGAATTGTCTGAAGGTAAGGAATATCCTGATTTTAGATCAGGTGATACTATTGCTGTAAGCGTGGTTGTAAAGGAAGGAGAAAGAGAGAGAATTCAGATTTTTGAAGGCGTTTGTATTTCTAGATCTGGTGAAGGAATTAACCAGAATTTTACCGTTAGAAAAATTTCATACGGTGAAGGTGTAGAGAGAGTTTTCACTTTATATAGTCCATTAGTAGATTCAATTAAACTTATTAGAAAAGGTAAAGTTAGACGATCAAAACTTTATTACCTAAGAACAAGAAGGGGTAAATCAGCTAGAATTGCTGAAAGACAAGATCTTCAATCAAAAAAATTAGATAATATTGATTTAGAAGATCAAACTTCAGAAGCTGAAATGTCAGAGGAAGAAAGCGCTAAAGAAAAATAATTCGCTTTTTGTTGGAGTCTCAATGACAGAAGCAAAAACAATTTATGATAAAATCTGGGATGCGCATTTAGTTGCTGATAAGGATAATTATTCATTATTATATATTGATCGACATTTAATTCATGAAGTAACAAGTCCGCAAGCTTTTGAGGGTTTAAGAATGGCGGGTAGAAATGTTCGACATCCTGATAAAACTCTAGCTGTCGCCGATCATAATGTTCCTACAACAGATAGATCTGTAGAAATAGAGGATGAAGAATCAAAAATCCAAATTGAGGCACTTAAAAATAATTGTGCTGAATTTGGTATTAACTTTATTGATATGAGTGATATTAGACAGGGCATTGTTCACATTATAGGTCCTGAACAGGGCTTTACTCTTCCAGGCTCCACAATTGTTTGTGGGGATAGTCATACTTCAACTCATGGAGCATTTGGAGCATTAGCACATGGTATTGGAACATCTGAGGTAGAGCATGTTTTAGCTTCTCAGACGCTAATACAAAAAAAAGCAAAAAATTTTAAAGTTGAGATAGTTGGGACACTAACCGACTCTATATCCGCAAAAGATCTTGCGCTATCAGTAATTGGAGCGATTGGAACTGCGGGTGGTACTGGCTATGTTATTGAGTATATGGGTAATGCAGTTGAAAGCCTTAGTATGGAAGGTAGAATGACATTATGTAATCTTACAATAGAAGCTGGTGCTAGAGCAGGGTTAATTGCTCCTGATCAAAAAACTTTTGACTATTTAAAGGATCGACCGTTAGCTCCAAAAGGTGATATTTGGGACAAAGCAGTCAGTTATTGGAAAACTTTACCAAGTGATCCTGGGGCACATTATGATAATTCAATAAAAATTGATATTGATAACCTTTCGCCCTTAGTAACCTGGGGAACTAGCCCAGAGGATGTCATTGATATTGATGGAAATATACCAAAACCCGAGGATATAGAAGATGAAGCAAAGAAGAATGCAATAAGGCGATCGCTAGATTATATGGGTTTGGAAGCAGGTGAGCCGATTAAAGGTACAAAAATTGATAAGGTTTTTATTGGATCATGTACAAATGGAAGAATTGAAGATCTAAGAGCAGCGGCATCAATAGTAAGTCAAAACAAGGTTTCTGACCATGTTAACGCAATTGTTGTGCCTGGATCAGGACTTGTAAAGGCCCAGGCAGAAAATGAGGGTCTGGATAAAATATTTATAGAAGCAGGGTTTGAATGGAGGGAACCAGGTTGTTCTATGTGTTTGGCCATGAATGCCGACAAACTCCTTCCTAATGAGAGATGTGCCTCGACTTCAAATAGGAATTTTGAAGGAAGACAAGGTAGAGGGGGAAGAACACATCTTGTGAGTCCAAAAATGGCAGCAGCAGCAGCCATAGCGGGGTGTTTGGCCGATGTTAGGGATTTTAGTTAATATGGAAAAGTTTAGTAAAATAAAAGGTATCGCTGCACCAATGCTTTCTTCTGATGGTAATCAATTTTCAATGATGATTAATATTGATACAGATATGATTATCCCCAAACAATTTTTAAAAACAATTAAAAGAACTGGTCTTGGTAAAAGCTTATTCCATGAAATGCGATATGATTTTGAAGGTAATGAAATCGAGAGCTTTATATTGAATAAAGATATTTATAGAGACTCAAAGATTATTCTTGCGGGAAATAACTTTGGATGTGGTTCCAGTCGTGAACATGCTCCATGGGCCCTGCTTGATTTTGGTATTAGAGTAATTATTGCACCTTCTTTCGCTGATATTTTCTATAATAATTGCTTTAAAAATGGTATTTTACCTATTCAACTTTCAGAAAAGTTAATCAAGGAGATAAGTGAATCTGCTTTAAAGGGAAATGAATTACAGGTCTCACTAAGCGACCAAATAATAAATTGTGGTAACAAAGAATTTAGTTTTGAAATAGATCCATCAAATAAAAATTTTTTGATGGATGGTCTTGATGATATCGGCTTGACTCTTAAAGATACAAATTTAATTGATAGCTATGAAAAGGATGCTGATAATAATTTACCTTGGTATACTTTATAAAGGAAATCACTAATGACTAATAAAATTCTAATTTTACCTGGTGATGGCATTGGCCAAGAGGTAATGATTGAGGTTGAAAAGATCATTGGTTGGTTTAATTCTAACAAAGACTTTAATGCTGAAATCGAATATGGCCTTGTTGGCGGAGCATCATATGATGCTGATGGTGTAGCAATTAGTGATGCTACAATGCAACTTGCTCAAAAATCTGATGCTGTTTTATTCGGTGCAGTCGGTGGACCAAAATGGGATGATGTTGCTTATGAACATAGACCTGAAGCTGGTTTATTGCGATTAAGAAAGGAGCTCGATCTTTTTGCTAATTTAAGACCAGCAATATGCTTTTCTTCACTTTCAGATTCTTCATCATTAAAAAAAGAAATCGTTGAGGATCTCGATATTCTAATTGTTAGAGAACTTACAGGAGGTGTTTATTTTGGAGAACCTCGTGGCATAGAGGAATTAGAGAATGGGAATAGAAGAGGTACTAATACTCAAGTATATGAAACTTGGGAAATTCAAAGGATTGCTGAAGTGGCATTTGAGTTGGCTAGAAAAAGAAAGAATAAAGTTACTTCGTCTGAAAAAAGAAATGTCATGGAATCAGGATTGCTTTGGTATGAAGAAGTAAAAAAAATTCATCAAGAAAAATATAATGATGTTGAATTAGATCATATGCTTGCAGATAATTGTGGAATGCAATTAGTAAGATGGCCAAAACAGTTTGATGTGATTGTTACAGATAATCTTTTTGGTGACATGTTATCTGATGTTGCTGCAATGTTAACTGGCTCTCTTGGTATGCTTCCGTCAGCTTCACTTGGTAAAGCTGTGAATGGATTATTTGAATCAGCCCTATATGAGCCTGTTCATGGTTCTGCGCCAGATATTTCCGGTCAAGGAATTGCAAATCCTTTGGCATCTATTTTATCCTTCTCAATGGCGTTAAAGTATAGTTTTGGTAGAAATAAAGATTCAAAATTACTTGAGGATTCTATATCAAAAGTTTTAGATGATGGATCAAGAACAAAAGATATCGCTGATGATGGAGACTTTATTTCAACCAGTGAAATGAGCAATAAAGTAATTGAAAATCTTGAAATACTTAATAAGGAATAAGAAATGGGTCTAAGGGTTGCAATAGTTGGGGCTACTGGAAATGTCGGAAGAGAAATGCTCGACATTCTTGATGAAAGAAAATTTCCTATTGATGAAGTTTTTGCTTTAGCTTCAAGTCGTAGTAAAGGAAATGCTGTTCAGTTTGGTAATAAAGAATTAACAGTAGAAGACCTAAGTGAGTTTGATTTTTCAAAAGCAGATATTGCCTTATTCTCTGCAGGAGGTAAAATTTCAGGAGAATTTGCACCAGAAGCTGCTAAAAAAAATTGTATAGTTATTGATAACTCTTCGAGATTTCGAATGGACCCTGATGTACCACTAATTGTACCAGAGGTTAATAAAGAAGATTTAGATAATTATGAGAAGACAAAAATAATAGCAAATCCTAATTGTTCTACTATACAAATGGTTGTGGCGTTGAAACCTCTTCATGATTTAGGAAAGATAAAAAGAGTGATTGTTTCTTCCTATCAATCCACTTCAGGTGCTGGGAAAGCAGCAATGGATGAATTATTTGAGCAAACTAAGGGAATTTATTCAAATAATTCAATAGAGCCAGAGATATTCCAGACACAAATTTCTTTTAATGTGATACCACAAATTGGTCCTTTCGTTTCTTCAGGATATACGGAAGAGGAAGAAAAGATGATTAATGAAACAAAGAAAATATTAAGTAAAGATATTGAGGTTTCTGCTACATGTGTAAGAGTGCCGACTTTTATTGGCCACGCAGAGTCAGTGAATATAGAATTTGAGAATTATGTATCTGCAAATGAGGCTTCAAATATTTTATCAGAGGCACCAGGATGTCTAGTCGATTTAGATAATCCTGAAACTTTTACAACACCAATTGATTGTGCGGGTAATGATCATACCTATATTTCAAGAATTAGAAACGACAATTCAATAGAAAATGGTTTAAATCTATGGGTTGTTTCTGATAATTTGAGAAAAGGCGCTGCTCTTAATACTATTCAAATAGCTGAAATACTTGAGAAAGATTATCTAAGTTAAACTTTCATTTGCATTATTATTCCTAATTCATCTTTTTCTGGATCTTCTGGTAGATTTATATTTTGTTCATTTATAATTCTTTTCGCTGTCCAAGATAATGCACACGCGTCAAGAAAATCATCAGAGAGAAAATTCTTATTTTTCTTTAAATTATTATCAAGGAATTTTTTATCAAAGCCATTTTTTATCAAAATATTTTTTCTTTCCTTAATTCCCAATTTATCTTTTTTTGAAAATTTTAATGCTCCATCATTCATTATTTGGAAACATAGTTCAGGATGTGACTCATAAATTTGTGGTCTCATTTTGATTTGCAAGATTTGATCTAACTCATTAATTTTTGGTATAAGATTCCAGCTTTGCTTTGATATACCTAATCCCTTATTTTTACTTATAGTATTTGCCTCATTATAACTTTTAGCTTTTAAAACATCTCTAATTGGAGCATTAAAAATACTTGATTTTCTTTTTAGTAATCTTTTTCTTGCTTCTTTATCAACTAATCTACCACCTTGTTGAATATTTCTATCAAGACCAACAGGCATATCGATAATTATCAAATCTATATCAGGAGATAGAAAATCTATTAGTTTATTGTTGAAAAGGATTTCAAGAGTACCCTCCTGTTTTGAGCTTTGTTTAACTCCAACCCATCCACTTTTTGACCCATCAATTCCTAAAATATTTTTCATGCTTGTAAAGTTTATGTTCTTTTAAAATTTTGTTTACACTTCCTGTAAAAAGGTATTTAGATACTTCCATATTTCATATATAAAAGGATAACATTCTTATTAGTAATTATGAATAATATTGAAAAAAGTCCTGATCAACGTCCTCTTTCACCTCATTTGCAGATATATAGGCCAACTATATCAATGATTATGTCTGTTATGCATAGGTTGACGGGATTGGGGTTATATTTTGGTGTAAGTTTTTTAATTTTCTGGTTTATTGCTCTCATACTTGGCCCCGAAAGTTATCAAAAATTTAATGCTATATTATCAATGCAAATTGTTCAGATTATATTCTTTGTTGTAACTTGGGCTTTTTTTCATCACCTATTTGGAGGAATTAGACATTTTATTTGGGATTTAGGTCTGGGCTTTAGTTTGAAGAGTGTTGATTTCTTATCATATATGACACTTGTTTTATCTCTTTTGTTCACCATATTAATATTTCTTCTAACTTGATTAAGGATAATTGACTTGAGTAACAAATCCATAGGAACAAAGCATTTTATAGCACAGAGATTGACTGCAATAGTTAACCTAATAGTTGGTATCCCTGCTTTTATAATTTTTTTAAAGGTTTACGATGAGGGTTACATAGCAATAAAAGGTTTACTCTCTCAAGAAATTGTATGGATACCAATGATAATTTATATTCTCTCTCTTTCATATCACATGAAGATAGGGGTTGGTCATATGTTAGATGATTATTTTGATGGTGGTTTAAAATCTTTCCTTAGTTTAATGAATAATATTTATGTATATCTTGTCGCATTGCTTTCAACGATTGCTTTAATTATTTTGGGTATGTTTTAGTTATGAGTACAAAAGAATATAAATTTATAGATCATGAATATGATGTAGTGGTGGTTGGTGCTGGTGGTGCAGGTCTTAGAGCAACTTTAGGTTGTGCTGAGTCCGGATTAAAAACTGCGTGTATTTCAAAAGTTTTCCCAACAAGGAGCCATACTGTTGCTGCACAAGGTGGTATTTCAGCGGCCCTAGGTAATATGGGTGAAGATAATTGGCGTTGGCATATGTATGATACTGTTAAAGGCGCTGATTGGTTAGGCGACCAAGACGCTATTGAATATTTATGTAAGAATTCTCCTGAAGCTGTATATGAATTAGAGCATTTTGGTGTTCCTTTTTCCAGAACCGAGGAGGGGAAGATATATCAAAGGCCTTTCGGCGGAATGACAACTGAATACGGTGAAGGACCACCAGCTCAAAGAACATGTGCTGCAGCGGATAGAACTGGCCACGCAATACTTCATACACTTTATGGTAAATCGATAAGCAATTCAGCAGATTTTTTCATAGAGTATTTTGCTATAGATTTAATTATGACAGATAGTGGAAAATGTGTTGGCGTTGTAGCCCTTTGCATGGAAACTGGAGAATTACATAGGTTTCATTCTTCACAGACAATTTTGGCAACTGGTGGATATGGAAGAGCTTATTTTTCTGCAACATCAGCCCACACTTGTACAGGAGATGGATCTGCTATGGTTTTAAGAGCAGGTCTACCTTTACAAGATATGGAATTTGTTCAATTCCATCCAACTGGTATTTATGGTGCCGGATGTTTAATTACAGAAGGTTGTAGAGGTGAAGGAGGTTACTTAGTTAATTCAGAAGGTGAACGCTTTATGGAAAGATATGCTCCTAAAACTAAAGATCTTGCCTCAAGAGATGTGGTTTCAAGAGCAATGACGATTGAAATACGTGAGGGTAGAGGAGTTGGAGAGGAGAAAGATCATATTTTCTTACATCTTGATCATATAGATGCAGATATTCTAGCCGAAAGACTTCCAGGAATTTCTGAATCAGCAAAAATATTTGCTGGTGTTGATGTTACAAGAGAGCCAATACCAGTTCTTCCTACTGTCCATTATAATATGGGCGGTATTCCAACAAATTATATGGGCGAAGTCCTTAATCCAACTGAAGATGATGAAGACAATATTGTCCCAGGTCTCATGGCTATAGGTGAAGCTGCGTGTGCTTCTGTTCATGGTGCAAATAGACTTGGATCAAATTCACTTATAGATTTAGTTGTCTTTGGCAGGGCTGCAGCACTTCGTTGTTCAGAAACTGTTAAACCAGGAAAAATAGCTGAAGAATTACCAAAAGATGCAGGGAAAAACTCTATAGCAAGACTGGATAAATTTAGAAATGCAACTGGTGAAGTTCCTACATCAGAATTAAGACTAAGTATGCAAAAGACTATGCAAAATAATTGTGCAGTTTTTAGAACTCAAGATGTTTTAGAGGAAGGAAGAGAATTAATTACTAAAGTATATAATAATCTTCCAAATATTGGTATAAGTGATAGATCTTTGATTTGGAATACTGATTTAATTGAAGCCTTGGAGCTTGATAACATGATGAGTCAAGCAATGGTGACAATGGTAGGTGCAGAACAAAGAGCAGAAAGCCGAGGTAGTCATGCTAGAGAAGATTTTCCAGATAGAGATGATGATAATTGGATGAAGCATACTCTGGCTTGGATAACTGATGATGGTGAGGTAAGCATCGATTACCGAAGAGTTCATGAAAGAACCCTTACTAACGATGTGGCATATATTCCACCGAAAGAAAGAGTGTATTAGATGGCCGAATTAGTATTACCTAAGAATTCAAAAGTTAAAGATGGAAAAAAGTATCCTCTTGATTCGGGTAGTAAAAATAAAAAATCATTCAAAGTATATCGTTGGGATCCTGAGAAAAATGATAACCCAAGATATGATTTATATGAGATTGATCTCGATAAATGTGGACCTATGGTTTTGGATGCTCTTATTAAAATTAAAGATGAAATAGACTCAACACTTACTTTTAGAAGGTCATGTCGGGAAGGAATCTGTGGATCTTGTGCTATGAATATTGATGGCGTCAACACTTTAGCTTGCACAATGGCTATAGAAGATACAAAGAAAGAGGTAGGCATTAATCCTCTTCCACATCAACCAGTAGTCAAGGATTTAGTTCCAGATCTGACAAATTTTTATAATCAACATAAAAAGATACAACCCTGGCTGAAAACCAATGGTAAGTCTACAGAAGCTGAATTCTCTCAATCTAAGGAAGAAAGAGAGAAAATTGATGGATTATATGAATGTATTATGTGTGCCTGTTGCTCAACATCTTGCCCAAGTTATTGGTGGAATTCTGATAAATATCTTGGTCCTGCAGCCCTTTTACAAGCATATAGGTGGATTAGTGATAGTAGAGATGAGGAAAAACAAAAGCGACTAGACCAACTTGATGATGAATTTAAAGTATATAGTTGTAGGACAATAATGAATTGTTCAAAAGCATGCCCTAAAGGGTTATCCCCAGCAAAAGCTATCGCAGGTATAAAAAAAGAATTGGCTTCAAGAAAATAATTATATTAAATGCCTCTTGAGGTGTTTATGAAATCCATATCATCATTATATAAAGATTATCTTCGTAAAGATTTAATCATCTTTGATGAAAAACAGGTAGAAATTGTTTCTAAGATTAAAGATATTATCCCAAAAAATTTTGGCATAAAAGAAAGAATAATTAGTCTATTTTATCAAAGAAGAAGTATTAGCAAAGGTATTTATTTATGGGGTAAAGCGGGGTCAGGAAAGACTATGATCATGGATATGTGTTTTGCTATTTCAAATATCAAGGGGAAGCAAAGAATCCACTTTCAAGAATTTATGATAGACATACACAACAGGCTTCATGAAATTAGAAAAAATACAAATATAAAAGACCCCCTTAATATAGTGGCTAAGGAAATATCTAATGAAGTTGATTTTTTATGTTTTGATGAATTCCAAGTAAATGATATTGCGGATGCCTCTATCTTATATAAATTATTTAATTTGATGCTTGAAAATGGAACATTCATTTTTGTTACATCAAATATAATACCTAAAGATTTATATAAAGATGGCCTTCAAAGAGATAGATTTATTTCTTTTATTAAATTAATCGAAAATAATTTTTTGAATTTAGAATTATCCACGAAGAAAGATTATAGAAGAGATAAACTGCAGAATGTTAATACATATTTTTCAAAATTAAGTCATGAAACTAATGAAGAAGTTGAAAAATTATTTGATAAATTATCCAATGGATCTTCCATAGAGAGGCGAGAATTATTAGTTAAAGGTAGAAAAATTAATGTCGATAAACATGCTATGGGTTGTGCAAGTTTTGATTTTGATGAACTTTGCAATAATCCTTTAGGCTCAGAGGATTATTTAGCAATTGCCAGAGAATTTGAAATAGTGTTCATAAGAAATATTCCCAAATTGTCTTCTGATAAAAGGAATCAAACAAAACGATTAATTTTATTGATAGATGCATTATATGATAATCATAAAATGACAATAGTTTCTGCAGATGGTGAACCTGAAGAAATATATTCTGGCAAAGAGTTAGAAATAGAGTTCAAAAGGTGTGTTTCTAGGTTGCACGAAATGAGATCTGAAGACTATATAGATTCTTCAAGAATTGATTGATCTTTTATTAAAAGAATAGTTTATACAATATATGAATTTTTAAGAGGAAAAACATGAAGAGAAATAAAATTGCTCTAATTGGAGGAGGTCAAATAGGAGGCACATTAGCGCATCTTGCTGGATTAAAGGAGCTTGGAGATGTGGTAATATTTGATATTGTAAAAGGTATCCCTCAAGGCAAGGCACTTGATTTAGCGGAAGCGGCACCAGTAAGTTCTTACAATGTTGATCTAAAAGGATCCAATAATTACTCAGCAATTAAAGATTCAAATGTAGTTATTGTTACTGCAGGAGTTCCAAGGAAACCTGGTATGAGTCGAGATGATTTATTATCCATTAATTTGAAAGTTATGTCAGATGTTGGTGCGGGTATAAAAAAATATTGCCCGAAAGCATTTGTTATTTGCATAACGAATCCTCTAGACGCTATGGTATGGGCTCTTCAAAAGTTTTCTGGAGTTAAACCTAACATGATAGTTGGAATGGCTGGTGTTTTAGACAGCGCTAGATTTAGATATTTCTTATCACAAGAATTTAATGTGTCTGTTGAAGATGTTACAGCGTTTGTTCTTGGCGGCCATGGAGATTCTATGGTGCCTTTAGAGCGGTATTCAACTGTTTCAGGAATTCCATTACCTGATTTAGTCAAAATGGGATGGACAACCCAAGAAAGATTAAAAGAGATTATTCAAAGGACAAGAGATGGTGGAGCAGAGATAGTCGGTCTTTTAAAGACAGGTTCTGCTTTCTATGCCCCTGCAGCATCTGCCATTGAAATGGCGGACTCATATTTAAAAGATAAAAAGAGAGTTCTACCATGTGCAGCTCATTTATCAGGTGAATATAAAATTAAAGATATGTATGTTGGTGTACCTGTTGTAATTGGAAAAAAAGGTGTAGAAAAAATATTAGAAATCTCTCTTAACTCTAGAGAAACTAAAATGTTTAAAGATTCTATTGCTTCTGTTAAATCATTGATGAGAGCATGTTCAAAGATTGATAAGAGATTAGTAAGTAGAAAAAAGAATTCCAAAAAATAAGTAAATTTTAATAGGTTGAGAAATGAATATTCATGAGTATCAAGCAAAAGCAATTTTAAAAAATTTTAATGTCCCAGTACCTAAAGGTGAGATTCTCCTCTCTAAAGATAATATTTTGGAAGCAGCCAAAAATGTATCTGATAATCTTTGGGTTGTGAAAGCACAAATTCATGCTGGTGGAAGAGGTAAAGGCGGAGGAGTTAAAATTGCGAAATCCTTAGAAGAGGTTGAAACACTAGTTGATGAAATAATGGGGATGCAGTTGATTACTCATCAAACTGGACCTGAAGGAAAAAAAGTTAGAAGAGTTTATATAGAAGAAGGATCAAATATTTCAGATGAATTGTATTTATCTCTTTTGGTAGATAGGCAGTCATCTCAAGTTAGTTTCATTGTATCAACTGAAGGGGGAGTCAATATAGAAGAGGTTGCAGAAAAAACCCCTGAGAAAATAACTACAGTTTCTATTGATCCAGATGCCGGTGTTACTGATGATGATGTAGAAAATTTATCTTCAGCTTTGAATTTAGATGGTGATTTAAAAGCACAAGGATCAGATTTATTTAGAAGCCTTTACACTGCTTTTGTTGAGAGCGATATGAGTCTTCTTGAAATAAATCCTTTAGTTATTACAGGAGAGAATAATATAATTTGTTTAGATGCAAAGGTTAATTTTGACTCTAATGCATTGTTTAGACATCCTGAATACCAAGAATTGATTGATCCTTCGGAAGAAGATGAGGCTGAATTAAAAGCATCAGAATTTGGTCTTAGTTATATTAAACTTGATGGTAATATAGGATGTCTTGTTAATGGAGCAGGTTTAGCCATGGCAACAATGGACATCATTAAACTTTATGGAGCGGAACCTGCAAACTTTTTAGATGTAGGAGGTGCCGCGACAAAAGAATTAGTAACCGAAGCTTTTAAAATTATCCTATCAGATAAGAATGTTGAAGGAATTCTAGTTAATATTTTTGGTGGTATTATGAGATGTGATGTTGTCGCTGAGGGTATTATTAGTGCAGCTAATGAAGTCAATATTTCAGTACCATTAGTAGTTAGGCTTGAGGGAACAAATGTAGACCTTGGAAAAAAGATTATTGAAAATTCTGATTTATCAATTATTAGTGCTTCAGATCTTGATGATGCATCGAAAAAGATAACAGAAGCTATATAGGAAAATAATATGTCAGTTTTAATAGATAAAAATACCAAAGTTATTTGTCAGGGTATAACAGGTTCTCAGGGAACTTTTCATTCACAGCAGGCCATCGAATATGGGACTAAAATGGTAGGCGGTGTTAAACCTGGGGCTGGAGGAAGTAAACACCTTGATCTACCAGTATTTGATAATGTTAAAGACGCAGTTTCAGAAACCGGAGCAAATGCATCAGTCATTTATGTTCCTCCTCCTTTTGCGGGCGCTGCTATTCTCGAGGCTGTTGATGCGGAAATAGATCTTGTCGTATGTATTACTGAAGGAATTCCTGTTTCTGATATGGTTAAAGTAAAAAAAGCTTTATCTAATTCAAAATCAAGACTTATTGGACCTAATTGCCCAGGTATTATTACACCTGATCAGTGTAAGATTGGCATTATGCCGGGTCATATCCATCAAAAAGGTACAGTTGGTATTGTCTCTCGCTCAGGTACATTAACTTATGAAGCTGTTGGTCAAACTACTGCATGTGGTTTAGGTCAATCAACTTGTATTGGTATCGGCGGTGATCCTGTGAATGGTACCAATTTTATTGATTGCTTAGACTTATTTCTTTCAGATAATGAAACAGAGTCAATTATTATGATTGGTGAAATAGGAGGTACAGCTGAGGAAGAAGCTGCTGAGTTTTTAAAAAATTCAAAAATAAAGAAACCTATTGTTGGCTTTATAGCAGGCTTAACTGCACCGCCCGGAAGAAGAATGGGTCATGCTGGTGCAATTATTTCTGGCGGTAAAGGAGGAGCTGATGATAAGATTGAAGCCCTGAAAGATGCAGGAGTTATAATTTCAAATTCACCAGCAGGATTAGGTAAAACTTTATTAAGTGTATTAGGAAAATAATATGACAGATAGTTATGATATTGCAGTTATTGGCTCAGGACCAGGTGGTTATGTTTGTGCTATAAGGGCTGCACAACTTGGTTTAAGTGTAATATGTATTGATAAAAGAGGAAGCCACGGAGGAACCTGCTTAAATGTTGGTTGCATTCCATCTAAAGCTTTACTTCATGCATCTGAGTTATTTATAGAAAAGAGTAAATTTTCCTCTATGGGGATTGAAGCTGATAATATTTCTTTAAACTTAAGTTCAATGATGACTTATAAGGAAGAAGGTGTTCAAGGAAATGTTAAAGGAATAGATTTTCTCTTTAAAAAAAATAAGATTGAAAATATTTATGGCGAGGCGCAGATTATCGAAAATAATAAAATTTCAATCAATTTGAATGATGGCGATAATAAAGAGATTGAAGCTAAAAATATTGTTATTGCTACTGGATCAATTCCAACATCAATACCTGGTGTAGAAATTACTGGTAATAAAATTATTTCATCTACTGAAGCGCTTTCATTAAGTGAAGTACCTAATAGGCTAGTTGTTGTTGGAGGTGGGTATATCGGTCTTGAATTAGGCTCTGTTTGGTCAAGATTAGGGTCTGAAGTTACAGTTATAGAATATTTAGATAGAATTACTCCTGGAATGGATAATGAAGTATCAGCAGCTTTACAAAAAATATTAGCAAAGCAAGGATTAAGTTTTTCTTTAAATTCACAAGTAGTATCTGTGACTGAAACTGGTTCAAATGTCTCTATTGCAGTAAAAAATAGAGAAAATAATGAGGAAGAAAATATTGAGGCCGATTATGTTTTGGTTTCTACCGGTAGGAAGCCATATATAGAAAATTTATTTAGTGATGGCATTGATATTGAAAAAACTGAAAATGGATTTATCAAAACTGACTCTCATTTAAGAACAAATTTGGACGGTATTTGGGCCATTGGTGATGTTGTCGAAGGACCGATGCTTGCTCATAAAGCTGAAGAGGAAGGAATTGCTGTAGCTGAGCTTATCGCAGGTAAGCCAGGTCATGTTAATTATGATATAATTCCAAGCGTGATTTATACAAATCCAGAGGTTGCATCAGTTGGTATGACAGAGGAACAGCTCAAAGAGAAATCAATCGATTATTCTATTGGAAAATTTCCTTTTATGGCCAATGGAAGAGCAAAAGTTAATAATACGACCGAAGGATTTGTTAAAATTTTATCATCAACAGACACGGATCAAATTTTAGGTGTTCACATAATTGGTGACCAAGCAGGTAATATGATTGGTGAGGCTGCAGTAGCTATGGAATTTGAGGCTACATCAGAGGACCTTGCCAGAATATGTCATGCCCATCCTACTCTTTCAGAAGCTATAAAAGAGGCGGCATTATCTGTAGATGGTAGAGCATTGCATATGTAACAAGTTTAATTTTGAATTTTATCATATTCCTGTTTGAGATAGTCATCATCTAATTTTGTATAAATTTGGGTTGTATCAATTGACTCATGCCCAAGTAATTTTTGTATTTTTCTGATGTTAATTCCATTTTGTAGTAAATGTGATGCAAAACTATGTCTTAATGAATGTGGTGTAGCTTCAGAAGGAATTTTACCTGGATAAATCTTTATCAATTTTTTCATGCTTCGTTGAATATCTCTCGCTGTTAGTCCTGATTTATCTTGTGAAGTAATTTTCATAAACAAAGGATCATTATTAACGATCTCGATATTTGTTGAAGCTCTAAGAGCTCCAATATATTTGGATACTTTTTCTTTAATGATTGGAAGAATTGGTATGTAGCGCTCTTTTTTTCCTTTACCAATAACTTTTATTTGATCATTAAATGGTGTATCAGAAAATTTGAATTGTAAAACCTCTGATACCCTTAAACCTGTTGAATAAATAAAGTATATTACCGCTATATCCCTTCTGTGTTGCCAGGAATTCCAATCTCTATCGCTTTTGGATTGATCAGGATCAATAAATTTAAGAAAATTAATTAAATCCTCTTCTTTAAAAGTCTTGTTAGAGATTCTCTTATCATACTTAGTAGTTGATATTTTATTAAATGAGTGATTTTTCCAATTATTTCTTTCAGAGAGAAATTTAAAATAGTTTCGGAGTACTGATTGGCATCTTGCAAGACTTCTTTTACTTTTTTCTTTTTCTTTATATTTCTTTATACATCCATTTAAACATAGAATTTCAATCTTTCTTGAAATATCACCATATTTTTTAAAAATTTCTTTACCAGAGAATATCTCGCCTCGGAATTCTTTTTCAATATCATTAATAAGGTCTACATTATCTTTGTTTGAAAAAAAATCTTTATGGCCAATTGAAATATCTTTCGGCTCTTTATCTTCAAAGGTAAAATAATTATTAATCATTTCTTCTTTCAAAGTTTCATATTTCTTTGATTTTCCTAAATAGAAACTTTGGTATGCTAAAAAATCAGTATCCAGAAAATTTTCTAAATCTTTAAGTGAAGTATTGTTGCCAGTATATAAATAGCAGAAGTTAAGAAAATGAAAGACTGTTCTGCTATATTCATTAATAGTAAGCTGACTTTTATTTTGTAATATAAGGCTCTTAATATAATCTCTTGTTACTAACTCAAGATTTTTATCTACATATGAAAAATTAAGCGTTTTTGGATAATTAAGTTTTTCACTCTCTTTTTTCATCTCAGAGAATTTTTTGACCACTATCATTCCAATCATCAAGAAAAGCTTTTAATCCTTTATCTGTTAACGGATGATTCGCTAATTCTGATACAACTTGTGGAGGAAGGGTAGCAATATCTGCTCCATAAAGCGCAGCTTTTTTAACATGTTCTATATTTCTTACTGATGCCGCAAGAATTTCTGTTTTTAGCATGGGGTAATTATCATAAATAGTTTTAATATCGCGGATAAGGTCCATGCCATCTTCTCCAATATCATCCAGTCTTCCTATAAACGGAGATATGAATGTTGCACCAGCTTTTGCAGCCAATAAAGCCTGCGTAGCAGAAAAACATAAGGTAACATTTATCATAATTTTTTTATCTGATAATGCTTTACATGCTTCTAAACCGGCCCATGTTAGAGGAACTTTTATCGCTACATTCTTTGCTATTTTACTAAGTACTAATCCTTCCTCAATCATTCCTTCGGCATTTGTTGCCGTAACTTCAGCACTAACTGGCCCTGATGTTATAGAACAAATTTCTTTGATTACATCTTTAAAATCTCTACCTGATTTTGCAATTATAGAAGGATTAGTAGTTACCCCATCTACCATTCCTGATTTCGTAAATTCTGTAATGGCTTCAATATCAGCACTATCTATAAAAAATTTCATTTGCTATCCTGTTTATATATCTAATTTTAATTCCATATTCTTTTATTAATACAATATAATCTGATATTGCTAATGATTAAAATGAAAAAAGTTTCTGTATTACTTCCATCTAACACCAACAGCACATATGACTATTTGAGTCGAAGTTCATTAGAGTTAGGTACTTTGGTATCAGTGCCTTTTAGAAATAAGGAAATGAAGGGGATAGTTTGGTATGATAGCTCTGAGGACATTCCATTTGAAAAGTTAAAAAAGGTAAAAAAAGTATTTAATGAAATTAAGTTAGAAAAGAAATTAATCTCCTTTTTAGATTTTTTTTATAAATATAATTTAGTACCTATTAGTAAATTATTTAAGTTGGTTATCCCTCAAGATAAATTAATAGAAGAAATCAGTGAGAAAAGTGATTTAGGGATTAATACAAATATTCCTTCTGAATCATCACTGAAATTAACTGAACTTCAACAAAATGCCGCAAACATACTTAAGAATTCTGTAAAAAAAAATACATTTGAACGTTTTTTGATAGACGGTGTGACTGGATCAGGAAAAACGGAAGTTTATTTTGAGGCAGTTAATGAGGTTGTAAAAAAGGGTAATCAAGTACTAATACTTTTGCCCGAAATTTCCTTAGTGGATTCATTAGTTGAAAGAGTCACTGAAAGATTTGGATTTGAACCATATGTTTGGCATTCTGAAACTAAAGTCGCAAAAAAAAAGAAGATATGGAAGGATATTTATAATGGTAAAGCTCAATTAGTTATAGGAGCTAGATCATCACTATTTCTTCCATTTAAAAATCTTGATCTAATTATTGTCGATGAAGAGCATGATATTAGTTACAAGCAGCAAGATCAGATTATTTATAATGCAAGAGATATGGCAATTGCCAGAGGTTCATTTGAAAACTCAACAACTGTGCTTGTATCAGCTACTCCATCATTAGAGTCATTGTTTAATGCAAAAGAGAAAAAATACTTTCATCTCAATTTACCTAATAGAATTGGATCAGCTGGGATGCCATATATTAAGACAATAGATATGAGAAAAGAGAAAATGGAAAAAGACTCTTGGATTTCTCCTTCATTAAAATCAGCAATGCTTCAAACACTTGAGTCTGGAGAGCAGGTTCTCTTATTTATAAATAGAAGAGGTTATGCTCCTTTAACAGTATGTAAAAGTTGCGGAGATAAAATCGGTTGCTCAAAATGTGATTCTTATTTGGTTCATCACAAGACTAAAAATAAATTACTTTGTCATCAATGTGGTTATACAGAAGTCTTTTTAGATAAATGTAAAAGCTGTAAAACTGAAAATTCTTTTTTACAGTATGGTCCTGGTATAGAGAGATTATTAGAAGAAACAAATAAAATATTCCCGGATAAATCTGTAAGCTCTATTTCGTCAGATAATTCTAAAGATTTTCTCAAAACAATGGAATCATTGAGTAATGGTGAGATAGATATTATTATTGGAACTCAAATTATTTCAAAAGGATATCATTTGCCTAATCTGACATTAGTTGGAGTTATTGATGCCGATATAGGTCTTGCAAGTAGTGATTTAAGAGCTTCAGAACATACTTTTCAACTCCTTCAGCAAGTTTCAGGGAGGTCAGGAAGAGACGAAAAAGAAGGGAAAGCTTTTATTCAAACCTATTATCCGCATCATCCAGTAATACATTCATTAGTGAATAATAGTAGAGATGAATTTACAGAAGCTGAATTATTTATGCGGGAAAGATCTGAATTACCACCATATGGTAGGTTAGCAAATATTACTGTTACCGATACAAGTGAAGAAAGATTAGTAAATTTTAATAACTACCTTAAATCATTAATTCCTAAATCAGATAGGATTAAAGTTTTTGGTCCAGCACCAGCACCCATAACAAAAATTAGAAACAGGTATCGTTATAAGTTTTTAATTAAAGCTAATAAGACATTAGATATTCAGAAATTTATTGAAAACTGGATTTCGGGAATTAAAAAACCTAATTCAATAAGGCTTTCAGTTGATATAGATCCTTATAATTTTTTATAAAGAATCTGTTTTCAGATATTGCATGCAAGGTACGCTTATGTTACGAGAAACATAGAATTATTTTTAAAATTATCTGGGAGTTCTTAAATAATAATATCTATTTAAATCAATAACTTACAGTAATTGGAATTTTACACATGAGTCAATCAAGTCAAGATCACACATCAGGAATATCAGGAAGATACGCTTTTGCCCTTTTTGAGCTTATTCAAGAAGATTATGATTTGAATGAACTAGATAAAATTAATGATGAACTATCAACTATTGGTAGTGCAATCTCTCAGAGTGAAGAGATGTCAAAGATAATTCAAAGTCCAATTTATAACGCCCAAGAACAATTTTCTGCAATGCAGTCAGTATTAGAAATACTCAATACATCAGAATTATTAACAAACTTTATTGGGGTTTTATGTCAAAATAGAAGATTATTTGTTTTACCTGATATGATCATTTCCTTTAAAGAGCTTTTGAATAATTTAAAAGGTAAAATGACAGCAACAGTTATTGCAAGTTCTGAATTAGATAAAAATCAAATGAATAATATAAAGAAAGTATTAGCAGATAATTATTCTCAAGAAATTGATATAGATCTAGAGATAGATGAGAAGATTTTGGGAGGACTTATAGTAAAAATAGGAAGTAAGATGATAGATTCATCCTTACTAACAAGACTTAAATTAATGCAATCAAATATGAGTGAGGTTTAATCATGGAAATTCAACCAGCAGAAATATCCGCTATTTTAAAGAAAAAAATTAAGGATTTTGGCAAAGATGCTGAAGTGTCTGAGATAGGGCAGGTATTGTCAGTTGGCGATGGCATTGCAAGGGTTTATGGATTAGATAATATTGAAGCTGGTGAAATGGTCGAATTTCCTGGTGAAATCAAAGGAATGGCTCTGAATCTTGAAGAAGATAATGTTGGTGTCGTTATTTTTGGTGATGATACTGATATTAAGGAAGGTGATACGGTAAAAAGAACAGGTGCAATTGTTGAAGTACCAATTGGAAAAGAGCTATTAGGCAGAGTCGTTGATGCGCTAGGTAACCCAATTGATGGGAAAGGCCCAATTAATTCATCTGAAAGTAAAAGAGTCGATATTAAGGCTCCAGGTATTATTCCTAGAAAATCTGTTAATGAACCAATGCAAACAGGATTAAAAGCAATTGATTCATTGATACCAATTGGAAGAGGTCAAAGAGAGCTCATTATTGGTGATAGACAAACAGGTAAAACAGCTATTGCAGTTGATGCAATTTTGAATCAGAAAGAAGTTAATAAATCCGATAATGAGTCTGAAAAATTATATTGTATATATGTTGCGATTGGCCAAAAAAGATCTTCAGTTGCACAATTAGTAAAAACACTAGAAGAAAATGGAGCAATGGAATATTCAATTGTAGTAGCAGCTACTGCCTCTGAACCTGCTCCTTTGCAATATTTAGCACCATTTACAGGTTGTACTATGGGTGAATACTTCAGAGATAACTCAATGCACGCTCTAGTTGTATATGATGATTTATCAAAACAGGCTGTTGCTTATAGACAGATGTCTCTCTTATTAAGAAGACCTCCTGGGCGAGAAGCTTATCCAGGCGATGTTTTTTATCTACATTCAAGATTACTAGAAAGAGCTGCTAAATTGAATGAAGATAATGGAGGAGGTTCTTTAACAGCCCTACCTATAATTGAAACACAAGCAAATGACCTTTCTGCATATATTCCAACAAATGTAATCTCAATTACTGATGGTCAAATCTTCCTAGAGACTGATCTTTTTTTCCAAGGAATTAGACCTGCTGTTAATGTTGGTCTTTCAGTTTCTAGAGTCGGTTCATCTGCACAAATAAAAGCAATGAAACAAGTTGCTGGATCGATTAAAGGTGAATTAGCACAATATAGAGAGATGGCTGCCTTTGCACAGTTTGGATCTGATCTAGATGCCTCTACTCAAAAACTCCTAGCTAGAGGTGAGAGATTAACTGAACTTCTTAAACAAAAACAATTTTCACCAATATCTACAAATGAACAGGTTGTTCTTCTATTTGCCGGCGTAAATGGATATATGGATGATATTGCCGTAAACCAAATTGGAGATTTTGAAGAAGGTCTTCTTAATCACATAAGAAATAATTACATACAGATATTAGAAACTATTACATCAACTAAGAGTCTTGATGAAGAAACTGAAGCTACCCTTAAAAGTGCCGTTGAAGAATTTACTGCAAGTTTTAATTAATAAGTGAGAGATTGAATTGGCAAATTTAAAAGAATTAAGGAATAGAATTTCTAGCGTATCTTCTACTCAGAAGATTACTAAGGCTATGCAAATGGTTGCAGCTTCTAAATTGAGAAGAGCGCAAGAAAATGTTGAAACTGCTAGACCTTATTCTGATAAACTTGGTGATATTCTAAATAATTTATCTGCGTCTTTTTCTGGCCAAGATAATGCGCCAGAACTCTTAGCAGGTAATGGTAATGATAAAAGTCATTTACTTATTATCGCCACTTCTGAAAGAGGCTTATGTGGTGGATTTAATACATCTATCGTGAAGTTAGCCAAAGAACATATTTTGCAATTAAAGGAAGAGGAAAAAGAAGTAAAACTAATTATTATAGGAAAAAAAGGAAAAGAATTACTCCAAAGAGATTTTGGACAAGAGATAATTGATATTTATGATTTCTCTGAAGTTAAAGATCTTGGGTTTATCGAAGCGGAGAAAGTTGCAGAAAATATTCTGTCACTATTTGAAGAAGGAAAATTTGATATTTGCAGCTTATATTTTGCAAAATTTGAATCAGTGTTAAGCCAAGTTCCTGTCTGTCAAAAATTAATTCCTTTTGATATTGAATCGAAAGTTAGTGAAGAAAAAGATATTGAGAATATCTGCTATGAATATGAACCTGATGAGGAAGATATACTTAAAGAGCTTTTACCAAAGAATTTATCGGTCCAAATTTTAAGAGCTTTACTAGAAAATGTTGCTAGTGAATTTGGAGCAAGACTTACTGCTATGGATAATGCAACAAGGAATGCTTCAGATATGATTGATGACCTAACTATTACATATAATAGATCGCGTCAGGCATCCATCACATCAGAATTGATAGAAATTATTTCAGGTGCTGAGGCACTATAATTAAAAGAGGTTAAATTATGAGTGAAATTAATCAAGGAAAAGTTGTCCAAGTAATGGGAGCTGTTGTTGATGTTAAATTTAATGATCATCTTCCCGCTATATTAGATGCTTTAGAGATAGAGCAGGATGGAAAAAAATTAGTTCTTGAAGTTGCGCAGCATCTTGGAGAGAATTCAGTAAGAACAATTGCTATGGATACTACAGAAGGTCTAAAAAGAGGACAGTCTGTTGAGAGTACTGGTGCGCCAATATCAGTTCCTGTAGGAGAGGAAACATTAGGTAGAATAATTAATGTTGTTGGTGAACCTGTCGATCAAAAGGGAGAACTAAAAGCAACTCAAAAAAGACCCATTCATCAAAATGCCCCTGAATTTGTTGATCAATCAACTGAGAAAGAGATTTTGGTAACAGGTATTAAAGTTGTTGATTTATTGTGTCCTTATTCTAAAGGTGGAAAAATTGGTTTATTTGGAGGCGCTGGAGTTGGTAAAACAGTGCTTATTATGGAATTGATTAATAATATTGCTAAAGCTCATGGCGGTTATTCAGTTTTTGCTGGAGTAGGCGAAAGAACCCGTGAAGGCAATGATCTGTATTGGGAAATGATTGAGTCTGGGGTTAACAAAGAAGGTGGAGGAGATGGATCTAAGTGTTCACTTGTTTATGGTCAGATGAATGAGCCTCCAGGAGCACGTGCAAGAGTTGCTCTTTCCGGACTTTCTGTAGCTGAGCATTTTAGAGAAGAGGGTCAAGATGTTCTTTTCTTCGTTGATAATATCTTTAGATTTACTCAAGCAGGTTCTGAAGTTAGTGCTCTTTTAGGAAGAATCCCTTCAGCTGTTGGTTACCAACCAACTTTGGCAATTGATATGGGAAATCTTCAAGAAAGGATTACATCTACTAACAAAGGATCCATCACTTCTGTACAGGCAATTTATGTACCTGCCGATGACTTGACTGATCCTGCCCCTGCAACATCTTTTGCACATTTGGATGCTACTACTGTTTTATCAAGAGCTATATCAGAAAAAGGTATTTATCCAGCTGTTGATCCGCTTGATTCCAATAGTAGGATTCTTGAGGCCGATATAGTTGGTGAAGAACACTATAATGTTGCAAGAGAAGTACAAGAAATTCTTCAAAAATATAAATCTCTCCAAGATATTATTGCTATTCTAGGTATGGATGAGTTAAGCGAGGAAGATAAATTAACCGTTGCAAGAGCAAGAAAAATTGAAAGATTCTTCTCCCAACCTTTCCATGTTGCTGAAGTATTTACTGGTTCTCCAGGAATTTTAGTTGATATAAATGACACCATTAAGGGCTTTAAAGGTTTATGCAATGGTGATTATGATCACTTACCTGAAGCGGCATTTTATATGGTAGGTACAATTGAGGATGCTATAAAAAAAGGCGAAGAATTAGCTAAGGAAGAATAATTATGTCCTCAAAACTAAATTTCGATTTTGTTTCACCAATGTCATCAATTTTTTCAGGGGAAGTGGATAGTATTTTAATTCCTGCGAAAGAAGGTGATGCTGAAATCCTTCCTCAGCATGCCCCTTTTATGACAGCTCTAAGAGTTGGTGTTGTTGAAATTAAGCTAACAGATTCAGAAAATTTAAAATTTCTTATCGATGGCGGATTTGCTGATATTGCACTTGATCAAGTTACTTTATTAGCAGAAAGGTCATTTGACTTAGTTAAATCATCTAAGGAAGATTTTGATAAGATTATTAATGATGTAGCAAAAGATATTGAAATAAGTGAAGATGATAGAGAAAAAGAGGATTTATTAATCAAAAAAGAAATCCTTGAAGCTAATTACTCTTAATTTTATCTTTTATAGGTGAGAATTTTTCTATAAGTTTTAAATATAATTCTTTTTTAAAATCAACAACTAGATCTGGCATTTCCTCTATATCTCTCCATGCCCACTCATCAAATTCAGCTATATGACTGTTTAGGTTAAAATCACTATCATCACCTTTAAAGATCATAAGGAACCATTTTTGTTTTTGTCCTTTGAATTTTCCTCCTAAGGCTTTCCCAATTAGTTCAGGAGGTAAATTATATTCTAGCCACTCATCTAAAGTAAAAATAATTTCTGCTGAAGTTGTACCAGTTTCTTCTTCTAATTCACGATATGCTGCATTTTCAGGACTTTCACCAATATCTATACCCCCTTGTGGCATTTGCCATAAGTTTTTCTCGTTAGGTCTCACTCCAATGCCAATTTTGCGTTTGCCTGTCCAAATTTTTCCGTCATCTCTGGCTAAAATAATTCCAACAGCCTTTCTTAATCCCAAATTTCTATTCATTTTATTCTCGATAATTTAAATCTTTAATAATAGATCATTCATTATTTCTACTGCTAAATTCAGTTGGGTGTCCTCACTGGTATCTAAAGGTATATATGCGGATGATCCTGATTCAGATTTGTCGTTTGAATCCTTTTTTATAAATTCATTTAATTGTGTTTCCCCTACTTCATATATTTCGGGGTTATTTTCCTTTGTAGGTTCTTGCTTTATTACAAAATCAGGTTCAATTCCTTCCGCCTGAATAGATCTTCCTCTAGGAGTAAAATATTCAGCAGTTGTTAGTTTTAAGGCTCCAAGATTTTTAGAATTTGGGAAATAAAGATTATTTTTATTTATAGGATAAAGTGTTTGTACTGAACCCTTTCCGAAGGTTCTGGTTCCAACAATTATTGCTCTATTGTGATCTTGAAGAGCGCCAGCTACAATTTCTGAAGCTGAAGCAGAACCACCATTTACTAAAATAATAAGAGGTTTTTGATTTATAAAGTCACCCCTTTTTGCTTCAAAAGAATTAATTTTTTCTTCAAATCTTGGTCTTTTTGTGGAAACAATTTCTCCATAATCAAGAAACATATTAGCTACTTCAATTGCTTGTTTCAGTAATCCTCCAGGATTTCTTCTCAGATCTAAAATATACCCTTTAATAAATTGGTTTTCATTGTTCTCATGAATATAGAGTTCTTTATATAATTTTTCAGATGTTCTCTCATTGAATGCAGAAATTCTAATGTATCCGATATTATTATTTTTCCCCTTAATTTCACTTTTAATTCCAGGTATTTGTATAATGTCTCTTATAATTGTTATATCAAAAGCATCATCCTTTTCCTTACGAACAACAGTTATTGCTACTTCTGTATTAGGTTTTCCTCGCATAAGATCAACTGCATCATTGAGGTTTTTACCAAATATTGGCTCTTTATTGATATGAGTAATATAATCCCCTGCAATCATGCCGGCCTTTTGTGCCGGTGTTCCATCAATTGGACTGATTACTTTTATTACGCCATTTTCCATAGTAACCTCTATGCCAATACCACCAAATTCTCCACTTGTATCATTTTGTAGATTAGCAAAATCTTTTGGTGTTAAATAAACTGAATGAGGGTCTAAAGATTGCAGCATCCCATTAATTGCAGCCTCAACTAATTCACTTTGTTCCGTTGACTCGATATACTCCTTATCAACTAAATCTATAACTTTATTTAATAAATCTACATTCTCTCTCTCTAGTATTTTTCCTTCTAGAGATAAGGAATTTAGAATTATTAGACATAAAATTGTAAATATAGATTTATTATAAGTTTTTATTAGCATTACTTGTGATAGGGGTGTTTGTTAATAATCGTTATTGACCTGTAGATCTGTTCCAAGAGCATCATTTTAAACATCTTATGGGGCCATGTTAAGTCCCCAAATGAAATTATCTTATCAAAATCTCCGAAATATTTTCTATCGATACCCTCAGATCCACCAATAAAAAAATTAATATTCTGATTAATATTCGCTTGATCAAGAATGTATTCTGAAAATTCGACTGAGTTTAATTTTGAGCCCTCTATATCAAGAAGAATATTTACTGCTTCTTTTTCTTTTTGGACTATTAATTTTTTAGTTTCCTCATCTTTTTTTTCAGTAGCATTTTTTTTATTAGAATTTTTAATTTCCTTATAAATAATTTCTTTTAGACCAATACTTCTTCCTAGATTTTTGATTCTTTTTTCATAATCTCTAACAACATCTTGGAGTAAATTTTTCGAACTACCTATATAAATAATAGTTATTAACATAAGTATATTTAGTTTGTTTCTATATTAGTTTGCCATAATTTTTCTAAATTATAGAACTCACGAACTTCTTTTCGAAAAATATGTACAATTACATCTCCACTATCAATAAGAACCCAATCACTCTTGTTAATACCTTCTGCTTTAACGTTTTTTATTCCATCTTTTTTTAGTTCAGTAATTAGATTTTCTGATAATGAACCTACATGTCTATTTGATGTCCCAGTAGCAATAACTAAAAAATCAGCTATATCTGATTTTCCTTTTAAATCTATCGAAATAATATCTAAGGCTTTATTATCTTCTAATTGAGTTACAATACTATCTAAGGTTTTATCCATCTTTTAGCTTTCTAATTTGACTTGAGGAAATATCACTCATCGGACCTGGAATAAAGGTTATTACAGGTGGTTTAAATTTTGTAAAACCTTTTTGATTATTACTACCGATTATTTTTGCTCTTTCTTTTATTAAGTCTAGCTTATTTGATTCAATCTCAAAGGATGGTCTTGGATAAATTGCTATTGGAATTAAATCCAAAAATTTCTCCCAATCCTTCCATTGAGAAATTTCTGCAGCACAGTCAGAGCCCATAACCCATACAAAATTTACATCTGGATATAATTCCATAATTTTTGAAACAGTATCTATACTGTATTTTGTCTTATATTCTTTTTCAAAATCACTAACAAAGAAATTATTTTTTTTTGCAATATCCCTTGCACTCATAAATCTGTCATGAAAGTCCATAATGTCTTCATCTTCTTTAAGCGGATTGGACATAGATACTAACCAAATAACTTGATTTAAATTAAGTTCACTTAAAGCATTTTTTGAAACTTGAAAATGCCATTCATGTGCTGGATTAAAAGAGCCTCCAAATAGGCCAATTTGTGATCCAGGTTTTATTGGTAAAATATAATTATTCACTAGAGTATCATCACTAAGGTCTTATTTGGCCTGAACCACGAACTATATATTTAAAACTAGTTAATTGTTCTACACCTACTGGCCCTCTGGCATGAAATCTTCCTGTTGCAATACCAATTTCTGCTCCCATACCAAATTCGCCGCCATCTGCAAACTGAGTAGATGTGTTATGCATAACTATAGCACTGTCAACTTCTCTCATAAATTTTTCTGCAATATCATTATCTTCTGTAATTATTGAGTCTGTGTGATTAGTTGAATATTCACCAATATGTGAAATTGCTTCCTCTACGCCATCAACTATCTTTACGCTTATAATTGCCTCAAGATATTCAGTTGACCAATCTTCATCATTTGCAGAAATTATATTATCAGTTAATTTGAGAGTTTCCTCACATCCTCTTACCTCACATCCACTATCTTTCAATGAATTTACTAGTAAAGGAAGAAAAGATTTATCACTATTTTTATCAATTAATAATGTCTCTGCAGCACCGCAAATACCTGGTCTCCTCATTTTTGCATTAATTATAATATCTTTAGCTTTTGTTAAATCTGCACTTTTATCGACATATAAGTGACATATTCCTTCCAAATGGCCAAAAACAGGTATTTTAGCTTCATTCTGAACTCTTTCTACAAGACTTTTACCACCGCGCGGGACAATAACATCAATATTTCCATTTAATCCTCCTAAAAGAAGACCGACCGCCTCACGGTCTGTAGTTGGTATAATTTGGATAGAGTGTTTTGGTAAATTGGAAGCCTCTAATCCTTGAACTAAAAATTTATGTATAGCATTAGAGGAATGGAAGCTTTCTGATCCTCCCCTTAAAATAACTGCATTTCCAGCTTTAAGACACAATGCTCCAGCATCAGCAGTAACATTTGGTCTGCTTTCATAAATTACTCCGATAACTCCTAAAGGAGTTCTTACCCTAGAAATATCAAGACCATTAGGCCGTTGCCATCTTCCTATTTCTTCTCCAACGGGATCATTTAGCTCTATAATAGATCTCAGACCGTTACTTATAGAAGAAATTCGATCTTTATCTAAATAAAGACGGTCTAGAAAGGAATCTGATATTCCTTTTTCTTCAGCTTTTTTCATATCAGTATTGTTGGCTTTAAGAATCTCATCTTGGTTGTTGTCAATAAGTTCAGCCATATTCATTAAGGCTTGATTTTTTTTATCTTCACTTGCCATGGATAGTGCGTTAGATGCTTTTTTTGCATCATTACCAATCTTAGTTAATTGTAATCTTATATCTTCATTCATTAGTCTTCATCCATATTTCCAGAGTAAAATAAATTATTTCTATGAATTACTTCAGTCTTAGTAAGATAACCTAAAATTTCTTCAATTTCTTCAGATTTTTTACCAATTATTTTAGATAAATCATTTGAATTGAAATTAGTTAAGCCCCTAGCTACTTCTTTATCTCGAGATTTAATTGTAACAGTATCACCTTTATCAAATTCACCATCAAAATTAATAATTCCCGCAGATAGAAGACTTTTACCATTTTTAAGAGCTAAGTTAGCTCCGTTATCAATATTTATTTCTCCCGATGGTTTTATACTTCCAGAAATCCAGCTTTTAAGAGCACTCAGGTTTTTATTTTGAGATTGGAAAACAGTTCCAATTCCATCATTTAGTGAAGATAGGATAGGGTTTTTTACCCTACCTGAAGAAATAATCATTTGGCAGCCACTCTTAGTAGCTATTTTTGCAGCTTCAATTTTTGTTATCATACCACCTCTACCTAATTCCCCTGCCTCACCTGCCATATCAGTAACACTCTTATCTATAATTTCTACATTACTAACTAATCTGCTTTCTTCATTAGAGGGATCTCTCTCATAGAGGCCTTCAACATTGGATAACAGGATTAAGCAATCCGCCGCAACCATTCCTGCTATTCTAGCTGCTAGTCTATCATTATCTCCATACCTGATCTCGGATGTAGCTACCGTATCATTCTCATTTATTATTGGAATATATTTTTCTCGCAATAATTCTTCTATTGTTGATCTAGCATTTAAAAATCTTTTTCTATTTTCTGTATCTTCAGCAGTTATTAATATTTGAGCAGCATTAAGATCAAAATTACTTAAAGATTCTTTCCAAGAATTTATTAATTTTATTTGGCCAATTGAAGAAGCGGCCTGACTTTCTGCTAAATTAAATTTCTCTTTTGTTTTATCTAATTCAATTTTTCCTAATTCTATAGCGCCTGAAGAAACTACTAAAGTTTCAATACCCCTTTTTTTTAATGACAAAATATCTTCACTAATATTACTCAAAAAATTATTATTCACTCCTTTATCTTTATCAATAAGAAGTGAGGAGCCAATTTTCACCACCATTCTATTTATTTCTTTTATTTTCATGGTTGCCAACCTTTTATATCATCATCTTCAGTTTTTGAGATAATATCATGCAATATTCTAAGTATCGAAGTAATTCCTTTTCCGGTTACAGAAGACATCTTGAAAACATCTTTATTAGTATAGTCTTTTAAAATAATTAATTTTTCATCTAATTTTTCTTCATTAATAGAGTCTGACTTAGATAAAACAATAATTTCTTTTTTCTCATCTAATTCTTTAGAATATGCTGATATCTCATTTCTAACAGTTTTCCATGAATTAATTACATCAGTGTCATTTGCATCAATCAAATGAAGAAGCAAATTACATCTTTCAATATGCCCAAGAAATCTATCACCTAGACCCTTTCCTTCATGGGCGCCTTCGATTAACCCAGGGATATCAGCAATTACTAACTCATTATCATTATATTTTGCTATGCCAAGAACTGGGTTTAGTGTTGTAAAGGGGTAATCAGCAATCTTAGGCTTTGCCTCACTCACTGTTGATATTAATGTTGATTTACCGGCATTGGGTAATCCAATTAAACCAATATCGGCAATAAGTTTTAATCTAAGCCATATCCATTTTTCTTGACCATTTTCTCCATCATTAGCAGTTCGGGGCGTTTGGTTTTCTGAGCTCTTAAAATGCGCATTACCAAACCCCCCATTCCCACCTTTTAGAATAGTTAGAGATTGATCTTTATTAATAACATCCGCAATGACCTCTTTATTATCCTCTTCCAATATTAATGTACCCCTTGGAACTTCAATAATTGTATCCTCGCCTGATCTACCAGTTTTATCACTTCCCATTCCTGGACTGCCATTTTTAGCTTTAAAATGTTGTCTATATCTATAATCAATTAAAGTATTAAGACCATCAACGCATTTGATAATGATATCGCCTCCTTTACCTCCATTCCCGCCGTTTGGACCTCCGAATTCAACAAACTTTTCTCTACGAAAACTTACACAACCATTTCCGCCGTTTCCAGATTGAATATGTATTTTTGCCTGATCAAGGAATTTCATAACCATGCTCGCAAAGTTAATTAAATATTATAGTGATTAAGTTGAAACTTTTCTAGTTTGTAGCTTCTGGGCTTGGCTTTACAGAAACTACGGGTCTTCCATTTTGTGTTTTTGAAAAATCCACAGTTCCTTGAATTAAAGAGAAGATTGTATGATCTTTTCCTAGGCCAACATTTTTACCTGGCTTCCACTTTGTTCCTCTTTGACGAATAATAATATTTCCGGGAATAACATTTTCCCCTCCATATTTTTTAACACCAAGTCTTCTTCCAGCTGAATCTCTTCCGTTCCTTGATGAACCGCCTGCTTTCTTGTGAGCCATTTTTTACTCCTTTGAACCTTTATTAGTTTTTTTTGGTTCCGATTTAGCCTTTTTATCAGATTTTTTTGGTTTGTCTTCAGTTTTTTTTGATTTTGTGGTTACTTTTTTTGGAGCTGCCTTTTTTGGAGCTGCCTTTTTTGGAGCTGCCTTTTTTGTTGTTGTCTTCTTTCCATCGGTATCGGAGACTTTAGTTTTTCCCTGAGAAGCATTTATACTTAAAATCTTTAAATTTGTAATATTTTGTTTATGACCTTTTTTTCTTCTGTAATTATGTCTTCTTTTTTTCTTAAATACTGTAATTTTAGCAGCCCTGGAATGATCCATAATCTCTGCTTCTACACTTGCACCTTTAATTAATGGATTTCCGACAATTGGTTTTCCTTTGTCTGATATGATTAAGACATCATTTAGCTTGATCTTTTTACCAGCATCTTCAGATAATTTTTCGACAGAAATAATATCATCCTTTGATACTTTATACTGTTTACCACCAGTTTTAATAACAGCGTACATTTTCAGCCCATTTTTATTACAAATTAATGTGTGGCGCGACTATAACCCTAGGATGGTTTGTGTCAAGTTTTATGATGGCAAAAAATTATTCTATACCTTGGGTTTGGAATAATTCAAAAATGTTAAAGGCAAGATACATAAAAAAGCTGCTATTAAGTAAATTGAGCTAACAGTTAAATCAAAGAAACCGTCAAATATACCAGCAAAAGTTTCACCAATAATTCTGGAAAAATGCCTTGTACTCATAAAAATAGCAAATATTGATGCCGCATAAGATGATAAAGAAAATTTCATACATAAAGCTAAGACAGCAGTTAATGCAAATGAATTAAAAAATGAAAAGGCAAGCAATATGCCTATTCCAAAAAACTCATTTATTATAATATTTGTTTGAATTGCAATTAATAAACATAGAAAACTAAGAGATACATGTGATATCTTTATAATTAATTGTGAATTTACTTTATCAGAAAGATATCCACCCAAAAGTGCAGCTAAAATTCCACCATAAAGTGCGACCGACCTATAAAATGTTAAGTCGAATGATTTCCAGTCAGCATAATTTGTATAAAGATATGAAATTGATGAGAAATGTATACCTGAAGCAAGATTTGAGGTAATACAAAATAAAATTAATAAAAAAATATGTTTTTGATTAATAGTCTTAATAATAAAAAGGATAGTATCTTTAAATTTGAATGGAGATAATTCGTTAGTATTAATCTTGGTTCCAAACGAAAGGTATTTATCTGTTTGTTTCTCTCTAAAAATTGAAAGAAGGACACCCGCTAAAAAAATAAAAAACCCAATAAATGCGATTGCATTTATCAGGCCATAATTTGTCATGATATAAGCTGAAGAAATACCTGACAAACTTAAGCCGAAAGTTCGAAAGGCCCACATTAGTCCATTAACAGTACCTCTTTCATTATCATTTAAAATATCTATTGCTAGTCCATCTGTTGAAACATCAAGAATAGAAGTAGCAAGTAAAGTTGAAAAAAAAATAATTCCCAGTAGCAATGGATCGATTTCATTTTTTGAAAGTATTGCCGCGATAAATATTGTTATACTCATAAAAAGAATAGATAAAATTATCCAAGATCTTCTTTTACCCATGTTTGATTCTGAATAGTAATCAACAAAAGGTGCTATTATAAATTTCAATGACCATGGTATTGATGAAATTGCAGTAATTAGAGCTATATCCTTAATTGTAAAGCCGTTACCAGTTAACCAATCTTGTATAGAAAAATAAATGAGACCCTGAGGTATTGCCTGAAGGAAATATAAGGAACATAGGTAAGTTCTTTTATATTTTTGTATATTTAGATTTAACAAAATCTATTTTATTCCTTTAATTTTGCTCTTCTTCTTGATCTTTTACTTTTTGTGATATTTCTCTCTCAATACCTAATGCAAAATCAGAAACATATGGATTAGTCAGTCTTTCCTGACCAAAGGTAGAAAGAGGGCCATGACCAGGGATAAATGTCATATTGTCTCCAAGAGGCCATAATCTATTTACAATTGAATTTACTAATTCTTCATGATTACCTCTCGGAAGATCAGATCTACCAATTGATCCCTGGAAGATTACATCTCCGACAACTGCTAATTGAGACTGTTCATGGAAGAAAATAATATGACCTGGAGTATGACCTGGACAGTGTCTGACACCTAGAGTTTGATTACCAACTTTAACTTCATCGCCATTTTCAAGATATCTGTCAGTTTTGAAAACCTTGGCACCATGTAGGCCAAATTTTTCTCCCTGCTGAGCGAGGCTTTCCATCAAGAAAAGATCTTCTTTATGAGGACCTTCAATTGGAACATTAAGAATTTTAGAAAGTTCGTGAGCTCCGCCAGCATGATCTAGGTGTGCATGTGTTATCAATATTTTTTCGACAGTTACATCATTTTCCTCAATTGCTTTTAGAATATTATCAAGATCTCCGCCTGGATCAAATACAGCTCCCATAGAAGTTTCTAAACACCAAACAATAGAGCAATTCTGTTGAAAGGGAGTAACAGGAACAACAATTGCCCTAACTGTTTTTTCTTGAGGACCTTTAGTCATAACTTATAAGAAAATCTCTTCTAAAAAATTACTCATTGCTTCCCAAGATCTTCTATTTGCATTTTCATTAAACGCCATTCCATCCTCAGGAGCATTTGCTAAAGGATTCGTAAATGCATGAGATGTTCCCCCATAGGCATGAATTTGCCAATCGGCATTTACAGCTGTTAATTCGTTAGCTAGGCCATTCACAGATTCGTGAGGAACCATAGGATCATCATTTCCATGAAGGACTAATATTTTTGTGCTAATCTTATTACCATCAGTATTTCCTGGAGGATTGAATAATCCATGAAAAGACACTACGCCTGCAACGCTTGAACCGGTTCTTGCAAGATCAAGAACACATAATCCACCAAAACAGAAACCAATTGCAGCTGATTTATTTGCATTAACTCCTATTTGATCAATCACTGTTTGATGAGCCAGATTTATTCTTCTTTGAAGCATTTCACGGTCATCAAGGACAGCCTGCATCAATTCCATATTTTCTTCTGGTGTAGAGCCTGTCTTCCCTTCTCCATACATATCAACAGCAAAACCAGAGTAACCTAATTGATTCATCATTTTTGCTTTCTCAAGAGTAAAATCATCTCTTCCTGCATATGTTGGAACTACAAGTACAACAGGACTGTTAGCTGGATTTTCTGTTGGAAATAAAATGCCTTCTAATCTTATATCATTATCATAATAATCTATTTGCTGACTCATTATACTCTCCTATTATTCTGGCATAGAGCCTGAGGCAACAGACATAGCATTATCTACCCTTAATTGAGCACCATTCATAAATTTAGATTCATCAGATGCAAGATATAATGCCGCATAAGCAATATCATTTGGTTCACCTTGCTTACTTGCTGGGGCATCTTGATTTGGTGCGCCGCCAAATTTCGCTTCCATTTTCTCTGGTACACTTTCTACCATAGGGGTAATAATTCCTGAAGGATGAATGGAATTACATCTAACTCCATTTTTCTTTAAACCACAATGAACGGCTACAGCTCTAGTATAAGCTTCGATAGCTCCTTTTGCTGCACAATAAGCGGCAACATAAGATTCACCCTGAACGGATGCGATTGAACACATATTAACAATTGAACCACCACCAGATTCGGCCATTACTGGTATAGAATATTTACACCCAAAGAAGGTGCTATCCATATGAACAGCCATCGTTTTTCTGTATTCTTCAGTTGTTTGATTTTCTGGATCACCAACTTCAACTATACCTGCATTATTAACAAGAACATCTAATTTGCCATGAAGGTTAACAGTATCGGAAATTATTTCTTTCCATCTTTCTTCATCCGTTACATCTTGCTGCATAAAAGTAGCTCCAATTTTATCAGCTAATTCTTGACCTTTATCAGCAGCAACATCGGTAAGTATAACTTTTGCGCCTTCTTTAGCAAATAATGTTGCGTCTGCTGCGCCTAAGCCCATAGCCGCTCCAGTTATTATTGCAACCTTGTTTTCAAGTCGTCCTGTCATATTGTTCTCCTAATTAAATTAATTTTTTGTTTGTTTAATGTATTTGTCAACTATTTGATGTAAATGTCTTGCTCTAGATTCTTGATAATTTCCAAGAGTCTGAGCTCCCTTAGGGCTAGCTTTAAATCCTCTAGTTTGAGACATAAGATTATTAGTGTCTTGATCATATACTGCTCCAAGATAACCAGTTCCCTCACATAATGTATAGCTATCATCAATATCCAGATAATGTGGTTCTGGAGGAAGTGGATGATCTTCATTCTCTACTTTGGGTCTTAAAAATAATAGATCAAAAATTGCATTATCTACTCCATCTGGTCTAAATCTATAAACCATGGGAAGTTGAAGACCTGGAAAAAAGAAAGCGTTAGGGAAAACAAAATATTCAATTGAGTCTATAGTTTCAGTAACAGTAAGATGTGAAAAATCTGATTTATATTTTTCTCCCATCTCCTCCTGTACAATTCTGGCATATACTTCTCGAGCAGTGCTACCTTCTGGAACTTTGACCGTCCCTGAATCATCATCGAGTTTTCTTCCTAATAAAATATCCAAAATCTCTTGTTGGCTAGGTCTATTTTCAACAATATGTGGGCTTGTATACCCTATGGTATGTATAAAGCGTGAGACATGATCACCAAAAATATCATAATCTGCATTGGCATCACCAGCTGTATAAACACCTTCAGAATGAGTTTCAAGCACATGATATGCCTCTAAAAAAGCTTCCGCCGCCGCCTTCCAATTACATGGAAGTTTTTTGGTGACATGTGTTTCAATATACCGATCTTCTAGATTCCAATTTTTAAAATGTTCAGGCAAGACACCTAAATAATCATTTAAAGGGCTAGCATTTTGGTCAAAATTTATAAAAACAAACCCGCCCCATGTATCGCATTTTAGTTCTGGAAGATTATACTCTTCCTTATTGACATGAGGGAAATCCCAATCACAAGGAAGGTATTCTAACTTACCAGAAAGGGACCATGTCCAGCCATGAAAAGGACATTTAAGTTCTTTACATACACCAGATGTACCTGATGGCTTTAATTGTGTTCCTCTATGTAGACATGAATTATAATATGCTTTTATTTCATTATTATTTGATCGGACAATTACTGCTGATAAGTCAGCAACATCATAAACATAATAATCGCCTACTTCAGGTACATGATCCACATGACAAGCCCACTGCCAGACTTTAGACCACATTTTATTATTTTCTTCCTGCGCAAAATCTTTTGAAATATATCTTTCAAAAGGTATATCTGCATCTCCAATGAATTCATAAGACTCCTCAAGAATAGCATCAGGCGCTCCAGTACAATCTCTACTTACCAATTCTTTAGTAGATGGGTGATCTGGACATCTTGCCTCACCAGGCTTCAGGTTTTTAAGTTCACTCATTAAATTAAGTCCCCTAATTTCATAAATGACGATATATTAATATTTACTTATTCTAAATAATAATCTTCAAAATTATGATTTATTTACAAAAAATCGTCAATATTCTTGTGTTTTTTATAAAAAAATAATTTTTACTTCAAATTAATTTTTTTATCTATATCCTCGTTTAATCATAATGTGGGAGAGAATTAATGAAAAAAGTATATATTTTTCTTATTGCTTGTTTTTTAATTAGTACAAGTAGTGTGATCGCTGACGAAGGCGATATTCAAACTAGTTCGTCAAATAATAATAATATTTCAAGTTCTAGTCTTGAAGAGATAGTTGTAACTGCAAGAAAAAGAGAGGAAAGCCTTTTGGATATTCCTGAATCTGTAGTGGCGATATCTGGAGATACTATTACACAGCATAATATGAAAACTCTTGATAAGATTGGAATGACAGTTCCTAACTTCAATCTTAATACAAGAACAGATGGCTGGCCAAATGTAACAATGAGAGGCCTTGGCGCATTTAGTTTAACTCAGGGTGTAGGTTTTTATCTTGACGATATTCAACTTTTTGGTGATGCAACTTCAAGATTTGGTGATTTAGATAGAATTGAAATCCTAAAGGGACCTCAAGGTGTATTATATGGTGGAAGTAATATTGGTGGTGCTATCAAATTTATAAGTACAAGACCATCTCCAGACGAAACATCAGGTCGATTGAAGTTAATGGTTGGTGAACAAAATTCGATTGATATAGAGGGCTCTATTAATATTCCAATTGGAGATGATTGGGCAATAAGGTTATTTGCTTTTTCAAGAGAAGACGATGGCTTTATGTATAATCCAAGCACAAATGACGATAGTGTAGCTGGTTATGAAGAAAGTGGAGGGCGACTATCAATAGCCGGACCAATTTCTGATAATCTTTCTCTTTATGCTTCTATAAGATCAAATCAATTTGATGGTCCAAACAATAACTGGGCATTAGAAAGAGGAACGCCTCCAAATTTTGAATATCCATTCATAAATGATATTGATACTCCCTCTAATAATGATAAAGAAACAATCGGTGCTCATTTAGAGCTAGTTTGGGAGTTTGATGGTTTTGATTTGACTTCTATATCTTCTTATACTGATACCGAAGCTAAAAGACTTACTGATGTTGATCTTCAACCAGAATTATGGTTAGACGCTCGTCAAGATGAAACTTTTGAAGCTATGACTCAAGAAATTCGTCTTACATCAACAACGGATAGTAATTTACAATGGCAAATGGGACTTTATTCATCAAATATGGAATGGGTAGAAAGAGCCACAACAAGATTTGGTCCAGGCACAGTAATTTGTTTTTGTGACCTTACAGTACCAGCAAAACAGGATGATACAGAAACTACTCATTTAGCTGGTTTTGGTAACATAACTTATACAACCGGCCCTTGGGAAATTGGATTAGGAGTAAGAATCGACTCATGGGAAAGAGAAAAGGTTGTACCAGCTAATGTTACAGAAAGTGGTCTTCCGCACGCTAATAAAGTTGACGGTACTGAAGTTCTTCCAAGAGTATCCATTTCAAGATCTTTAGAAAATGACTCAATGGTTTATTTGACAGTTGCTAAAGGTTATGAGCCTGGAGGTTTAAGACATGAGCCTGTTACTTTTGATAATCAAGGCAATCCATCTTTATCTACATATAATAAAGAAGAGGCTATACAATATGAGCTTGGTTGGAAAGGTTCTTTTATGGAAGGAAGAGGCAATTTTTCAATGGCTGCATTTATGATTGATTATGAAGATCGACTTTTCACAACCATAGTTCAATCAGCTACAGGACCATTTGAATCTATAGATAATACAGGAGACTCTGAGAATGTTGGATTTGAGCTTGAGGTAGCATATCAAGCTACTGAATATTTAACATTAGCAGCAGCATTTGGCACACTTGAAGCTGAATGGGATAATGGCACAATTATTTCAGGAGTTGATGTTAGTGGTCAAACTCCTTCTGGTTCTATTGATAATGGTGTTGCGCTTGCAGCAAACTATGCGAGACCGCTTGATAATGGTATGGAGTTTGTTGCTGACTTTCAATATAATAGAAGAGGACCAAGCATGAGTATGCCTCCTCAAAATGCTATAGATAACCCAAGTTATTATACACTTAATTTAACTACTGGTATTAGATCTGGTAATTGGGAATTTATGATTCATGGCGAAAATCTAACAGATGAAAATTACTATACCGATCTAGAAAATTGGGTAAATCTTGGAGCCGGAGGCGCTTTAGATGGTGTCAATAATATGACTGATCCTTTTTATATTATTGGAACTCATGGACATCCAAGAATGTTATCTGCAAGTTTAACTTATAATTTTTAATCTAAAATATAATTAATTTGAAAAGGCCCTTTGATAGGGCCTTTTTTAATTATCCGGATATTTTACTTCATATATAAAGTGATCATCTTTTCTTTTCACATAGCCAGCAGATGGTGTTGCGAAATGTGTTCCAAAAACTAAAATATTATTGTCAGCATATTCTCCAAGTTTTTCCCTTCTCGTTTTTTTCGCGAGTTCTTTATCCCAATCAGCACTTGATTCCCAATCTAGTCTTTCCATTTGGCATGGGTGGTGCAAAAAATCACCTGTTATAGCGGCGCTTACTCCTTTTGACTCTATACAAACACTAACATGACCAGGTGTATGACCAATTGTTGGTTCTAACCAAATACCTTCGCATATTTTCTCATCCATCTCTACAAACTTAACCAAACCAGACTCAATAATTGGAATTATAGAGTCATTGATAAATTCTGCATATCTATGATCACCAAGTTGTTTCTCAGTATATTCCCATTCTTTTTGTCCAAACAGATAATCTGCTTTTTTAAAAGTTGGTTCCCATTTATCATTAACTAAGATTGTATTCCAACCAACATGGTCAGTATGCATATGTGTGCATAGGACTGTATCAATTTGATCAACTGAGTATCCAGCTTTATCTAAATCCTCTAAAAATTTTGTTTGTAACATATTCCATTGAGGGATATGTCTTTCCTTATCATTCCCTAAGCAAGTATCTACGATTATACATTTTTCACTAGTTTCAATAACAAGCGCATGAATACTAACAATTGTATTTCCCTCGCTATCAGAGAAGTGAGGTTGTAACCAAGGCATTTTTAAAATTTCTTCAGGCACTGCATCTGGAACAACAAACATTGGCCCAGCTCTTTCAGCTTCAATTATTCTAGTAATTTTAACATCACCAATATTCCAGCTACTTATTTTGCTATTCATTTTAACCAGGGTAATCGATTTGGTTGGCCTCATAAAATTTTGCATCTGTTTCTGGTGGATCATCAGACATCGATCCAACAAAATGGGATACATGTTCAGTTTTTAAGTGATCTTTTAAAGATTGAAGGTTTTCCCATAATTCAGTAATTCTAATAATTCTGTCACTATGAAGCTCAACACTAAAAGCATAATCTAGACACCCATCCTCTTCTCTTGTCTTAATTTCTAATTCTTTTACTGCATTTTTTATAGTTTCAAAATTATTATCATTTGTTTTCATTATTGCATTAACTACTATCATTAAACTCTCCAAAGTTAAGTAATTCTGTAGATTTAAATTATATATGTAAACAATTTTATTTTTCAATTTGTACTATTATTTTTTTTAGATAATATTGAGATGTTTTTTGGGGGAAAACATTGCCACAAAAATTTGATCCTATAAATTTTTCTGAAGAAATTAGTGCAGATCCTCAATGTAATGCAACTTTGAGTAGCGATAGGTATACATCTAATGAGTTTATGAATAAAGAATGGGAAAGGCTATGGACGCAATGCTGGTTATTTGCCGGCGTTTTAACCGACTTAAAGGAACCTGGTGATTTTTTTATTTATGATATTGGAAGAGAGTCAATAATTATCACATTAAATGATAATAATAATATTTCGGCCTTTTATAATACTTGTCAGCACAGAGGAAATAAAATTTTCACTGAAGATTCTGGTTGGGTAAAACAAATTTCCTGTCCTTATCATGGATGGACTTATGGTTTGGATGGTGAGCTTAAAAAGGTCCCCGATGAGGAATTATTTGAAGGTGGCGTTTGTAAAAAAGAAAAATCCCTTAAAGAGGTAAATGTTGATGTATGGGCAGGTCTCGTATTTATTAACATGAGTGATAATCCAGCCCCACTTAAAACTTTCCTTGGAACCATAATGGACCAACTTAATCCATATCATTTTGAAAATATGGAACTTGTTAAACATCAAAGTGTGACTCTAGATACAAATTGGAAAACAGCTAGAGATAATTTTTTAGAACAATATCATGTTGATTTTATTCACCCCCAACATGCTAGTTTTGTAGATTGCTGTGATGCTCAAAATTATTTATGGCCTTTTGGTCATTCACATACTTGGGTCGAGAGTCCTGTTATGAATCCAAGATATGATATGCCTGAAGAACCGCCAGATTATATGAAACAATACTTAATTGGATTAGAACTAGATCCTGAGGATTTTAAAGGTAAAGTTCCAGATATAAGAAATGCAGTTCAAAAACAAAAAAGAATTATAGGAAAAAAACTTGGCTTTGATTATTCAGAGCTATCTGATGAGCAAATTTCAGATGTTTTCCAATATGACATATTTCCTAATATCTTCATGACCATTCATGCTGAGAGACTATGGATATTTGGTCCAAGACCCCATGGCGCCGATCCAAATAAGTGTACCTTCACAAAATATAGCTTGATGATTCCAGAAGATAAGATACGTGATAAGGATAAGGGTCTTGAGCTTTTACCGGGTTCATATGATTATTCATATTCCGATACACGCGTTGAGCATGAAGTCTTTACAAGGCAAGATGTTATAGAGGGTAGAAATTCAATGACTGTTACGATAGACCAAGATATTCATTATCTAAATGATATGCAGGCCGGAATGCATTCAAGAGGTTTTGATAAAGCAATTTTAAGTAAAGATGAAGAAAGAGTTCAGCATTTTCATGACTGGGTTGACAACTGGTTAAGTGATAAATCTTTATGGTCAAAAGTAAGTAATTCATCATAAGTGTTAAAGATTAATAATGACCAAAAAAAAATTACCTAAAAAAACTCTGTTTTTCTATGGTTTAAGTGAGATGCCTCTATCAATAGCCTCTCTACCTTTATTAGCTTTTATTCCAAATTATTATGTCTCTGATTTAGGTCTTGATTTTGCTGTAGTTGCTTTGGTAATGCTTCTGGCAAGATCTTTTGATGCCGTCACAGATCCTTTAATAGGATTCTTAAGCGATAGAACGGATACGCGCTGGGGAAGAAGACGTATTTGGATGTTTTTCTCAATGCCACTTTTAATGTTGGCGACATATAAAATTTTCTTTCCTGAAAGCTCATGGGAATGGGTTCCTTTTAATTTGGATTTTCCTTCCTTTAATTTGGGAGCAGGTGGGCATTATTTATTATTTTGGTTTTTAGTGCTTTGGTTTGGTTGGAGTATGCTATTTATTCCTTACTATTCATGGGCAGCAGAATTATCATCTGATTATAATGAGCGATCAACAATAGTGGGCTGGAGAATGTTTATTGGAACATTTGGCAATGCAATTTCAAAATTTTTACCTGCCATTGCTTTATTCTTATTTGCATTTGGAGGTGCTGAAGAAACAATTATTATTATTGGATTTTGCCTGCTCATCGTTATTCCAATTACGATTTGCTTATCAGTTTTCAATGTTCCTGAAAGAATGGATTATCAAGTTAAGCAAGGGTCTTTGAAAGAAGGCTTAGTGGCTATGTGGAAGAATAAGGCTTTTAGACAATTAATTTTTGCTTACTTTTTTAATTATTTGGGAGTAACGCTTTCAACTTTGACAGTTATGTTCTTCATTAGAGGCGTAACAGGTGAAGAAGAGCAGGGTATTTTATATTTCGTATTTTATTATGTTGCCAATCTTTTAGGGATTCCCTTCTGGCTCTGGTTATCAAAAACAATAGGAAAACATAATGCCTGGAAAATTGGTTTATTAGTATTTACTTTTTTACAACCATGTTATTTCTTTTTGGGTGAAGGTGATTATTATTGGATGTTTCCAATCACATTTATTGCTGGACTTGCAGGTTCAACATTTCATCTTATCCCACATGCTATGAAGGCGGATGTTATAGATTATGATACTCACCTAACAGGGGAAGATAGGGCAGCACAATTTTTTGCTGCATGGTCATTTATAACAAAGATGGCAATTGCTATTGCTCCATTTTTTGCTTTTACATATTTGGATCTCATTGGTTTTGATAGTACACCTGGAGCAATAAATAGTCCTGAACAAATTTTAGGACTAAAAATATTATTCTGTTTTGGTTTGCCTCTATTCCTTCTTTTGACAATCTTATGTATTCGTAATTATCCTATTACACAGGAAAAACAAGAAGAGATTAGACGAGAAATAGATTTGAAAAAACAACAAACACAAGGAGCATAAAATGAGTGAAGCATTAGAAAGAGTAATCGCAAAATCAGAAATTTATGATCTCTCATGTAAATATATGAGGGGGTTAGATAGATTAGATATAGAATTATTAAAATCTGTTTTTCATGATGGTGCTTGGTGCGATTATGGTTTTACAAAAAGTGATGCACCAACATTTGCTCAATTCTGTATGGATGCATTGAAGGAACATCATGCTAATCATCATATGATAGGTAATGTCTTGATAGAATTTGGTGATAATGAGAATGAAGCTTTTGGCGAAGTCTATTTCCAGGCTTACCATAAAGTTGATGAAGATGGCCAAACAAATGATGTTTTTATTTCGGGGCGCTATCTTGATCGTTATGAGAAAAGAGACGGTATTTGGAAGATGGTTTACAGATCAGAAATCGTAGACTGGTCTAGGACTGAACCAACTCATGAACCTTATTTTGATTCAGCGCCAGATTGTTTTCGAGGTGGTCGGCAAGATGATAGAGTTTATGATACTAAAGATCGATATAATCCAACTTAATTAATTTTTAACTACCCTAACATTTTTTCTTCTTGATTTTGATGAGGGTTGTAATGCGAGACTTAATTGATCATCACTAATTTCATAAGGGATATTGTTATTTAAAAGATCTTTATAAAATTTACCATCTTTCATAACTGATACGATACGATCGTGGTCTTGTAGAACTTTAATATCTTCTAACGGATTGCCATCTATAACAACTAAGTCAGCAAGTTTTCCTTCCTTCAGAGTTCCGAGAGAACCATCTGGATGCATAGCTAATCCACCTAATCTTGTAGCTGAGTGAATTGCCTCTGCATTAGTAAATCCAAAATGAGTAACATAATATTCTAGATCTTTTGCATATGTGCCATGAGGGGTAATGTTGAGTCCATAATCACCTCCAACAAGAATACGAATACCAGCAGCTTGCATCTTTTTGTAAGAAATGATCGTTTCTTCAAGTTCTTTTCTATAAGCTATTACTTCCCTGCTGTTCTCATCAAAGCCCATATTTTTATAATTTTCTAGAAAAGTAATTTCCCAAGCAATAGCGGGACCAACGAAAACTTTATCTTTATTTTTTATAAGGAGATCAAGTGCTTCATCATCGATGTAATTTGCATGACCAATGAAGTCAATACCGGCTTTAACAGCCTGTTTAACCGCCTCTGAAGATCTTGCGTGACAGGCAACTCTCATTTTTTTTCTATGTGCTTCATCAACAATTACTTCTACTTCTTCATCTGTGAAGCCTAAATCACCTGGCCTACCTTGAAGAGATATAATTTCTCCATCTATCATAACCTTGACTATTTCTGCACCATTTTTCCATAATTGCCTTACTGCAGTTCTTAACTCCCATGGACCATTTCTTATCATACCCAAACCTTCTGGAACTATCTGAACATTATCAGGATAAAAATCTGAATTTCCTCCTGTAGCAGATATATCTTTACTTCCCGCAAGCAGGCGAGGTCCGGGAATTTCCCCTCTTTCAATAGCTTCTTTTAAGAAGACATCTATTTTGTGAACTGAACCAAAACTTATCGCTGAAGTAAAACCAGACCCCAACATCAATCGAGCATTCGCAATAGTTTTAATCATAGATTCTTCGACGGGAGCTTTATCTAATTCTAAGGGACCACTATTAGAGTATGAAATATGGGCGTGAGCTTCAACCATTCCAGGCATTATGAATAATCCGTTTCCATCAATAGTTTGGATGTTATCTGGAACATCCCTTAATTTCTTTGAAGGTCCAGCATAACGGATTAAATTATCTTCTACCCAAATTGAAGAATCTTCAATTAGATTATCGCTAGTTCCATCAAACAATTTTATGTTTGTTATAAGCATTCCTATACCTTTTAATTATTCAATCGAAGAAGCTTTTTTGCATTATTTGTAAGGTTTGGAGCAAAATCTTCTAACTTCTTCGGTGTATCCCATCCACCAAAATTAGTGCCATAAACTAATCTATCCTCACCAATTAAGTCAAATAACATTTTCTGAGATTTCTCGCCATGTACATGGGCATCAAACCACAAACGCTTAAGTTCATTAACAAATCCATTCTTTTGTACCCCTTCTGGGGCCCAATCTCGGAATTCAGACATTTCAGAAAAACGCTCTATTAAATAAGGCATTGCACCACCACCATGAGAAATACATATATCTAGATCAGGATGACGATCCAAAACACCACCAATTATAAGTGTAGCTACTGCTAGGGTTTCTTCATAAGCGTAACCAAGCATAATACTCATATCATATCTTCCCATTCTCCAATCATCTGGTCCTTCAGCACCACCAGTAGAGGCAGGATGTAAAAATAATGGCACATTTAAATCTACAACAGTTTTGTAAAAGTCATCTAGTCTAGGATCATCAAGGCCAAATGGATAATCAGTCCCTGTTGAGACTGCAACAAGGCCTAATTCATTAATAGCCCGCTCAAGCTCTTTACAAGCAGCATCTACATCTTGCATTGGAAGGGTAGCTGATCCAAGAAGTCTATCTGGATACTCTTGGACTGACTCTACCATTGCGTCATTATGAATTTTGCAAAATTCATTGGCTATGTCACCTTCGATCCTATGAAACATAGTTAACGGGTTTGGTGATAAGAGTTGTAAATCAATTCCCAATTTATCCATTGCTTCTATTCTCAAATTATTTTCCATGAAAATAGTTCCCTCATATTGCATAGGTTTCATTTTATATGAGCCAATTCGAAAATATGGAGTTCCATTTTCATCCAACCCAGTATCTGGACCATATTTTCCTGCTTTACCAAAAGCTTTGCCTAAAACAATGTGTGCGTGGGTATCAATTACATTTATTGTCATTTTAATTAATCATCCGCAAATAGAACTGTTCTTGGATTGCCATCTTCATCATAAACAGATTTATGTTTGTCAATTAAATACATTTGATTTTCAGTTTCTCTTATTCCTACAGAATTGAGTGCTTCAACCATTTCAAGGTATGTATGATGAGAGAAATGAGCTACTAATGATTCTTCATCTTTCCAAAGTTCATATACTTGAATTCTATTTGCAACCGCTGGATCTGCAGCAAAACAATAACTAATACAACCTTCCTCTTCCGTGCGAGTTGCCATTTGTATGTCTTTTGTAAGAGATACCGCTTTATCTCTATCAGCTTCGGTTTCAAAATCTAATGTTGCTGAAATAATAATCATTTTCTCCTCCTATTCAAAATAGCTTTCAATCATTTCATGAAATCTTCTTATACGCTTTTCTTGTCCTGCAAAATAAGCTCTATTAAAACCTCGCGATCGAAGCCCATGCTGTTGAAGAATAAATACTGCTGTATCCTGGTCAATAGTTTGACCCAAACTCTTTTCACCTAATTCAAAAAAGTCTCTATCTGCATACTCACCTCTTTTAGATATACCGATAGTTGTTCTAACCGGTGCACTTTCCTTATCTGGATTACTAGAATACCACCAGTTATCAAATACACATTTCTCAGGGTCAGTGGGGTGAGGCTTTGCTCTTAAAAAATGAAATCCATCAGCCCAAAGGGAAACTGCAAAGTTTGGGAATAGTGTGTAATGAAAAGCATCAGTAAGTTGTTCGTTTCTTAAATTCTTATAGTGAGTATAACCTCTTTCAGGCCCATTATCTCTTTTTGCCTTTTGAATAGCTTCACGAGTTTCTAAACCTTTACCTGAATAATCATCAGGATCCATACCCCATTCTTGCATAACAGAATAAAGAGGATCCTCTAATTTACCGTCTTCTTGCATAGATCCATAACCAGCTCTCATAATCATTCTATTATGACCTTCATCAGATAAATCAAATTGAGTACTACGGTAACTTGTATCAACTCCACTTGGCATTCTTTTTTTTGTTATCGCTCTTTCTGGAGCATGAACAGTTGGTAAATGATAAGATTCATTAAAGTTATCAAGAATTATTTTCCAATTGCATGGAACATTTACTGTTTGAGCAACATATCTTTTCCATTTGTGGATTTCATAAGCTTCCCAATCATCCCAAACAGGCCCAAGCCATTCTTTTAATGAAGCAGCATTTTTATCCATATTTATCCAAATGAAACCTGCAAATGTTTCAGTTTTGACTTCCTCTAATTTTAGTTTTCCACAAGGATTTCCTTCAGGAAAATCTTCTGCATCTTGAGCTTCGATTAATTCACCATCTATTCGCCATTGCCACCCATGATAAGGACATTTAAATATTTCTGTGCTTCCTAAATCGTTAAATGTTAGGCGTGCCCCTCTGTGTTGACATACATTATAAAAAGATCTGATTTTGTTATCACTTTGTCTGACCATTAAAAAACTTTCTCTACCAAATTCTTCCATTTGATAATCACCAGCATTAGGAATTTCATCTTCTCTTCCCATAAGTAACCAAACTTTTGGCCACATATAATTCCATTCCTTATCCATAAATTCTTTCGAATGATATCTACTACCGTCAACATCTAATCCCTTTAGATCAGGGTTTTTCCAAGATGGACTATTGCTTTTATACCATTCTAAATCAGTAACACTCATTGATAAATCCTAAACTATTTTCCTTTATTGTTGCAATATTATCTTGAATATCAAAAATTAATGATTTTTCACTCATTTCTAGTCCTATTAAAAAGTTGTATTTCCAATTCCGCCATCTATCACTAAACTTTGACCAATTACATAAGATGCTTGCTCACTGCAAAACATTGCTACAAAAGATCCTAAGTCATCAGATGATCCAAATTTTTTAGCTGGTATTTTCCAGTTATTAACAAATTTTTCTATTTCTTCATCATATGTAGTACCATTTTCTTCTGCTAGCTTATTATATCTATCTGCAATACTTGCTGTATGATGCATTCCTGGGAGGATGTTATTGATAACAACATTATGTTTAGCAACCTTTTTTGACACTGCTACAGAGTAATTAACTAGGGCTGCCCTTGGTGGACCAGATAATATTCTAACCTCAGTAGGTGTTTTAGCTGCTCCAGTACCAATATTTACTATTCTTCCCCACTTTCTCTCAACCATACCTGGAATAATTGCTTTCATAAACTCCACTGGACTAAGAAGTGATACATCAAGAGTCTGCTTCCATTCCTCTGAAGAAACTTCCTTATAACTATATGTAAAAGGTGGTGGAGTACATGTTCCAACAAATATATCGGGATCTGGACAAGAAGATAAAATTTTTTCTCTTCCTTCATCTGAACTATGATCAACTACAATAGGTTTAACAATTGCACCTGTCTTTTTTTCAATTTCCTCACATGTTTCGAGTAGTCGCTTCTCTCCTCTTGCAGATATAAAAAGATCTACACCTTCTTTAGCTAGTGCAAGTGCGCTTCCTTTTCCCATTCCAGCACTACCACCATTAATGATGGCTTTTTTACCTTTAATTCCTAGATCCATGATATCTCCCCATATATTCTTATATTCAAACACGATACTTTTAAAAAATTCAACATTTAATAATTGCTAAGGAATTTTATATAGCTAAAATGCTTATCTTTATTTAGGGTCTTTAATAATATGCAAAATACTTATGATGTCATAATTCTTGGCGCTGGTGCTAGCGGAATGACTGCTGCTATAGCAGCTCATGAGAATGGTTTATCAGTTGGTTTATTTGAGAAACAACACTTAGTTGGAGGTACTGCTGGTATTTCTGGAGGTATTATTTGGGCTCCAATGAACAGCCACATGAAAAAAATGGGCATCAAAGATGATAGATCTATGGCAATAGATTATTTCATGTCTTTATCAAATGGTGAAATAGACTCTAATCGTCTGGAATCATTTATTGATAATTGTTCAGCAGCAATTGACTTTATTGAAGAAAAAACTGACGCAAGTTTTTATGTTTTGGATGGTTATCCAGATTATTACTTAGATAGACCTGGAGCAATTTTAGGAGGTGGCAGGGCTTTAGATAACCAATTATTTGATTATTCAAACTTAGGAGATTGGGCAAGTAAAGTGCGAAACAATGGAATGCCTATTCCAATGACTCTTGGCGAAACACCATTGGGTGGAGGAACAGGAGTTGTTGATGAGGAAATAATGACTGATAGAATATCAAAGGATTCAAGAGGAATGGGACAAGCTCTAGTGGGAGCACTTTTAAAAGGATGCTTAGATAGAGATATTGAACCTGAACTGAATGTTCATACTAGAAAATTAATCAAAGATAATAATAGGATTATTGGTGTTGAAATTGAAGAAAATGGTGAAGCAAAAGAAGTTTTTGCCAATAGAGGAGTGATAATAGCAACAGGAGGTTTTGAATGGAATGATGAGTTGGTTAACAATTTTTTAAGAGGCCCTTTGAATGCACCTGCATCACCTCCTGGTAATGACGGGGATGGTCTATTATTGGCTCAAGAAATAGGAGCATCGCTTGGAAATATGACGAGTGCTTGGTGGTCACCTGTTTTGTCTGTACCAAATGATAATTGGGAAGAAGGTAATCAAAAATCATCACCAATTTTAATTGAAAGAACATTACCTCATACATTAATGGTTAATAAATCTGGAAAAAGATTTTGTAATGAGGCAACTAATTATTCTGCCTTGGCTGGCGCATTTCATTTTTTTGATCCTAATGAATATGGCTACCCCAATCTTCCTTCTTGGATAATTTTTGATTCAAATTTCAGAGAAAAATACCCATTTGTGAATATTTTTCCAGGAACTGAAGATCCTGATTGGTTTATTAAAGCAGACAGTATTAGCGATTTGGCAAAAAAACTAGAAATCGATCAAGATTCACTAAATTTAACATTAGATACTTTCAATAAACATGTAGAAACTGGAAATGATCTAGATTTTGGAAGAGGAAAGAGTGAGTACGACTCATTTTATGGCGATAGATCACAATCAGGAGTTTATACAACTCTTGGCGTAGTTGAGAAGGCTCCATTTTATGCAGTGGAAATAGATATTGGTGCTTTGGGAACTAATGGTGGGATGAAAACAGATGAATTTGGAAGAGTGATTTCTGCATCGGGAAATATTATTGATGGTCTTTATACTGTAGGAAACGCGATGGCTGGAAGTACTGGGTCGGTTTATGCGGGGGCAGGAGGAACACTTGGTCCAGCATTAACTTACGGCTATCTTGCTGGCAATCATGTGGCTGGAAAGAATTTTGGAGTTAAGGAGTAATTATGGAAAAAGTTTTAGTATATGGAGCAAGTGGAGATCAAGGTGTTCCTTTAGTTAATACATTAATTAAAAACGGATACAAAATCAGAGCTGCTTCAAGATATCCAGAAAATTATAATAGCGAAATAGAAGGAGATGTAGAAAGCGTAAAGGCAGATCTTTTTGATATTGATACACTTAAGAAGGCATCCCAAGATGTCGATTGTATTGCTATGAATTTACCTTTTGTCTTTGATAGAGATATTGCTAAGCAATGGGGAGAAAATATAACTAATGCTGGAAAAGAAATGGGTGTTAAAAAAATCGTTTTCAATACAAGTTGTTATGTTGCCCCTGCTGATAATGGATTAGCAGCTCACGATGGAAGAAGAGAGATAGAAAAATCTATGGCTGAAAGCGGAATGGATTATGCAGTGATTAGATCTGTTGTATTTATGGATAATTTATCTAGATTTTGGGCTAAACCATCGATAGTAAAGAGTGATACATTTGCTTATCCTTGCAGTGAAACCTTAAAAATTTCATGGATATGTCTTGAAGATGTTGCTGCTTTTATGGTTGCGGCATTATCCGATAAAGATGTAAAGGCTGATAAAATTACTGTTGGTGGACCGGAAATTTTACTTGGCCATGAAGTTGCAGAAAGATTCTCAAAAGCTCTTGGAAGAAAAATAGCATTTCAAAGTCTTGAACCAAATAGTTTTGCAAGGCAGATGAGCAAACTTGTTACTGGATCTGAGGAATATGAAAAACCGTCAATCTACGGAGGAATGGCTGCCTTTTATAGATGGTATAACGAACAAGATCCTTCACCTTTAGCAATTGAAATGAATGACTTATATAAAAAATTTTCTATCACGCCTACTTATTTTGAGGACTGGATAAAAAAACATGATTGGGATAATATATAAAAGGGGTTAATATTTCGTTATGTCTGAAAGTAATGTTGAAAAATATAATTTTTTAGATCCGCTAGTGAATAGCGATCCTTATGAATTTTATGGCGTACTCCATAAAGAACAACCTGTATACCAAATTCCTGGAGTAGGAATTTATATGCTCACAAAATATGATGATATTAGGATGGCACTGAAAGATTATGAGACATTCTCTAATGATGTAAGCGTAGCAACGAGAGGTGAATTTTCATCTTTACATCAGAATATTCTTGTAGATGGAGGAGGGTGGGAGCATGTTCAAACTCTTCAAAGAACTGATCCTCCTGTTCATAAGAGATACAGAAAACTTGTTGATAGGGTGTTTACCAAAAAAAGGGTAGATGAATTATTGCCTCATCTTGATGAAGTGGTGAATGAATTAATTGATAATTTTATTGAAAAAGGAAATTGTGATTTTAATGATGAATTTGCTATGCGTATGCCAGGTATAATTATTGCTGAGCAGTTGGGTTTATCTCGAGATAATGTTGCAACTTTTAAGAAGTGGGCAGACTCAATGTTAGGGGCGAGCAGAGCTCCTATTGCAACTGAAGAAGAAGTAACAGCAAATGCAAAGACTGAGCTTGAAGCTCAACTTTTTTTAGCAGAAGTATTTGAAGATAGAAGAAAAAACCCAAAAGAAGACTTAATGTCGGCAATGGTTCATGCTCATGGCGATGATGAAGAGCCCTTATCTATGCACGAACTACAAAACTTAATGCATCAACTAATTACCGGAGGGTATGAAACAACTCAAAGTGCAATTAATCATGGAATGTGGGCACTTATTAGATTTCCCGATATTGCAGAAAAAATTTATGAAGATGAGTCACTTCTTAAACCCTTTATCGAAGAAGTTCTTAGATGGGAAAGTCCCGTCCAGTTTCTATTAAGAAGGACTAGCAAAGATGTTGAAGTTTCTGGAACAGTAATACCTAAAGATTCAATGGTGATGATGGGATATGGACCGGCCAATAGGGATGAAGAAAAATTTTCATGCCCGCATCAGTTTCAATTAAACAGAGAAGGTGTTGGTGCTCATATGGCTTTTGGATCAGGAGCACACCACTGTCCAGGTGCTTTATTAGGCAGGCAAGAAATGATACGTTCTTTTAAGTTTCTTGTTCAGAGAATGAAAAATATAAAAATTGATAAACCACTTCAAGAGCCTGTTCACAATTTCAGTATGTTTTTTATGCCGATGAAAGAGTTTTTTATAACTTTCGATAAAAGATAACTATATATTTATCTTTGATAAGCTGGATCTTGTCGGCTTCTACTAGCAGTTGGGCCCGCTGCTTCAAGTTGGCCTTTTTCATTAGCAGGTTCAAATCTTACCCAATCATGAACGCCTTGTCTTTTTGCAATCTTCCATTCACCATTTCTCTTTTCAAAACGATCAATATATCTTCCGCTAACAAAAACATCCTCATCAATTGAAGAGTCATGTTCTGCTAAAAAACCCATATCAGATTCTTTACCTTTAGCTATTCGATGAAATGCAGTCCAATATGCCTCAGACCAAGCAGTATCCCCATCCACTTCAATAAGAAGATTACCAACTAAATGTTGTGTAAATTCCATTTCTCCAAGTATATCAAATGCAAAATTACAGAAATCTGAGGATGGCCCTTCATATTCACCGTGATGATGAATAGAGTCTTCATGAAATACAGATTCAAGAAGCTCGCGGTCCATTCTGTCGATAGCCCGACAGTATTTATAAACAACATCAGCAATTTCAATTTTATCCGCTGCTAGTTTTAATTTTTCATCCATAACTTACCTATATAAAAATTAATTATTCATCCCCAAAAAGATATTTATCAATATTTTCATGGAAAAATCTGATTCTATTTTCTTGTGCTGGCATATAGTCGCCAATATACCCTCTAGAGCTTAATCCTTTTTGTTGACTTGTCCAAATGGCGACATCCTCTGAAATACCATCACCAACATCTACTTCAGTATGGTGACCAGACACATGAGGAATTTTAGTATTTATTGCAGTCTTCTTTTTCAGCATATGTGAGTAATACTCATCAACTCCTTTTGGAAATAATGTAAGATACCAGTAATCAAAATAGCATTTAGTTGGATCTGTTGGGTGAGGAGTGCCTCTAAGCCACTGCATTCCATCAGGTTTTACACTGAAAGACATATTTGGGAAGATTGTATAATGATGATGGTCGGTCAGTTGAGTGTCTGAAAACTTACTAAAATCATAACCTTTTTCTTTATCTAATTTTCTTTTCTGTTTTTGAAGGTCTTCCCTGATATCCAATAATCTACCTTTATAATCATTAGCATCCATTTCCCAGTATTCAATCGCAGGTGCTATGGCTTCCAGGACCTTCTTTTCTTCATCATAAACACTTTTACTTGGGATATAACCTGGCATTAGCATTCTAGCATGCATGCTGTCATACATATCAAATTGACATGAATAATATTTTTCATCTGAAAAATACTTTAATGCTGGGTGAACATAAGGAGTATGATACGACTCATTAAAATTGTCTTGAACACATTTCCAATTCCAGTCACCTTCAACTGTTACCCAATGAGTTCTAATCATTTCTGATATTGGATAATTTTCTAATTGATCCATAACTGGATGAAGATATTCTTTAAGGGATTTTGAATTTGGGTCCAAGTTAAAGAAAATGAAACCTGCCCATATTTCTGATTTAATTTCAACTAAATTTCTTTTTCCGCATGGTGAACCTTGTGTAAAGTCCTCTTCATCCGGAACATATTCTAAAGTTCCATCAAGCCCAAATTTCCAAGCATGATATGCACAAGAAAAACCATCTAAATTACCTTCTTCAACTTGTACTAGTTGATTGCCTCTGTGCTGACATACATTATAGAAACATCTTATCTTAGAGTCTTCGCCTTTGGCGCACAAAATAGATTCTCTTCCAAAATCAAAAGTAAAAAAATCTCCGGGGTTTTCAAGCTGTTGTTCTAGTCCTGCAACTTGCCAAACTTTAGTGAATAATTTTTCCCATTCTAATTCCATAAATTCTTTTGATGTATATCTATTGCCGAGAATAGGTTTGCTTCCAAGTTTCGGTTCAGGAGCCTTTACAGTATCTGCTCCAAAAAATATCTCAGATTTTGATGCTATTTTGTCCATAATTAAATCCCCTAATTATCATTATGTATATTAAACTAAATAAATATTTAATTTAAATATAATTTTTATTATTTTAAAGTTGTCAATGAAACAGGGCTTTCTGACATTGAATTAAGATATGCAATTAGATTCGCTCTGTCTTTATCTTTTCTTAGTCCTACAAAAGCCATTGAATTGCCTGGTGCATATTTTTTAGGGCTTTTAAGCCATAAATTCATATCTTCAATTGACCATATTCCTCCAAGCCCCATAAGAGAGTCAGAATATTTAAAACCACTTGCTTCGGCTTTAGCTTTTCCTAAAATTCCCCATAAATTTGGGCCAATTCTGTTTCCACCTCCTGAATTAAATCCGTGACAAGCAGTACATTTAGAAGAAACCTTTTTACCATCCTCAATTGAGGCAATAGCTAGTAATTCTTCAAAAGTTAATTTTGGTTTTTCAGGAACAACAAGGCTTGCTACAGGAGCATCAGAAACTACAGCTAATTCAGTCGTTCCTGAATCACCATATGAAAGCCTTATTGTTTTTAGTAAGTTAAGTTTTTTTTCAGTAACAGAGATTTTATTTTCAAGGTCATCTTTATTTAGGACCCTATGAGATTTACCACTGAGAAGAAAATTTAATGCTGTTTGCTCTTCATTAATTTTAAGGTCTAATTCTTGCGCAGTAATTATTGACTTGAAATGTTCAACAAATCTTATTTGCTTTTCAAGTTTTTTTTCTAAATTCTCTCTTCCAAGTACTGTGTGTGTTACTTTGATTTCATTATTAGGTTTAGAAGTTTGAGAAAAATAACTTTCATCTATAAAATCTATATTTGCAAATAATTCATCTTTTGAAGGCGGATTTATTGATTCAACATAAAATAGGTTATTACTTGTCCTAATAATTCCTATGACTATCAATAATGTAATAGAGATAGCTAAAAAACCTTTGATTATTATACCTATGTTTAAATTCATCCCGTTTTTTCTATATCAATATTTATTATATTTGTAGATAATTAAATTAGACAATTTAATTAAACTACTTAATAAATTTAAATTAAAAGAATAGCAATATGAAAAATTTAATAATTATACCTGCACGTTTAGAATCCACTAGACTTCCAAATAAGCCTTTGGCGGATATAAATGGTGAGCCAATGATAGCTCATGTCTATAAAAGAGCTAAAGAAGCTAATATAGCTAAAGTAATTGTTGCAGCTGGTAATGTTGAGATTAAAGAGGTAATAGAGAATATTGGCGGTGAAGCAATATTAACTAATCCTGATCATGCATCTGGCTCAGATAGAATATATGAAGCTTTGAATATGTATGACAAAGAATCTAAATTCGACATTATCGTAAATTTACAAGGAGATTTACCAAATATTCACAAAGATGCATTGTCGAAGATAATATCATTACTAGAATCAAATGACGCTGATATTTCAACTTTAGGTGTTAAAATTTCATCAGAAGAAGAATTTTTAAATAAAAATATTGTAAAGGCTTATGTTAAAAATATATCAGAGAGTAATTATGTTGATGATTTCGATAGAAGGTTTGATATAGGTAAAGAAGAATTTTTATATCACCATGTTGGAATTTATGGCTATAAAAGAAAAGCACTTGAGACTTTTATTGGATTTGACCAATCTGAATCTGAAATTGAAAGAAAACTTGAACAAATGCGAGCCATCGAAAATGGTATGAAAATAGTTTTAGGTCTGATAGATGAACTACCTATAAGTGTAGATACACAAGAAGATCTTGAGATAGCAAGAAGAAGTATGGATTTATAATGACAAAAAAAATTGGATACCAGGGCGAGGCGGGTGCAAACTCACATATTGCCTGCAATTTATATGATAACAACTCATCATCAATTGCTCTAAAAACATTTGATGAGGTTTTTATTTCTCTTGAAAAGAACGAAATTGACTTAGCAATGATTCCAATCGAAAATACTATTGCAGGAAGAGTTTCTGACATTCACAGACTTATGCCAACTTCCAATGTAAATATTATAGGAGAACTTTTTCTCAAAATAAATCATTGTTTAATGTCGTTAAATGAATCCTCTCTAAAAGATATAAAGACTGTAAGAAGTCATGAAATGGCATTGAGTCAATGTAGAAATTCTATTCTTGATCTTGGTTTGAATCCTGTTGTTAGCGCAGATACCGCAGGATCAGCAAGGGAGGTTTCCGAATTAAAGGACACCTCAATTGCGGCTATAGCATCGCCACTAGCAGCAGAAATATATAATCTAAAAATTTTAAAAGAAGATATGGAAGATGCTGGCCATAATACAACTAGGTTTTTGATTCTCTGCAAAGATAAAATCATTCCTGAGAATAAAGGTGAGAAATTTATCACTACTTTGGTTTTTAAAGTTAAGAATGTTCCTTCTGCACTTTATAAAGCTATGGGTGGTTTTGCTACCAATGGAGTTAATATGCTTAAGCTCGAAAGTTATCAGGTTGATGGAAGCTTTCAATCTACTCAGTTTTATACTGATTTAGAAGGTCATTTAGAATCTGAAGCAATTAAGACTGCAATAGATGAATTAGAATATTACTCTGAAGAGATAAAAATTTTAGGTGTTTACCCTTCAGCCAGAGATTAAAAATAAAAGGCCAATAAGACATCCTATATTATGTGTAATATGTGTGAACTAAGATCAATATTATGTATACACATATTAATTCTATTATGATTAATTGATTTAACAAATATCGAAATTTTTTCAGATTCTTTAGTGGAGGGGACAATGATTGACACTGGAAATACTGCTTGGATAATAACTGCAACAGCTTTGGTTTTATTTATGACTTTACCTGGACTGGCACTATTTTATGGTGGTTTGGTTCGTAAAAAGAATGTTTTATCTGTATTAATGCAATGTATTTCTGTTGCATGTTTAGCATCAGTTCTCTGGCTTGTAATTGGTTATAGCCTTGCTTTTGGCGATGGCAATCAATGGATTGGCGATACTTCAAAAATGTTTTTGTCAGGAGTTGGTAGAGATACTCTTTCAGGTGATATTCCAGAAACAGTCTTTTTTGCTTTTCAAATGACTTTCGCAGTAATTACACCAGCTTTAATTGTTGGAGCATATGTTGAAAGAATTAAATTTTCAGCTGTTCTTTTATTTAGTGGATTATGGCTTCTCATTGTTTATGCGCCTGTGACACATTGGATTTGGGCAGGTAATGGTTGGTTATTTCAAGCAGGACTTTTGGATTTTGCTGGCGGGCTTGTAGTTCATTTAACAGCAGGTTCATCTGCTTTAGTTTTAGCAGCTATGCTTGGACCCCGTTCAACATTTCCTTTACAGGTTGATCCTCCTCATAATCCTGCAATGGTAATGATAGGTGCATCTATGCTGTGGGTTGGATGGTTTGGTTTTAATGCCGGAAGTGCTCTTGCTGCTGATGGAAATGCAGGCATGGCAATGGTTGTTACACATATTTCAGCTGCAACTGCTTCTCTAGTTTGGATGTTAATGGATTGGTCTAGATTTGGAAAACCAACTTTAATTGGCCTAGTTACAGGAACAATTGCTGGCCTAGCGTCAATAACGCCGGCATCTGGTTCTGTTGGTCCAATAGGGGCTCTAATAATTGGGGCATCAGCAGGTATTATTTGTTATCTGTTTGTAAACATCGTTAAGAACAATTTAAAAATTGATGACTCACTTGATGTTTTCGCCGTACATGGAGTTGGAGGTTTGTTAGGTATTATTTTAGTTGCATTTTTAGTAGATGCGAATATTGGTGGAGCCGGTTATGCCGATGGCATTAATGCTATTTCACAATTAATGATTCAATTGAAAGGCACAGTTGCTGTTCTAGTTTTATCAGTAGTAGCTACTATAGTAATAACATATGTTGTAAAATTAACCGTTGGTTTAAGAGTTGATGATAGTTCTGAGGTTGAAGGACTTGATATTTCTTCTCATGGTGAAACAAACGGATAAAAAACTATTCAACTTATTTTAGTTGGCTAATCCATTCTCTTATTAATGGTATTGCTTCCTCATGTTGAAGATTTCTACTTAACTCAGGCATCATTACGCCAGGGTCAGTAGAAAGCATTCTATATAATAAAATAGAATCAGCAGGATTTCCTGGATCAATAATGTATTTCAGTCCGCCACTTCCTCTACCCGCTGCTACAGGTGTTTTATATATTCCTAAAATAGAAGAATTATTTTCATCTATGTTAAGGTAAAAACCTGAATTACTTGCAGAGGCACCTTTTTGATGACAGTGAGCACAGTTTGCATCTAAATATGATCTTGCTCTTTCATTGATTCCATATTTTGCATCATCCCAGATTGCTGGATTTCTTTTTAGAGGTGTAGGAATATTATTTAATAATTTTCTATCATGCCAAAAATCTATTTGGTTAGCTTCCCCACTAGGATAAACAAAATTTATATTCATATTACGACCCTTTGGACCGATGGGTTGTATTTTATTATTAATCTCATGACAGGTTTTACATTGATTTACATTCGGCGCTCTATATCTGACATACTTCTCTTGTCCATTATTTGATATCCAGCTGACATTGAATGTATGACCTGTATACTTTAGAAATGCGTTTGTTTGTTCATTATTCCAGATATAGCTCAAAGGTTCCCAACCATTTTTATTTTTTATCAAAAGTCTCGTTTCTAAAAGTTGAAAACCTTTATCTAAATCTCTTTCATCTATAGGGTAAGCGAAGGTTTTGATGATGGTTGTGCCAATGGGAAAATTGAAAACATTATTATAGGAATACTCTGCAGCTGTATTTAATGGCATGTGTACAAAACGAAATTTGTATGAGTAATCTGAGAATAGTGGGTTAGCTATTTTATAAGGAACAGTCTCGTCTCTCGGTATCTGATTCTTTATATCTCTAAAAAAGTTATAATCTGATAATTGTTTGTGAGGTTTCGCATAACTCACAGAACTGATTAGAATTATAAGAAATAAAAAAAAAATAAATTTAGTATATTTTTTTACCATTTTGCTTTGAAGTTGACTTCGGTCAAGGAAATTCCTTCACCTATATAATCATCATAATCCTCTTTTGTTTTATGAAACCAGGGCAATAAAGCATAGGTCATAAGATTAAGATTTATCATATCTGTTTTTCTATCTTTAGTCTTGTTTGGGCCTAAAATGAGTCTTTGTTGTTTGCTTAATCCTATCCATTCAGGGAAACTGGTTACACCATCCCAAATAATTTCAGGTGCTTTGTTTTTGGTTAATAGAGCAATCGGTTCTGCTCTCACTTTATCAACCTCAAATCCGTTATTATTTAATTGGTTATTTCTGATAAATATTTTATTTGGAAGCGGGTTGTAGTTATCATCCTCATATTCATCAAGGTAACTTACGACTAAAATTCCAGCTGTTGCATTTCCTGAAATATAATTTTCTTCTAAAATTACTTTTTCATTTGCCATTACCATTATCCCAGTGCCATTCGGTGTTTTGCCAACAATATTACCTTCAGGTGCAAAATTAGGAGTATCATTATTTAAAACTTTATTATTTTTTACTAAAATATCGTGACCACCTTGTTGAGGTAAATTTGGTAAGTCAAAAATTAAAATACCACCTGTATTATGATGAGCAATATTGTTTGTGACTTCAGCAAAATAACTATTTTCAATTTCTATTCCGGCAACATTAAACTTTGCTTCACTATTTATAACTTTAATTCTTTCAGATTGACCCACATAAATTCCTGCATCAGATGCTCCTATTGCTATGCAGCTATCAATTAGCACATCTTTGCTTTCAACTGGATAAAGACCATATGCTCCATTAGAAGACTTTGGTCCATCAGTCCATTCTACTCTAACTCTCAAAAATCTAATGCCATTAGCTTTTTTAACAACTATCGCATCTCCAATTGTATCTTCGACTGCAAAATCACTTAATGTTACTCCATTGCTAGTAACCAATAAGCCTTCTGCTCCAGATTTCTGGTTTTTAAAGGATAAAATAGTTTTATCCAAACCATCGCCCGATAAAGTAACATTATCAATATCAAGAGATAGTCCATCTTCAATCTCATAATAACCTGAGGAAAGGTGAATATTTTCATATGGCTCAGCTAATATTAATGCTTCTTGGATCCTGTCATAGGCATTAGGACCTGGTTC
>QCOD01000006.1 GCA_003209955.1 OCS116 cluster bacterium AG-430-B22
AAAATTATAAATACCGAAGATAGTAAACTACCGTCATTATTCTAATATTGTGAGGACAAAATGAAGACCAAAATTACAGAACTATTTAATATTGAGCATCCAATTATTCAAGGTGGTATGCATTTTGTAGGATTTTCAGAGTTAGTTGCTGCAGTTTCTAATGCTGGAGGGCTAGGAATTATTACTGCATTAACCCAACCAACTCCAAAAGATTTAGCCAATGAAATAGCCAAATGTCATGATATGACCGATAAACCATTTGGTGTAAATCTTACATTTATTCCGTCATTTAAAGACCCTCCTTATGATGAGTACATAGATGCAATTATCCAAGGTGGAATTAAAATAGTAGAAACAGCAGGCCGCAATCCTGAAAAGTATATGCCACAATTAAAGGAAGCAGACATTAAAGTAATTCATAAATGTACTTCTGTAAGACATTCACTGAAGGCTGAAGCTATAGGTTGTGATGCCGTTAGTGTTGATGGTTTTGAATGTGGAGGACATCCTGGTGAGGATGATGTGCCTAATGGTATTCTTTTACCAAGAGCTGCCGAAGAATTAAAAATACCTTTTGTTGCGTCTGGTGGAATGGCTAATGCAAGAAGCCTTGTTTCTGCTTTAGCATTTGGTGCTGAAGGAATGAATATGGGTACCAGATTTATTGCCACTAAAGAAGCTCCTGTTCATGATAATGTAAAACAGCGTTTAGTTGAGGCCTCTGAACTTGAAACAAGATTGGTTATGAGACCTTTAAGAAACACTGAACGGGTTCTTGTAAACAAAGCTGTAGATCAAATTATGGAAATAGAAGAAAGTCATAAAGATAACAATGACCCTAATGCTTTACTTGAGGAAATTAGACCTCTGGTAGCTGGTTCAGAGAGAGTATTAAGAGATGGTGATCTTGAGGCTGCAGCTTGGAGTTGTGGAATGGTTGCTGGATTAATTCATGATGTGCCAACATGCAAAGAGCTGATTGATACAATCATGCAAGAAGCTGATGAAATAATTAATCAACGATTAAAAAGCTACGCTAACGCCTAATCTTTTTTCTTTCTAGTCAATTGAAATGCCTTTTTTAGTCTATGTGGTGATAGGAGTAGGCCAAATAAAAGTGTAATAGGCATCATTCTCCAGTAATTATTAGGAAATATTCTCTGAGATATTTCCATTAATTTTGCGTCAATTCCAACAAAAATTCTTTTCTTATTTTTTTTGATACCTTTAAGAATTATCTTTGCAGCTTTATCAGGATCCATTCCAGCATCTCGAAACCTAATTCCGGCTTCTTTTTCTGAGACTTGATTTCCTTTTATATCTTTTACTGGTTCTCCATTAAGATCTAATATACCTTCTTTGCTTTCACCTTTTACGATCTGATCACCAAATTTTGCGTTCACTGCTATATTTGTTCCAATATGACCAGGGTAAACACAATGTATTTGTGTATTAGAGCCCTCCATTTCTTTGGCCAGGCTTTCTGTGAAACCCCTAACTGCAAATTTAGATGCATGATAAACAGTATTATTGGGTGTGGTTATTATTCCAAAAATAGATGAGGTATTTATTAACGCTGTTCCTTCTTCTTTCATAAGGTGAGGTAAAAATGATCTAGAGAAGTTTATAATGCTATTGTAATTAATATCATTACACCAATTCCAGTCCTCTTCATTCATATTTAGGAAGCCAGTAGGTATCACAACTCCTGCATTGTTAAAGACTAAATCTATTTTTCCATGATTTTCTATAATTTTTTTAGGAAGTTCTTCAACTTCTTTTTTATCTCTAACATCCAGCAATAAAGAGCTAGAACCTACATTGTAAGCTTTAATTAATTTTTCTGTCTCCTTTAAACCAGACTCATCCACATCACAAATAACAACATCAGCACCTTCTTTTGCTAGATTAATCGCAAGATATCTACCCATTCCAGATGCTGCACCTGTAATTAAAGCAACTTTATTTTTAAATGTTTTCATAATTATTTTATATTAATTTTATTTTTACCGATTACTAAAATACACCAGCAATCCAATAAAGAACAAAACCTACCATCAATGCAATAGAAATTAATCTAAAAAAGAATAAATAAAAAACAATGGCTTCTAAGGTGTTTGACTTATTTTGTTTTTTATTAAGGACTTTATAGAGATAACTAAAGATAAAATAAAAAAATAAAAAAGAAACTAATACAACTAAAATAAACATTTTATTATATGAATGGTGCCGACTGAGGGACTTGAACCCCCAACCCCCTGATTACAAATCAGGTGCTCTACCAGTTGAGCTAAGTCGGCATTCAGGTTTAAAATAAATTTTTAAATACACTAATCATTAATAAAGGTAAACTTAAACATTCATTAGAAGGCTATTTCTTTGAGAAGTTTAAAAGTAATTCTAATGTACCTAACATGATGCCAGATTGATATTCAATTTTTGTTTCTGTTGTATATTCAAACTTTTCAATTCTATCCATAAGGCAATTCCAAGCAATATTTTGTTCTAGTCTAGAGATTCCATTTCCAGGACATGTTCTATGTCCTTGAGAAAAGGTTAGGTGTCTAGTTAAGGCTTTTCTATCAAGGTCAATTTCATGAGGGCATTCAAATGTGTCTGGATCTACATTTGCAGCGCCATACCTAAGATGAAGTATCGAACCCTTAGGAACTTTCACTCCTTGAAAAACCTCATCTTGAGTTGTCATTCGTGTTGATAGACCTTGGGTAGGTGCTTTTACTCTCAGAGATTCCTCAACAAAAGCATTTATTTTTTCCCGATTTTTATCCAAATCAACATATAGATCAGGATCATCTATCAGCATAACAGCCTGATGTGCAATTGCATATTGAGTTGTTTCCAATCCTCCAATTATCATTGCATACGCAACGCCAATAATTTCCGTATCTGTAAGTTTTCTATCAAAGGGTTCATAAGTAACATCTAACAAGAAAGATAGCATATCTTCTTTGGGATTCTTTTTCTTTTCTTCTAATTGATCAATTACATAATTACCGAAATCTTTTAAAAGTACTTGTTGTTCATCAGATTGATCTTTTGTTAAAAGATTTCTGTGTCCTTTTCCATAAACAAAAGGCATAACCATAGCGTCACCCCATTTTTTATGAAACGGAATGTCTTCAAGCGGGAATCCTATAATATTTGCCATGACTATTTGAGGTAAGGGCATAGCAAACTCAGATACAAAATCAAATTTATCTTTATCTATCCAGTTATCTATTAATTTATTTGTCGCCTCGGTTACCATTTCTTCATGTCTGTAGGCCCCAGGACCTACCCAAGGATCAGTTAATTGTCTTTTATGAGCTTTCCATAATTCTTCATTAGGTCTTAAACTTTGTATTGAAACTTGAAATGCATTCATGAGGCTTGGATCATGTCTACTTACCACAGAACTTGCAGGTAATTTTTCTTTATCTATATTTTCTTTTTCTGCGTTAAAACCGCTAACTCCAGCTTTTTCAAGATCTGTATTTTTCATTACAGGAGGAGGAAACCTCAGAATATCTTTTACAACAAAAGCAATATCTTCATATTTAGATAATATAAAACCATCGGTATCAGGAGATGTCCCTTCGCCTGGAATTTTATGCACTGGAGATTCTCTATGAAGAATTTTATATGATTCATACCAAAAATTTTGTGCCCCAGGTTCAAATAGATCTACTTCACCTAAAGACATAGGGCATTTAGCTGTATCTGTATCTGTTTTTTCATGGGGCATAATAGAATTAAAAAATAATCAATCTTTGCTGTCAACACTTACTTAACTTATTTGAAAATTTTATAAAATTATTTCTTATATAAGTTATTAAGTTGTTCTCCATATACTTCATTAACCATATGACGTCTTATTTTCATGGTTGGTGTTAACATTCCATTATCTGTTGAAAGAGGTTCATCAATTATAATATATCTTCTTATTTTCTCTACTTGCGATAGATTATCGTTTGCCTTTTTTACAGCATTTGAAACTTCATTATTTAATTCTTCCTCACTTATGTTTTTTGAAATTTCTGGATCTATAACAATTAGAGCAACTAAATAAGGTCTTCTATCTCCATAAACCATAGCTTGTAATATAATATCTTGAAAGGTAAGATTAGATTCTGGACGTACAGGCGCTATATTATCTCCTCCAGAATTAACTATTATTTCTTTTTTTCTATCTTTTATAGTTATATATCCGTCTTCATCAATATCAGCCAAATCACCAGTATGAAGCCATCCATTGATAATTGTTTCGGATGTCTCTTTTTCCTGTTTCCAGTATCCTTTCATTACTCCTTCACCTTTTACAAGTAATTCGCCTTCCTCAGATAACTTTACTTCAACCCCTTTTATTGGAGGACCAACTGTTTCTATTTTCACTTTTATTGGAGGGTTTGCACTTATTAACGGGCTGGCCTCAGTTTGACCATATCCCTGTATAATTTGAACACCTAATGACAAAAAGAAATAACCAATGTCTGGATTTAGAGCAGATCCACCAGATATAAACGCAGAAAGTCGTCCCCCTAATCTTTTTGTGATTCTATTTCTTATCAATTTACAATAAGTATTATGTTCTATCTTTTCGATTAAATTTAACTCATTAAATAAATTCTTTTTTCCAAGCTTGATTGTTCTATTAAAAGCAAATTGCAGTAATTTTCCGGAGTTTTTTATTTGAATTCTTATTCTATCATATAATACCTCAAAAAGTCTCGGAACTGCAGTTGATAGGGTAGGGGCGACCTCTAATAAATTCGCGGCAAATTTATCTGGTCCCTCAGAAAAATAGATTTGAGCACCTAAATAGATCTGAAGAAATAACGCCATATGCTCATATGCATGAGAATAGGGAACAAGTGATAAATAAGTATGATCAATATCACCAACTTGTTTAACTAAATTATCAGCACCTAAAATATTATGATAAATTGATCTATGAGTAAGCATTACACCTTTAGGTCTTCCACCTGTACCTGAAGTATAAATTAAACAGCAGATATCATCTTTATCTATAGTGTTAAGATTATGAAGGGCGGTAGATAAGTTTTCATCACCGACTTTGAGTAATTTTTCAAAGCTTTCAACTTTTAAGCCCTCGGGCATGAAGCCGCTATATTCATCGATTGTTATTAAGAGATTACACGATTCAACTTTGCTTAAAGCTAAAGCTATTCTATTAGCAAGTATATTATTAGATACTATTACAGCTTTTGCATCAGAATGCTCAATTATATATCTATGATCATCTTCAGTATTTGTTGTGTAAGCTGGAACAGTTATCGCATTTAAAGTATTTATTGCTAAATCAGAAATTAAACATTCAGGTCTATTTTCAGAAACAATAATAACTTTATCACCGGGTAAAATGTCATTGTATTTCAATCCAGCTGCTAATTGCTTTACTTTTTTTTCAGTTTGTTGCCATGATAAACTTTTCCACTCACCTTCTTTTTTTTCCCATAAAAATGGCTTATCAGTGTTCTCTAATACTTTCTGAAAAAATAAATTTGGTAAGGTTATGTGTTCCATTATTTTTTAATATTCCTCCCCATGAATTCATATAAGGCTAAAGCACTGCTTACACTAACATTTAATGTGTTAAAATCACTATCATTATTATTAGCAATTGAAACTAAAAAGTCACAATTCTCTTTTGTTAATCTTCTTAATCCTTTTCCTTCTGAGCCCATAACTAAAACTTTTTTTTCACTTTTATAATTTTCTATATTATGAAGCATTACATCACTAAACTCATCTAAACCTATGATTATAAATCCTTTTTTTCTTAATTTTTTTAGTGCCATTGATAAATTTGTTACTTTAATTATATCTATAAATTCTAAAGCTCCCGATGCCGATTTTGCCAATGATCCATTAATTTCTGAGCTATGATCTTTTGTAATTAAAAGGTTTTTTCCTCCAAAAAAATTAAAAGTTCTAATAATAGCGCCAACATTTTGTGGATCTGTAACCTGATCTAAAGCAATTATAATTTCACTGTTATCTAATACATCATCAAGTTTTGGATAATTTAATGGTTTTGTCTCGATAATAACTCCTTGATGAGTAATTTTATTATCCAAAATTGAATTTAAATAATTATTATTAACAATTGTTAATGGATTGGTGATTTTAACTTTTTTACTTAAATATTTATCAAAAAATACTTGAGTACAGTAAATATTAATAATATTTCTTTTATTATTCTCTAATGCTGCAATTGAAGCATGTAATCCCCAGATATAATAAGGTGTATAATTCTTATTTTTGTTTATTTTTTTTCTAGCCATTTTTGAATATTTTTTAAGACTGATATTAATTTGTCAATATTAGAAAAATGGCAAAATATCAATATTTTATGGATTTTTTTTTAAATTACTATAAGTTTAATTTTAATTATTTGTTTTGGGGTATTGACTTTCCTTGCGGAAAGCTCAATAAACCACATCTGCTTTGGATTTTAAAGCATTGGTAAGCTCTCCAATTATACGGAGGGGTGCCCGAGTGGTTAAAGGGGACGGGCTGTAAACCCGTTGGCTATGCCTACGTAGGTTCAAATCCTACCCCCTCCACCAGTTGTAGAGCTGCTAGGTGGAAGGACAGGCGGGTGTAGCTCAATGGTAGAGCAACAGCCTTCCAAGCTGAAGATGAGGGTTCGATTCCCTTCACCCGCTCCATAAAATCCGAAGTGTAATATAACCGTTTACGGTTTAATTTTGGAGAAACATACTATGTCTAAAGAAAAATTTGAACGAACCAAACCTCACTGTAATATTGGTACGATTGGCCATGTTGATCATGGTAAAACAACATTAACTGCTGCTATTACGAAAGTATTAGCTGATGAAGGTAAGGCTGAGTTTTCAGCATTTGATCAGATTGATAATGCACCAGAAGAAAGAGAACGTGGTATTACAATTGCCACATCTCATGTTGAATATGAAACCGAAAACAGACACTACGCCCATGTAGATTGCCCAGGCCATGCTGATTATGTTAAAAATATGATTACTGGTGCTGCTCAAATGGATGGCGGTATACTAGTTGTTTCTGCTGCTGATGGCCCTATGCCTCAAACACGCGAACATATTCTACTTGCTAGACAGGTAGGTGTTCCTGCTTTAGCGGTATTCATGAACAAGGTGGATCAAGTTGATGATGCAGAATTACTAGATTTAGTTGAAATGGAAGTGAGAGAACTTTTAAATGAATATGAATTTCCTGGTGATGATATTCCAATTGTTAAGGGTTCAGCACTTGCTGCACTTGAAGGAAAAGATGATGAAACTGGAAAAAATGCTATTCTTGAACTTATGTCTCAAATAGATAGCTATGTTCCACAACCAGAAAGACCTAAAGACCAACCTTTCCTTATGCCTATTGAAGATGTTTTTTCAATATCAGGTAGAGGAACTGTAGTTACTGGTAGAGTAGAAAGAGGTGTAATTAATGTTAACGAGGAAATTGAAATAGTTGGCGTCAAAGAAACACAAAAAACTGTTTGTACTGGTGTTGAGATGTTTAGAAAACTTCTAGATCAAGGTGAAGCCGGTGATAATGTAGGTATTCTTCTAAGAGGTATTGATAGAGAGCAGGTTGAAAGAGGGCAGGTTTTATGTGCTCCTGGCTCAATAACTCCTCATACAAAATTTAAAGCTTCAGCTTATATCCTTACCAAAGAAGAGGGTGGAAGACATACACCTTTCTTTACTAATTATCGTCCTCAATTTTATTTTAGAACAACAGATGTTACTGGTGTTTGTCAATTAGATAAAGGAACTGAAATGGTTATGCCTGGTGATAATGTTGAAATGGATGTTGAATTAATTGTTCCTATTGCTATGGAAGACAATCTTAGGTTTGCTATTCGTGAGGGTGGTAGAACAGTTGGTGCTGGTGTAGTTTCAAAAATAGTTGAGTAATTTTTTTTGGAGGAGTGTAGCTCAATTGGCTAGAGCACCGGTCTCCAAAACCGGGGGTTGGGGGTTCGACTCCCTCCACTCCTGCCAGTATTTTTAGTTTTAAGAGATCAAAAGATGAAAAGAACAGGTCCAATAGAATTTATTCAACAGGTTAGAAATGAAGTTTCTAAAGTTACTTGGCCCTCAAGGAATGAAACCATGATTACCACATTAATTGTTATAATATTTTCATTTTTTGCATCAATTTTTTTCTTTTTAGGTGATCAAGTTATGAGCTTAGGAATTCAATTTGTTTTAGGGTTAGGTAATTAAACATGTCTAAAAAATGGTACATAGTTCATGCCTATTCCAATTTTGAAAAAAAAGTTGCTGAATCAATAAAAGAAAGGGCTGAGATTGAGAATCTTGACAATGCTTTTGATGAAATAATTGTTCCTACCGAAGAAGTTATTGAACTCAGAAGAGGAAGAAAAATTAATAGAGAGAAGAGATTTTTCCCAGGTTATGTTTTAGTAAATATGGATTTAACAGACGAAACATTTCATTTAGTTAAAAATACTCCTAAGGTGACAGGTTTTCTCGGGTCAGAACATGGTACAAAGCCTCATCCTGTTTCAAAAGAAGAAATTGATAGAATTATCAATCGTGTTGAAGAAACTGCTGATGGACCAAGACCTTCTGTTATTTTTGAAATTGGAGAGCAGGTTAGAGTTTCTGAAGGGCCTTTTGCTTCATTTAATGGTCATGTGGAAGAAATCGATGAAGAAAAGTCTAAACTTAAAGTTGCTGTTTCTATTTTCGGTCGTCCAACTCCAGTTGAACTCCAATATACTCAAGTTGAAAAAATATAAATTTAAATAGGTAAAAAAATGGTTAAAAAAATTGAAGGTTATCTAAAATTACAAGTTCCAGCTGGACAAGCAAGTCCATCACCACCTATCGGCCCTGCCTTGGGTCAAAGAGGATTAAACATAATGGACTTTTGTAAGGCATTTAATGCTAAAACACAAAATGAAGAACAAGGCGCGCCCCTTCCTACAACAATAACTATTTATGTTGATAAATCTTTTGATTTCGTTATAAAGACTGCTCCAACAAGTTATTTATTAAAGAAAGCTGCAAAAATTGATAAAGGAGCAGGCAATGTTGGCTCCGAATCTTGTGGTTCAGTAACTTTAGCTCAATGTAAAGAAATTGCGGAGGCTAAAATGAAAGATTTAAATGCATATGATATTGATGCTGCAGTAAATATTGTAAAAGGCTCCGCGAGATCTATGGGGTTAGAGGTTAAATAATCATGAGCACAAGAAGTAAAAGGTATAATGAAATTTCTGAAAAAGTTGACCCTGATAAGCTTTACCTACTTGATGAAGGAATAGATTTGATAAAAGATTCTTCTAATCTTAAATTTGATGAAACGCTTGATATTGCTGTTAACTTAAATATTGATCCTACATTTTCTGATCAAAATGTGCGAGGAGTTATAAATCTTCCAAGTGGAATTGGAAAAGACCTTCGAGTTGCTGTTTTTGCAAAAGGGGACAAAGCTAAAGAAGCTGAAAACTCTGGAGCAGATATAGTTGGTTCTGAAGATTTAGTTGAAAAAGTTTCTTCAGGTAATATTGATTTTGAAAGATGTATTGCAACACCAGATATGATGCCCTTAGTTGGAAGACTTGGAAAAGTTCTTGGACCAAAAGGGTTAATGCCTAATCCAAAGATAGGTACAGTTACAAATGATATAGCTGCTGCCGTAAAATCAGCGAAAGCTGGTTCAGTGGAATATAGGAATGATAAAGCAGGAATTATCCATGCTGGAATTGGTAAAGTAAGTTTTTCCAAGGAAGACTTAAATGCCAATATTATTGAGTTTGTTAAAGCAGTTAAAAAGGACAAACCTAAAGCTGCTAAAGGAGTATTTATAAAAAAAGTATCTTTAAGCTCTACTATGGGAGCTGGATTAAGAATTGATACAGGAGTATTTAATTAAACTCTTGTTTCAAGTGCATTTTTAATGCACGAACTGTCCTAGACTATGGGTGTCTTGAACTTAATAAATTTGCCCATACGAGACATAAAGGACAGCCTGGTTTACTTTGTAAACCTTTTGTTAATAATTTCCTTTTAAGGAATTTGGAGGTTAAAATGGATAGAACTGCAAAAGAGAAAGTTGTTTCAGACTTAGCAAAAAAGTTTGATGAATCTAATTTTTTCATTTTAACGCATAATAATGGACTATCTGTAGGTGAAATAACTAACTTGAGGAATCAATTAAGGGAATCTGGAAGCACTTTTAAGGTTGTAAAAAATAGCTTAGCAAAAATTGCTGTTATTAATACTAAAGTAAAAGATCTCTCAGAGCATTTTAATGGACCTTTAGCTATAGTTTTTTCAGATGAATTAACTTCACAACCAAAAATAATTTCTGATTTTACAAAAGATAATGAAAATTTATCAGTTGTAGGGGGATTTATGGATGGTGAAATTATTGACAAAGAGACTATTAGTAAACTGGCGTCACTACCGAGTCTTGATACACTAAGGGCTAAAATAATAGGCTCTTTAACTTCTTCTGCATCAAAAATTGCAGGAATAGTTACTAAACCTGGAGGTCAAATTGCCCAGATTTTAAGTGCTAAAAGTCAAAATAGTGAGGCTGCTTAATTTAACTTATTAGGAGAAAAAAATGGCTGATTTAGAAAAAATTGCTGAAGAATTATCAAATTTAACTGTTCTTGAAGCTTCGGAATTATCAAAAATTCTTGAAGAAAAATGGGGTGTTTCTGCTGCTGCACCAGTTGCTGTTGCTGCCGTTGCACCTGGAGGCGAAGCTGGTGGAGCTGCCGCAGAGGAAAAAGATACATTTACTATTGTCCTTGCTGATGTAGGTGATAAGAAGATTAATGTTATTAAAGAAGTTAGAACTGCGACCGGCCTTGGTTTAAAAGAGGCTAAAGAATTAGTTGAATCTGCTCCAAAGGACATTAAAGAGGATGTTCCTAAAGATGAAGCTAACGAAATAAAAGAAAAACTAGAAGCTGCAGGTGCAAAAGTTGAACTTAAATAATTCTTTCAAATAAATAAATTTTAAATAAGGGTCTTAACAGATATGACAGAAAATTTTAATGCTAGGAAAAGAATAAGGAAATCTTTTCAAAGAATTGATAATATTGCAGAAATGCCAAATTTAATTGAAGTTCAGAGATTGTCTTACGATTTATTCTTGCAAAAAAATATTTCTCATGATGAAAGGTTAAATAAAGGTCTAGAAAATGTTTTTCGTGGCGTTTTCCCTATTCATGACTATTCAGAATCATCAACAATAGAATATATATCATACTCTTTTGACGAACCAAAATTTGATACAGGTGAATGTATTCAAAGAAGTCTTACATATGCTGCTCCCCTAAAAGTTACTCTTAGACTTATAGTTTACGATGTTGATGAAGAAAATGAAACCAGATCAATAAAAGATGTAAAAGAACAAGATGTTTATATGGGTGATCTTCCTCTTATGACTGAAAATGGTACATTTATTATAAATGGTACTGAAAGAGTTGTTGTATCTCAAATGCATCGTAGTCCAGGAGTATTTTTTGACCATGACAAAGGAAAAACTCATTCATCTGGAAAGATTCTCTATGCCGCAAGGATAATACCTTATAGAGGCTCTTGGCTTGATTTTGAGTTTGACGCTAAAGATATTCTCAATGCAAGAATAGATAGAAAAAAGAAATTTCCTGCCACAACTGTCCTTTATAGTTTAGGATTTGACTCTCATGAAATTCTTTCCTTATTTTATAAAAATGAAATTCATACAAGACAAAAAGATGGTTGGAAGAAGCCATTTGTTTCAGAGTATTTAAAAGGTTCAAAAGTTATATATGATTTAGTTGATGCTAAAAATAATAAAGTAATTATTGAGTCAGGAAAAAAGATTACAAAAAGAACTCTTGATCAAAATAATAAAGTTAAGGATTTATTTATATCTAATGAAGAAATATTAGGAAAATTTATTTCAGAAGATATTGTTAATTATAAGACTGGAGAAATTTTTGCTGAAGCTGGCGATGAGATAACTGAAGAATTATTATCTACATTTGAAATTGAAAAAATTAATGAAATACCAGTTCTTCTAATTGATAATGTTAATTTTAGTCCTTTTGTTAGGAATACCTTAGCGGTTGATAAATCTTTTGATAAAACATCAGCCCTATTTGAGATATATAAAATTCTAAGACCAGGTGAGCCACCTACAGTCGAAAGCGCTTCAGGTTTATTTAATAGCTTATTTTTTGACAGCGATAGATATGATTTATCTGATGTAGGAAGAGTTAAAATAAATATGAGATTAAATCTTGATACTCCCGATGATCATGGAATACTTACTAAAGATGATATTTCCAATGTTTTAAAAACAATTGTTGACCTTAGAGATGGTAAAGGAGATATCGATGATATAGATAATTTAGGCAATAGAAGAGTTAGATCTGTTGGTGAGTTAATGGAAAATCAATTCAGAATAGGTTTGCTTCGAATGGAAAGAGCCATTAAAGAACGAATGAGTTCAATTGATATTGATGCAGTTATGCCTCAAGATATTATTAATGCTAAACCTATAGCAGCTTCTATAAGGGAATTTTTTGGATCTTCTCAGTTATCTCAATTTATGGATCAAACAAATCCTCTTTCTGAAATCACACATAAAAGAAGAGTTTCTGCACTAGGTCCTGGGGGACTTACTAGAGAAAGAGCGGGATTTGAAGTTAGGGATGTTCATCCTACTCATTATGGAAGAATATGCCCCATTGAGACTCCTGAGGGTCCAAATATAGGCCTTATTAATTCATTAGCAACTTACGCAAGGGTTAATAAATACGGATTTATTGAAAGTCCGTATTTAAAGATTGAAAATGGAAAGAAGACAAATGAAATAGTTTATCTATCTGCTGTTGAAGAAGGAAGATACAGGATAGCACAGGCTGATGAACCATCTAACGAAAAAGGATTGTTTATTAGCGATCTAATAAACTGTAGACATGATGGTGATTTTGATTTAGTTGGACCTGAATCAGTCGATTTCATGGATGTTAGTCCAAAACAAACAGTATCAGTTGCCGCTTCACTGATACCTTTTTTAGAAAATGATGATGCTAATAGAGCTTTAATGGGTTCTAATATGATGAGGCAAGCTGTTCCCTTATTGACAAATGAAGCACCTTTAGTTGGTACTGGAATGGAAGGTCTTGTAGCTAGTGACTCAGGAGCAGCATTAATTGCATCCAAGGATGGTATAGTTGATCAAGTTGATTCCCAAAGAATTGTTATTAGATCAGATAGTGATTTAAAGAAAGGTGATTTGGGTGTTGAAATTTATAATCTTAAGAAATTTCAAAGATCAAATCAATCAACATGCGTAAATCAAAAACCTCTTGTTAGAGTAGGTGATAATGTTAAAAAAGGAGAAGTTATAGCAGATGGACCTTCTACTGATAAAGGCGAATTAGCTCTTGGAAAAAATGTCTTAGTAGCTTTTATGCCTTGGAATGGCTACAACTTCGAAGACTCAATTCTACTTTCTGAAAAACTTGTTAAGGATGATGTTTTTACATCCATTCACATTGAAGAATTTGAAATTATGGCAAGAGATACTAAACTTGGATCAGAAGATATTACAAGAGATATTCCAAATGTAGGTGAAGAAGCGCTAAGAAATCTAGATGAGTCGGGTATTGTTTATATTGGTGCTGAAGTAAAACCAGGTGATATATTAGTAGGAAAAGTTACACCAAAGGGAGAAAGCCCTATTACTCCTGAGGAGAAATTATTAAGGGCAATTTTTGGCGAAAAAGCATCTGATGTAAGAGACAGTTCTCTTAGACTATCACCAGGAACAAATGGAACTGTTGTAGATGTTAAAGTATTCAATAGGCATGGTATTGAAAAAGATGAAAGAGCTCTTGCAGTTGAACAAGAAGAAATTGAGAGATTATCAATAGATAGAGACGATGAAATATATATATTAGATAGAAATATGTATTCTTTATTGAAAGATTTTTTACTAAATAAAGTTGCCTTATCTGGTCCTAATATAGGTAAAAAAGGAACAAAAATTACTCAAGACATAATAAATTCTTCATCAAATAATTCTCTTTGGGATTTTGTACTACAAAACAGTAACAATCAAAAAGAAATTGAAGAAATAAGACTGCAGTATGATGATGCCAGAAATATAATAGAAGAAAAATTTCAGGATAAAGTTGATAAAGTAAGCAGAGGAGATGATTTGCTTCCTGGAGTAATGAAGTGCATCAAAGTTTATGTTGCCGTTAAACGTAAACTTCAGCCAGGAGATAAAATGGCAGGAAGACATGGTAATAAAGGTGTTATTTCCAGAATTTTGCCAGTAGAAGATATGCCATACCTTGAGGACGGAACTCCTGTTGATGTTGTATTAAACCCGCTTGGCGTTCCTAGCAGAATGAATGTTGGCCAAATTCTCGAAACACACCTTGGATGGACTTGCTCAGGTTTAGGTAAAAAAGTTTCAGATGCATTAAATCAATATGAAGAGAATATGAATATAGATAATGTTAAAGATGTGATTAAAGATATTTACAATGACAATGACATTGATAAATTTAAAGATGGTGAATTTATAGAACTTGCTCATACACTTAAGAAAGGAGTTCCAGTTTCAACTCCTGTATTTGATGGAGCAAGAGAAGCTGATATTGTTGATTTATTAGATAAAGCTGGCCTTAGTAATACTGGTCAGGTTTATCTCTATGATGGAAGGTCTGGGATCAAGTTTGATCGCCCTGTAACAGTTGGCTATATTTATATGCTTAAGCTACATCATTTAGTTGATGATAAAATTCACGGTAGATCAGTGGGTCCATATAGTCTTGTGACACAACAACCACTTGGAGGAAAAGCGCAGTTTGGAGGTCAAAGATTTGGTGAAATGGAGGTTTGGGCTCTTGAAGCTTATGGAGCAGCATACACTCTCCAAGAAATGTTAACTGTAAAATCAGATGATGTTGCAGGTAGAACTAAAGTTTATGAGTCGATAATTCGTGGTGAAGAAAATTTTGAAGCTGGTGTTCCTGAAAGCTTTAATGTTCTTGTAAAGGAAATGCGCTCTTTAGGTTTAAATGTTGAATTGCAAGAGGATGAAGTAAACTAGAAATAGTTATTTTAATTAGGTGAAATAAAATGAACAAAGAAGTTTTAGATATCTTTAATCAGAATAAAGCAACACAACAATTCGATCACATAAGAATTGGGATAGCAAGTCCTGAAAAAATATTATCTTGGTCATATGGTGAAATCAAAAAACCTGAAACTATAAATTATAGAACCTTTAAACCAGAAAGAGATGGTCTTTTTTGCGCAAGAATTTTTGGTCCTGTAAAAGATTACGAATGTTTATGCGGTAAATACAAGAGAATGAAGTTTAAAGGTATTGTATGCGAAAAATGTGGCGTCGAGGTTACTTTATCAAAAGTTAGAAGAGAAAGAATGGGTCACATAGAGTTGGCTTCTCCAGTCGCTCATATTTGGTTCTTAAAATCATTACCTAGTAGAATTGGTTTGATACTGGATATGATGCTTAAAGACCTTGAAAAAGTGTTATATTTTGAAAGTTTTATTGTGTTAGACCCTGGGCTAACTCCACTTGATAAACTTCAATTATTAACTGAAGATGAGTTTATAGACGCACAAAATGAATATGGTGCTGATAATTTTAAAGTTGGTATAGGTGCAGAAGCAATTAGACTTCTTCTAGAAGAACTTGATTTGGATGAATTAAGTGAATCAATTAGGGCAGAAATAAAAGAAACTACCAGCGAACTAAAACCAAAAAAATTAGCAAAAAGATTAAAAGTTATTGAAGCATTTAAGGTATCTGGTAATAAGCCTGAGTGGATGATTTTAAAGGTTATACCTGTTATTCCGCCAGAACTTAGACCGCTTGTACCATTAGATGGAGGTAGATTTGCTACATCTGATTTAAATGATTTATACAGAAGAGTAATTAACAGAAATAATAGATTACGAAGATTAATGGATTTAAGAGCTCCTGATATAATTATTAGAAATGAAAAACGAATGCTTCAAGAATCCGTAGACGCTTTATTTGATAATGGAAGAAGGGGAAGAGTAATAACTGGCTCTAATAAAAGACCACTTAAATCTCTATCTGATATGTTGAAGGGTAAACAAGGTAGATTTAGACAAAATTTATTAGGTAAAAGAGTTGATTATTCTGGAAGATCCGTAATTGTTGTGGGACCAGAATTAAAACTGCATCAATGTGGATTACCAAAGAAATTAGCTTTAGAGCTTTTTAAACCTTTTATATATTCAAGACTTGAGTCTCTAGGGATTTCATCAACTGTTAAACAAGCAAAGAGAATGGTTGAGAAACAAACAACAGAAGTTTGGGATATTTTAGAAGAAGTGATAAGAGAGCATCCAGTTTTATTAAATAGAGCACCAACATTACATAGGCTAGGTATACAGGCATTTGAACCACTTCTTATTGAAGGAAAGGCGATACAACTTCATCCTTTAGTATGTGCTGCATTTAATGCTGATTTTGATGGCGATCAAATGGCTGTTCATGTACCCCTATCTTTAGAAGCTCAGCTTGAAGCAAGAGTTCTAATGATGTCTACAAACAATATTTTACATCCTGCGAACGGCGACCCAATTATTGTTCCAAGCCAAGACATTATTTTAGGATTGTATTATTTATCTCAAATGAAACAAAATGAGCCTGGAGAAGGAAGACATTTTGATAATGTTAATGAAATTGAATTCGCATTAGAAAATAAAACCATTACTCTTCATACAAAAATAACCTTTAGATTTAATACTGAAGAAGGCTATAAAAAATATGAAACAACTCCAGGAAGAGTATTAATTTCAAAGGAGTTGCCTGATGATGAGAATATTTCATTTGAAATTGTTAATAAACTTTTAACAAAGAAAGAAATTTCTAGAATGATTGATGATGTTTACAGGCATTGTGGTCAAAAGCAAACTGTTATTTTTTGTGATCATATAATGAAATTAGGTTTTAGACATGCATGTAATGCTGGTATATCTTTTGGAAAAGACGATATGATAATTCCTGAGGAGAAAGAAAACTTAATCAATGAAACAAACGAATTGGTTAAAGAGTTTGAGCAGCAATATATTGACGGTTTTATAACTAGAGGTGAAAAGTATAATAAAGTTGTTGATGCATGGGCAAAATGTACTGATAAAGTTGAGGATAAAATGATGAGTAAAATTTCTTCTTCTCAAATAAACAAAGACTCAGAGAGAGAAGATCCAATTAACTCTATTTATATGATGGCTCATTCTGGCGCTAGAGGTTCAGCAGCTCAAATGAAGCAATTATCCGGTATGCGTGGACTTATGGCTAAACCTTCAGGTGAAATTATAGAGACACCCATAATTTCGAACTTTAAAGAAGGTCTGAATGTGCTTGAATATTTTAACTCTACTCATGGTGCTAGAAAAGGTCTTGCTGATACGGCTTTAAAAACTGCTAACTCTGGATATTTAACAAGAAGACTTGTTGATGTTGCTCAAGACTGTATAGTAGTTGAACATGATTGTGGAACTTCTGAAGGCTTGATTCTTAAACCAGTCATTGAATCTGGCGAAGAAATGGTATCTCTCTCAGATAGAGTTTTAGGAAGAGTTCCTTGCGAGGATGTTATTGATCCAGCAACAAATGAAATAATAGTTAAAAAAGGGGATATAATTGAAGAAAAACATTTATCTGCCATTGATAAATCTAATCTTTTAGAAATAAAAATACGATCAGTTTTAACTTGTGAAACAAAAAATGGTGTTTGTGCAAAATGTTATGGACGTGATTTAGCAAGAGGCACTGCTGTTAATATTGGTGAAGCTGTTGGAGTTATTGCAGCCCAGTCTATTGGTGAGCCAGGTACACAATTAACTATGAGAACTTTCCATATTGGCGGTACAGCTCAGGTAATGGATCAATCTTATGTCGAGTCGTCTGTTAATGGTAAAATAGAAATTAATGACCTAAATATGCTGGAAGACTCTGAAAAAAGAAAAATTATCATTGGAAGGACTACAAGTGTTTCAGTTATTGATGAATTTGGTAATGAAAGATCAAAACATAAACTAACTTATGGTAGTGAGTTACTTGTTGAAAAAGGACAAGATATTAAAAAAGGCGATAGATTAGCTCAATGGGACCCTTATACAATTCCAATTATAACTGAATCTTCTGGTGTTATCGAATTTGAGGATCTGACTGAGGGCGTTAGCTTGAGTGAAGTTTCAGATGAATCAACAGGTATTAAACAAAAAGTTGTAGTTGATTGGAAAAATTCTTCAAAATCAGCATCTTTAAAACCTTCAATACTTGTTAAGGATGAAAAAGGAAATATTGTCACCAATAATACTGGAAGAGAAGCAAGATACCTTATGTCTGTAGATGCAATTATTTCTGCTAATGATGGTTCAAAAGTTAATGCTGGAGATGTTATTGCAAGAATTCCTACTGAAGGAGCTAAAACAAGAGATATTACAGGTGGTCTTCCTAGAGTAGCAGAATTATTTGAAGCAAGAAAACCAAAAGACCATGCTGTAATTGCTGAGGTTACTGGAGCTGTTGAATTTGCAAGAGACTATAAAAATAAAAGAAGGATTGTTATACATCCAACTAATGAAGATGAAAATGAAGCAAGTTATTTAATACCTAAGGGTAAGCATATATCAGTTCAAGATGGAGATATTATCGAAAAAGGTGATTATCTAATTGATGGAAATCCTGCTCCTCATGATATTTTATCAATTCTTGGTCTTGAGGCATTAGCAAGCTATCTAGTAGATGAAGTTCAAAATGTATATCGACTTCAGGGTGTAACAATTAATGATAAACATATTGAGGTTATTACTAGGCAAATGCTTCAAAAAGTTGAGGTATTAGAATCTGGTGATAGTTCTTATTTAGAGGGTGAACAGCTTGATAAAATGGAAGTTGAGGAAGTGAATGAAAAGCTTTTGAAAGAAAAAAAAGAGCCAGTAAGTTATAAACCATTGCTTTTAGGCATAACTAAGGCATCTCTTCATACAAGGTCATTTATCTCTGCGGCATCCTTCCAAGAGACAACAAGAGTTTTAACAGATGCTGCTGTGAATCGTAAATCTGATCACTTAATTGGTTTAAAAGAAAATGTTATTGTTGGAAGACTAATTCCTGCTGGTACCGGAAGTTCAATTAGAAGGATTGAAACTGAAGCTGGATCAAGAGATCAGGAGCTAATTGACCAAAGACAAGAAAGTTCAGAATTAATAGAAGAAGAGGCCTCCTAAAAATTTATTTTTTTGTTGACTGATTAATAAAGTAAAGCTACTAAAGCACTGCTTATGGCAGGTCGTAGGTTTCCTAAACACTGTCGCCATTCGCTTATAATTTGTTAATTATATCCAATAATGGATATTAAGGATTTGTTATGCCAACTATTAATCAATTAGTTCGTAAAAGAAGAGCTAAAATTGAAAAATTGAATAAAGTTCCAGCTATGGAGTCGTGTCCTCAAAAAAGAGGCGTTTGCACAAGGGTTTACACGACTACACCAAAAAAACCAAACTCTGCATTAAGAAAAGTAGCTAGAGTAAGATTATCTAATGGTTATGAGGTTACAAGTTATATTCCTGGTGAAGGACATAATTTACAAGAGCATTCAGTTGTTCTTATACGTGGCGGAAGAGTAAAAGATCTTCCTGGTGTTCGATATCATATATTACGAGGTGTTTTAGATACACAAGGTGTTGCTGATCGAAAACAAAGAAGATCTAAATACGGAACAAAAAGACCTAAATAATGATCTTGGAGAAGGAATAGATGTCTAGAAGAAGAAGAGCTGAAAAAAGAGAAATATATCCTGATCCAAAATTTGGTGATCTTGTTATATCTAAGTTTATGAATAATTTAATGATTGATGGCAAAAAATCTGTGGCTGAAAAAATTGTTTATGGAGCATTAGACAAAATTGAAGATAAATTGAAAACTGATCCAGTAAAAATTTTTCATGATGCAATAGAAAATGTTATGCCAGCTATAGAAGTGAGGTCAAGAAGAGTCGGGGGCGCCACTTATCAAGTACCAGTTGAGGTTAGACCAGATAGAAGAAAAGCACTTGCAATAAGATGGATAATTTCTTCTGCAAGATCTAGAGGTGAAGACACTATGGGCGATCGTTTGTCTTCAGAATTAATTGATGCAGCCAATAATAAAGGTAATTCGGTTAAGAAAAGAGAAGATACACATAAGATGGCTGAAGCTAATAGGGCTTTTGCACATTATCGTTGGTAGAAGAGGTTAGCTATGAGTCGTTCAACACCATTAAATGATTATAGAAACATAGGAATTATGGCTCACATAGACGCCGGAAAAACAACAACAACTGAACGCATTCTCTATTATACCGGTAAAAGTTATAAAATTGGTGAAGTTCATGATGGTGCCGCAACTATGGACTGGATGGAACAGGAGCAGGAGAGAGGTATTACAATAACTTCTGCAGCTACGACATGTTATTGGAAAGATAAAAGAATAAATATTATTGATACACCAGGTCATGTTGATTTTACTATTGAAGTCGAAAGGTCTCTGAGGGTTCTCGACGGGGCTGTAGCTGTTTTTGATTCAGTTGCAGGTGTTGAGCCACAATCTGAAACTGTATGGAGACAAGCAAACAAATATAGCGTTCCAAGAATGTGTTTTGTAAATAAAATGGATAGAATTGGAGCTGATTTTTATCGATGCGTTGAAATGATTGAAGATAGATTAGGCTCTAACCCACTAGTAATACAACTTCCAATAGGTGCTGAAAGCAATTATGAAGGATTAATTGATCTGCTTGCTATGAAAGAAATTATCTGGAAAGAAGAAAGCCTGGGAGCTGAATTTGAATATAAAGATATCAGAGATGAACTCAAAGAAGAAGCTGAGAAATATAGAACTACATTGGTAGAAATGGTAGTTGAACAAGATGATGATCTGATGGAACAATACCTTGAAGGAAATGAACCTACTGAGGAATCTCTTAAAAAATGTATTCGTCTTGGTGTTTTGAATCAATCATTTGTTCCTGTATTAAATGGTACTGCGTTTAAAAATAAAGGTGTTCAACCTCTATTGGATGCTGTTGTTGATTTTATGCCTTCTCCTACTGATGTTGAAGCTATAAAAGGCATTAATCCAGATTCTGAAGAGGAAATTATAAGAAAATCTTCTGATGAAGAACCATTATCACTTTTGGCTTTTAAAGTTATGAATGATTCTTTTGTTGGTAATCTAACTTTTGCTAGAATTTATTCAGGGGTTATTAAGTCTGGTGAAACACTTATTAACACTGTTAAGGGTAAAAAGGAAAGAATTGGTAGAATGCTTCTTATGCACGCTAATTCTAGAGAAGAAATTAAAGAAGCATATGCTGGTGATATTGTTGCTTTAGTTGGTTTAAAAGATACCACTACTGGCGATACTTTATGCCATGCTGAAGATCAAGTGATACTAGAAAGAATGGAGTTTCCTGATCCGGTGATAGAGGTAGCTGTAGAACCTAAAACAAAAGCAGACCAAGAAAAAATGGGTATTGCATTACAAAGATTAGCTAAAGAAGATCCATCATTCAGGGTTTCTTCAGATGATGAATCTGGACAAACAGTAATAAGTGGTATGGGCGAACTTCATTTAGATATTCTTGTTGATCGCATGAAAAGAGAATTTAAAGTAGAAGCAAATGTTGGCGCTCCTCAAGTTGCATACAGAGAAACATTATCAAAGGAAGCTGAAATTGACTATACTCATAAGAAACAATCTGGAGGAGCTGGACAATTTGCTAGATTAAAAATTGTAGTAAGTCCAGTTGAACCTGGTGAAGGTTACACTTTTGAAAGTGAGATTGTTGGTGGAAATATTCCGAAAGAATATATTCCGGGTGTTTCTAAAGGTATAGAAAGTATAAAAGAAACTGGTGCATTGGCTGGGTTCCCTATTATTGATTTTAAAGTTAGATTAATTGATGGTGCATATCATGATGTTGACTCAAGTGTAATGGCATTTGAAATAGCTGCTCGTGCTGCATTCAGAGAAGTTTGTAAAGATGCTGGAATAAAATTATTAGAACCAATTATGAGCGTTGAAGTAGTTACTCCAGAAGAGTATCTAGGTGATATTATTGGTGATTTAAATAGTAGGAGAGGCCAAGTTTCAGGAACTGAAACTAGAGGTCCTTCAACCGTAATAAATAGTATGGTTCCATTAGCTAATATGTTTGGCTATGTAAATAATTTAAGATCAATGTCTCAAGGTAGAGCAGTTTTTACAATGCAATTTGACCATTATGAAGAAGTTCCAAAAGCTGTATCAGAAGAAATTATCTCACAATTAGCTTAAAAACAGAGGGTAACGTGAAAGAACAAAATATACGAATAAGACTGAAAGCATATGACCATAGAGTTCTTGATACTTCAGCTAAAGAAATTTTAGAGACAGCAAAAAGAACTGGAGCTGATGTAGTAGGCCCTATTCCATTACCAACTAGAATAGAAAAATTTACAGTTCTTAGAAGTCCGCATATTGATAAGAAAAGCCGTGAACAATTTGAAATTAGGACTCACAAGAGACTTATGGACATTATTGATCCCACACCTCAAACAGTTGATGCTCTAATGAAGTTAGATTTGGCTGCTGGCGTTGATGTTGAGATAAAATTATAGGTTTTAGTTATGAGAACAGGTTTAATCTGTAAAAAATTAGGAATGAGTAGAATATTTGATTCAAACGGATCGCATATTCCAGTAACTGTTCTTCACCTTGATAATTGTCATGTTATTTCATCTATAACTGAAGAAAAAAATGGTTATTCTGCTTTACAGATTGGTGTAGGTAAAATTAAAGATAAAAAATTATCTAAATCCATGAAAGGCCATTTTAAAAAAAATAAGGTTGAACCTAAACTAAAGCTCTCTGAATTTAGAGTTTCACCTGAAAACCTAATAGATAACGGTACTGAAATTGTTGCATCTCATTTTGTAAATGGCCAATTTGTTGATGCAACTGGAACATCGATAGGCAAAGGATTTGCTGGCGCTATGAAGAGACATAATTTTGGTGGTCTTCGTGCATCTCATGGTGTTTCTATTAGTCATAGGAGCCATGGTTCAACTGGTCAATGCCAAGATCCTGGTAAAGTTTTTAAAGGAAAAAAAATGGCAGGCCACATGGGTTCATCCACTGTAACAACTCAAAATCTTGAAATAATTAAAACTGATTCAGAAAATGGTTTTATTTTCGTAAAAGGATCAGTCCCTGGATCAAAAGGTGGTTGGGTTATTTTAAATGATGCAAAAAAAATTCCTTTAAGAGAAGACTTACCTTTGCCTGCTGGTGTCAAAGGTCATGATATAATTGAAGAAGCTCCAGCAGAAGAAGCTCCAGCAGAAGAAGCTCCAGCAGAAGAAGCTCCAGAAGAAGAAGCTCCAGAAGAAGAAGCTCCAGCAGATAAAGAGGTTAAAGATGAAAGTTAATCTTATTAATATTGAAACTGAAAAAACAACCTCGGAAGATCTACAAGATGAATTTTTTGGACTTGATCCAAGAAAAGATATTTTACACAGAGTTGTAACTTGGCAATTATCAAAAAGAAGATTAGGCACAAGAAAAACTAAAAGTAGAGGAGAGATTACTGGAAGCACTAAAAAGATTATGCGCCAAAAAGGTTCTGGTGGTGCAAGACATAGAACTAAGAAAGTTAATCTTTTTAGAGGTGGGGGTACAGCCTTTGGCCCAAAAGTAAGAGATCATTCCACTAAATTACCTAAGAAAATTAGAAAATTAGGATTAAGACATGCTTTGTCAGCAAAGGCTAAAAATAATGAGCTAATTCTTGTTGATGGAAATTTTTCTGATCTGTCCAAAACTAAGTCTATAAAAGACAAGATAGAAAAACTTGATTTAAAGAATTCTTTGATTGTTAATAACTTTGATAGTGATAATCCTTTTGTTAAGGCTGCAAAAAACATTAAAAATATTGAATTCCTTAAAGTTGATGGAATTAATGTTTACGATATTCTCAATAATCAAAAACTTATTATTACTAAGGACTCTTTAAACAATATTGTGGAGAGATGCCAATGAGTTTAAGTAATTATGATATTTTATTAAGTCCTGTAGTTACTGAAAAATCAACTCTATTATCAGAGTCAAATAAAGTTGTTTTCAAAGTAGCTATTAAATCAAATAAAAAACAAATTAAAAAGAGCGTTGAAGAAATTTTTAAAGTTAAGGTGAAATCTATAAATACTCTTAGAAGAAAAGGAAAAACTACAAACTTTAGAAATATTAAAGGTAAACGAAAAGATTTTAAACACGCAATTATAACTTTAGAGGAAGGTCAGACCATTGATACGATGGGTTCTGTTTAATCGATTATGGCATTAAAGCAATATAAACCGACAAGTCCAGGGCAAAGAGGTCTAGTTTTAGTAGACAAATCTTCTTTATCAAAAGATAGGCCAATCAAAAAACTTACTGAAGGTTTACCCTCTAAATCTGGTAGAAATAATAATGGAAGAATTACATCAAGAAGACGTGGTGGTGGACACAAAAGATTATATAGAAAAATCGATTTTAAAAGAGATAAAATTGATTCAGTTGGAATTGTAGAAAAACTCGAATACGATCCTAATAGAACTGCTTTTATAGCTCTTATTAAGTATGAGGATGAGTATAGATATATTATTGCTCCTCAAAGATTATCAGTTGGTGATAAAGTTTCATCAGGACCTAACTCAGATATAAAACCTGGAAATGCCTTGCCTATGACTAAGATTCCTATAGGCACAATTATTCATAATATTGAAATGAAACCTGGTAAAGGAGGTCAGTTAATTAGATCTGCAGGAACATTTGCTCAATTAGTTGGTAGAGACCAAGGTATGGCAATTATTAGACTTACTTCTGGTGAACAAAGACTAATACCTGCGGAATGTTATGCAACAATTGGAGCTGTTTCAAATCCAGATAATTCTAACCAAAAATTAGCTAAAGCTGGTAGAAACAGATGGAAAGGCAAAAGGCCTTCAGTAAGAGGAGTTGTAATGAACCCAGTTGACCACCCTCATGGTGGTGGCGAAGGTAAAACATCTGGTGGGCGTCATCCTGTAACACCATGGGGCGTTCCTACTAAAGGTAAAAAGACAAGATCAAATAAGAGTTCTGATAAATATATAGTTAGAAGCAGACACCAAAGAAGAAAGAGAAAATAGTTATGGCTAGATCAGTATCAAAAGGACCGTTTGTAGAAAGTTATGTACTAAAAAAGGCTGAGGCTGCAAGAGAGTCTGGAAGAAAAGACATTATAAAAATTTGGAGTAGACGATCAACTATTCTTCCTCAATTTGTTGGTTTAAATTTTGGAGTTCACAATGGACAAAAATTTATACCAGTTTTAATAACTGAAGATATGGTTGGTCACAAGTTTGGTGAATTTGCGCCAACTAGAACTTATTATGGACATACTGCTGATAAATCAGTAAAGAGAACTTAAATGAATAAAAGAGCAAAAGAAATAAGTAAGCCATCATCAAAAGCTATAGGTAAAATGATAAGAATTAGCCCTTACAAACTTAATCTTGAAGCTAAATCTATAAGAGGAAAAAAGGTTGGAGATGCTCTTTCTTACTTAGAATTCTCAAAAAAAAGAATATCAAATACTGTTAAGAATACATTAGAAAGTGCTATAGCAAATGCAGAAAATAATCATGCTCTCGATATTGATAAATTGTATGTAGATGAAGCTTTTGTTGGTAAAAATATGGTTATGAAAAGGTTTAGAGCTAGAGCCAGGGGTAGGGCAGCTAAAATATTAAAACCATTTAGCCAGCTTACTATAGTTTTAAAAGAACAAAATATTGAGGAAACAAAATAATGGGTCAAAAAGTTAATCCTATAAGTATGAGGTTAGGCATCAATAGAACATGGGATTCTACTTGGTATGCCGGAAAAAATGAATATTCAATTCTTTTAAAGGAAGATTTGAATATGAGAAAAATGATCTTTAGAGATTTAAAGAACGCCGCAATATCAAGAGTTGTAATTGAAAGACCACATAAAAAATGCTTAGTAACTATTCATTCAGGTAGACCAGGTCTTATTATTGGTAAAAAGGGATCTGAAATAGAAAACTTAAGGAAAAAACTTCAAAATTTAACTTTATCTGATGTTGTTGTTAATATAGTTGAAGTTAGAAAACCAGAAATTAATGCTACATTGGTAGCCGAAAATATTGCTCAACAATTAGAAAGACGTGTAGGTTTTAGAAAAGCCATGAAAAGATCTGTTCAATCAGCTATGAGGTTGGGAGCAAAAGGAATTAGAATTAATTGCGGCGGAAGACTTGGCGGTGCAGAAATTGCAAGAACTGAATGGTATAGAGAAGGAAGAGTTCCTCTTCATACTTTAAGGTCAGATGTAGATTATGGTGTTGCTTCTGCTCATACAACTTATGGTATTTGTGGAATTAAGGTTTGGATTTATCTTGGTGATATTATGGAACATAATCCATTTGCAAAAGATAAAAAATCTGAAGATAAAGCTCTTGAACAAGGAAAAGGATTATAGTTTAAATGCTGCAACCAAAAAAGACAAAATATAGAAAAGCCCACAAAGGTAGAATTAGAGGTAAAGCGAAAGGCGGTACTACTCTTAACTTCGGTTCTTATGGTTTAAAAGCAATCACAGCTGAAAGAGTAACATCTCGACAAATTGAAGCTGCAAGAAGAGCAATAACAAGACATATGAAAAGAGCAGGTAAAGTTTGGATTAGAATTTTTCCTGATGTTCCTGTTTCAAAAAAACCTACTGAAGTAAGAATGGGTAAGGGTAAAGGAACCCCAGAATACTGGGCAGCTAGAGTTAAACCAGGTAGAGTGATGTTTGAAATTGATGGTGTTCCATATGATATAGCTCATACAGCACTAAATCTTGGTTCTTCAAAACTACCACTCAAAACAAAAATAATTATGAGGCCTGGTGAAGGAATTAAATAATGGCAAAAAAGAAAAAAGAAATAAGTGATATGAGTAAAGATCAACTAGTAGACCATATAGAGGTTTTAAAAAAGGAATTATTTAATCTCAAAATTGAAATTATGTCTGGTCAAAATAACAATACCTCAAATATTTCTAAAATTAAGAAAGATATAGCTAGAGCTAAAACTTTTATAAATATTCAAAGTAAAGAAGTGGAGTCATCAAATGCCTAAAAGAATTCTTAAAGGAATAGTCATTAGTGATAAAGCAGATAAGACACTTACTGTTGAAGTAGAGAGAAGATTTTCTGATCCATTTTTCAAAAAAACTGTTAGAAGCTCAAAAAAATATAAAACACATGATGAGAATAATAAATTTAAAGTTGGAGATATAGTCAGGATTCAGGAATGCCGTCCAATTTCTAAAACAAAAACTTGGACAGTATTAGAGGATTAGTATTAAGGAATAAACAATGATTCAAATGCAATCAAAATTAGATGTAGCTGATAATTCAGGAGCAAAGCTTGTGCAATGTATTAAAGTTCTAGGTGGGTCTAAGAGACGTACTGCTGGTGTAGGTGATATTATTGTTGTTTCAGTAAAAGAAGCTATTCCTAGAGGTAGAGTAAAAAAAGGTGAAGTTCTCAAGGCTGTTATTGTAAGAACAAAAAAAGAAGTAAGAAGGCAGGATGGAAGCGCAATACGCTTTGATACCAATGCTGCCGTCCTGGTTAATGCTCAAGGGGAACCAATTGGCACAAGAATTTTTGGCCCGGTAACAAGAGAGTTACGAGCTAAGAATCTTATGAAAATTGTTTCTTTAGCTCCGGAGGTAATATAATGCCTGCAAAATTAAAAAAAGGAGATAAAGTTTTTATCTTAGCTGGAAAGGATAAAGGTAAAGAGGGAGAAATTGTTCAAATTCTTGGCCCAGATAAAGCTATTGTTCAAGGTATTAATCTTGTAAAAAAACATAAAAAACCTTCTCAGGAAGATGAAGGAGGTATTGTTGATCAAGAAAAACCCATTAACAAATCTAATTTAATGCTGATAGATCCAAAAAGTAAAAAACCAACTAAAATAGGTTTTAAAAAAAATAAAAAAGGCGTAACTGTAAGGTTTTCTAAGAAATCAGGAGAATTTATCAATGACTAAAATTGAAATTCCAAGATTACAAAAGCTTTATAAAGATAAATTTTCAAATGAATTGAAAAATGCTTTTGAGTATCAAAACCCATTTGAAATACCAAAGATTAAAAAGGTAGTTTTGAATATGGGCATTGGTGAAAATGTTAGTGATAGTAAAAAAATTAACTCTGCTTTTGAAGCTTTAGAATTAATTTCTGGTCAAAAGCCTATTAAAACTATCGCAAAAAAAGCTATAGCTGGATTTAAATTAAGAGAGGGCTTGCCTGTAGGTGTTAAAGTTACTTTGAGAAAGAAAATTATGTATGAGTTTATAGATAGATTAATAAATATTGCTTTACCAAGGGTCAGAGATTTTAGAGGTTTAAATAGTAAGAGTTTTGATGGAAATGGAAATTATGCTTTCGGCATAAAAGAACACATAATTTTTCCTGAAATACATTATGAGTCAGTTACTGATATATGGGGAATGGATGTTATTGTTTCTACATCTGCTAATACTGATGAAGAAGCTTTAGCGTTATTAAAGGGTTTTAACTTTCCTTTTGGAAACTAAAAAAAGAGGTAAATATGGCAAAAGTTAGTTTAGTTCAAAGAGATTTAAAAAGAAGAAAACTCTGGAACAAATATAAAGAAAAAAGAGCAAGTCTTTTGGCTATTGCAAATGATAAGTCATCTTCGGCAGAGGAGAGATTTGAAGCTAGATTAAAATTATCAAAGCTACCAAGAAATTCTTCTAAGTCACGCATAAGAAATAGATGTTCTTTAACCGGTAGACCTAGAGCAGTTTACAGAAAATTTGGTTTGTCAAGAATAGCGCTAAGAGAGTTAGCTTCTGATGGAAAACTACCTGGTGTAGTGAAATCAAGTTGGTGAGGTACTGATGAATATAAATGATCCAATAGGAGATATGATTACTAGAATTCGTAATGCTCATTTACGAGGTAAAGATACTGTAGATTCTCCAAGTTCAAATTTAAGAATTAATATCTTAGAGGTTTTACAGGACGAAGGGTTTATTAGGGGTTTTTCTACTACTGATTACGATAATGGGAGAACTGAAGTTCAGATCGATTTAAAATATCATGAAGGTGAACCAGTTATTAAAGAAATTATCAGAGTCTCAAAACCAGGTAGAAGAGTATATTCTTCAGTAAAAGGAATGAATCTAGTTCGTAATGGTTTAGGTATTTCAATTTTATCAACTCCAAAAGGAGTTATGTCCGATAAGTCAGCAAGAACTAATAATGTTGGTGGTGAAGTTTTGTGTACTGTTTTTTAATTAGTGTGTTGTTATGTCAAGAATAGGTCAAAAGATTATAGAAATTCCAGATAATGTTGAAGCTATTTTAGGTCAAGATGAAATAAAACTGACTGGTCCTAAAGGTGAGCTTTCTACACCAATCTTTGAAGGTGCAAATATTGAAATTGCTGATAAAACTATAACTGTAAATAAAAATGAAAATAATCCAGATTTTTCAAAAAATTGGGGTCTTCAAAGAACTCTTATATCAAATAGTATTATTGGAGTAAGTGAAGGTTTTTCAAAAAAACTTGAGATCAACGGTGTTGGTTATAGAGCTCAAATGAAAGGTAGCAATATTCAATTATCACTTGGCTTTAGTCATGATGTTAATTATGAAACTCCAGATGGAATAAAAATTGAAACACCATCACAAACAGAAATTATAATAAGTGGTATAGACAAACAAAAAGTTGGTCAAGTAGCCGCTGAAATAAGAGCTTTTAGGCCACCAGAACCATACAAAGGTAAAGGTGTAAAATATGAAGATGAATACATTTTTAGAAAAGAAGGCAAGAAAAAGTAATTAAATGACAAAGTTAGATAGGGATATAAGAAGACAAAACCGTGTAAGAAAAGATCTAAAAGCTAGAGCTACTGATAAATGTAGATTAACAGTTTTTAGATCATCAAAACATATTTATGCACAGATAATTGATGATATTTCAGGAAAAACAATTGTATCTGCTTCATCTCTAAGTAAAGACTTTAAGGAAAAAGGAAGTGACATCAACGGAGCTTCCAAAGTTGGAGTTTTAATTGGCGAAAAAGGAATTAGTGCAGGTATCAAGGATGTTTTTTTCGATAGAGGTAGATATAGATACCATGGACGAGTAAAAGCTCTAGCTGAAGGAGCTAGGGAAGCAGGACTAATTTTTTAGGAGAGTATTTTGGCTTTAGAAGATAAAAATTTTCAAGATAGTGATAGCGAGTTTATTGATAAATTAGTATTTATTAATAGAGTTGCAACTGTTGTAAAGGGCGGTAGAAGATTCAGTTTTGCAGCATTAGTTGTAGCTGGAAATCAAAAAGGTCATGTTGGTTTTGGTCATGGTAAAGCTAGAGAAGTTCCAGAAGCTGTAAAGAAAGCAACTGACTCAGCAAAAAATTCATTAATTAAAGTTCCTTTAAAAGAAGGAAGAACTCTTCATCATGATATTGAGGGTCGTCATGGTGCAGGTAAGGTGATTTTAAGAGCTGCACCTCCAGGAACAGGAATAATATCAGGTGGTCCAATGCGTGCTGTTTTTGAAGTTTTAGGAGTGCAGGATGTAGTTGCAAAATCTATCGGTTCATCTAATCCATATAATATGGTTCGAGCAACTATTGATGCACTTTCAAAAATAGATAGCCCAAGACAAGTTGCTGCAAGAAGAAATAAAAAAGTAAGTGAAGTTTTTTCTAAAATTGATAATGAGGAAGAAGTTGCTGGTGAGGCGTAAATGAAGAAAATAAAAGTTAAACAAATTTCTAGTTCAGTCAGAAGACAACCTTACCAGAAAAAAAATTTAATAGGTTTAGGTCTAAATAAGCTGAATAAAACTGTAGAATTAGATGATACGCCATCAATTAGAGGTATGATAAATAAAGTTAGCCATTTGGTTGAAGTTATTTCAGAGGAATAATTATGAGATTAAACGAATTAAAAGATAATTCAGGATCAAGAAAATCAAGAACCAGAGTCGGAAGAGGTATAGGTTCGGGTAAAGGAAAAACAGCCGGTAGAGGCCATAAAGGTCAAAAATCAAGATCAGGAGTTGCTATTAAAGGCTTTGAAGGCGGACAAATGCCTATTCATATGCGTTTACCAAAAAGAGGCTTTAATAATTATACTAAAAAGAAATATACTGAGATTACTACTGGTAAACTTCAATCCTATATTGATAATGGATTTTTAAAAATTGATAAAGAGATAACTGAAACTGATTTTGTTTCTTCTTGTTCAATTAAAAAAAGTCCAAATGGTTTTAAATTATTAAATAAAGGTGAATTGAAATCTAAAATTAATTTATCAATTTCTAAAGCTACAAAATCTTCTATTGAGTTAATCCAATCATTAGGTGGTAATATTAATATTCTTGAAACACCTAAAACAAAAAGAAATAGAAAAATTACAAAAAAAACTAATAAAACCAATATAGAAGAGAATGCTTCAGAGGATAATGAAGTTATAGAAAATGATGCTGCTAAAGATAATATTGAATCTCAAAATGAAGATAATACAACTGAGGATAAGGAAGGATCATAGATGGCATCTGTCGCTGAACAGTTAGCTTCAAATATAAGTTTTTCTGCATTTAGGAATGCAACTGAGTTAAAGAAAAGAATTTGGTTTACCCTTTTAGCTCTTTTGGTTTATCGTTTGGGCACATATTTGCCTTTACCTGGAATCAATATTGATACTTTAAGACAAATTTTTGAGCAAAACCAATCAGGTATTATTGGAATATTTAATATGTTTGCTGGTGGTGCTGTAGGCAGAATGGCAATCTTATCTCTAGGTATTATGCCATATATAACTTCATCCATTATAATACAGCTTGTTGTTCCTGTTGTACCAAAATTAAACTATTTAAAAAAAGAGGGCGGAGAGCAAGGAAGAAGACAAATAAATCAGTATACGAGATACGGAACTGTTTTTTTAGCAACGATTCAGGCGTGGGGAATAGCTGTAGGCTTAGAAGGTGCATCGGGTGTTGTTATTGATCCTGGTCTTTTCTTTAAAATATCAGCTGTAATAACATTAGTTGGTGGAACAATCTTTTTAATGTGGTTAGGTGAACAAATTACATCAAGAGGGTTAGGAAATGGAATCTCTCTTCTTATATTTGCTGGCATTATAGCTGAGTTGCCAGCTGCTTTATTTGGTACGCTTCAGTTAGGTAGACAGGGGGCGTTATCGGGTGCCTTGATTATAGGTTTAGTTTTTTTAGTAATTATCATACTTACATTTGTAGTTTTTATGGAAAGGGCTCAAAGAAGACTAATTGTTCAATATCCAAAAAGACAAGTGGGTAATAAAATGTTTGGTGGTGACAATTCTCACCTACCTTTAAAACTTAATACTGCCGGTGTTATCCCGCCTATTTTTGCTTCATCTTTGCTTCTAATGCCAATTACAATTGCTAACTTTTCAACTGGAGAAGGACAAGGTTGGTTGAATACGATCACTGCTATGTTAGGAAGAGGTCAAACTCTATATATGCTGATATATGCAAGCTTGATAATTTTCTTTTGTTATTTTTATACTGCTATTGTTTTTAATCCTTCAGATACTGCAGATAACTTGAAAAAACAAGGTGGTTTTATACCTGGTATAAGGCCTGGAGAAAAAACAGCAGAATATATAGATTTTATTTTAAGTAGACTTACCGTTGTTGGAGCTACATATCTTGTTCTTGTTTGTTTACTACCAGAATTTTTAATTTCAAGATACTCTGTCCCTTTTTATTTTGGAGGAACTTCAATTTTAATTATTGTTAATGTTGCAATGGATACAATGACACAATTTCAAGGATATTTGTTTGCGCATCAATATGAAGGTCTTTTGAAAAAATCAAGGTTGGCCTCAAGAAGAAGATCATGATAATTATTTTGTTAGGGCCTCCAGGGTCTGGAAAAGGCACACAAGCAAACTTTATTCAAAATAAATTATCTATACCTCATTTATCTACTGGAGATATTTTAAGGCAATCAGTTAAAAATGAAACTGATCTAGGTAATAAAGTAAAAAATATAATGGCTAGAGGTGAATTAGTCTCTGATGATTTAGTTTTAAATGTTATTAAAGAAAGAGTTTCAGAAAATGATTGTGATCAAGGTTTTATTTTAGATGGATATCCAAGAAATATTATTCAAGCAAAATCATTAAATATAGTTTTAAAAGATATTGATAGAAATATAGATAGAATTTTATTTTTAGATGTTGATTTTTCAATTCTTCAATCAAGAATCGAGACAAGATCTAAGGAAAATAATGATGAAAAAAGAGCTGATGATACATCAGAAGTTCTAATTAAGAGACTAGATGAATATAAAGCTCAAACAGAACCTTTGAGCGAGTATTATAGAAATAATAAAAAATTTAAGAAAATCAATGGGATGAAGTCTATAAGTGAAGTTTCACTTGATATTGAAAATTTTTTGGATAATGGCATTTAGTTGGTTGACTGTAAGGAATTGAAGGCTATAATCCGCAAATTCATCAGTTTGTAAAAAATTATTTTCGGAGGCTAGATTGGCTCGTATTTCAGGTGTAAATATACCCACAAATAAGAAGGTTTCCGTAGGTTTAACTTATATTCACGGTATTGGTGATAAATCAGCATTAAATATATGTGAAAAAGCTGGAATTGATAAAGATAAAAGGGTTAATGAACTTCTTGAAACTGAAGTAATCCAGATTAGAGAAATCATTGATGGTTCATATAAAGTTGAAGGTGAGCTTAGAAGAGATATTTCTTCTAATATTAAAAGACTAATGGATTTAGGAAATTATAGAGGATTAAGACATAGAAGGGGTCTTCCTGTTAGAGGGCAAAGAACCCATACCAATGCTAGAACTCGAAAAGGTCCTGCCAAAGCAATAGCTGGTAAAAAGAAAACGGCTTAAGGAATTAATAATGGCTGAAGATAGTAAAAGAGTAAAAAGGCGTAATAAGAAAAATATTTCTTCAGGGGTTGCTCATGTTAATTCAACATTTAACAATACTATGATTACTATATCTGATGATAATGGTAATACTATTAGTTGGTCATCTGCAGGTTTGATGGGTTTCAAAGGATCTAGAAAATCTACCCCTTATGCAGCCCAAATGGCTGCTGAAGACGCAGGAACAAAAGCTTTAGAGCATGGAGTTAAGACCTTAAGAGTAGAAATACAAGGACCAGGTTCAGGTCGTGAGAGTGCGTTAAGAGCACTACAATCTAGTGGATTCACTATAACGTCTATTAAGGATGTAACATCTATTCCACATAATGGGTGTAGACCTCCAAAAAGAAGAAGAGTTTAATTATACAAATTTATATTTTTTAAAGGGGATTTGATGAGTATTGAAAAGAATTGGCGAGAATTACTTAAACCTAATGTGGTAAATATGCAGGCTGGATCAGACCCAGAAAAAAAATCTACATTAGTCGTTGAGCCATTAGAAAGAGGATACGGAATAACTCTTGGAAATTCTCTAAGAAGAGTGCTTTTATCTTCTCTGCAAGGGTCTGCGGTTTACGGATTTAAAATTGACGGTGTTTTACATGAGTTTTCATCAATTTCAGGAGTTAGAGAAGATGTAATTGATATTGCATTAAATATTAAAAAAATAATATTTGGAGCAGATTTTAATGGTAGTAAAATTCTTACACTTGAAAAAATAGGCCCTGGAGTTGTTACTGCTGGTGATATTTCTTTGGCTGATGACATCGAAGTCATGAATACCGATTTAGTATTATGTACTCTTGATGAAAATATCTCTTTTAGGATGGAATTGTATATTAAAAATGGCAGTGGTTATGTCTCTGCTGAAGAAAATAGAAATGAAGATGATCCAATAGGTATGATCCCCGTGGACAGTATTTATAGTCCAGTAACAAATGTTTCTTATGAAGTTGATAATGCTAGAGAGGGTGAGTTCCTTGATTATGATAGACTGTCTTTATCAATTGAAACCGATGGCTCGATAAAACCCGAGGATGCACTTGCTTTCTCTGCTAGAATTTTGATTGATCAACTTAATCCTTTTATTAATTTTGATGAGCCTGAAGAGGAGATTATAGAGGAAAGCGAGGATGAGTTAGAATTCAATGCATCACTTCTTAAGAAAGTCGATGAACTTGAGTTATCTGTTAGATCAGCTAATTGTTTAAAAAATGATAATATTGTTTATATTGGTGATTTAATTCTTAAGTCTGAAAATGAAATGTTAAGAACTCCTAATTTTGGAAGAAAATCTCTCAATGAAATTAAAGAAGTATTGACAGAAATGAATTTATCACTTGGAATGGATATACCAAATTGGCCGCCTGAAAATATTGAAGAATTGGCTAGAAAACATGCTGCAGATAAGTTTTAGTTAAAAAAATGCGTCACTTAAAATCAAAAAGAAAACTAAATAAAACTTCAAGCCATAGAAAAGCAATGCTTGGTAATATGGCTGTAGCATTGATAAAGCATGAACAAATTCAAACAACTTTACCTAAAGCAAAAGAATTAGCTCCTTTTGTAGATAAACTAATTACACTTGGTAAAAAGGGTGATTTAGCATCAAGAAAAAAAGCATATTCTATTCTTCCTGAAAAAAAATGGACATCGAAAATTTTTGATGAACTTTCTGAAAGATATAAAGAAAGAGATGGTGGTTATACACGTGTTTTGAAGGCAGGATTTCGTTATGGTGACTCAGCACCTATGGCAGTTATAGAATTAGTTGATAGAAATCCAGATGCTTTAGGGCAAGACTCAGGTCCAGATCTTAGTGAGGAAGTCGAAGAAGTAAGCTAATTTTTTTTAATTATTTTCTGGGCAACATCTATTTGCCCATTAGAAAAACCTGCCTCACAATAAGAAAAATAATAGTTAAATAATCTATGAAGATTTCTATCAATGCCAATGGATATCAATTTATCTAAAGAGTTGTTAAAATTAGTCTTCCAAATATTTAGAGTCTTAGCATAAGATTTTCCAAAAGAATTATTTGATATCTCAATTAAACCGTTATTATTAAAACTTTCTCGAATTTTTTCATGTGAAGGAAGCATTCCCCCAGGAAATATATATTTTTGAATAAAATCTACAGACTTTCTATAACTATCAAATTGTTTATTATCTATTAAAATCATTTGAATACCTGCTAAGCCGCCTTTTTTAAGGACTTCATTTATTTTTGAAAAATAAGTATTCCAATATTTTTCACCTACAGCTTCAATCATTTCAATAGAAATAACTCTATCAAAAGACCCTTTTAAATCTCTATAGTCGCATAAATGAACCTCTGAATTTTTCAGGCTATTATTTTTAATTCTATCTTCTGTAAAACTTTTTTGACTCGGACTTATTGTTATACCAGTATAGCTACAGCCAAGCTCTTTACCGATATATTCAGCCATTCCACCCCACCCACAGCCAATTTCTAAAACATTATGATGTGGTTTAATATCTAATTGTTCAACTAAAGTTTGGTATTTATTTATTTGAGCTTCATACAAATCTTCTTTATCATTTTTAAATAAAGCGCTTGAATAAGTCATACTTTTATCAAGCCAAATCTCATAAAAAGAATTACCAATATCATAATGATATTCGATATTTTTTTTTGCTCTTATTTTTGTGTTTTTCCTAAGAAAGTGAATAAAACGGTTATATGTTTTGTATAAATTACTTTTAGCCTTGAATTCATTGGGTAAATTTTGAAGCATTAATTCCAAGAGATTTTCAAGATTTGGGCTTTCCCATTCATTTTTTAAATAACTTTCAGCAAACCCAAGATGACCGCCTACTAATGTTCTTAATATTGGTTTATAAGATTTTAATATTAATTCACCATGAAGCCCATCCTTTCCTTTAAATAAGAATTCTTCATTATTAGGAAATACAACCCTCAATGACCCTTGTTTTATTTTTGATCCAATTTTATTTATATATTTTTTTGTAAACATTAATTGTCAATCACTAAAACTTATATCATCAACTTTATTTTTTGGATGAGGCTCAAATTTTACCTTCTTCAGATATAAAAATAAAGCATGAAAGTGTATTCCAAATATAACTTTTAATGTCATTAGGGGGTATTTAAAAAAAATCTTTATCAAGTTCAGGTCATTTAATTCAACTGACTTTCCATTAAAAGAAGCTAATAATAATGGTTTTTTATCTGTACTTTCTTTAATAACTATATTAGTAAAATCTTCATTTATTTCTGTAGAAAAATTATACTCAGCATTTAAATTGATAAAAGGAGAAACATGAAATAGTTTTTTTCTTCTATGATTTAATTTTTGTTCTTCGCTGTCTAACATAAAAACATAAGAATGATCTTCACCAAATGTATTTCTAACTTCATAAATTAAAATTTTAAGCTCTTTTCTGTCATAAATTGACCAGACTGTAATCGGATTAAATACATAACCCAATATTCTTGGGTAACATAAGCAATATATTTTTAAATTATTTGCCTCGATATCGATATCACTTTTTGAGATAATTTCTAAAATCCAGTCTTTTACTGGGGTCCCATTCTTCAATCCATGATCTTTTTCATAAAAAGAGAAAATATTAAATTTATTGAATGAAAAGAGATTAAGTTTTTTATCTAAATCTTTTAAATCATCAATATCAATTAACATATTAAAAACATTATATTTAAACTGGTGTTTCTTTTGATGGTATCTTTTATGAACTACCTGGCCCTCGAATATTAGTGATTTTAACGCCAAGGTATTACTCCATTTAGATGTTCTGATATCATTAAGCTTGATGTTAAACCTGCTTCATGAAAACCATTTCCTGTCCATGCACCACAATACCAATAATCCTTATATCCTTGTATATTATCTAATTGTAATTGACCATTAATAGCATTTTCATCATAGATTGGATGTTCATAATCAATGATATCAAAGATTTTATCTTCATCTGGTAAATGAAGGGGATTTAATGTAACAAAGATCGGATAACTGTTATCTATATTTTGCAACTTATTCATCCAATAAGTTAATGAAACTTTATTTATCTCTTTATCTGAAAATACATTCCAGGATGACCATACTTTTCTATTTTTAGGCATTAGAGATGTATCGCAATGTAAATAAGCTTTATTCTTACTTGTTTTAAATAGATTTAAGATATTAATTATTTTGCTGTCGAAGTCATTTTTGATTTCTAGTATTTTTTCAGGATGAATAGAAAATATTACTTTATCATATTCTCTTTGAATTCCATTTATATCAATTAAAGAAAATTTATTATCATTAGTATTTATTAGCTGAATTTTTGAGTTTAGCTCTATTTTGATGTTTACTGATTTTAATATTTTATCTATGTAAGATTTACTTCCATTACTAACCGTTAACCATTGTGGCCTCAATTTTTTTTCATGTAGAAGTCTATGGTTATTAAAAAAACTAAATAAATTAGAAATAGGGTAATTCAAAATATCATTGAAATTCATTGACCAAATAGCAGCACTCATCGGTAAAATATAGCTTTCTTGGAATTGCTTACTAAAATTTTGATTATTCAACCATTTTCCCAATGGTTGTCTCTCTAACGACAATTCGTCAATATTATTTTTAACAAATTTATTAAACTTCAAAATATCAATTAAGAATTTCAAAAAATTAATATCAAATATTCTTTTTCGATCAGCAAAAATGGTATTAATACTTTTCCCAGACCACTCGATACCATTATTTACATTTGATACTGATAAACTCATATCGCTATCTTCATAAGCAACATTATGAAAATCAAATAATTTCATTAAGTTGGGATAATTAAGTTTGTTAAAAACTATAAATCCAGTATCAACATTAATTATTTTATTCTTATATTTAATATTTTTTGTATTTGTGTGCCCACCCAAATAATCATTCTTTTCATATAAGGTAACATTATTGTTTTCGGATAAAAACAAAGATGCTGATAGACCTGATATACCAGATCCTATAACGGCAATTTCCAAAATAACCTCACAAATTAATTTTATTATTTATAATCTAATTCTTCTTCGGTTATTTTAGAAGACTCTTCAATTATTATAGGATTAGTTTCAGCTAATGTTTCTTTTTCAGTAATTTGTTCTTTTTCTTGTTCAACTGAAATTTCTTCAACCTGATTAGTCTTTTTTGTAGCAAGTGAATCACCAGTATAGAATCCTGTAGAATTATCACTTGTTTCGCAAGCAATTAAACCAAATAAAACTATATTAATAACAAAGAAATATGATAGAATTTTTTTCATAACAAATACCAAATTGTCTTCCATTATACTGATTCCTTATAAAAAATCTAAGAATAAGTTATTTATGTCATCTCTCAATTTCGTATATAATGAATTTTTAATAATTATATTTTCTAATAATTTGAGGAAAAAATTAATACTTTAATAGCAGATCTAGGTGCAACAAATGCAAGATTAGCAATCGTAAATGATTTCAAAGACTCAATCTATAAATCTTCATATAAAATTAGTAACTTTAAAACCCTTGCTGATCTGCTTAATAATTATTTAAATGAGTTTAGTATTTCTAGAGAAAATCTTTCAGGTATTTTGGGTGTTGCTGCCCCAATAATTGGTAATCAAATTAATTTTGTTAATATAGATTTTTCTTTTAACGCAAAAGAAATAGAAAAATTTTTTTTTCCTGGAGGATTGAGATTATTTAATGATGTACAATTGCAATGTTATGCACTTAATAATTACCCGAAAAACAAATTAAAATCTGTTGGAAGTAATAAAAATTTTCCAAAAGGACCAAAGGCATTAATTATTCCTGGAACAGGCTTAGGGTTATCAATCTTGATTAATGGGGAATCTATCGCTACTGAAGCAGGGCATCTTAATATTCCTAATATAAGTGATGAAATACAACACTTATTGGAAAACTTTAAGAAAGAAAATAAAAGAATAGCTACTTTTGAGGATTTGCTATCAGGAAAAGGGATTTCATATATCTATGGTTTTCTTTCTCAAGAGTATAATCATAATTACGCTAATGAAGATATTCTAAATAATTTAGCAGGTGACGCTTTTTGTGATGAAACTAAAATTCTTTTGATAAAAATTTTTGCTTTTTTTGCAAAATATGTAGCTTTAATAACTGGTTCAAGTGGTGGTGTTTACTTAGCAGGATCTTTAAGTGAGAGTTTATTAAAGGATAATGATTTTTTAGAGTTTAGGAGTATTTTTGAAAAGAGTAAAAAGATGAATAAATATCTATCAAATATTCCTATTTTCTTAATAAGCGAAAAAGATTTAGGTTATATGGGTGCTTTAGAGGTTTATAAAAATGAAATTATTCAGAAATAATTTTTTAGATATAATAAAAATTCTTTTCAAGATAACACTAAATATTCCAAAATTATTCTATATTAAATTAAGAATTTATTTTTCAACTTATAAAAAACCTATAACTATAATTAAGAATAATAGAGCATATAGAGACCTCTATAAAAATGGCAAAATCGAAATTTATGAGAACATTGATTTTACTCCCGAACAAAGAGCTAATGATTTAATAAAAAAAATGACAATTGAAGAAAAGGCTGGGCAAATGTTTCATCCTCCAATTTCTATTAATGGCGGTACAATTTCTGAAATTATGAATCTAGCAAGCGGAAGAGGAGATACAACAGAATCATTAATTTTGGATAAAAATATTACACATTACAATTTATACGGCTCACCTAACCCTTCGCAATTAGCAAAAAAATTAAATCAACTTCAGAAAATTGCCGAAAGATCTAGGTTAGGTATTCCTTTAACAATAAGCTCTGATCCAATTCATGAGGTACCACGAGGAGGAGGTGTGGCCGCTTTTTCATTAAAAGGTTTTTCAAAATGGCCATCACAATTAGGTTTTGCTGCAACTAGACAACCTGAAATAATTAAAGAATTTGCAGAAATAGCTAGAGAAGAGTATTTATCTGTCGGCCTAAGAACAGCCTTGCATCCTATGTCTGATCTTGCTACTGAGCCAAGATGGTCAAGAAATTTTGGTACTTTTGGTTCAAATGCTGATCTTTCTTCAGACTTTACTATCGCTTATATGGATGGTTTTCAGGGCAATAAGATTAATAGTAATAGTGTTTTGACAATGGTTAAACATTTTCCTGGGGGAGGTCCTCAGGAAGAAGGATTTGATCCTCATCTATACTCAGGACAAAATCAAGTCTATCCAGGAAATAATTTTGAATATCATTTAAAGCCCTTTAAGAGAGCTATTAATAATAATTTAAAGGTCATTATGCCATATTATGGTATTCCAGTTGATCAAACTTCTGAAAATGTTGCAATGGCTTATAATAAAGATATCTTAACCCATTTATTGAGAGATAAACTTGGATATGAGGGGGTTATATGCACTGATTGGGGCATCATAACTGGACGACATTGGGGTGTTGGTGACTTAAGTTTAAGAGAAAGATATATGAAATCTATTGATGCAGGTGTAGATCAATATGGAGGCGAAAGCTCGCCCGAGTTTCTTGTTGATTTAGTAAAAAAGAATGAAATATCTGAAGATAGGATTAATTATTCAGTAAAAAAAATATTAATAAATAAGTTTGAGTTAGGTTTATTTGATAATCCTTTCGTTGACGAGAATTTAGTTGCAAAAAGAGTTGGAACAGAGACCTTTATAAAAAAAGGTTTAACTGCTCAAAAAAAATCAATAGTGTTACTAAAAAATCAAATTGAAAATAATAAAGAAATTCTACCACTTAAAAAAAATATTAAAATTTTTGTTGATGGCTTTAACAAGAAAGAAATAAAGAAATATTGTGAAATCACTGATGATCCTAAAGATTCTGATTATATCATTGTTCAGTTGCGAACTGTTTTTAATGGAAACCAGCCATCCGGTATTGATAGGCCGATTGATAATTTTTTAAGTACTATATTTCCAAATAATGATTTGAATTACGATGAGAAAATTTTATCTAAATTAATAAAATATTCTTCATTGAGTAAACTAATCACTGTTGTTGACCTAAACAGACCAGCAATTCTTACTGAAATTGAAAAACTAAGTCATGGATTAATAGGTGTTTTTGGTGTTTTTGATGAGGTTGTATTAGAAATAATTTTTGGTAATTTTAATCCAACAGGAAAACTTCCTTTTGATATCCCTTCATCTATGAAAGAAGTGAATGATCAACTTTCGGATGTTCCCGATGACACAAGAAACCCAATTTTTAGATATGGTCATGGATTAAGTTATTTAGAAGAATAAAAATTGTAATATAAAACTACATATATGTTGGGTCTTCAAAGTAAAGCTCTTCTTCAGATAAAACCTTAATGTTGTATTCATCTCTTAAATCTTTAATTGTTCGAGAAAAATAATTTTCAGGAATAAGCCAAGGCCATTTCTTTTTCATGAATTTGACTCTTTTCCAGGCCATTATCTTTTGTTTTCTAGCTCTAAAGACTAATGAAAAGATCCTCATTAAGCCGTACTCTTTATATAATTTTTTATATAATTGAGTTAGTTCGCCACCCGAAAAAGCATACTTAAATGTTTTTTTCCAAGGAATACCAGTTGTACCCCGAATAGCATATGTATCCAAAACGCTCTCTTCTTCTAAAGAAAGCGCTATTCCAAAAATAACATGCTGACAATCATGTCCAAGAAGAAACTGACGATATCCCTCATCTAGGCCGTTATTTTCATCACCAGTAAGTTTTGCTTCCGGACCAATATGATCTAGATATTCTTCCAAACCTTGTTTAAGTGTTAGTTCACAATCTTGTTCTTGATATTTTAATCTTTTCATTTCAATAACTTTTTATTGTTCTTATTTTTAGTAAATATCATCTTCCAAAATATTTTTCAATTTTTTTTAAGAAATGGCTCCCCGGGCCGGACTCGAACCAGCGACCCAATGATTAACAGTCATTTGCTCTACCAACTGAGCTACCGGGGAACAGTTGAATATTTTTTAGCAGATGATTTGTATTTTTTCCATATTATATTTATTTAAAGTTATTATTTAACATCCTGTTGATTTGACCGAAGAATACAAAAAAAGGTATAATAAGTAATGAAGTTTATTTCTTTTCTAAATAAATGTGGCCCATTATTTTTTGGATTATTTTTTTTAGCACCAGTGCTTGTTGAAATTATGAATTTATATAATTTTTCATTTCCAATTATATCGAATATTTACTTTGCTCTGCTTCTAGGTTTTTCTTGGGGACTTATTGCTACTATAAGAGGAAGTTGGATATGACTGAGTCCTTGTTACGTAAAGAACAGGAGATAGCTAGAAAGTATCTTTTTAAAGATACTTGGATTTATGTAGTATGGGGCATTAGTAATTTTCTTATTTGGATCTCTTTGTGGCCAATAGCTTTTATGAATATTCTACCTTTATGGGTTATATTTATTATTGCTACAATAAATTGTTGTTTGGCATATCTTCCATCGCATGAAGCGCAGCATGGTAATATTGTTAGAAGGAATTCTCCTTATTTTTGGATTAATGAACTGATAGGTTATATTTCTGTTATACCTCTTTTAACTGGATATAAGCTTCTAAAGGAAACTCATATGCTTCATCACAAGCATACAAATGATCCAAATAAAGACCCTGATATAGGAACAAAATCTAAAAACTTTATACATTCATTGTGGGTTTGTGGTGTCTTACAAAGACAGCCTAATGCTGGCTATGGTCTTCAATCAGATTTCTATAAAAAAAATATAAGTAGCAAGGCATTACAAGAGCATTTTATATTTTTCTGGTTTCATTGGGCTTTATTAGCATTTTTAGCATTGTCTGGTTATGGATTAATAGCATTATCAATTTGGTGGTTACCAAGATTAATAGGTACTGCATATTTACAAATTACTCTATCATTTTTACCTCATAAGCCTATGAAAAATAAGGGTAGATATAACGATACTCGAGGTTGGAAAGCCTATACTGGAACTATACTTACACAAGGTATGGAGTACCACATAATCCATCATTTATATCCTTCGATACCTTTACATAAAACACCAAGTGCATTTAGAGATATGAAACATATATTAGAAAAGAAAAATTGTGTCCTCGATGGTGGCATCTAATACAAAGGATTAAAATGACTTTAACGAATTTACCTAAAAATAAGAAAGCTATTTTATTAAAAAGACCCGAAAATGAAATTACAGATGATTTGTTTAAAATAATTGATGAAGAATGCATCGAGCCTAATGATGATGAGCTTCTTATTAGAGTTGATACAATAGCTATTGATGCATGGATTAGAACAACATTTGATGAGGGTAGTTATCATGATACATCGCAGTTAAATCAAGGAATAGGCGCTTTAGGAATCGGTGAAGTTTTAATTAGTAAATCTGATAAATTTAAGGAAGGTGATTTTGTAAGTGGTCCAATGGGGGCTCAAACGCATATTACTATGCACTCTGCAGCTTATCAAAAGGTTGAAAGCAATAGTGCAGATCCCGAATTAAATATTGGTTTACTTGGGTTGACAACAGGATTAACCGCTTATTTTGGATTAATTGATGTTGGAAAAGTTAAAAAGGGCGAATTTGTTGTTGTCTCAGGAGCTGCAGGTGGTGTAGGCATTATTGTTTGTCAATTAGCAAAAACTAAAGGTGCAAAAGTTATAGGGATAGCTGGAGGTGAAGAAAAAAGAAACTTTCTGCTTAATGAAATAAAAGTTGATTATGCAATTGATTATAAAAATCAGAATGTTAGAGAAGAATTAGAAAGTATAGTTAAAGATAAAATTGATGTATTTTTCGATAATGTAGGCGGAGAAATTCTAAATGATGTTCTTAATAATCTAAACACAGGAGCTAGAATTGCTATATGTGGAGCAATTTCACAGTATAATAATTTTGATAATATATTAGGACCTAGCGCATACCTTAAGCTTGCAGAAAGATATTCAAGAATGGAAGGCTTTACAGTTATGCATTTTTCAGAAAAATTTCCAGAAGCCATTAATGAATTAACTAAATTATATAATAATGGTGATATTATTGTTCCAACTCATTATGAGGAAGGCATTGAAACCTTTCCTAAATCTATTCAAATGCTATTTAACGGAGGTCATAAAGGAAAACTTATGGTGAGGATGTAAATGACTGATATCAACCATGAAGAGGTAGATTTAACAAATGTTGAAATCCAACAATGCCCCTATGATGCTTACAAAAAATTAAGAAATAATGCTCCTGTTTATCAAGATCCAAAAACGGGTTTCTTCATTGTTACTCGTTATGAAGATGTTAGAAATGTTCTTAAAGATACTGAGAATTTTAAGAGTTCTTATGGAGCTGCAGGACAAAAGGCCGAAGGTAATATCAATACTGAGCATGTAAATAAAGGCACACAATTATTTAAAGAAAAAGGGTGGGTTCCAGCACCAACTCTTGCTGGTAGGGATGATCCAAATCATAAAGAAATGAGGTCAATTTTTGATCAAGCTTTCAGACCTGGTAAAATTAAAGAACTAGAACCAAATGTTGAAAGTCTATCCTATGAACTTATTAATGCATTTTTAGATACTGGTTATTGTGATTGGGTTGAACAATTTTCTATTCCTCTTCCTTTAAAAATAATAGGAATTCAAATGGGGATAGAGGATGAAGATGATCTATGGAAAATTAAAAAATCTACCGATGCGTTTTTTCATAGAATTGGAATGATGTTATCACAGGAAGAAGAATTAGAAACTATTGAGCGAGAAATAGAAGGCCAACATTACTTCCAGCCTATTTTTGAAAAATTAAGAGAATGCCCTAATGATACATTACTGAGTGAGTTGGTTAATACTGAAATTGAAGAATGGGGCAGAACTCTTAATGATAATGAGTTACACGCCGAAATGATGGCAGATACCTTTGTTGGTGGAAGTGAAACTACTACAAATGCTTTGTCTGCTGGTATAAAATTACTCATCGAAAAAAAAGATATATGGGGCATGCTTAAAGAGAATTCAGAGAAATATTTGAAAGTTTTTGTTGAAGAGGTATTAAGGCTTGAATCACCTGTTCAAAGTTTAATGAGAAATACTCATAAAGATGTAGAGTTAAATGGAGTAAAAATTCCAGCTGGATCAATAATTAATGTTAGATATGCTGCTGCAAATAGAGATGAAAATTACTTCGAGAAACCAGAAGAGATTAATTTAGAAAGAAAGAAAGCTGGCTCTCATATGGCTTTTGGTTCAGGTATTCATCATTGCTTAGGAGCGCCTTTAGCTAGAAGAGAGTTATATTGGGGTTTTAAGGCAGCATTAGATTCTTTTGATGATATGTGGTTTGCCGAAGGAAAAAATAATTTTGAGTATCATCCTCACTATCTGTTAAGATCTCTTAAAGAACTTCATATAGAATTTACTCCAAATCCAAAAAGGTAGAATAAATTGAGATTACGCCAAATTTGTTTTGTTGCAAAAGATCTTGAGAATTCATTAAAAAACTTTTCTTTTATTATCGGTTCTGAAGTTTGCTTTAGAGACGAAGGCGTTAGTCATTTTGGTTTAGAAAATGGTTTATTAGAGATTGATGGAAATTTTATTGAGGTTGTTTCTCCATTTAAAAAAGATACAACCGCAGAGAGATTTATGTCTAAAATGAATGGTGACGCGGGATACATGTTGATATTTGAGTGCGAAAATGCAGATCTTTATAGACAGAAAGCAGATAAATTAAATATAAGGAGTATTTGGAATACTGATTTAGAAAACGGAGTTAAAGCTACTCATTACCATCCTAAAGATATTGGCGGGTTAATTATTTCTGTTGACTCAATGAACAAAAAAAAGTGGTACGATAAAAATTCATATTGGCAATGGGCTGGCGATGATTGGCAATTAAAAACAAACAATCAATGTTCAATTTCATCTATTTCTATGAGTTGCAAAAACCCAAGTAAATTAGCAAATCAATGGGGATCTTTTCTCGATCTTTCTGTAAATGAATCTGAAGATAAATATATTATTAAAGGAGATGATTTCAATATTTTCTTTATTTATGATGATATTAAGGGGATAGATTACCTATCACAACTAACTTTAAAAATTAATAATTCCAAACTCAAAGATAAAATATTTCAAAAATATAAAGAAAATGAAATTGAAATTTGTGGTACCAAAATAGATTTAATTTAATTATGAAACTTATTTCTTATAAAATAGATGAAGAAGTACAAATAGGAGCTCTAAGAGATGATGGTGTTGTACCTTTTTCTCAAGATAAAGATATTCCAAAGAATATGCTTAATTTTTTAGAGGATGGAACCACAACATTGAATAAGGCAAAAAAGCTCTTTAAGGAATCTGATATCTCTATAAAATTAAATGATATTAGAATAGTAAAGCCTATTAATCGGCCACCAAAGATTATTGCAATAGGTTTAAATTATGCAGATCATTTAGAAGAAATAAGAGCCTCTGGTAGGGATATTGTAACACCAAAGGTTCCCATGATTTTTAATAAACAATCATTATCAGCTAATGGTCCTTATGATGACATCCATAAACCTAGTGTTTCAGACAAATTAGATTATGAAGGAGAACTTACTATAGTTATAGGAAAAAAATGTCGGCATGTTAAAAAGGATAATGCAGAAGATGTTATCGCAGGATACACCATCGGAAATGACATTAGCGTTAGAGACTGGCAAATGCGTGTACCAACTTTTACTATAGGTAAATCATTTGATACTCATTGTCCGTTTGGACCATCAATAGTGACTAAAGAAGAAATTAAAGATCCTCATAACCTCGATTTAATAACAGAAGTAAATGGAGAGGTTCGTCAAAAATCTAATACTAAAAATTTGATATTTAATTGTTATGATATAATTGAGCATTTATCTACTGCATTTACACTTGAGCCAGGAGATCTTATTCTTACTGGAACACCAAGCGGTGTAGGTGTGGTTGATGATGTATTTTTAAAGCATGGAGATATTGTTAAAGTTTCAATTTCAGAAATCGGTTATATTGAGAATAAGATAATTAATGAGCCATTTGAGGGTTAGTATGGGTATATCAGTTTGTAATGAGCCAAAAAGAAATAATGTTAAGCTTGATAAAGAAAGACAAAAACAATTAAAAAAAGATTTAGCTTACTTTAAAAAAAAATCTAAGAACAAGTAGATCTTATTCTTCAACAAAACCCTTGAAAACCTTCAAATATTCAATAAATTTCTCACTTAATCCTTCTTTTCTTAAATGTTCTTTAGGTGAGGGCGTATCAATAGGAATAAAATCCTTATTCTCTAATACTTTATTTGGAAAATCATGATGTAAAATGGCTGCTCTTCCTATAGTAACAAAATCTACATCAGATGAAATTATTTTATCAACATCTTCTCCAGTTCTTATATTACCAGCAACAGTCAGAAGAACTCCTTTTCTATTTAATTCAGTAAAATGTTGTAAAAGGGTTTTACCTTTGTGCTCTTCTTCAACAGGATCTTTAAATGAATCCCATAAAGAGATATCTAAAAAATCAATTTTTCCATCATCTATTAATTTTTGACATAGTTTTTTACTTTCAGCTAACTTAATTCCAAATCTTTCAGCAGATAGCCTTATTCCAAGAAGAAAATCTTTCCCACATTCTGATCTTATACCATTAATAATTTCAAAAATTATTCTTGATCTATTTTCCAGTGAACCACCATACTCATCTTCTCTTTTATTAATTGATGAGCTTAAAAATTGACATAAAATATATCCATGCGCACCATGTAACTCTACACCATCATATCCAGATTTTTTTGCTCTTACTGCTGCATTTATAAAATCATCTCTTAGATAATTAACTTCTTCATTAGATAACGATCTTGATTTAGTTTCTTCATCTGCTGAAGGGCAAACAGGTTTCTCACCAATAATATCTTCGGGAGATCTCATGCCTGCATGATGAAGTTGAGCTACAGATAGACTTTCATATTTTCTTATTTCATCAGTAAGTCTTTTTAGGCCATCTATATGTTTATCATCAAATATTCCTAACTGACCTGGAAAACCTTTACCTATCTCTTGAACATGTGAAGCACAAGACATAGTAATACCAAAATTACCTTTTGCTCTGAGTGTTAGCCATGTAAATTCGTCATCTGATAATTTTCCGTCTTCGAAACTTTGTGTGTTTGTTAATGGTGCTAACATAAATCTGTTTTTCATACTCAATCCGCAGGGAAAAACAATATTATTATTTAATTTATTCATATTATAGAGTCCTAAAAATGGAGGCCACGATCAGATTCGAACTGATGTCCACGGCTTTGCAGGCCGCTGCGTAACCACTCCGCCACGTGGCCTCGTTTGTGGTATATGTATAATTATCATTTGAATGTTCATATTTGAAGTAAAAATAAGGCGAATTAGAAATTCTCTTTACTTTATTATGTAATTATTTATAAAGATGACGCATGCGTCATTTTTAAGGTGTTACAAATGAATAAATATATATTATTAGGTTTAATAGTTATTTTAGGCTTGAGCATTAATACTAAAGCAGAAACATTATCATCTGCTCTATCAAAAGCTTACATTAATAATCCTATAATTAACTCTAAAAGAGCAGAATTAAGATCTTTAGACGAAAATGTTAGTGCTGCTTCTTCACAATTTTTTCCAAGCATTGAAGTTATTGGAAGTTATAGTGAAAATACACTTGAATATGGTGAATTAAATAAAATTAAAACTAACCCTTTAGCAGGTTCACTTCTTATTAATCAAAAATTATTTTCAGGTGGTAAATTAATTAATGATAGATTAAGTGCAATTAATCTTGTTGCTGCAGGAAGACAAAGCCTTAGAGATTCAGAGCAAAGTATTTTATTTGAAGCTGCTCAAGCTTATTTTAATTATTTGAAAACTGAACAAATTATTAAATTACAAAGTAATAACTTTGAAGTACTGAGTGAACGACTAGAGGCTACAAAAATACAATTTGAAGTTGGCGAATTAACATTAACTGATGTTGCGCAAGCAGAAGCAAGGCTATCTCAAGCACAATCAAATTTAGCTGACGCTAGAAGTTTGTTAAAGGCTAGGGAAGCGGATTACAGATCAATAATTGGGTTAAACCCTGATAACCTTCAAGAATGGAATAAAGAATTTGATCTACCGCAAAATGAAAATGAAGCAATTTCGACAGCTTTAAAAAATAACCCGCAATTGAAATATTATGAACGTATTGAAAAATCATCTGGCTACAATGTTTCATCTCAAAAAAGTATGCTTTCACCTCAATTATCATTAAGAGGAGAATATATTTATGCTGAAGACCAATCTTTTCTTATGTCTGATGATATTGATCAATATCAAATTACAGGGCAAGTAAAAATACCTATTTTCTATGGCGGATTGAATTGGTCAAATATAAGGAAGGCGCAGGAAATTAATTCAAGAGATAAATATTTAATCATTGATGGAAAAAGAAAGATCAGAGGTTTTGTAAAAAAATCTTTTGCTGAATATAATGCTTCAAAAATTAGAATTTCAGCTACCGAGAAACAAGCACAAGCAACTGATATTGCGCTCGAAGGTGTTAAGCAGGAATTTCAATTAGGAACAAGAACAACTTTAGATATACTCGATGCTGAGCAAGAATACTTAGATGCTAGAGTTTCATTAGTAACTGCAAAAAATGATTCAAATATATCTTTTTTTCGATTGTCTTATTATTTAGGAACATTAACTCCAGAAAATCTTAATATGAGCATAATAAAATATGATCCAAATAAAAATTATAAAAGAGTTAAGACAATTAAAATTGGTCCTAATAGAATTAAAGTTATAGGAAATGTTGATTGATATCATCAATCTATCCTATAAGATATGTTTATGAGCCAAGATAACGAAAAAGATGAACCATCAGTAGATGAAATATTGTCATCTATTAAAGATGTTATTGCTAGCGACAAAGACATATCGAATAACGAAGAAGATAATGATATCATTGATGATAATGTGTTTGAACTTACAGATATTATTGATGATACAGAGGTTGAAGAAGATAAAAATATTCAAGATAATAATGATACTATCGCCGATATATTTGAAGGTGGAGACATATCTATAGATAATGTTATTAGGGAAGCTGTAAAAGAGTCTATCGAGGATTGGTTTTCAAGAAATCTAAGACCAATTGTAGAAGAATCTGTTAAACAAGAAATATCAAAACTATTTAAAAAACGTAATTAAAATGCTTAATAAGAGTTATGATCCTAAAGAAGCGGAAGCTAGGCTGTATAATTATTGGGAAACTGAGGGTTATTTTAAATGTGGATTAACGAATAACCATCCTTTTTCAATAGTAATTCCTCCACCCAATGTCACTGGTAGTTTACATATGGGCCATGCATTAAATAATACACTTCAAGATATAATTGTTAGATACAAAAGAATGCTAGGTGAGGATGTTTTATGGCAAACTGGTACTGATCATGCAGGAATTGCAACTCAAATGGTTGTTGAAAGAAAGCTTGATTCTGAAAATAAGCCTTCAAGGATTGAACTAGGGAGGGATAAATTTATTGATGAAATCTGGAAATGGAAAGAAGAATCTGGAAGCATAATTACTAATCAATTAAGAAGGCTAGGCGCATCATGTGATTGGAGTAGAGAACGCTTTACTATGGATGAAGGTCTCAGTCTTGCGGTCAATAAAGTATTTGTAGATTTATATCATGAAGGATTAATTTATAAAGATAAAAGGCTTGTTAACTGGGATCCGCAGTTAAGAACAGCTATATCTGACTTAGAAGTTGTTCAAAAAGAAGTTGATGGTTATCTATGGTATATAAATTACCCAATCAAAGACTCTAAGGAAAAAATTACTATTGCAACCACAAGACCAGAAACAATGTTTGGTGATACAGCAATAGCGGTTCATCCAAGCGATAATAGATATGCAGATCTTATTGGAAAAGAGGTTATTATTCCTATTATTGGTAGATCTATAAAAATTATAACTGATGAATATGCTGATCCCGAGCAAGGTAGTGGGGCTGTAAAGATTACACCTGCACATGATTTTAATGATTTCGAAGTTGGAAAAAGAAATAATTTAGAAATGTTATCTATCTTAGATATAGATGGTAAATTAAATGAAAATGTAGATAAAGAATGGCAAGGTCTTGATAGATTTGAAGCACGATCTAAATTATTGAAAATGCTCTCTAAAGAGGGTTATTTAGAAAAAGAAGAGAAATATAATAATTCAGTTCCACATGGTGATAGATCTGATGTTGTTATTGAGCCTTATTTAACAGAGCAATGGTATGTAGATGCAAAAACATTAGCTAAACCAGCTCTAGATTCTGTTAAATCAGGTGATATGAAATTTATTCCATCTAATTGGTCAAAAACTTATTATGAGTGGTTAGAAAATATTCAGCCTTGGTGCATTTCTCGCCAGTTATGGTGGGGACACAGAATACCTGCATGGTATACAAAAGATGGAAAAATAATTGTTGCTCATAATGAGAAAGAAGCTTTTACGATTGCAGAAAAAGAATTTGGTAAAGATATAGAAATTTATCAAGACGAGGATGTCCTTGATACTTGGTTTTCTTCTGCACTGTGGCCTTTTTCAACTTTAGGTTGGCCAGAGGAAACCTTGGAAATTGAAAAATACTATCCTACAAATCTTCTTGTAACAGGATTTGATATAATATTTTTTTGGGTGGCCCGTATGATGATGATGGGGATTCATTTTATGGGAAAAAGACCTTTTTCTGAAGTGTATATCCATGCCTTAGTAAGAGATGAAAAGGGTCAAAAAATGTCGAAATCAAAAGGCAATATTGTTGATCCCTTAGATCTTATAGATAAGTATGGAGCTGACTCACTTCGCTTTACTCTTACAGCAATGGCAGCACAAGGAAGAGATGTAAAGTTATCTGAATCTAGAGTTCAGGGTTACAGAAATTTTGGTACTAAAATTTGGAATGCATCAAGATTTTGTGAAATGAACGATATTAATAATTTCAACAGTTTTGATAATAATTCCCTTGAGTACCCACTAAATATATGGATATTAAATGAATTTGTTGAGATGCAATCTCAATTAGAAAAAAATTTAACAGAATATCGATTTAATGATGCTGCAAATATTATATACCAATTTATCTGGAGAACATTTTGTGATTGGTATATAGAGTTAATTAAACCTCATCTTTCAGAAGAAGATGATAAATACGCTAATGAAATTAAAGAGACATGTTCATTTATATTGGACTCAATACTAATCTCATTACATCCATTTATGCCATTCATTACCGAAGAAATATGGCAAAATCTTAAGAAGAGAGATAATCCATTGATTATTCAAAAATGGAGAGAGATATCCTTAGCTGATGATCACAATAATTTAAGTGATGAAATAAATGAGTTAATAGAAATAATTTCAAATATCAGATCTATAAGAGTTGAATTAAATATAAAACCAAAAGAAAAGCTCGCAATAGAAGTTATGAATAACTCAGAGGCATTAAAAATAAATAATTTTGAGTTTTATTTATCAAAAATTGCAAATATTTCAGATATTAGTGCAGTTTCAGATTTTTCTGATAAATCAGCTAAATTTAATGTAAATAATTCTCGATTCTCTTTACTTATTCCTACTAGTATTGATCTTACAGCTGAACTCAGCAGGGTAATCAAAGAAGAAGAGAAGCTTGATAGAGAAATAAATTCAATATCAAATCGTCTTAAAAATAAGGATTTCATTGCCAAAGCACCGCAAAAAGTTGTTGAAGAAAATAAAATTAAAATAGAAGATATGATGCAGAGTAAAGAAAGACTATCATCGTCACAGGAGCTTATTAAGAGGCTTATAAAATAATAATGATTAATGATATAAAAATAAAAAAAAGGGAAAATTGTCCTTTATGTAATGCCGAAAATAGTGAAATTAGTATTTTAATGCATGAAAACTGGGAATTAGTAGAATGTTCTGAATGTTCTTTTGTTTATATGCCTGAAGTTCCAGTTTACGAAATGATGAAAGAAGAATTTGCCTGGGAAAAAAACTTTAGTCCCTCAAAAGATATAAAGTTATCAAAAAAAATAAGAAGATCTATTAAAGGTTTAATAAAAAGAAATAAATTATTGTTTTTATTAGATAAATATATAAAAGAAGGCCAAATTCTTGATATTGGATGCGGTTCAGGTATTAAATTTGACGATATTCCTCAAAAATTTATTCCATTTGGAATAGATATATCAGAAAAATCAGCCTTTGAGGCAAAAACCAACTTTGAAAAAAGGGGGGGAACAGCTATATGTGCCCCTGCCACTGATGTTTTAAAAGAATATGGTAAGAATAAATTCAAGGGCGCAATCTTAAGGTCATATTTAGAGCATGAACATCACCCATTTGAAGTTCTAGATGAACTTAAGGAAACATTAACTAATGATGGAAGTATAATAATAAAAGTTCCAAATTATGCCTCAGTCAATAGAAGTTTAAGAGGAAAAAATTGGTGCGGTTATAGATTTCCTGATCATGTAAACCAATTTACACCATTTACTTTGACGAAGATGGTAAAAAAAGCAGGATACAAAATTATAAAGTTTAATTATTTAGATAAACAGATTACAAGTGATAACATGTGGATGGTAGCGCAACCAATTTAAGATTATTAAAATGAAAAAAAGAAATTTTGACCATAGTAAATTACCAAGTAGGCATGTCAGAGTAGGCTCTGAAAAAGCCCCTCATAGATCCTATTATTATGCAATGGGTTTGGATGAGGATGACATAGATAAACCTTTTATAGGTGTTGCGACATGTTGGAATGAATCAGCTCCTTGTAACATTTCCCTAATGAGGCAATCTAAGAGTGTTAAAGAAGGTGTTTCAAAAGAGGGTGGAACCCCAAGGGAATTTACAACTATTACTGTAACTGATGGAATTGCTATGGGACACCAAGGAATGAAGTCTTCTTTAGTAAGTAGAGAGATAATTTCTGACTCAATAGAGGTATCCATGAGAGGTCATTGTTATGATGCTTTAGTTGGAGTAGCAGGTTGTGATAAATCCCTACCTGGCATGATGATGGCAATGTTAAGATTAAATGTTCCATCAGTATTTATATATGGAGGTTCTATCCTTCCAGGAAGCTATAAAGGAAAAGATGTAACAGTTGTTGATGTATTTGAAGCAGTAGGCGAATTTTCTGCAGGTAAAATTAGTGAGGAAGATTTGTATGAGTTAGAATGTGTGGCATGTCCAAGTGCAGGATCATGTGGAGGCCAATTTACTGCAAATACAATGGCATGTGTTTCTGAAGCAATAGGCCTAGCATTACCTTACTCAGCTGGACCTCCTGCGCCAGATGAAAGTAGAGATAAATATGCTTTTGATTCTGGAAAATCTGTCATGGATTTACTAGAAAATAATATTAGACCTCGAGATATTGTTACAAGAGAGTCATTTATAAATGCGGCAGTAGTCGTTGCGGCTACAGGAGGATCAACAAATGGAGCATTGCATTTACCAGCAATGGCTAATGAAATCGGTATAGATTTTGATTTATTTGATGTAGCTGATATTTTTAAATCTACTCCATATATTGCAGATTTAAAGCCCGGTGGTAATTATGTTGCAAAAGATATGCATGAAGCAGGAGGAGTTCCTATGCTATTAAGAACGCTCTTAGATGAAGGTTTTATAAATGGTGATTGTCTTACGGTAACCGGTAAATCAATTGCAGAAAATATATCAGAGGTAACATTTAATAGTGCTCAAAAAGTAATTTATCCAGCAAATAAACCTATTACAAAAACAGGTGGTGTAGTTGGATTGAAAGGTAATTTTGCTCCTGACGGCGCAATCGTTAAAGTAGCTGGAATGGATAATTTAAAATTTACAGGTCCTGCAAGATGTTTTGACTGTGAAGAAGATGCTTTTATTGCTGTAGAAAACAAAAATTATAACGACGGTGATGTAATTGTTATACGTTATGAAGGTCCAAAAGGAGGCCCTGGAATGCGAGAAATGTTATCAACTACTGCAGCTCTTTATGGACAAGGAAAAGGAGATAAGGTTGCATTAGTTACCGATGGAAGATTTTCAGGCGGCACTAGAGGATTTTGCATAGGTCATGTTGGCCCCGAAGCTGCTGATGGCGGACCGATAGCTCTCATAAAAGATGGAGATTTAATATCAATAGATGCCGACGCAGGAACTATAGAAGTTGATATAACTAAAGAAGAATTATCAAAAAGAGAAAAACAATGGGTTAAACCGAAAACAGACTATAATTCTGGCACATTATGGAAATACTCTCGTCAAGTAGGACCAGCTAGATATGGTGCGGTAACGCATCCAGGTGCTAAAGAAGAAACCCATTGCTACGCTGATATATAAACTTAAAGATCGATTTCAGCAATTATTGGAACATGATCTGAGGGTTTATTCTTATCTCTTTCTCCTTTATCAATAACTATATTGCTAATTTGATCAGCTGCGAGAGGTGATGCCAAAATATGATCTATTCTAATTCCCTCGTTTTTTTGCCATGCTCCTCTTTGATAATCCCAAAAAGTAAAGTCTTTTGCTAGAGGATTATATGCTCGATACATATCATTTAAACCTAAGGAAACAATTTCTCTAAATTCTTTTCTCGTTTCAATAGTAAATAGCGCATCATCTATCCATTTATCAGCATCATAAGCATCAATATTTTCAGGAATAACATTAAAGTCACCAAGCAAAATAAATGACTCATCTTTAATATTTAGTGAAATTAAGTGTTCTTTTAAGGCTTTCATCCAATTTAATTTGTAATCAAATTTATCGCCAGGGTAAGGATTTCCATTAGGTAAATAAATATTTGATATACGAATTACTTTTGAATTTACAGAATGAACAGTCTCAATATATCTTGCCTGGTCATCATCAAAATTTGGTATTTCTGTTATGCTTTCTTCAATTAAAAATTTTGATAATGTAGCTACTCCATTATAACTTTTTTGACCATTAATTATTAAGTTATAGCCCAAATCTTCAAAAGGTTCTCTTGGAAAGCCATTCGTAACAACTTTTATTTCTTGAAGACATAAAATATCTGGATTTTCTTTTTTAATCCATTCGAGGATATTATCAATCCTTGTTCTAACTGAATTTACATTCCATGAAGCAATCTTCATTAAACTGAAAAAGAAGTTCCACAGCCGCATGATGATGTGGCATTCGGATTATTAATTTTAAAAGATTTTCCAATGAGCTCATCAGCAAATTCTATTGTTGAGCCATCTAGATAAGGAATAAAAGCTCTGTTTATTAAAACTTTAATATTATCTTTTGATAAAACTATATCATCGTCATTGATTTTGGTATCTAAATCGATTTTATATGAAAACCCAGCGCAACCACCTCCAAGAATTTCAATTCTTAGATACATATTCGCTTTCTCATTTTTAACAATTTTTTCAATTTGCTTAGCAGCACTATCAAGTATTTCAAAGTTAATTTCTTTTACCATTAATTTCCAGGTAAATTACCTGCTCCTAATCTTCCTAAGTTACCAAACAATTGCTGGAGAATAGTAAGCTCTCTTCCCCTTGTTGGCGTAGAATTCGTATTAAAGGCAATTATATTTCCATCTTTTAGCCCATATTCTTCTAGAGATGTAACCCTGCTATCATCATTAAAACCAACCGTTATTATCCTTCTTTGCGAAACACTTGGTTGATAAAATGCAGTAGTTTCCGCTTTACTATAAATATAGTACCAAGTCTTTGCATCAATAGTAGATGTTGTTGATGGTGTTCCTAGTATATTTAAAACTTGCCCAGCATTTGTTTTACCCACCTCTATTTGCGAGATAAGCTTGTTATCAAACACATAACCCCTGTTTTCTACAATTGGTGAACAATTGATTACTGTAAAACAAAGAGAAACAAATATAAATTTTTCAAAAATTAATTTCATATCTATATATTTACATTAAAATAAACATTATTAGAAATGGTCTTTTATTACAACTATGTCAATATTTCAAAATTAAATGTTTAAAAAAATTAAAAATCTATTTTCTTACAAAAAGGTAAACTATAAAGAATATAGTTTACCCCATGAAGTGCTTTATAAGAAAATACTTGTTCAGTCATATAATGATTGGTTTTTCAAAGACTTGGAAGTTAAAAATGATATTAATGGAAGGTTTGAGATTATCATTTTGCATATTTTTATTATTTTTAATTCTTTAAAACAAAACAATAGTGAAAATAAGTTATTTAAACAGAATTTATTAGAAACATTTATAGACGAACTGGAGTCAACATACAGAGAATTGGGAATCAGTGACAATACTTTTTCTAAAAAAATGAAAATTGCAGCTAAATCAATGTATGGAAGATTAAGTATTTATTCAGATACAATTAATGACAGCAAATCTTTTGACGAGGCTCTTCTTAGAAATATCTGGCCTCTTGATAAAGAGTTAACTAATAAAGTTCATAAATTAAGCGAATATGTTTATAAAAAAATGCATAAGTATAATAATAAATCTTATAGAGAGATAATTGAAGAATCAAAAAGGGAGTTTTAATTCTTTAAAATTAATAAAGCTTGCCAGATATAACAAAAATATCAATTGATATGATGGGAGGTGATTTTGGGCCAGAGGTAACTGTAAAAGGCTTAAATCATGCTTTAGATCAGATAGATAATGTTCATGCTAACTTATTTGGTAATGAAAATGAAATTCAGGAAGTTCTAAAAAAATATCCATCTTTAGCTAAAAAGTTAACCATCTTTCATACTGAGAACTTTGTTCCTATGGATGCTAAGCCTGCTGATGCAATTAGAAGAATTGGAAAAGACTCATCTATGTGGATGAGTATTGCTTCGTGCGCTAATAATGAGTCAGATGTTGTTCTTTCTGCAGGAAATACAGGGGCATTAATGGCTTTATCAAAATTAATACTAAAAACAGTTGATGGTATTGAAAGACCTGCAATTACAGCTTTGTGGCCTAATCCAAAGGGTAATTCTGTTGTCTTGGATTTAGGAGCAAATATTGATGTTTCACCAAATCAATTAATACAATTTGGTATTATGGGTTATGCATATGCTATTTGTGTTCTAAAAAAAGAAAAACCAAAAATAGCAATTTTAAATATAGGCCATGAAGAGATTAAGGGGTCTAACAACCTTCAAGATGCACATGATAAATTATACAATATCTTTAATGATAATTTTATTGGTTTTGTCGAGGGTGATGATTTATCAAAAGGTACTGCAGATGTAATTATTACAGATGGTTTTACTGGTAATGTTGCTTTAAAAACAGCTGAAGGAATTGCTAAACTTATTGCTTTTTATTTAACTGATAGTTTAAAATCTAGTCTTACAGGAAAATTGGGAATGTTTATTGCTCAAAATTCTCTTAAATCTCTAAAAGATAAGATTGATCCTCGTGGAAACAATGGTGGTTTCTTTTTAGGCCTTAATGGATTGGTTGTAAAAAGTCATGGTGGAACTGACTTTTTAGGGTTTTCAAATGCTATTCAATTTAGTTTAAACCTTGCTCGTTCAGATGTTTCAAAGAAGATAAGTGATCTCATTGAGGAAAATATTTAATGTCAGGCGAAAAATTTTTTCGATCAAAAGTTATAGGGGTAGGCGGTTATTTGCCAGATAAGGTTGTAACTAATGATGAGCTTTCTAAGATTGTAGAAACAAGTGATGAATGGATTAAGGAAAGAACTGGAATACAAGAGAGAAGAGTTGCTGATGAATCTGAAACTACTTCATCCCTAGGAATAGAAGCAGCTAAAAATGCTATAAAAAATGCAGGAATTTCTTCGCAAGACATAGATTTGATAATTTTAGCTACTGCTACTCCCGATAACACCTTTCCAGCAACAGCAACATCAATTCAATCTGGATTGGGAATAAAAAAAGGATATGCTTATGATGTGCAAGCAGTATGTTCAGGATTTGTATATGCCCTTGAACTTGCAGATAATGCAATAAGGCTTGGAAAGTCTAATTACGCATTAGTAATTGGATCAGAGACATTTAGTAGAATTGTCGACTGGAATGATAGATCAACATGCGTTCTATTTGGAGATGGTTCTGGAGCTGTAGTTTTAAAGTCTACTAATGATAATTCCTCTAGCCAAATTTTAAGTAATCACCTTTATTCTGACGGTGATTACAAAGATATGCTTTATGTTGATGGAGGTCCGTCCACTTCAAATAATGTTGGTTTTCTTAGAATGGATGGAGGTGGTGTCTTTAAGCATGCTGTAAAGAATATTTCTTCATCAATAATTGAGGCTCTTAATACCAATGATATGACAATTGAAGATATTGATTGGTTTGTACCTCATCAAGCCAATTCAAGAATTTTAGATGCTGTTGCTAAAAAAATAGGTATAGAAAAAGACAAGATTATTGTAACTGTAGACAAACACGCAAATACATCTGCAGCATCTATACCGCTAGCTTTAAATGAAGCTGTCTATAACAATAATATTAGCAAAGGCGATATTGTATTATTAGCAGCAATGGGGGGAGGTTTTACATGGGGTTCAAGCTTAATTAGATGGTAGTTAAAGCTTGATTTTTACGAATTATCATAGTTTTATGTGATATTATATCGAGAGGGGATATGTCTGAAACACTTACTCGCGCAGATCTAGCTGAATTAATTTATAGTGAAGTTGGAATTTCAAAAACAGAAGCATCTGAAATAGTTGACCAATTTTTTGAAGAAATTATTCTTGAACTAATAGATGGTCATTCTGTTAAATTAACATCATTTGGAACTTTTTCAGTAAGACATAAAAAAGAGAGAATTGGACGAAACCCTAAAACAAAAGAAGAAGCAATTATTGATGCAAGAAGGGTTATTTCATTTAGAGCAAGTAAAGAACTAAAAAGAAAAATAAACAACTAGATTATTATGAGCAAAGGACCTGATGCCTACAGAACTATTGGTGAAGCTTCGAAAGAAGTTGGAGTTGAACCATATGTCTTAAGATTTTGGGAAACTAAGTTTTCTCAACTAAGGCCCGTTAAGAGATCTGGAGGAAGACGGTTTTATAGGCCTTCTGATATAGATAAACTTAGGGTTATTAAATCACTTTTATATGATAATGGCTTAACTATTAGGGGTGCAGTTGATCAACTTAAAAAGATTGATACTAGTGAGAACCTCACTAACAAAGAAATAATAGTTGAAACTAGTGACGGTAAAGACTCTTTAGATATCAAGCAACTAATTATTAATGAACTTATAGAAATTCGTTCGTCTCTTTAAAAACTTCGGAGCGTAGCGCAGCTCGGTAGCGCACTTGTCTGGGGGACAAGGGGTCGTGGGTTCAAATCCCGCCGCTCCGACCAAGTTGACATTAATTTTTATTAATTATCTGCCAATTTTCAAGAGGTTGATAAGTGAAGATAGGTTCTTGTTTCTTTAGTAAGGCTATTAAGCCTGTAATCATATTATTTAAGGCCACACTTAAAGCTTCTGCGACATCATCTTCATTAAGTCTACTGTCTGATATTACTTTCCCTGACCATTTAATTTCAGAGTTACCATCATCAATAGGTATAATTTTTGCAATAACAACATAATCTTGCATTCCAACTGGTTTTCCATCTGTTAATTTATAAGAAAAAGATAAATCTTTATCGCTATAGGCTACCAGTTCATGTTGAACATATCCTTGAGTAATTAAAGTAATATCTCTAATTGCTCCTACACCTTTACCTTTAACGGAAATTGAACTTTCATTTCCACCCGGCACCCAATTAAGAACACGATCAAAATGTTTCATTTCATTCCAAATTGTCTGAGAAGGTATATCTGTAATACGACTTACTTCAACTGTTTTCATTTTATTCCTGTTATTTAACTATATTATATTTTTAATCTTTTTAAGAATTAATTCTTTTTAGATCTTGATGAGATATAATCCATCAAAGCTAATAAAACACCTGAACCTACAAATACAATATGAATGATAATCATCCAAAAGATTTCATTTTCATTTTTTTTTCCTATGTCCATAAAAGTTTCAAGAAGATTAATTCCTGATATAGCAACTATAGAAGCTACCAGCTTTAACTTTAATTCGCTAAAATCGACAGTTCCCATCCAATCAGGTTTATCTTCGCTTCCATCAGCTATACTTATCCTAGAGACAAAATTTTCATATCCTGAAAAGATAATCATAAGTGTTAGATTGGCAACCAAAGCTAAATCAATAATATGCAATATAAAAAGCATCATATCTTTAAGATCTGATGAACCTAGTATTGGAATAAAACTTACAAATTCTTCAAGAACTTTTAGAGTTATAAAAAAAAGTGAGATAGATAGAATTACATAAATGGGAGCAAGCAACCAACGACTTGCAAAAATAAATTTTTCAAGTGTATTTTCTAATATTTTATGCACATCTATTATTTAATGTGATTCATAATTTTATTAAAAAATTATTTACTAATTTCTTAATACTTAAAGAACCTCAAAGAAATATTATTTAGCCTAAAGTGATACCAAACTACAAATGCAATATTAAAAGGCAGAAGATAGCTAAATAAAGCATATTGGCCATTAATAATGGAAGCCAATGATATATAAAGAGTTAGAACACCAAGAATACATATGGCAAGTTTAGTTATCTCTATAAAAATTTTTTTCGTAAACATCATAATTTATTTATATGAAAAGTGGTTGAACAGCTATTATCACTGCTGAAAATAAAATTATCATCATTATGTTATTTAGAATTGACATTAATTACTCCTATAATTCTATTACTAATAATCAAAAAACATGCCAAATTTTTAAAAATAAAAAAAAACATAAAAAAAGTGTTAATCTAAATTAATGGAATCACTTAGTTAAATTAATTAAATTTTAGGGAGTAAGTAATGATGCCAATAAATTCTTTTTTAAATAGATTGTTTTCTCCATTTTATAATCATGCACATTTTCTTTTAAGGATATCTTTAGGTATATCTTTTTTTTTACATGGTTATGGAAAATTTAAAATTATCGATGGATTTGCAAGTTTTCTAAGTTCTCAAGGAATTCTATATCCAAAACTTATGACATATTTAGTTGCTTGGGGAGAGATGCTTGCAGGTATAACTATAATTATTGGAGGATTATTAATTAAATCCCAGCCTGTTTTATCTAATTTATTAACAAGGCTATCTGGTGCAGGTGTAGTAGTAATTATGATAAGCGCTTTAATTATTGCTCATTCTGATTGGAGTATATTTATTGGAGAGAGAGGAAAAGTATTATTTGCTAGTGAACAATTATTTCTTCTTACTATAGGTTTATATTTCTTCATTAAAGGTAATGATTGATGATAGAAAAAATTATTAACAAAGATGAGGTTGTTTCATTTTTAGATTCTTGGAAGAGCGGGGTTGTTAACATTGGCCAAACATATACTGAGAATAATGATTTTGTTTCAGTAGCCAAAGATTTTATATCAAAACATTATAACTTTAGTGAGGGTGAGGTTTTATTTAAGCCAACATTTACAAAAGAGGTAATTTTTAGAAATAATAAAGAGGATGCTTTATCTTACTTCGTTAAGGGGAATATACCAGAAGATAAAGGTTTTGCCATTAAGCCTTGGAAAAAAATAGATCTATTAGATGTAAATATAATTATTGAAATTGGTTACTGTTTTTGTATGGGTGTTTTGGAGTTATTTCCATTATCTAAGAATGAAAATACTAAAGTTGCCTTCACTTTTATGCTTGTAAAAAATACAAATGATAAACTTAAGATAAAGGTACATCATTCATCGCCAATAATATAAAAAAACCCGGCCTATAATAAGCCGGGTTTTAAAATATTATAAATATTATAAATTTATGCGCTTGATCTTGAGCTTGAGTCAGAAACTGCTGCTGCCCAAATAGCTACACCAAATGCAATTTTATTTAAAAAGTCAGCAAGGTTATAAACAATGTTTAGCGTATTTGAATCTACACCACCACCCATATAGCCCAAGAAATACCCAATCGGATAAATTGCCCAACCAAATGTTACAATAAGTCTAATAGTAGAGAATGCCGCCTGACTTGCTGCATTACCACTTCCAGCGTTAGCTTTAGAAGCTTCGCCTAGGAAAATTTCATAAATAATGTATGCCCATGCAAAAACACCTATTACGAAACCTGTTGTAGCATTAATTAAGCCTAATTCTCCAAGATATCCAAAAACTAACATGACTAAAGATGCTATTAAAAGCTTCCAAAATAATGCTGCTCTTACAACTGCAACTGCAGCTACAATTAAGTAAAATTCAACAATTTGAAGAGGTACTGTTATTACCCAATCAATATATCTATAAACTGTTGGTGATTCACCAGTTGATATCCACACGCCTCGCATATATAGATAATGCCAAAATGCAACACCAGTAACCAAACCAGCGACGCTAAGAGATGTTTTCCATTTATCAGAAACTCTATCTCTTTCAACAAAGAAAAAAACAGTTGCTGCAAGCATACCTGCTGCAACTATCCAAAATGTAATTCCAACATAGTCGTTGGCTGCTAATATATCATTCATATTAAGCCCTCCTTATGTATGCATATTTAAAAAATTTTATTTTAATTAAAAATTAATTTTATTAATATTTTATAATATAATTATTATTAAAATAAATAATTAATTATTCAAAATTTTATAAATAAAATAAAGGGGCACTAGGATAAATAATACTACTAATGCAATATAGGTAATTATATCGGATAACTTGTTCATTCTTATTTTTCTTATTATTAAGAAAATATTATCTCATAAAAAAATATTGTCCATTATTAGATTAATCTAATTCGAAAACATAAATCGTGTTACCACCTTCTGGCTGATAAATATCAGGACTTATATTTGATGTTAGTGCTCTAAAAACACCCATGCCAGTTGTTACTGCAATGTATTGTTTATTATTAATTCCATAACTAATTGGATAACCATGCACTGCTGAGTTTAGAGTTGTTTCCCATAATAAATCACCATTTCTAGTATCAAATGCCTTAAACTTTCTATCTAAATCTCCAATAAATGTTATTCCAGATTTTGTTGTTAAGGCCGAGGTTAAGAACATAGCTTCTTGTTCATGTGACCATAATTCATCCAAATTTTGGGAATTGATAGCTATAATTTTACCAGGTTTTTTGTTTGGCATTTTATATGTTTTTGAATCTCCTCCATAACCTCCGCCACCTTCGGACATGTCCACTTTTCTACCTATCATATCTGAACAAAGCTGGTGTAAAGGGATTATGATTATTTTAGAGATATTATCATATGAAGCTGATTGCCAGTTATGACCTCCATATATACCTGGACAAGCTGAAAATGCCTTTCCAATTTCAGAATTTATAATATCTTCACGGTATTTCACTCTTCCATATTTTTTATCAACATTGCTATATATATCCTGGTTCATAGTATCTTTTAGTTTAACAAATGTTCCGCTTTCTCTATTCAATTTCCAAACAATCCCATCTTTACCTATTGTGATAAGATATTTTTTTTCATATTCATCAATAAGTATTCTTTCAAATCCAACCTCCATATCAATAGTTTCACCAGGTATATGTTGAAAATACCAAACAATTTCTCCAGTTTTTGGCTTTATTGCTAATGTTGAATTTGTATATAAAGCTGCCTCATTAGGAGTCATTCCTCTACTCGCAGCAACCCATGGTTTTGCTTGTGAGGTTCCAATATAGAATAGGTTTAAAACTGGATCATAGCTACCAGCTATCCACATATCTGATCCTGATCTATAAAGTTGAGGTGTATCACCCCAGCTTTCACTATTGGGGTCATCTGGTAAGGCAATAGTTGACGTTCTCCATATTTCCTCTCCTGTTTCTGGGTCATGTCCAGTTATAAAGCAACCATCTTTTATATATCTTTCGCAACCATTAATTCCTGATATAACTATTCCATCAGCAATAATTGGACCGCTGGTATGCGTATAGCCATCTTCATAATTAGCTTTTTTAGTTTTCCATATTAATTTTCCAGTCACAGCATCTAATGCAATTAAATGAGCATCATAAGTAGCTAAAAAGATTTTATTTTGAAAAATAGCTATATTTCTGGTAGGGCCACCTAATGTTTTAGAGCCTTTTTTATAATTATATTTATATTCCCAAATCAACTCCCCGTTTTTAGCATTGATAGCCTGTATTATATTATCAGGATGCGTTAAAAACATAATGCCATCATAAACCAAAGGTGTTCCTTGATTACTTCCTTCAGACATTGTTAATGACCATGATAACTTTAAATTGCTAATATTTTTTTTATTAATTTGAGTAAGTGGAGTAAATCCATGAGATAATGGACTTCTTCGCCATGATGTCCAGTCATTAGGGTCAGGATAATTTACGGCATCAATTGATAAATTATTATAATTTTTTAATTTTTTATTCTCGAATAATGATTTTCTATCTTCAGGCCTATCAATTGTACTTGGATCACTGAAAGAAACCCATTCTTCTTCATCAGAAGTATCGACAATATTTGTTAGGTTAATATCTTTTATATTATTTTTATCTAATATATATGAAAGAATCTCCAAGTAATCACTATTGCTAATTTTATGATTATTACCGGGCGGCATTGTATTAGCTATAACTGAAAAAAGTAATTCAAATTTATTTTGCCATTTTTCTATAAAAATTTTTCCTATTAATTCGTTACCATGTGAAGAACCTCTTAAGGATAATGAATGGCATTCTGCACAATTTTCTGCATATAAAATTTCTCCATTTTTTTTATTGTTTTTTTCAGCTAACACTAACAAAGGTGTAAAAATAAAAGACAAACATGTTAAAAAAATAAAAAAGAATTTCTTTTTAGATCTATTCATAACAAACAATATAATTTATAAAATCAAAAACCACTATTTTTATATAGGTTACAAATGATAGCAATTATAGCAATATCAATTTTTATTCTGATTATTTTTCTTTTAAATAAGATAACTTTTGGAAGATTTGATTAATTTTCTCTTTGCATCCAAGAAATTATTGGCAATACAGGAACCACCCAAATTAAACCAGCTATAAGATAAAATAAGAAAACCATAAAACCATTTAGATTAGGCAATAGTATTTCAGCTAAAACGGCTACAATACCAATAAAGAAAATCAACCATATAGGTATAATAATTGTTCCAATTAATTTTTTTATTCTATTGTTAATCTTCATAACCATACCTATATACATATGTGAACAACTTAGATGATTTACTTTGATAGCTTTTACAATAAATAAAGAAAACAAACCATTAATTATTTGGGTATCTTCATTAATATTAATGTTATTCACTCTTGTTTTGGTTGGAGGGGCAACAAGAGTTACTGACTCTGGTTTATCAATAACAGAGTGGGAGCTAGTAATAGGTGTATTTCCACCTCTATCGTTAGAATCCTGGATTTTCGAATTCGAGAAATATAAAAAAATCCCTGAATATACTCTCGTTAACTATCAAATGAGTTTGTCTGAGTTTAAGGTTATTTATTTATGGGAATGGGGCCATCGTTTCCTAGCTAGAATTGTTGGATTAATTGCTTTGTTACCTTTTGTTTATTTTTTAATTTCAAAAAAACTATCAAAATCACAAGTAAAAAAATCATTATTAATCATTATATTGTTAGGTATCCAAGGATATATTGGTTGGTATATGGTTCAAAGCGGACTAACTGAAAGAGTTGATGTCAGTCAATACAGATTGGCAACACATTTAACCATGGCTTTTATTATAATTTATGTCAGTTTTATGTTGCTATTCGATATGTTGAATTTAAAAGGAAATTTTTCTTCACCTTTTTCTAAATTGTGGTCTACTTTTTTTGTAAGTCTTATTTTTTTACAAATATTTCTTGGAGGAATAGTCTCTGGGCTTGATGGAGGTTTGATTTACCCAACATGGCCATTAATGGGTAACACATTTTTACCTTTGGACTACTGGAGTTTAGATTTAGGTTATTTGAATTTTTTTGAAAATAGATCTAACATTCAATTCAATCACAGAACTTTGGCTTATTTAATATTATTTTTATCTTTAATTAATATTTATATATTTAAGAAAAATAGAGATCTTTTTAAGATTTCTAATCTTTTACTAATAATTGTTCTTGTACAGATCTTTTTTGGTGTAGTTTCAATTTTATTTTATATGCCCTGGGAAACTGCATTATTGCATCAATTTTTTGCTCTAATTTTATTCTCTGTTTCAATATTTTATCGATCAATTATCTTTCGAAGTAAATAATTACTTCAAAATAAACTATTGTTTTTATTTAATTAAATTATAAGTATTGACATAAATTAACTATTCTTTAAAAGAACTTTAAATTTGGATTTATAGCTATGAAAACAATTTCTACAAAACAAAGTGAAGTTGAGAAAAAGTGGATACTTATTGATGCAACTGATGTTGTTGTAGGTAGAGTGGCTTCTTTTATCGCTAATAGGCTTAGAGGTAAACATTTAGCCTCTTTTACACCACATGTTGATGATGGCGATCATGTAGTAGTTATAAATGCTGAAAAGATACATTTTACTGGTAATAAATTAACAGATAAAAAATACTATAAACACACAGGCTATCCAGGCGGAATTAAAATGCAAACTCCTGAAAATATCCTTGCTAGCAAATTTCCTGACAGAATATTAAAGAAAGCTGTTGAGAGAATGATGCCTTCAGGACCTTTAGCAAACAAACAAATAAGAAATTTGAAGATTTATTGTGGTACTGAGCATCCTCATGAATCTCAAAAACCTGAATTAATAGATTTTAGATCTATGAATGTGAAAAATGGAAAAAGATAAATGGAAGAACAAGAAAATACAGAAGAAATAAAAAGTTTTGAAGATTTATCAAAAACTGAAAAAAATGAAAATGATATGATACTTCCTGAAAAAGAAGTTGATGATTTTGGTAGATCTTATGCTACAGGGAAAAGAAAAGATGCTGTAGCTAGGGTTTGGCTTAAACAAGGGCCAGGTAATATAACAATTAATGGAAAATCATCTGATGATTATTTTGCAAGACCTGTTTTAAGGATGTTAATTAACCAACCACTTATTGCCTCAGAAAGAAAAGAACAATTTGATGTTGTTTGTTCTGTAACAGGTGGAGGGCTCTCCGGACAAGCCGGCGCTGTTAGGCATGGTATTTCTAAAGCTTTAGTACTATTTGAGCCAGAATTGAAGAAAATTTTGAAATCTGGTGGTTTCTTAACACGTGATTCAAGAGTTGTTGAAAGAAAGAAATACGGAAGACGTAAGGCAAGACGTAGTTTCCAATTCTCAAAGCGTTAATAATTTTATCTATAAAAAATATGAGCGCTTTTTTAAGCGCTCTTTTTTTATGTAGTAAAAAGTTATAAGGTATAAAAATGAATCAAAATAAGATAAATATAGCTGTTCTCGGTGCATCAGGTTATACAGGTGGTGATTTAATTAAAATATTATTAAATCATAATTATGTTAATATTTCTGCTCTAAGCGCTAACTCTAAATTAGGTATGAATCCTTCTAATGTTCATGCCTCATTATTTAATGCTCAGTTACCAGATTTTGTAAGTCTTGATGAAATAGATTTTACTCAAATTGATTTGGTTATATCAGGTTTACCGCATAACAATTTACATAATATTATCAATAATATACCAAATAAATGTAAAGTAATAGATATGTCTGCTGATTTCAGATTTTCTGATGTTAATATATACAACCAATATTATGAAACTTCACATAATTCATCTGAATTACTTAGCGAAACAACATATGGTTTGTCAGAAATTTTTAGGGACTCTATAAAAGAATCTAGAATTGTTGCTTGCCCAGGTTGTTATCCTACTGCAGTTCTATTATCAATTTTACCACTTATTAAAGAGAATATTATTTCTCTAGAAGACATTATTGTTGACGCTAAGTCAGGTGTTTCGGGTGCAGGTAGGGGTAATAAAGAAGAGCTAATGTTCTCAGAGATCTCAGAAAGTATGAAACCATACAATATTGCAAAACATAGACATACGCCTGAAATTGAACAAATTATTAGGAATATAAGCGGTAAAGAAATAAAAATAAATTTTACACCACATTTAATTCCAATAAATAGAGGGGAATTGGTAACTATATATTTAAAGACAATTAATGGATCTAAAGCAAAAGAAGCAATTTCTTGTTTAAATTCTTATTATAAAGAAGATGCTTATGTTCATATTTCAAATCAAGGTATTCCATCTGAAACCTCTAAGGTGAGAGGTTCAAATAATTGTTTAATTTCTATTTTTGATGATAGAATTGATGAAAGAATTATAATATCGACTTCAATAGATAATTTAATAAAAGGTTCAGCTGGTCAAGCAATTCAAAATATGAATATTATGTTCGATTTTGATGAGAGTGAAGGTTTAGCTAGTTTTGGTATGTACCCATAAGTAAGAAAATGAAATCTCTTTTTTTAATATTTTTTTGTATTTTTTTGATTTCTTGTGGAACAAGAGAGACAATAAAAAAAAAGTATCTATATAGTGAAACAGTTATGCAGTTGTTAAGTGATCAAGAATATTATGACCTTGATAAAAATGCAAAATGGCCAAGTAATGATAATAATTTCTGCTATATAAGTAGTGATAAAAAAGTTGTGAATTAATTAGTATGAAAAAGCTTGAAAAATTAGATAGGCTTCCCCCTTATGTTTTTGCAGAAGTCAACCGCATTAAAGATGATGCTCGCTCTAAGGGGAAGGATATTATTGATTTTGGTATGGGTAATCCTGACTCACCAACACCTAAGCATATAGTTGATAAATTAATAGAAGCTGTACAAGATCCAAAATCTCATCGTTATTCTTCATCTAAGGGGATATCTGGGCTAAGAAAAGCACAAGCAGAATATTACGAAAGGAGGTTTAATGTTAAGTTAAATTATGAAACAGAAGTAGTTGCCACTCTTGGTTCTAAAGAGGGCTTAGCAAATATGGCTCAAGTATTAAGTGTCCCAAGTGACACATTTTTAGTTCCTAACCCGGCATATCCAATTCATGCTTTTGGTTTCATTATATCAGGTGCAAATTTAATTCATTATCGTATTAATGAAGAAATTGATTTGATGACTGAAATAGCTGAAAAAGTTGAATCATCAAAATATCCTGTAAAAGCTATTGTTATAAATTTTCCATCAAATCCTACCGCTCGTATCTGCAGTAGAGATTTTTATAAAGAAATTGTTTTATACGCCATAAAAAAAGATATTATACTTTTATCTGACCTAGCTTATTCAGAAATTTATTTTAATGAAGATGATAAGCCAACATCTATTTTAGAGATAGATGGCGCAAAAGATGTAGCTGTTGAATTTACTTCAATGTCTAAAACTTTTTCTATGCCAGGTTGGAGAATGGGCTTTGCAGTTGGAAATGAATATTTAATTTCAGCTCTTACAAGAATAAAATCTTATCTTGACTATGGAGCTTTTACGCCAATTCAGGTTGCTTCCGTTACTGCTTTGAATAGCGATGAAAAATTTATTGATGACATAAGAATGGTATACAAAGAGAGAAGAGACATATTAATTGAATCATTTTCTAATGCTGGATGGGATATACCTGCTCCAAAAGCAACTATGTTTGCTTGGTCGCCAATTCCAGAAAAATATAAGGAAATGACTTCTTTGGAATTTTCAAAATTACTTTTAGAAAAAGCTGATATTGCTGTTTCACCAGGTTTAGGTTTTGGCGAATATGGAGAAGGTTTTGTTAGATTATCAATGGTAGAGAATGAACAAAGAGTTCGCCAAGCCGCAAGAAACCTTAGAAAATTAATGAAATGACGAAAGAATTGAATATTGGAATTGTTGGTCTAGGAACCGTAGGTTCGGGTGTAATCAAAAGTATTGAAAAGAACAGAAGCTATTTTAAAAATAATTATAATGTTGAGTTTAATATTCTAGGTATATCAGCAAATTCTAAGAATAAAGAAAGATCATTTAATGTTTCAAATTATAAATGGTTTGATAACCCATTAGATATTATTAGTGAAAACAATATTGATACAGTAATTGAGTTAATAGGTGGTGAAGATGGTTTGGCTTATGATTTAGCAATAAATTCTTTAAAAAATGATAAAAATTTTATAACTGCAAACAAAGCATTAATTTCTAAACATGGAGAGGAATTATCAATTCTTACTGAAAAACATAAAAATTTTTTTGGTTTTGAGGCTTCTGTAGCAGGAGGAATTCCAATAATTAAAACCCTTAAAGAAAGTCTTATTTTAAATGAAATTAGAAAGATTTATGCAATTTTAAACGGTACTTCAAATTATATTCTATCAAATATGGGTAAATTAAATATAAGTTTTGATGTTGCTCTTAAAGATGCTCAAGATAAAGGTTATGCTGAATCTGATCCTACTCTTGATATCAATGGTGAGGATTCTGCTCACAAATTATCAATTTTAAATTCTATAATTTTTTCTGAAATACCATCTTTTAAAAGTATTCATATTAGAGGAATAGAAAATATAGATCTTATAGACCACCATTACTCATCTGAATTTGGATATAATATAAGACTAATTGCTTTATCACAAATTACAGATAATGGCGTTTATAAAGAAGTAACACCTATGTTAGTAGATAAGGATAGTTCTTTAGGAAGAGTTGATGAGGCAAATAACATAATAAAGATAATTGGACAAGAAAGTGGAGATGTTGTTTTAGAAGGACAAGGCGCAGGAGAAGGGCCAACTTCTTCATCAGTTATTTCTGATTTAATCGATTGTGCTACAGGCTCGAAATTATATTTATTTAGTAAATCACATTCCGAATTATCAAATAGTACAGATAAAATTTCATCAGAAGAAAGAGCATATTATTTGAGGTTTTTTTTAAAAGATCAAAAAGGTTCTATGTCTAATTTAACTAAACTTTTAAGCGATAGTAATATTTCTTTGGATAAGATAATTCAAAAGGACGAAAATAATAATAATAATAAAGATAACTTTAAGCCAGTGATCATGATCACATATCCTGTGAAAAAAGATGAAATTGATTCATTAATTGATATATTAAGTAGTTCAGATATTGTATCTTCTGTACCACTGCATATGCCAATTTTAGTTAAGGGTTGAAAAATGTCAGATGAAATATTAGATAGAGTACTCACTCTTGAGCTTGTTAGAGTTACGGAACGTGCTGCTGTAGCTGCATCATATCTTGTTGGAAGAGGTAACGAAAAAGATGCTGATCAAGCAGCTGTTGATGCAATGCGTAAAGAATTAAATCAACTTGATATTGATGGAGAAGTTGTAATAGGTGAGGGCGAGAGAGATGAGGCGCCTATGCTTTTTATAGGTGAAAAAGTTGGAAGTGGAAAAGGGCCTAAAGTTGATATAGCTCTTGATCCATTAGAAGGCACGACACTTACAGCGAAAGGTCAAGCTGATGCGTTAACAACGATAGCGATGGCAGAAAAAGGTTCATTACTGAATGCTCCCGATGTTTACATGCAAAAAATTGCAATTGGCCCTGGTTGCCCAGATAATCTTATTTCGCTTGAAGAAGATCCTGAAAAAAATGTTACAGAGCTTAGTAAAGCTCTTAATAAACCTATTGAGCAAATAACAGTTTGCGTGCTTGATAGACCAAGGCATGATAATTTAATTGAATCCTTAAGATCTGTTGGTGCAAAAGTAAGATTAATACAAGATGGAGATATTGCTGGAGTAATCCATACAACCGAAAAATCTACTGGCATTGATATGTATATGGGTATCGGAGGTGCTCCTGAAGGTGTTTTAGCTGCTGCTGCTCTTCGTTGTATTGGTGGTCAAATGCAAACTAAATTAGTATTGGAAGATCAAGAAAAGAAAGATAGAGCATCAAGGTTAGGAATAACAGATTTTGATAAAATTTATAATCTTGATGATATGGTAACAGGAGATGCATTATTTGCAGCAACTGGTGTTACTAATGGTTCCATATTATCGGGGATTGAAATTAATACCGGGATATGGACACATACAATTGTCATGCGTTCATCTTCTAAAACTATTCGTTGGATTACTGCTCATCATCAAAATATAGATAAATTTAATTCACAAGATTAATAATGAACAAAAGTCTTCTGACCATTGAAAAAAGATCATCAATTAATGGCACTTTTTGGAAGAAGCGTCTAATTGATGATGACATAAATCTTAATAAAACATCTGATTCAAAGCTTAACAGTATTTTAGAAACTATTTTATTTGGAAGAAATATTAAAAAAGAAGATTTTAATGATTTCTTGGATCCCAAGGTAAATAATCTAATAATTGATCCTATAGAATTAGTTGATATGGATATTGCTATAAAAGAAATTACATTAGCAATGACTGATAATAAAAAGATAGGAATTATTGGTGATTATGATGTTGATGGAACGACATCTTCTTCCTTATTAAAGAATTTTTTTGACCATTATAATGTTATTTCTGATGTCTATATTCCAGATAGACTAAAAGATGGTTATGGACCAAATATTTTTGCATTTGATCAATTTATCGAAAAAGGAATTGATACAGTAATTACAGTTGATTGCGGATCTGCATCAATTAAACCTTTAGACTACGCTAAAAAGAATGGTATTAAGGTTATTATTATTGATCATCATAAAGTTGATAATGTTCTTCCAGATTGTTTTGCTCATATTAATCCTACAAGAAAAGATGATAAATCTAATTTAAATCATTTGGCAGCTGTTGGTTTAACATTTTTATTTATTGTTGCCCTAAGAAGAGCATTAAGAAATGTAAAGGAATTTAATAGTATTAATGAACCAAATTTAAAAAAATATCTTGATATAGTAGCGTTAGGCACAATTTGTGATGTTGTCCAACTAAAGTCATTAAATCGAGCCTTTGTTAAAGAGGGTTTAAAAATAATTAATAATACAGATAAATTAGGAATCAAAAGCTTATGTTCTGTTACCGGAATTAAGGATATTGATGTTTATGAGCTTGGTTATATTCTTGGACCAAGAATTAATGCTGCTGGTAGAACAGGATCGCCTGAGTTAGGTTTCAGACTTTTAACTTCAGATAATAATGATGAAACAAATGCCATAGCTGATAAATTAAATGAACTTAATAAAGAAAGACAAAATATTGAAAAGAAAGTTTTAGATCAATCTTTAGAAAAGATAGAAAATTATATGAAAGAAAATGGTCTAAATGATTACCCGAGTTCAATATTTGTTTCTAATGATAATTGGCATTTAGGAGTTTTGGGAATAGTTGCAAGTCGGTTAAAAGATAAATTCCATCGACCGTCATTTGTAATATCTGCTAATGAAGACTTATGTACTGCCTCTGCAAGGTCATTACCAGGAATAGATATTGGTAAAATAATATTAGATGGCGTTAATCAAGGGATTCTTTTATCTGGTGGTGGTCATGCAATGGCAGGTGGATTTAGTTTACATAAAAATAAGATAGAGGAATTTAATAAATTTTGTGATTATAAAATTTTGGAATTAGATAAAGATATTCTTACAAAAAAGACTCAAAAATATGATGACATACTTGATGGTGTTGAAATTGACAGAAATTTTTATGAATTTATAAATAAAGCATCACCATATGGACAAGGTAATCCAGAGCCCAGATTTATTGTACCTAATGCTGAAATTGAATTTTGTAAAGTTGTAGGAAAGGGGCATTTAAAACTTAAAATTTCTGGTAATAATTTTAAAAATTTAGATGGTATCGCATTTAATGCTAAAGGAACCCCTTTAGGTAATTTGATAACAAGTCATTCCGGTAGTTTAATTCATTTTATTGGTGTAATTAGAAAAAATGATTGGCAAGACTTTAAGGGTATACAATTGCAAATATTTGATGCATTTATAGCCTAGATTCGTTAATAATTTTTCGATATAAAGATATAGCGCGGTCCCTTCGTCTATCGGTTAGGACGCCAGGTTTTCAACCTGGAAAGAGGGGTTCGATTCCCCTAGGGACTGCCATTTCAAATAAATGATAATAAAAAAAGGTTTTAATTATGGTTGATGGTTATTCAGATTCAAAGTTTGATAAATTAAGAGCTGCATTCGAAAAAAATTTCCATGATGAGCTTGATATAGGTTCGTCTTTAGGCGTTAGTCTTAATGGTGAAGTAGTTGTAAATTTGTGGGGTGGTTATAAAGATAAAGACCTTAAAAATAAATGGAAAGAGGACACTATAATTAATGTTTGGTCTAGCACTAAAAATAAGGCATCATTATGTGCTTTATTACTTTTTGAAAGAGGATTGTTAGATTTTGATGCTCCGGTAGTTGAGTATTGGCCTGATTTTTTAGAAAATGGTAAAGAAAATATTCTTGTCAAAAATATTATGAGTCACACATCCGGTTTATCTGGTTGGGAGGAATCAATAGATTACAAAGATTATTACAATTGGGATAAATTATGTTCTTTATTGGCCCAACAAGAACCTTTTTGGGAACCTGGAAGTAAAGTGGGGTATCATTCGATAACTGTCGGTTACTTAATCGGTGAAATTGTAAGAAGAATTACAGGAAAGACTATAGGTAAATTTTTTAAGGATGAGATAGCTAAACCTTTGAATAGTGACTTTCATATTGGTCTAGATAAAGAAAATTTTGATAGGGTAGCTAAAATATTCATGCCTGGAGACCCTAGTACTGAGGATTTATTTGATGATATGGATGAAAACTCTCCAGCTTATAAAACAATGGCAAATGGTATATTACGAGCATCAGTTGCCAATGAAGATAATTGGAGAAAAGCAGAAATACCAGCTGCAGGTGGTCATGGTAATGGCAAATCTATAGCTGAGTGCATGGGATTAATAGCAAATAATGGCGAGTCTAATGGTGTAAAGCTATTATCAGAAAAAAGTTTATCTAAAATTTTTGAAGAACAAATAATGGATCATGATTTAGTTTTAGATAGATTAGTTAGATGGGGCATAGGTTTTGGCTTACCTGTTAAAAATGATTCATGGATGGGGTATTTTAAAAATGATAAAACTTGTTATTGGACAGGATGGGGTGGATCGCTATCAATAGCCGATAAGCAAAATAACGTAGCCCTTGGTTACACTCCATTAAGAATGGAAGATGATGTATTTGGAGAGGAACGAACAAATAATATTGTAAGATCTTTTGTTGATTGCATAGATGAGTTATGAGTTTAATATGAAAAGAATTTTTATAACTTTTAATAATTTTTTTTATTTATGAGATAATTGCTTTCTATTTTTATAATAACCTCTAAGCCCTATGTAAGTATGAATTATGTTCACTATTACAAAAGCATAGAGATCAAGAATAATAAACATCATTGCACCAGTGAATCTTCCGAGTGCAGTAACAATATAACCGCTAAGACGTGATTTTGGTTTGGTTGAACTTACAAGATATACGCCTAAAAGACTTATAACTACAATTACCCATTGACCATACCTGACAATTTGTTCTGAGTATAAAAAATCCATTATTGATTCTCCAATATCTATAAATAATTTTTACGAGTAAATTTTTAAAAAAATAATTTGATTTACATGATTACCAATTGATCGGTAATTACAAACATTTCCACGCTGTCTTCTTCAATACCATCATTTGACATTGCTTTAGCAGTTTCTTCAGAGGTAAATATTTCATTAAATTTATCTAAATCATCAGTTTCAAAAATAGCTAATACAGAATTATTATCAGTCGCTCCCATATAAGCAATTGATACACCTTGGCTTTTAAATAATTCTCCATGTGTTTTAAATTCTTCTTTCCATTTATCTGAGTTTTCTACTTTTGCTCTCACTCCAACTAAAGGCATATTTTTACTCCATATTAAATTTGATTATGACTCTATCAGTTATATAAGTTATAACAATAAAATGTTTTTTCTAAGATTATTTGGTTGGACTATTGCTTGGTTAATTATAAGTTATTTAATCTATCTTCTTATTATTTAATCAAATTTATTAATGTTTAAGTTAAAATACCATCTTTTACTTGTATCAATTATTCCATTTATAGCTATTCACTTATCATTCATTTTATCAGTTCAAAATGAATATTTATCTTTATGCAATCCTTATATTGATGGTTGTTATTCTATAAGTAGAGCTGCAAGACAGCCATCTTCAATAATTATTTTCAAAGTACTTATGTTGATTTCTGCCTTATTCCTATTTTTTCTATGGCCTAGATTATTTAAACCAAATTATAATAAATTGTTAATTCTTATTGGCAGACTGGGATCATTATTTCTTATAGCTTATATAGTGGCTTTGGGGGAGGAGGGTTTCTTTTATGAAATAATGAGAAGGTTTGGTGTGTTTATTTTTTATATCTTTACCCTCATTTCTCAATGGGTTTTTACTTTTAGTACACAGATGAGAATAAGAAGATTTTTTCTTAAAAATTTTTTAATAAATATTATTGTTTTTTTACAATTATTAGCTTTTTTATTGGCCATACCATTTTTTATATTCTTTAAGAATTATGGTTATATAGAAAATATTATCGAATGGTGGATAACTTTACTGATCACTCTTTGGTTTTTTATCAACTTCATTTATTATAAAAAAAATGATTAGTAAGGATGATATTAGAGATTTTAAAGATTACATTGATAGAAGTTCTAATATTGTAATCTTTACTGGAGCTGGGATATCTACAGAATCAGGTATTCCTGACTTTAGAAGTCCTGGAGGTATTTGGACTAAATTTAAACCTATAGATTTTTCAGAATTTATGGCATCCGAAGAGGCTAGGGTAGAGTCTTGGAGAAGAAAATTTAATGTTGATAGTGAAATAAGCAATGCCAAACCTAATGCAGGTCATATTGCTATTTCTGAACTAGTTTTAAAAGGTAAAATAAAAAAAGTTATCACTCAAAATATTGATAACCTTCATCAAGAATCCGGTGTTCCATCTGATCAAGTAATAGAATTACACGGTAATACTACCTATGCTAAGTGCTTATCTTGTGAACAACGATATGAAATTGAGGATATAAAAAAACAATTCCTAGAGACAAATCAAGCTCCAATATGTGATATTTGTGGGGGTATAGTTAAAACGGCGACTATATCTTTTGGCCAATCCATGCCTGAGAAAGAGATGATAGAATCTCAAAATGCAACTCTAAGTTGTGATTTATTTATTGCTATAGGATCTTCTTTACAAGTTTATCCAGCTGCAGGATTTCCTATTCTTGCAAAACGTAATGGGTCTAAACTTATTATATTAAACAGGGAACCAACTGATCTTGATGGATATGCTGATTTGATTTTGAATTACGAAATAGGTATTTTTATGAATGAGGTATTCTCATTAAATAATTGATTATTATATATAATCTTCTATTTTATCAAAATCTTTAAGAACTCCTTTTGAGGTCTTAACAGTAATAGGGTTATATTTTTTTATTATTGATTTAAGTCCGGTATCTCTATCTTCAGTATCAATATCCCTTAATATCATCTTTATGGTTTTTACAGGAAAAATAATTGGATTACCTATCTTTTTATAGCTTTCTGGTGTGCATATTTTTTTACAATCAACACTTGTAAATTTATCAATTAAAAGATTTAAGTCGCTAGTTTTTACCAGTGGCATATCACCTAAACCAATTATTACACCAGTTGTTTGTTTTTGAATATTGTGAATGGCAACTTTTATTGAAGAAAGTATTCCTTTAGAAAAGTCCTTATTATAATATGTAACTAAATTAAATTTTAAAGCTATCTGATTAATTTTGTCGCTTTCAAAGCCAGTTATAATATTATTGCAGTCAATATTTGAATCTAAGTAATTTTCGATAGTATGCTCAATTAGCGGTTTATTTTTATATTTTTTTGTAAGTTTATTTATTTTTCCAGTTCTTTTCGAAACCCCTGCAGCAAGAATAAATGACTCAATATGCATTATCTCAACTTCCAATCATCTCTCATATCTAAATCAAGATAATTATGATGCCTTAGAGATGCTATTATTTCAGACATAATTGATATTGCTATTTCATTTGGTTTTGCGGCATTTATTGGTAGGCCAATAGGTCCATTCACTCTCTTTATTATATCTTCACTAAAGCCAGAATTCTTTAATCTTTCTATCCTATTATTATGAGTTTTTTTACTTCCCAATGCACCAATATAAAAACATGAAGAATTAAGAGCATAAGTTATGGCTGGATCATCAAGACTAGGTTCATGAGTTAATGTTACTATTGCTGTTCGATTATCAATGTTAAGATTTTCAAAACAATCCTCAGGCCAAGAATTAATTACTTTATCATCAGGAAATCTTTCTTTAGAAGCAAAAGCCTCTCTTGGATCAATTATAGTTACATCAAAGTCTAATAATTTTGCAATCTTACTTAAATATTGTGAAATATGAACTGCCCCAACAATTATTATGTTAAGGGGAGGGTTGAATGGATTGATAATTACTTCTTCATCTTTATAATTAGTAATTATGAGTTGATCTTTAAGAAGTGCATCTTGGGCTAATTTTTGAATATCTGATAATTCTTTATTATCTAAGATAATAATCTCAACATTATCGTCATTAATTTTTGAAACTGTACAAAATGGCTTTTTATCTTTGTTAAGACGTAAAATTTCTTCTAAAATTTTATTATCCATTAGATTTGAGAATTTCTAATCTAATTCTAATATCACCACCACAAGCAAGACCAACCTCCCAAGCGGTGTCATTTGTAATACCATAATCAATTATTTTAACTTTTGGATTATCAAATAGCTCTAATGCATTGGCAACAACATCACCTTCGACGCATCCACCAGAAACAGAACCTATCATATGACCGTCATCTCTTATTGCTAATTGTGATCCCGCTCTTCTTGGCGCAGAGCCCCAAGTTTTTAATACTGTAGCTAATGCAACTTTGTGACCTGCATTAATCCAATCATTTGCTTTTGAGAGAATCTCTATATTGCTCATATTAAATTTTCTACTGCTCTTAAAGCCATTATATCAACTAAATTTGCTCTATAGGCTGAATCGGCATGGATATCAGACATTACACCGTCAGAACTAAGCTTAATATTTTTGGCGTTTTCTAATGATAAATTGTTTGATAGGGCTTCTTCCATTTCAGTCCACTTAAATACACCATTCTCACTTGCTCCAGTAA